>JAZSFR010000016.1:0-4626 GCA_045532335.1 Paludibacteraceae bacterium
GAGAGTCGTTGGTAGGTACAGTCACAGTACCGCCGCTAGTCTTCATCTCATATACCTTACCACCGTTGAGTTCCCAAGTTACCTTAGCCTCACGCCAGAGAGCGTAAACAGTACCCTTCCATCCTACTGGGAGAGAGGTCAGTTTGTTGCCTGATGTGCTATTGCTGTCATACCAGCCAAGGAAGACATATCCAGCCTTCGTTGGAGTTGGTAAGGTGTATGCGCTACCCTCAATCTTAGTTGGAAGAGTAACAGATACGCTACCGCCGTTGAGTTCCCATTTTACATCTACGTTCTCAAGTTCCCAAATAGCATAGAGTTTGCCTTTGAAACCTGCAGAGAGGGTGGTATATTTGGTACCAGAAGTATTGTTGGTGTTGTACCAACCGAGGAACTTATAACCTTCTTTCTTAGGAGTAGGAATGGTATAAGTAGAAGTGATAAACTGAGGCAATTTTGCACTTGTGCCTGTAGCTATTTGGTAAGCTTCGCCCCATTTAGCAGATTTACCAGCTGTAGTAAAGTCAGCATTGTATTGTCCTGCAGCACCACAAGTGAAGAATGCCGTCAAACTATAACGCCAGTTAACCTCAGCACTCATGGCAATACCAGCACCATTAGATACGGTAGTGATATACTCACCGAGCCATTTCCAACCAGACTTGCTATCAGTCATCATCTTACTTACATCGCAACCAATAGAGTTACCGTAGTAGAGGAAGTTGCTGAACTCACGAGTTGTAGCAATAGATTGACCGAAGTACTTGTTGTAATCAGTCTTGAAGGTCTCCATCAACTCTTCATTAGTTGGCACTGTACCACCGATTACCACACCGCCATTAAGTTCCCACTCAACGTCTGGATCAGTAACCAGATTGTCGTCTGCGTTAGTACCTGTACCAGCAGTCATATAGATGGTTGTATATGTGGTAGCATTAGCGGATACAGTCAATGTACCCTTAGCATCCTTGTAACCACTCTTGTGCACACTATAGGTGTAAGTACCAGGAGCAAGATTCTCAAACACAAAGATACCATTGTAGTTATTATCAGTGGTATAGTAGTTTTGGTTTTTGAGCATCTTCTTCACATAAGGATAGCAGTTGGTCTTAATCACTTCATTCTTAGAGTTCTTCAAGATAATCTTAGCGCCATGGATAGGAAGATACTTATCAGTGGTATTGCTGTTGTAGTTGTACAAGCTGTGGTTCACAGATTTGCTCTTATCCTTGATCTCACCCATGATATAACCTTTGGTATCCTTGGTCAAACCATGATAGTTGATAATACCACGTGCATAACGCAAACCCTCTTGGCAGCACCAGTCAGGGTTCAAAGCACGGTGACGAGATGGTTGATAGGTGTGGAAGTAACCCTCTGACAAATAACCAGGATAACTGTGCTTCAACGCTCCTAAGTAACCGTTGTTACCAGAGGTACCGTAGAACGAGTTATCACCTACGCAGTTGCGGCTAGTGGTATAGTGAGTATAGTACTCAAATCCCTTTTTGTTGATCTCCACAAGGGCATCCCATGTAGTTTGCGAACGTGCCTTACTACCTGAGATTTTTTCATTGGATGTTTGTCCGCGGAAGAGAATCAACGGATAGTTGGTGTTTGTTCCTTCGGTAGCAGCATTAGAGTGCACAGAGATAAAGTGGTCAGGTGCATAGTTATTGGTCTCAGAGCAGATAGTAGAGAGAGACTTGTTAGCACCTGTATCGTTGCTTACAGTACGTGACATTTTTACACTAGCACCTGCATTTTGCAATTTAGTGCGCATGTAAAGACATTTCCAGAGGTTAGTATTTGACTCAAAGAAACCTAGGGTATCATAAGCCGCATAATTGATGGTAGCACATGGACGGTCACCAGATCCCCAACTACCGTGACCAGGGTTGATATACACCTTGATTGCGCTAGCTGACATGAGGATGCAGCACAATGCAAAGATAGATAGAATTATTCTTTTCATAATATTCCTTGTCTTTAAACTTTAAACCATAAACTTTCAACTATTTGACATTCATCATATAGATCTCGCCGCCAGCGTTAGAGAATACGATCTTACCTTCTACTGCGTAAGGATAGATAGCCATATTCTCCTTGTTGACCAAGATTTGGTTCTTACCGTCCAAGGTATAAGCTACGATAGCAGATGCGGTCATGAATGTGCCGTCATCCTCATCTGCCATACCGATGATGGTGTTGTTGTCGTACCATTGTGGTGCACGGCAGTGGCGTGCTACGAATTGTACGTTTTGTCCGTACATATCGCATACATAGCAACCTTTAGCAGATACGTAGTACAAGATTTTCTTGCCATCAGGTGAGATGCTTGCCCAGTTGTAAGCTTCCTCTGCACCGTTAGGGGTAACTACGATAGTCTTGCCATTGCGTGTGATAACCATATGCAAGTCCTCGTTGATAGCAACGGTTTGCTTAGCTGCTTTGTCCACGAGGTTAGTCATGTCGCGTTGCGCTTTAGCCTCCACGGAACGTGTATTAGCTACAAAATTATGTTTGATAATGTCATGACGTACCAGTTTGTCTTCGCCGATAGTCATCTCGCGGTAAACGATGTCTTTACCATCCTTGCTGATTTGTACTGCCCAACCAGCACCTGAAGCAGTTGTAATGACGTTGGTAGCATAGTTTGCCAAGTCCATACGAACCAATCCGCTGTTGGTGTCATCTGTGATAAGGATGTAGTCACCTACTGGGCTAAATCCTGCTACTCTCCATTCTGTTCCCTGAGGAGTAGGGAGTTTTTGCGTAGATTCGATTTGGAAGATCTGCGCACTTGCTGCCATTGCCATTACACAAGCAGCAATTGAAAGAATTGTTTTTTTCATTATTAAATAGTTTTAGAGTTAAATATCATTGTAAGTCCTTAAGGACCTTAAGGTCGTTAAAGCCCTCAAGGACTTTTTATTGCCTAATAGTCTCTAAACACTAAACTTTAGCGTTAGCGTCCACTAAACTTATCGGAGCAAGTACTTATTACCATTTTGGATAATGATACCACGGTAGGTAGCATCTACTTGACGACCCAATACATCGTACATAGGAGCATCCATATCCAATGCTGGACGAATGTTCTCTACATCGGTTGTAGGACCATTCTCTTTCCAGATAGCATATACGGTACCATCATAACCTACAGGAAGAACGGTAAGCTTATTACCAGATGTATCGTTGGTGTCGTACCAGCCAAGGAACTCTGCACCATCCTTCTCAGGAGTTGGGATAGTGTAAGGAGCACCGGTGATCTTGCTTGGCAATGTCACCTCTACCTTGGTAGTAGTTGTTGTACCACCTGTGGTAGTGCCACCATGAGCTGCTTGATAAGCAGGACCCCACTTCTCTGGTTTACCAGCCTCGCTAAAGTCAGCTGTTTGAGGCCATGACTCGTGCTTGCTAGCATTGAAGAATGCCCAAGCGTGCCAACGCCAGTTTGCCTCATCCTCGCCGAGGGTGTAACCTTGTGCAGTTGCTACAGAGTTGATATAGTCACCGAGCCACTTGTACTCAGAGCTTGCATCGGTCATAATCTTGTACATGTATGCTGCAGCAAATGATGCTACGTTCTCGATGGTTTGATCTGCACGGTTCAAGTTGTAGAATGTGTTGTAGTATGGCTTGAATGCTGCCCAAAGTGAATCATTAGTTGGAACCTCTACTGCGGTAGTTGTACCACCTGAAGTTGTGGTCTTCTCCTCGTAAACTTTACCGCCATTGAGTACCCATACTACCTTAGCCTCACGCCAGAGAGCGTAAACAGTACCCTTGTAACCTACTGGGAGAGAGGTCAATGCGGTACCTGTACCCTCTGCATTGTCATACCAACCGAGGAATACATAACCCTCTTTTACAGGAGTTGGCAAGGTGTATGCGCTACCCTCGATCTTGGTTGGGAGGGTTGCAGATACTGTACCACCGTTCAATACCCATGTTACATCGGTAGGCTCGTTGGTCTTCCAGATAGCGTAAACGGTGCCATCGTAGTAAGCAGGCAAAGTCTTGAGTGCTGTGCCAGTACCCTCATTGTTGTTATACCAACCTACGAAAGTGTTACCCTCTTTCTCTGGAGTTGGGATAGTGTAGGTAGAAGTAATCTTGGTTGGAAGAGTTACCTCAACCTTAGTAGTTGTACCACCAGTTGCGTCACCACCGTGAGCTTTTTGGTAAGCAGGACCCCATGCAGAAGGAAGACCTGCGGCAGAGAAGTCTGCAGTAATAGGCCATGACTCATGTTTGTTAGCTTGGAAGAATGCATCTACGTGCCAACGCCACATAGCCTCATCCTCACCGAGGGTGACACTTTGAGCGGTAGCTACAGAGAGGATATAATCGCCCAACCACTTGTACTCAGAAGTAGCGTCAGTCATAATCTTATAACCCTTGGTCATGAAGGTAGCAACAGCGGTGATAGGTTGATCAGCACGATTCTCGTTGTAGAAGGTCTTGTAGTAAGCCTTGAATGCAGTCCAGAGAGAGTCGTTGGTAGGTACAGTCACAGTACCGCCGCTAGTCTTCATCTCATATACCTTACCACCGTTGAGTTCCCAAGTTACCTTAGCCTCACGCCAGAGAGCGTAAACAGTACCCTTCCATCCTACTGGG
>JAZSFR010000023.1:0-96905 GCA_045532335.1 Paludibacteraceae bacterium
AATCGCCAAACAACAACCTATTAAGGAAATTTATCAACTCTTTTAGGATACCTAGCAACCTTTTTAGGAAACCTATCAAAAAGTGACGATTCTTAAGAAACCTTTCCAGGAATAGTGTAAACCTTTTTCAGTTTTAATCAACCGAAATCGTTGAAGAACTCGAATGCCATTATACCACCTTCTAGATCACCATGGTATGTACTAGAAGCATCATACTTAACTCCATTGAAGTAGTAATAGTCATATCCCGTACCAGACACCGTCACAGAGCCTAATTCGCCATCATCTGTTGGAGACTGGAGTTCCACAACAGGGAGAATAGAATCCAGCACATTCACATACATCCATACGGTAGAGTCACAACCATATTGATTGGTAAAGAAACGAACGAAATCACCCGAAGTCTTATGCTTATAACAATCTCCATCAATACACAGAGGAACTTCCGCACAAATGGTAGTATCTGGCAATACGGTTTTAGACACAGGGTTGACCTTCAAATCAAGAATGATCACACTATCACAACCAGCAAAAGTCTTGAGTGAATCATAATACAAACGCTCTTCGGCAGCATAGTACTTACCAAATACCACATAACTACCCTGACAGATCGTAGAGTCTATCACCTGTTCATAATCACGAATGGCAGGAACTGTTACATAAATCGTGGTATCATCCACACATGAACCTTCAGAAATAGAAGATATCAAAGTAACAGGGAAAGTACCACCTTCGCTTGGGAAAATATAAAAAGGATCTTTTATCGCACTCTCCTCTCCCGTACCAAATTGCCACTCATAATCTTCACACAACTCATTATAATTATGAACGGTATCACCATCAAAGAAAGTCATGATGTGACTTCTATTCGTAAACACAACACGGTTTTGGCAGTCGGATGGTTCATACGAATAGTCAAACTCCGCAACAGGAAAACGAGGACGAATAGAGGTATAAAGGTTAAAATCACACTCTTCATTCCCTAAAAATATCAAACGACAACGATAAGTAGTAGTATCAGAAGGATCTACTGACAATTCCTTAGTCGTTGCTACTAGACTATCATATTTGTTATACCACTCATATGCAAATCCTTCTGGTGCAGAAACGGACAACATAGCATCGTTACCACAACTAGTTCCGTAAATCTTAGCCGCTGCACAACCTAAGGTAAAATAAGCATAACCATAGTGCGCACTCCAATTACAATCCTTGGTAGTCAACTTGATGGTCAACACATCACCCGTTTTAACGCCCAATTCCGCGAGGTTAAGACCAATAGTAGTCCACTCTTTCCACGAAACAACCGCTGTAGATCCTGGAGATTTACTACATGTATGCCAACCATCACCCTGACGATTAGCATCGGCACTAAAGTTGGCCGTACCACAAGTAGGAGAGAGCAAATCGCCATCCTCATCATATACCTCGAGTGTAAACTGAGGATTATCCTTTTCACCATGTCCAGGATCCTCTAGAACGATCGCATATTTAAGAAGCATAATGGTTGCATTTTCTATATCAGCTACATAGGTGTACGAAATTGATTCCGCTTCACCACCATTATTCCAGTTACCCAAACGAACAGAAGCCAACTCACCATCAGGAATAGTAGGCAACTGATTACATGTTCTAGGATCATACACATCTGGTTCCCAGTTAACAGTATGGCGAGAATACTTATTTTCATAACCAAAATCTTGGACTCCCACATTACTTTCGGGATCCTTAAAAGTTCCATAAGAGCAGATCACATTCACTGAATCATCCAAAGCTACATAATTAAGACAATGGTTATCAGGGCAAAAAAGAGGAACAGAATTAAGATATGCATAAGAACTAGTATCTACATCATTACAAATACCTCTTACACGGAAATCATACAAACCTTCTTCCAAACCCGCTAGCACACAAGACTCTGAATAATAAACAGTAGGAACACTCCACTTCTTACCTCTTCTTCTATACTCCAAACTATACTTCTCGCTAGTACCTTTCCAAGATACCCACAAACTATCACAAGTAGACTCAACCTCTATCTTAGATGGTTTGGCGCAATTAGCAGAACAAATTTGAATATTGTCAATACAAGCTCCCAATGGAATAGCTACTGTAGTATCTCTGTTAGAAGATGTCCACACAAAGAACAAACGATAAGTTGATGTTCCATTAGAGTTCACCTTCATAGACGCATTCTTCCAAAGGGTAGTACCATACATCTTATCCAATGTCTTACACCAAGACAATACCCCACTTGGCACAACAGCATTTAGATGACTCGCCTGCAAAGTAAGATTGGAAGCAGGAGCAACGCCCGCATACATGAATGCCTCATTTGTTCCCAAACACGCCCAATCAAAAGAGACCTCATACTGACCTTTAGGCAACTGAAAATCGCGATACACATACTGCACATTTTGCGCCACACCAAACATAGCAGAGGCACCTTCATCAGAAGAAATATACAAGGATTGACGTCCTTCACTCTTCACCGCTTCACCTACATACCACTGATCAACACACTTAGACGCATTAACACCAGGATTGAGTACCCAATTGGCTAATTCTACAGAATCTTCTAGCTCAAAACCCATAGAATACGGAACAGATATCACTGACTCCGCTACTGCGTGCTGCAGAAACAAACTAACTACAACTAAAAAGGAAAATGTGGATAAAAATCTTTTCATAATAATATATTTACCTTACTCCAAACTAAAATTACGCCTCATGTTTAAAAAAAAAACAAAAGAGCGCACAAAGGTAGCAAAAAAATAGCAATTATGCAAATTTATTTGCTAAATCTTTAAAAATTGCTATTTTTTTTGGCGATTTGTTAGGATTTAACCCCTGTTGATAGTTTTTTATACTGGATTCTAAACCTCGTATGCAAGCATACCGCAGCAACCGATAAACCCACCACAAAACCGATCCATATACCGACAGCACCCATCCCCATCGGGAAAGCCAAGAAAAGGCCAATCGAAATACACACAATCGTATAAGAGAATAGCGCAATAACCATAGGCACCTTGACATCCGTGATACCACGCAGCATTGAGGCTGCTACTACTTGCAGACCATCTGCCAACTGCAACACACCCGCCAACACCACCAACTGAGATGCAATAGCAATCACCTCTTGGTCGTGCGTAAAAAGCAGCGGGATATAATTACGCAAACCAACCATCAAGGTAGCACCTACAGCGTTTATTACCAACACCAAATGGATACTCGCATTACTAGCCATACGGACACCTTCTAGATTATTAGCACCCAACTGATGGGACACACGGATAGTAGTGGCAGAACCTATTCCAAGAATGACCATGAAGGTCATATCACAAATCTGATTGGCAATCTGGTGGGCCGCCAACGCCTCCTTGCTAATCCAACCAATAAAAACAAAAGCAGCAGTGAAAGCAATGGTTTCCATCAACGTCTGCACACCAATTGGAAATCCTATCGTGCTCAACTGTTTGAGCACACTGGCCTGAAAATTACGCAAGCGAACTGCAAGTAGATAATCTTTCCACTCATGGCGAAGAAACATCACTACTACGAAACAGATAGGCATACCAATACGTGCAATCAATGAACCGATACCCGCTCCAGTAGCACCCAGCTCAGGACAACCCCAGTTGCCATAGATAAAGAGCCAATTGAGGAAGATATTCAAGCCATTCATCACTAATGTGATGACCATCGCCACAGATGTGTTGCCCAAACCCTCTAAAAACTGCTTGAAGAATGTAAAAAACAAAAATGGTACAATAGACAACACGATCAATATGTAATACGGACGAGCTGCCTCCACAACTGCGGGATCCTGACCAAAGCAATGCAAGAAAGGAATACATCCACCCAACAGCACGAGCGTGAAAATGCTCAGCAGAACAGTGAAGAGCATACCATTCTGGAATAGAGAGGCGATGATTGCTCTGCAATCAGACCACTCGCTACGCTCGTTGTTAGATGTTAGACCGCTCACGCTGTTAGACCGCTCACTTTCGCTCGCTGTTAGACTACCAACTTGAAATCCGACAAGAGGAGTAAGACCCATCAGAGCACCCATCGCGAAGACCATAACGGTGAAGAACAGAGCATTGGAAAAACTCACCGCAGCCAAATCCACCGTGGCATAGCGACCTACCATAATAGAGTCAAATAAACCAACCAGCGACGCACCCAACTGGGTAAGCATCACTGGCAGCGCAACCTTAAGATTGCGCTTATAATATGGTAGATACTCTCTAAAAAGCACGATTAATGATGATGGTGCTCACCTTCGGCATGATGGTGATGACCATCACATTGGTGATGGCACTTAGGTGCCTCGGTGGTTGCTGGTTTGCCAATCTTAGCAAAAGCCTTTTGGATAGCTGGTACATCGGTCTTGTTAGCATCATAAGTGACGGTTGCAGTCTTAGCCTTCAAGTCAAAAACGATATCCTTGACACCACCCTTGAGATCCTTGTCAAAAGGAATGTTCTTCAAAATCTTGTTGCAGCAGTCTTGACAGTGCAAGTCCACATACAATACAACGGTTTGCTTGTTAGGCTTAGCCTCAGCAGTTGACAAACAAAATGCCATAGGCATAATAGCCAAAAGGAAAATAACTAGTCTTTTCATATAACTTATATTTATTTTAATCTAATAGACGAACTTTACTCCTCGCGTTCGAGGGACCAACGGAAACCGAGGTAGAGTTTCCAACCGTGGATAGGAGCCCAAATCATTGATGCATCGTATGTTGGAGAAGATGGATCTACCAAATGGTGTCCATTATGCTCAATCGTAGAACCTACAATAGGATTATCCTGTGTAAAATTAGTCATATTCTCCGCACCCAAATAAATTGACCATGTTCGGAAGAATTTGGTCACCTGGCCTAAGAGCTGAGGATACCATTGGTGGTGAATTTGCCCGAATTCATCGGTAAAATACTGATTGCTCCCAATAGGAAGAATAAAACCATCCGGCATACGACCTGCACCGTTGAATTGGGCCGTAAGATCAAACTGCCATGTCTTGAGCGGAGTTTGATAACTGGTCGTAATAATGCCCTTGAACTTATTCTGCAAGGGTTTATCGCGAAGTTCATACTCGTTAGCCTCGGTATTGAAGGTAGTCTGTTTGACATCCGTATAACGAAAGGCTGCCGTCATAGTCCATCCGCGAAGAATCTCCATGGTCGCTTCTACTTGCCAGTTGTGTGAGAAATACTGCGCACCATCCACATCGTGCATATTATATAGGGTGATACCATGCAAACTACGATCCATATCAGCGATTACACCATCGAGGAACTTAGTATAGTAGTACTCACCCGATAGTTGCAATTCACGCTTGCCCATTGGGATATAGAATACAGTACTTACGCCCGTATTCATCGAGCGTTCTTGTGCTAAATCTGCATGAATATCGTATATACGATTACTTGCCAAGAAAGCTGCGTTATCCGCTATAGCGTTAGGGGTGCGGTAGCCCAGTCCTATGGAACCACGAAGTGTCCACCATTCAAATGGCGCATAGCGTACATTCATACGAGGGGTTATAAAGAAACCATAACGCGTAGAATAATCCTCACGAATACCAGCAAGCAATGTCAGTTTGTCCTTGTAGGTATAGGTATATTCCGCAAACACACCTGGGGTCAGCTCCATCTGTGAGGCGATGAGGCTAGTAGGCGATAGGGCGATAGATGAGAGTGACTCATCGTACTTATCATAGTTCACACTCAGACCGGCAGTGAGCTTGTGTTGGTGGTTATCCCATGGATCTATCGCCGAATCGTCAAACGATGTTTGGAAGATAGCATTCAAATAAGCATTGGTTTGTACTGCATTCCATTGGCGTGAACCATAGGTGTTTTGTTGATGGTGGTAAGAAGCAGATGCGATAATACCAATGGAAGTTCCTAAGTCATGATTAAATACATAACCGTTCTTCATAAACCCATCTACACGCCAAGTATTCAAATCAATATGATAAGGTGTAGAGGCGAAAGGCGAAAGAGCAAGAGCATCTTTGGTTTGACCACCTTGGCGGCGATCATATAATCCACGCACTAAGAATTGTCCGGTGTAATCGTCCGTTTTAACATACCAGCGGTTGAGCAGATTGATATTGGTATTCTTAGGCATATCCAAGAATCCATCGTGATTATGGTCTAGTTCGAGTGACATGTTTTGGGCATGGAACAATATACCTGTGGACACAACATCATTGATATCCCATCCACCAGTAGCATTGACCTCAGCATGGGTCTCAGTACTAATCATGGCATTGAGTGAAATGGGATCTTGTGTTTGAGGTTTAAGATACTCCACATTAATTTGTCCTGCGATAGCCTCGTAGCCATTCACAACAGAGGAAGTACCTTTACTCACTTGAATGGCTTCCATCCAAGGACCAGGTATATACTCCATACCAAAAGCTTGAGCCAATCCACGGATATTAGGGGTATTCTCCGTCAACATCTGCACATAGGTACCGCTAAGCCCCAACAGGCGAATCTGCTTTGCACCAGTAGCAGCATCAGAGTATGCCACATCAACACTAGCACTCGTCTCAAAACTCTCGCTAAGGTTGCAGCATGCAGCCATACAAAGCGCTTCACCTGTGATTGTTTCAGTTTGCAAAGCAGACACACGCGAACGCAGAACAGCCATCTTTCGCTCAACAATATCCACTTCCTCTAGTTCTAGGTCACTCACAAGGACAATGGTCAACTCTGCATGTCGAACTACTTCTGTTGTATCATTGTGAAATCCCATAAAGCTAGTCACCAATCGGTTGGTTTCTTTGATAGGTTCTAGTTTGAATTGTCCATCTAAGTCTGTAGCAACTCCAATAGTCGTACCAGCCCAATAGACATTGGCACCTACCAATGGAAATCCTTTATCGTCCAATACGACACCCCACACATGCGCATGAAGGCACAGATAAGGTAGGAAAGATAAAAGCAGGGTTAGAATGTATCTACTCATTTTAGTCATATTTCTCTCTTAGCAATGTTATTATAATTGTGCGCTTATTGTGCGTGAATAGTGCGTCTATTGTGCGTGAATAGTGCGTAATACTTAGTGTATAAATAGCGTCCCGACTTGATAAATTAAGAAACTCACCACCCATGCTAAAATCATTGATTGAACCAAACTAAACCATGCCCATTTGGCTCCTAGCTCTTTTCCCAAAGTAGTAATAGTAGCTACGCAAGGGAAATAAAGCAATACGAAGGTCATAAAAGCATAAGCAGTTACAGGCGTGAACGCAGACAAAGCACTATCCGATGGATAAAGGATACCCATAGTGGAAACGATGGCCTCTTTGGCAGGCAGACCCGTCAGCAGACAAACGGACATCTTCCAATCAAAACCCAATGGTTTCATCACAGGTTCCATCCAATGACCAATAGCGGCCAAATAACTATGCTCCATATCCTGCATATTGCCCGTAGGGAAATAGGTCAATGCCCAGATGATGACGCTAGCCCAGATGATGACTGCAGGTATCTTCTGTAAATAGTCTGCCACGCGGTCCCAAATATGCAGACCCGTTGTGCGCAAAGTAGGATAGCGATAGGCAGGCAACTCGCTTACATAGTCGTGTTTGGGTTGACGGAAAGCGGAAGTGCGCTGCATAATAAAAGCAAATAATATGCTCAAAAGGACTCCTAAAACATACAACGACAACATAACAATCGCCTTCTGCTCAGCAAAGAACGCCCCTACAAAAAGCATATACACCGGCAGACGCGCCGAACAACTCATAAAAGGTACCATAAGCATGGTGAGAGCTCGGTCTTTCTTGTTGCTAATATCTCGTGCTGCCATGATAGCGGGCACATTACAACCAAAACCCATAAGCATTGGGATAAACGAACTACCATGCAAACCGATGCGGTGCATGATCTTATCCAACACATAGGCAGCACGTGCCATATAACCTGAGTCCTCCATCAGACTCAGAAAGAAGAACATAATGATGATATTAGGCAGAAACGCTAGTACAGCTCCAATACCCATCAATACGCCATCAAGTAGCATGCTTGTCCACCAAGTGTCTGGCATCAAGCCATGTAGCCAATTCACTAATGCATCTACGCCCATCGCAATCCACTCCTGTGGGTAAGAACCGAGAGTAAAGGTGCATTCAAAGACCAACCATAGTACAAGCATCAACAAGGGCAATCCTACCCATTTGTTTGTCAATACCTTATCTACACGATCCGCCCATGAGTGACCCGTATCGTGTTGTGCGTGGGTCAAGGTCTCTTCTAGTGCACCATGTACGAAACCGCGGCGTGCGTGTGCGATAACCTCCTTGGCAGACATGCCGTATTTGGATTGCAAGCGCTGACGTTGGTCGTTAGCTACACGTATGAGTTCATCCGAGTGAGGCAATAGTGCCAACATCTCGTCGGGACGTTCTAGCAGACGAATAGCCATATACCGCTTGGAGTATCTCTCTCGGATATCTGGCAAAGTAACGATCACATGGATGATCTGATCAATCGCTGCTTCCACATCCTTACCATAGGTAACATGGATATGACGAAAATCCACTTCACCATGCACCATGCGCAACTTATCTTCAGCAAGTCCAATCGGAATACCAAAGAGTTTACTCAGGAGCGAATAATCTAAGGTGTGCTGGGTTTTGAGCAGTTCTTCATAGTGTGTCAAGAGCACGACAAAAGGTTGGTGACGGTCAATTAGTTCGGCCGTGCGAACCAAGTCCGTTTCCAAAAAACGGGCATCCACCTCTTGCACCTGCAATCCATCAACTATGTACTCTTTTGCCTGCATTTTATGCGAAATTATTTCAGTTTGCAAAATTACTGCTTTTTTTACAACCTAGCAATACCTAATACTAGGTATTTTACAAAAAAATACGATTTTTCTTGCAAATGTGCATAAATTGTTGTACCTTTGCACCCGATTTTGAGCCGCGATGGTGGAATCGGTAGACACGAAGGACTTAAAATCCTTTGGCCAGTGATGGCTGTGCGGGTTCAAGTCCCGCTCGCGGTACTGAAAGAAAAAGTAGTGCTTAACATGGAAATGTTAGGCACTTTTTGTTTAAAACACGACAAGAAAGACTATGCAAGACACTCAAAAACCAAAGTATCCATTCCTATTATTGTTTGCTAGTATCTGGTTATGTTTGATACCAGCCTTTCGTTCAGATGACTTGAACGAAATACGCAACATAGATGTCAATGGAGTAAATATCGTGTATCAAGTACAAGGAAACGAGGGAGACAAACCCGTCATTCTGCTACACGGCAATAGCGGCGAACATGACCACTTATCGGTGATGGTGGATCAACTAGATTCTGCCGGTTATCTAGTTTATGCCCTTGACTCTCGCGGACAAGGAGCTAATGCACCGCTAAATGAGTATCACTACGTGGATATGGCCAACGATTTGTACGAATTCATCGAGAAACTAGACCTCGACCATCCCGCTATCTTTGGCTGGAGCGACGGTGGAAATATTGCCTTGCAAATGGAAGTTCTACATCCACAGACAGCCGGCGCTATCATTACAGCGGGAGCCAACCTCTACCCAGAAGGGGTGGTGGCTAGTTTCTGGGAAGAATTTAAAAAGGAACTAGAAAAAGACTCCATTCCACCGCTTACCAAGATGATGCTCCTAGAACCCCAAATGACCGCCAAAGATATGCAAGGAATAAAATGTCCTGCGTTGATAACAGCGGGTGAAAAAGATCTGATTGACCCTGCTCACACACAAATGATAGCTCATAATATCCCACAAGGTGAACTATATATTGTCCCAAACGAGGACCATAGCTCATTTATCTATAAGAGCCCTATCATCGGTGAAATCGTACTGAATTACCTCAAAAAGATCGGATACTAAGGTATCAACCACTCATTGAGTTTGCGACGTAAATCGCCCAAACTATGTTCGTCCTTAGGGTGAACACGGTTGGTGAGCAGAACGACTGCTCTACCCGACTGAGGCATAATCGTCACACTCGTGCCAGTATAACCCGTATGGCGGCATCGTTGCTCATTGCCCAGGGAGGTAGCCACCGTATCGGTCCATAATCCCGCATTACATCCCTTTTCGCGAACATGCTGTGGCAACTGCATAAACCATATAGTCCAGGCAGCTACCTCTTGTGCCGTAGCAAACAGTCCCGCATTACCGGAGATGCCCTTCATCATCACACGCGCCAATGGATCATGTACCTGACCATGTAGGCAAGATGTATCTTGGCATTCGGTAGGTGCTATATTCTCGAGCAAGGAAGAATCAGGCAACCACCCCATAGCAATGGCTAAATCCGCATACAACGTAGAGCGTAAATAGCGATTGATATCCATACCCACGATCGACTCTACTACCCCTTGCAAACTAATGAAATTAAGACAAGAATAGCGGTATTTCTCCCCAACCTTAGAAGGACGATAGCAACGAGCTATGGTATCAATCATATAATGAGGATAGAGATATGGAGAAATCGCGCGAGAAGAAAAAATACTATCTAGTCGAGAAGCATTCATATAAGCAGGCAGACCCGAGTAGTGTGTCATCAAATGGCGAATCTGAACATCCGAGTGGTAATTCTCAATATATTGCGACACATAATCATCGACACTGGCTTTTCCCTCTGCACATAGCAAGAGCATAGCCGTACCTGCGCCAAGAGGTTTGCTTACCGATGCAAGATCAAAAATGGTTTGGGGTGTCATGAGCTCCTGCTCCGGAACGACACGGCGTTGCCCATATGCTTGAAGATAAACAATATCCTGGTTATCCACCACACAAAGTACTGCACCTGGAATCAACGAGTCGTGGATAGCAGAGAGAATCACACTATCAGCATATGCATAACGCAAAGAAGCCTGAGTGGGGAGCACAAGAAAAAGAGCACCCAAGAGAAGAGGTAAGAATCGGAATAGTCGCATAGTTGTGATAGTAATTTTGTGCAAAAGTACTACTTTTTTTGCATATTTCAAAATAAAGCAGTACCTTTGTAGTCTAATTAACGCTTTTTATTCTCTTATGAACAAGATTTATTCTCTGCTAATTTTATTATGCTTTGGTGCTACGTTTAGCACTGTCCTTGCTGCTAATGATACCATCCGCATATTGTGCATCGGTAATAGTTTCTCCTGGGATGCAGTAGAACAAGAGTTAGCCCCACTCTGCCAGGAAGGGAAGCAACCTATCATCATTGGCAATCTATACTATGGAGGTTGTTCGCTAGAGCAACACTACACCTTCTTACACAAAGATACCGCTGCTTATAGTTTTCGTTATATAGAGCACGGAGTGAGAACCCCTAACGAAGGTTACTCCCTTCGCCAAGCACTAAGACTGATGCAATGGGACTATATCTCGCTGCAACAGGCCAGTCATGACAGTGGCATACAAGGTAGTTATGAGCCGTATTTGTCCGATTTGATCGACACTATACGCGCCTATCAACCCCATGCTACACTCTGCTGGATGCAGACATGGTCATACTCTCAAGACGCCAAACACCCTGAATACCCACGCTATCAAAAGAACCAACAAATCATGGATGATAGCATCCATAACGCAACGATCGCACTACTCAATAATCATCCAGAATTGGTATTGATTCCATGTGGTAAAGCCATCACTCTAGCTCGTCAAACCAAACTAGGCGATACACTATGCCGAGATGGTTATCATTTGAACTATGAATACGGTCGTTATACTGCAGCATGCGTGTGGTATGAGTTATTGACAGGTAAGAATTGCAGCACCAACAAGTATAAAAACGACAAAATGACTCCAAAGCATAAACGCCTAACCCAACAATCGGCACACAAAGCTATGCAATGGAAGAAAAAACTACAATAAGGCATAATTATTGTAGCATATCAGTAAACCCGAACATTAACTATTCATATTTTGACAAATGAAAACCAAAGACCTCATAGCTAAGCGAATGCGCCGTGAGAGAGCGCATCTACGTAAAGAGCGAAACAAACAAGCAGAGCCAACCCAATCTCAAAAATCCAAAACAGAGGGAGAGTTCACTATCCCTGAGGGGTTTGCTGAGCAAGTTCTGAAGGAAGTAAAGAAACTGCCTGGACTGGCTATTGCAGAACAAGAGATAATGCGCCGTCGCGATATGCGCGATGTGCTCACTTTTACTATAGATCCAGACGAGGCTAAAGATTTTGACGATGCTTTGTCCTTCCAACTACTAGACAATGGTAACTATCAAATTGGTATTCATATAGCCGATGTAACACACTATGTGGAAGAACAAACCGCATTGGACGAAGAAGCCTATCATCGCGGAACAAGTATCTATTTGGTGGACAGGGTGATACCTATGTTACCTGAGCGACTAAGCAATGAGTTATGTAGTTTGCGTCCCGATGAAGACAAACTATGTATGTCAGTAATCGTGGAAATGGATGAAGAAGCCAAAGTGCTCAAACACAAGATATGTCGCACAGTTATTCGTTCGAACTATCGTCTCACCTATCGTCAGGCACAAGATATACTAGAGCAGAAGGAATGCAGCATGATAGGAACAGACCTGCCATCCGTGTCGCAAGCCATCCAAGGTCTAGATAAGTTAGCAAAGATTCTACGTTCGAATCGATTCCGCCATGGAGCCATCAATTTTGAGAGCACAGAGGTGCATTTCCGTCTAGATGAAGCAGGAGAACCAATAGAGATACTCTTCCACAAGTCGTATGATAGCAACCACTTGATAGAAGAGTTTATGTTGCTAGCCAATCGTATTGTAGCCACAGAAATAGGCAAGAAAGGCAAAACAGAGAATGGCGAGAATAATAACAAGTATCCTTTCGTATATCGCGTACACGCGAATCCTGATCCAGAGAAACTGAGCAAGTTAGCTACTTTCATCAAGCGATTTGGTTTCAACTTAAAGACCTCATCCAATGGAGGTGCGACCCACAAGCAAATCAATGCTCTATTGGATAACTGCCAAGGTCATCCATCGCAAACCCTAGTGGAGACACTCACTATCCGCGCGATGGCTAAAGCAGTGTATTCAACCGATAATATCGGTCACTATGGATTGGCATTCCCATACTATACGCACTTCACATCGCCTATTCGTCGTTATCCCGATATGATGGTGCATCGTCTGGTAGCGAAATACTTACTCCAATCCAAAGCACTATGTCGCAGCGAACAAGAAGAACTAGAGCAAGCATGTGTTCATTCTACCGATTGCGAAATGGGCGCACAAGCTGCAGAGCGTGACTCTATCAAGCAAATGCATGCACGATGGATTAGCCGTCACCTGGGTGAAGAGTTTGATGCGATTGTGAGTGGAGTGACAGAATTCGGACTGTTTGTTCAATTGACAAACACAATGACTGAAGGTCTAGTGCCAATTAGAACCATCGAGCCACATGACTATATGCAGTTTGACGAGGACAATTATTGTCTTGTAGCAGCCCGTAGTGGAAAGACCTATACCTTGTCAGATGCAGTACGCGTGCGAGTAACCAAAGTAGATGTGGAACGAAAATTGATAGACTTTGTACTGGTGGAAGAGGATTTTTAGATTAGGATTTGCACATATCTATAAAAATTAGTACCTTTGCAGTCTATATTGAGTATTTTGAAAAATTATAAGTACATATTGCTCCTATTTACTTGTCTGCTATCATCTATGATGATGGCGGAGGTCGTAGTATTAAACTCTGGACAACGCATACAAGGAGAAATTACGCTATTAAATGAAGATGTGGTTATCATCAAAAAGAAAGATGGTTCACGGTACCAATACCCACGAAGTGAAGTCCAATCGATACAGGAAGACCAGACTGTTAATACAACTACCACTACCCCCGAATCTACTACAGTCAACAGAAAAGTTGCTGTACGTATACAAGCATATGGAGGTGCAGTATATCTGCCAAATAAGGGTTGGGGAGGACAGATTGGTGCTGACTTGATACTAGGAAGCAAGAAGATTGGCACCACTCCGATTTTAGTAGGTGGAAGTGTGGGTTTTAGAACCAAGATATTACCCGAAGAGAACTACACTTTTATTCCTATTCAAGCAGTGGTTTCTATGCCTCTTATCCCCAAGCAGCACGCACCCCATATCTGTATGAGTTTAGGTTATGGATGTTCTACAAACAAAGCAACAAAAGGAGGTATTTGTCTGAGTGCATCCGCTGGTTGGACATATCAAGTTAATAGTAATCTTGCTTTATTACTCAGTGCGTGTGCAGAATGGCAAAACACTCATACCGAAATTACAGAGATCATAAACAAGCAGGAATACACGAATAATGTAGGTTGTAATTTCATCACCATAGGAGCAACGATTGGCATACAATTCTAATGAAAATAAATAAGAAATATAAATCCAAACCAGAGCCACGCAAGCACAAGGTATCTATCATGCTCAATGATAGTGAGATGCGTGCATTGGAGCGCTATTGTAATCAATATACAGTGAGCAATCGATCCAAACTTATTCGCGAGACATTGATGCGAAATATCCTAAAACGTTTTGACAACGACTCACCTACATTATTTGATTTTGACAACGACTAAACTATATAAAATCGATCAAATGTGTTGAAAAACATAGAAAAAAGCATTTTTCTCACCAAAAATTTGGTCATATCAAAAAAAAGCAGTACCTTTGCACTCGATTTCAGTTGACCCGTATCAATTGGGATATATATCGCGGAGTAGAGCAGTGGTAGCTCGTCAGGCTCATAACCTGAAGGTCGTTGGTTCGATTCCTTCCTCCGCAACTAAGTAAAGCCGCTAGTTTAGCGGCTTTTTTGTCTCTATAAGTAACTAGTATAACTAGCAGTACTAATATGTCTAGTGTACACTATAACACAAAAAAACTGTCTAACGAAATTGTTAGACAGTTTTTTTATTGAGTATTAAAATTACTCTGCGCTCTCTGCTACTGGAGCCTCAACGGTAGCCTCTTCAGCCTTAGGAGCTGCCTTCTTACCAGCACGACGTGTGGTTTTCTTAGCAGCTGCCTTAGGAGTCTTAAGCATGTTCTCGTTGTAGTCTACGAGCTCGATGATAGCCATCTCAGCTGCGTCACCAAGACGGAAACCAGTACGGAGGATACGAGTATAACCACCTGGGCGGTTAGCGATCTTCTCTGCTACGTTTTGGAAGAGCTCAGTAACAACAGTTTTTTGTTTGAGTTTAGCGAACACGAGACGACGATTAGCTGTAGAGTCCTCTTTCGCATGGGTAAGGAGTGGCTCAACGTACATACGAAGAGCTTTAGCCTTAGCCAAAGTGGTCGAAATGCGCTTGTGCATAATGAGTGAGCAAGCCATGTTGGAAAGCATTGCACTACGGTGCGCAGCCTTACGACCAAGATGATTGAATTTTTTATTATGTCTCATTTTTGTTTTACTTTTGTTAATTAATCATTAAGTTTGTATCTGCTAATATCCATACCGAATGCCAAGCCGTTTTTCTCGAGCAATTCGTCGAGCTCAGTGAGAGATTTCTTACCGAAGTTACGGAACTTGAGCAAATCAGAACGGTGATATTTAACCAATTGTCCAAGAGTATCAACCTCTGCAGCCTTCAAGCAGTTGAGTGCGCGAACAGAGAGGTCCATATCTACAAGACGTTGGTTGAGCAATTGACGCATACGCAAGTGCTCCTCATCGAATGCATTGGTAGCTGGCTTGGTTTGATCCTCAATAATAATGCGCTCCTCAGAGAACAACATGAAGTGATAGATCAAAAGTTTAGCAGCCTCAGTAAGTGCATCCTTAGGGAGGATAGAACCATCTGTAGAAATCTCAAGTGTGAGTTTCTCATAGTCAGTACGTTGCTCCACACGGTAAGGATCGATACTGTATTTTACATTCACAATAGGAGTATAGATGCTATCAATAGCAAGCACTCCAATAGCGTCGTTTGCTTGACGATTTTCATCAGCAGAAACGTAACCACGTCCTTTATTGATATTAATCTCAATCTCAAAGTCTGCAGTTTCGTCCATCTCTGCGAGAAGCAGTTGTGGGTTGAGCACATCGAAAGATTGGAGATAACTATTGAGCTCGCCTGCAAGGAGGGCAGTATTGCCCTTCACATGCATACGGATAGTCTCTTCTGTTACTTCCATTCCCTCTTTGCGCGCGAAACGCACTTGTTTGAGGTTAAGGATAAGATTGGTCACGTCGGTAATAACACCTGGGATAGTAGCAAATTCATGATCAATACCATTGATCTTAATAGAACAGATAGCATAGCCCTCGAGCGAACCAATGAGTACGCGACGAATAGCGTTACCAACTGTGATACCATAACCCGGTTCGAGCGGACGGAACTCAAAAACTCCGTGATTGTTGCTCGAATCCAACATGATCACCTTGTCAGGTTTAATAAAATCTAATATTGCCATGAATTTAATTATTATTTAGAGTACAACTCGACGATTAATTGCTCCTTGATATTCTCAGGGATATCCTCACGTTGTGGGATGTTAAGATATTTACCAGCCTTCTCAGCCTCGTTCCACTCCAACCAGCTATACTTGCTGTGGTTGAAACCATCGAGAGAAGTAGCAATAACTTCGAGAGATTTAGATTTCTCACGAACAGCCACTACTTGACCTGGCTTAACATCATAAGAAGGGATGTTCACTACCTTGCCATCTACAGTGATGTGGCAGTGACTTACCAACTGACGAGCAGCTGCACGAGTAGGAGCGATACCAAGACGGTAAACGATGTTATCAAGACGAGATTCGAGCAATTGGAGAAGAATCTCACCGGTAATACCTTTGATACGAGATGCCTTAGCGAAGAGGAGACGGAACTGACGCTCGAGTACACCGTAGGTGTATTTAGCTTTTTGCTTCTCAGCGAGCTGAGTACCATACTCAGAACTTTTTTTACGGCGATTAACGCCGTGTTGACCTGGAGCGTAGTTACGTTTGTCGAGCACTTTGTCTGGGCCGAAGATAGCCTCTCCGAAACGACGTGCAATACGTGATTTTGGTCCAATATATCTAGCCATTTTCTTTAAATTTTAGTAGTTAAAAAATTATACACGACGACGTTTAGGAGGACGGCAACCATTGTGAGGCATTGGAGTAACGTCAACGATCTCAGTTACTGCGATACCTGCATTAGCGCAAGCGCGGATAGCGCTCTCACGACCTTGTCCAGGACCTTTAACATACGCTTTAACTTTGCGCAAACCAAGGTCAAAAGCAACCTTTGCGCAATCCTCAGCAGCAGTTTGCGCTGCGTAAGGAGTATTCTTTTTAGAGCCACGGAAGCCCATTTTACCTGCTGAAGACCAAGAGATAACTTGTCCCTCGCCGTTAGCAAGTGTTACAATCACATTGTTGAAAGAAGACATTACGTGAAGTTGACCAACACCGTCAATCTTTACAACGCGCTTCTTAGCTGCAACATTTTTCTTTGCCATAATTGTTGATAGATATTAGTTGTTGATACTTGATTACTTCGTTGCTTTCTTCTTATTAGCAACAGTTTTCTTTTTACCTTTGCGGGTACGTGCGTTGTTTTTGGTAGATTGACCACGTACTGGGAGTCCAATACGGTGACGTACACCACGGTAGCAACCGATATCCATCAAACGTTTGATGTTGAGTTGGGTTTCTGAACGCAAATCACCTTCTACTTTGTAGTTAGCACCGATGATCTCACGAATTTTAGCTGCTTGGTCATCCGTCCAATCTTGTACCTTGATGCTTGGGTCTACGCCTGCCTCTGCCAAGATTTTCTTTGCGCTTGAACGACCTATTCCGTAGATGTAAGTCAATCCGACTTCACCACACTTGTTTTGTGGTAGATCTACACCGACAATTCTTATAGCCATAATTAATTACTTAAGGATAATTGTTTTTAAATGTTTACCTCTATGAAATGCTTATCCTTGACGCATTTTCATTTTTGGTTCTTTTTTGTTAATTACATACAAGCGACCTTTGCGGCGTACGATTTTGCAATCCGCATTACGCTTTTTTACAGATGCTCTAACTTTCATTTTAATAGAGTTTTAGAGTTTATTTATAACGGAACGAAATACGTCCTTTAGTGAGGTCATATGGACTCATCTCCACTTTTACGCGATCTCCAGGAAGAATGCGGATGTAGTGCATACGCATTTTACCAGAGATATGAGCGGTGATGATATGACCGCTTTCGAGTTGCACACGAAACATTGCGTTAGACAATGCCTCAGTGATTGTGCCATCTACTTCAATTGCATCTTGTTTAGCCATATTGCTTTGGTTTATTAATTAAATGAAACGATCTCCTAAAACTTGTTGAATATAGTCGAAAGTGGATAGGATATCTGCTTTTCCGTTGCGTACGCACACACTGTGCTCATAATGAGCGGCAGGTTTGCGATCCGCGGTGCGAGCTGTCCATCCATCATTCTCTATAAGAACATTGCGTCTTCCCAGACAAATCATTGGCTCAATGGCCAAGGTCATACCTGATTTGAGTACAAGTCCGTTACCACGACGGCCATAGTTGCATACTTCTGGTTCTTCGTGCATATCACGACCTATACCATGTCCTACAAACTCACGCACTACAGAGTAACCTGCTTTCTCGCAATGATTTTGTATGGTAAAACCGATATCACCTAGACGTTTTCCAGTGACAGCTTGCTCTATAGCGAGGTACAATGCCTCTTTAGTAGTGCGCATAAGCTGCAATGTCTCTGGAGCAACCTCTCCTACTGGGAAAGTGTAGGCTGAGTCCGCACAAAAACCATTTAATTTGACAACTGTATCCACTGAAACAATGTCGCCATCCTTGAGGATAACTTTGTCAGAAGGGATACCATGTACTACTTGCTCATTGACTGAAGTACAAAGCGTAGCAGGATAACCCTCATATCCGAGGCAAGAAGGAATACCTCCGTGATCGCATATGAATTCGTATGCTACTTTATCTAGTTGAGCGGTGGTAACACCTGGTCGGATGACTTTGGCCACTTCGGCCAAAGTCCTTCCGAGCAGGTCATTACTCAGACGCATAAGTTCAACTTCTTCGTCAGTCTTTAGGTATATCATTTTTATTAATATGCCATAGCACCAGAGCGACCCTTAACGCGCATGCCAGACTCATAGAATCCGTCATAGTGACGCTCGAGGAGTTTGCTCTCGATTTGTTGAAGCGTATCCAAGATCACACCCACCATAATGAGCAACGATGTACCGCCGAAGAATTGCGCAAAGCCCATGCTCACGCCGAAGAGACGAGCAAAAGCTGGCAAGATAGCGATGATAGCCAAAAGTATAGAACCTGGCAATGTCAATCGTGTCATGATAGTGTCAATGTACTCAGCAGTTTTCTTACCAGGTTTAACACCAGGAATAAAACCATTATTGAGTTTCAGGTTCTCAGCCATTTGTACAGGATTGATGATAATCGCGGTGTAGAAATAGGTGAAAACGATGATCAAGAGTGCGAATACAGTGTTGTACCAGCCGCCGTCATTGTCCATGAACGCACGAGTAAATGCGCTAGCACTCTCAGAAGTTGAGAATCCAGCAAGTGCGATAGGAATGAACATGATAGCTTGTGCAAAGATAATAGGCATCACATTGGCAGAGTTAACCTTCAATGGGATGTATTGACGTACGCCACCATATTGTTTGTTACCCACCATACGTTTAGCGTATTGTACAGGGATACGACGTGTACCTTGTACGAGGAGGATAGCAAATGCGAACACAAACAAAAGGATAATGATCTCAAGGATAAAGAGCATCAAACCACCACCTTCGTTCAAACGTGAAGAGAACTCTTGTACCAAAGCAGCTGGGAAGCGAGCAATGATACCGATGAGAATGATAAAGGAAATACCATTACCAATACCACGATCGGTGATACGCTCACCCAACCACATCACGAACATAGAGCCCGCGCAGAGGAGGATGGTAGATGAGATGGTGAACCAGTTGAAACCTACTGCTACTGCTTGACCAGCTTGTGCCATTTGCACAGAGAGGTTCACAAGGTAGCTAGGACCTTGGAAAAGGAGAATAGCTACAGTGAGGTAGCGAGTGATTTGGTTCATTTTTTGGCGACCAGACTCACCCTCTTTTTGCATCTTTTGGAAGTAAGGCACTGCGATAGTGAGCAGTTGGATTACGATAGATGCAGAGATGTAAGGCATGATACCCAATGCAAAGATAGATGCATTAGAGAAGGCGCCACCTGAGAACATATCCAAAAGTGCCATCAGACCACCCGCTGTCTGCGCTTGCAGAGCAGTGAGGGCTGTTGGATCAATACCAGGAAGAACAACGAAAGAGCCGAAACGATAGATGAGCACAAAAAGGAGTGTGGTCAACAATCGTTGACGGAGATCTTCGATCTTCCAGATATTTTGGATAGTTTGAATAAACTTACGCATACTAATTAGATTTTGTTGATAGTACCACCAGCAGCTGTGATAGCCTCTTCAGCGGTTTTGCTGAATGCATTAGCCTCGACAGTGAGTTTAGCAGTCAGTGTACCGTTACCAAGGATCTTAACGAGCTGAGTCTTGTTGATGAAACCAGCCTCATTGAGTTCAACGAGTCCGATTTTCTCCAAGTTTTTAGCCTCTGCAAGAGCTTGGAGGGTGCTGAGGTTAATAGCTTTGTACTCTACGCGGTTAATGTTCTTGAAACCGAACTTAGGCAAACGACGTTGCATAGGCATTTGACCACCCTCAAAACCAATTTTCTTTGAGTAACCTGAGCGTGATTTAGCACCTTTGTGACCGCGAGTAGAAGTTCCACCAAGACCAGAACCTGGACCACGTCCGATTCGCTTAGCGGTTTTCACTGAACCTGCAGCTGGCGTTAAATTATTTAATTCCATAATGCTACTTTTTAAAAATTAATCAATTACTTTAACCAAGTGTTTTACTTTGTTTACCATACCGAGGATAGCAGGAGTTGCCTCGTGCTCAACCACAGCATTCATTTTGCGAAGACCAAGAGCCAACAAAGTATCTTTTTGCACTTGTGGGCAGCCAATTGCGCTGCGTACTTTTTGAACTTTAATAGTTGCCATGATATTCACAAATTATTATCCGTTAAACACTGTTGAAAGGCTCACGCCACGGTTTTGAGCTACAGTGCGAGCATCACGCATTTCGCCGAGAGCTGCGATAGTAGCCTTCACGAGGTTGTGAGGGTTAGAAGAACCTTTTGATTTAGCCAAGATGTCAGTTACACCTGCTGACTCCAATACGGCGCGCATCGCACCACCGGCCTTAACTCCGGTACCGTGAGAAGCTGGTTGGAGATAAACACGTGCACCACCAAATTTAGCATATTGCTCGTGAGGTACTGTACCTTTGAGTACAGGTACTTGAATGAGGTTCTTTTTAGCAGATTCAGTAGCCTTAGAGATAGCAGCGGTAACTTCGCCTGCTTTACCAAGACCCCAACCTACGATACCAGCCTCATTTCCTACAACAACGATGGCTGCAAATGTGAAAGTACGTCCACCTTTAGTAACCTTAGTTACACGGTTGACAGCAACTAGACGCTCCTTGAGCTCTAAGTCTTGTGTTGATTTTACTCGATTCATAACAGTCTCTTTGTTTTAGAATTTGAGACCTGCCTCGCGGGCAGCGTCTGCCAATGATTTAACTCGACCATGGTAGAGATAGCCGTTACGGTCAAATACTACAGCCTCTACGCCAGCAGCCTTAGCAGCTTCAGCGATGAGTTTGCCTACTTGAGCAGCCTTCTCAGTTTTGGTCATTTTATCTTTAATAGCGAGCGAAGATGCAGATGCAAGTGTTTTACCTTGCAAATCGTCGATAACTTGCGCGTAGATTTGGCTGTTGCTACGGAATACTGTCAGACGAGGACGCTCAGCTGTACCCGAAACACGTGTACGGATAGATGCTTTAATTTTAAGTCTTCTTGCAATTTTCTGATTCATAACTTATTCCTTTCTAATTATTTACCAGCCGATTTACCAGCTTTACGACGAACAACTTCACCTTGGAACTTAACACCTTTACCCTTATATGGCTCTGGTTTGCGGAAAGAGCGGATCTTAGCGCATACTTGGCCGATGAGTTGCTTGTCAGCAGACTCGAGGATAACGAGAGGGTTTTGGTTACGCTCTGACTTGGTCTCTACCTTAACCTCTTTAGGGAGTTGGAGGTAGATTGGGTGGGTATAACCGAGTGCAAAGTTGAGAGTATTTTGCATGTTAGCAGCCATCTCAACGCGGTAACCTACACCGACGAGTTCGAGTACTTTCTTATAACCCTCGCTAACACCTACAACCATGTTGTTGATGAGTGCGCGATAAAGACCGTGCATAGCGCGGTTTTGTTTCTCATCGTTAGGACGAGTTACGGTGAGTACACCTTCCTCAACGTTAACGGTGATATTTGGGTTAACTTGTTGGGTCAATTCACCTTTAGGACCTTTAACAGTCACAAGGTTCTCAGGGCTAACTGTTACAGTTACACCTGCAGGGATAGCGATAGGCAATTTACCAATTCTTGACATAGTCTTTCCTCCTGATTAATAGATGTAACAAATAACCTCACCACCGAGCTTCATGCCGAGAGCCTCTTTGTTGGTCATCACACCCTTAGATGTAGAAAGGATGGCGATACCGAGACCGTTCAACACGCGCGGCATCTCGCGATAGCCTACGTATTGACGAAGACCTGGTGTTGATACACGTTTCAAACTCTTGATGGCGTTAACTTTGTTAACTGGATCATACTTCAAGGCAATCTTGATAGTGCCTTGAGGGCCATCCTCCACGAACTTGTAAGAAAGAATGTAACCTTTCTCAAACAAGATGCGTGTGATCTCCTTCTTCAGATTCGAAGCAGGCACCTCAACTACGCGGTGTCCAGCTTTGATTGCATTTCTGAGTCGAGTCAGATAATCTGCGATTGGATCTGTCATAATGTTTTGTTAAATTAATCCCGCCTTTCGGGACAATATTTAATAAATTAATTTTATTTATTCCCCAGAGGCACTTATGTCCTCTGGGCGAATTTCGTTGTTATTCGCTCTCACTCCTTCCTCATTCCTTCGGTATCCTTTCGGTATTCCTTCGGAGTGGTAACGGAGTGATAACGGTTTTACCAGCTTGCCTTCTTCACTCCTGGGATGAGACCTGCAGAGGCCATCTCACGGAATTGAATACGACTCAAGCCGAATGCGCGCATGTAGCCTTTTGGACGGCCTGTGATTTTGCAGCGGTTGTGCAAACGAACAGGGCTAGCGTTCTTAGGCAATGCTTGGAGACCTTCATAGTCACCATCCTTGAGGAGTTGAGCGCGTTTAGCAGCGTATTTAGCAACGAGCTTAGCGCGTTTCACCTCGCGAGCTTTCATTGATTCTTTTGCCATAGTCTAATTACTTTTTGAATGGTAAACCAAACTCGCGGAGGAGTGCGAAGCCTTCCTCATCGGTCTTAGCAGTAGTCACGAAAGTGATGTTCATACCAAGAAGTTTGGTGATATTATCAATGTTGATTTCAGGGAAGATGATTTGCTCTTGGATACCAAGTGTATAGTTTCCGTGGCCATCCATTTTGTTGTGGATACCTTTGAAGTCACGGATACGAGGCAAAGCCACGCGCACGAGACGCTCAAGGAACTCATACATACGCTCACCGCGGAGAGTTACGCGAACACCGATAGGCATTTTCTTACGTACCTTGAATCCAGCGATGTCCTTTTTAGAAACGGTAGCAACAGCTTTTTGACCAGTGATGAGTGTCATTTCTTGAGCAGCTACATCGATGATCTTCTTGTCAGCTACAGCCTCGCCAAGACCTTGGTTGAGAACGATCTTCTCGAGTTTAGGACACTGCATTACAGTAGTGTAGTTAAACTCTTTCATGAGTGCAGGAACGATACGCTCCAAGTACTCTTGTTTCAAACTTGCTGTATTCATTGTTAGATCTCCTTACCAGTTTTTTTACTTACGCGGACGAGCTTGCCATCCTTCTCTACGCGGCCTACGCGTACTGGTTTGCCGTTCTCAACTGGGTTGAGGTTAGAGATGTGGATAGGAGCTTCCTGTTTAACAATACCTCCTTGAGGATTTTTAGCATTAGGTTTGGTACTCTTAGATACCATGTTAACACCTTCTACGATAGCACGTTGTTTCTCAACGAGCACCTCTAGCACGCGGCCAGTTTTGCCCTTAGAAGCACCTGCATTCACGTATACGGTATCACCTTTCTTAATATGTAATTTTGCCATACTTGTAGAATTTAGATGAATTAGAGCACTTCAGGTGCTAGAGAAATAATTTTCATGTTCGTTTGACGGAGCTCGCGAGCCACAGGACCGAAGATACGTGAACCACGGATCTCACCTGCGTTGTTTACGAGCACGCATGCGTTATCATCGAAACGGATGTAGCTACCATCTGGACGGCGTACCTCTTTCTTAACGCGTACTACGATAGCACGTGTTACAGTACCGTCTTTGATGTCAGATTGAGGAATTACACCTTTTACTGCTACTACGATGGTGTCACCCAAACTAGCGTAACGCTTCTTGGTTCCGCCAAGAACGCGGATGCACAATGCCTCTTTAGCACCAGAGTTATCCGCAACGATTAGTCTTGATTCTTGTTGTACCATATTACTTAGCCCTTTCTACAATTTGAGTTAAACGCCAACGAACAGTTTTGCTCAATGGACGAGTCTCCATGATACGTACAGTATCGCCGATACCGCACTCATTATTCTCGTCGTGAGCATGGAACTTGCGAGTTTTATTGACAAACTTGCCATAAATAGGGTGTTTCTCTTTCCAGTGAACAGCAACTGTAATAGTCTTGTCCATCTTGTTGGAAACGACAATACCCTGACGCTCTTTTCTTAGATTTCTTGTTTCCATGTCAATTCGTTTTTTACTTTGTTAATTCTCTTTGACGGAGTTCGGTTGCAAGGCGAGCAATAGTCTTACGAGCCACCTTAATCTGCAACGGATTGTCAAGCGGAGAAATGCTGTGATTCATTTTCATGCGAACGAGTGCCTCTTTCTCAGCCACCAAACGCTCTTGGATCTCAGCAGTTGTTAATTCTTTAATTTCAGCTGTTTTCATAATCCTGATTATACATTTTGGGTTGGGTCGTAATCACGTCTTACGACAAATTTGGTTGTAATAGGAAGTTTTTGAGCTGCCAAGCGGAGTGCCTCTTTAGCAATATCGTATGATACGCCATCGATCTCGAAGATGATACGACCTGGAGCCAATGGAACTACGAATCCCTCTGGAGCACCTTTACCTTTACCCATACGAACATCCAATGGTTTCTTGGTAATTGGTTTATCAGGGAAAACACGGATCCATACGTGTCCTTGACGTTGCATATAACGTGTTACTGCGATACGGGCTGCCTCGATTTGACGACCTGTCAACCAGATGGTACCAAGTGATTTGATACCGAATGTGCCAAATGCCAGCTCTGTACCACGCTGTGCATTGCCTTTGATACGGCCTTTTTGACAGCGGCGGAATTTAGTTTTCTTTGGTTGTAACATAACTGTTGTAATCTACAAATCGGTTAAACATTATTGTTTTTTGTTTCTACGGAAACCACCACGGCGGTCATCACGGCGGCCGTTGCGCTCACCACGGTTGTTCTCTTGCTTTTGTGTGAAGTTAGGAGCAAGATCTTTCTTGCCATAAACCTCACCGCGGCAGATCCAAACCTTTACGCCGATTACACCTACTTTGGTGAGAGCACCTACGTGGCAGTAATCGATGTCAGCGCGAAGAGTGTGCAATGGGGTACGACCCTCTTTGTACATCTCGCTACGTGCCATTTCAGCACCATTGAGACGTCCGCTCAATTGGATCTTGATACCCTCAGCGCCCATACGCATGGTAGATGCGATAGCCATTTTAATGGCACGGCGGTATGCAACCTTACCCTCGAGTTGGCGAGCTATCTTGGTAGCTACGATAGTAGCATCAAGTTCAGGACGCTTAACTTCGAAGATGTTGATTTGCACATCTTTCTTGGTGATTTTCTTCAACTCCTCTTTCAATTTGTCAACCTCTTGTCCACCCTTACCGATAATAAAACCAGGGCGAGCAGTGCAGACAGTTACAGTTACAAGTTTAAGAGTACGCTCGATAACGATACGAGAAATACTAGCCTCAGCCAAACGGGCATTCAAGTACTCGCGGATTTTGCTGTCCTCGAGGATAGTATCTCCGTAGTTTTTACCGCCAAACCAGTTGGAATCCCAACCACGAACAATACCGAGGCGGTTTGCTATTGGATTAATCTTTTGTCCCATTTCGTTTAATTACTTAGCTTCGTTAGTATTTTTAGTATCTACAAAAATTGTCACATGGTTAGAACGTTTACGTACGCGATAGCCACGACCTTGAGGAGCGGTCAAGAGGCGTTTGAGCATCATACCGCCGTCTACCATGATTTGAGTTACATACAGAGTCTCTGAGTCTGCTTTCTTACCGGTTTTGTTCTCCCAGTTAGCGATAGCAGATTTCAAGAGTTTCTCGAGGGCACGTGAAGCCTCTTTAGTAGAGAAATGCAACGCACCCAGTGCACGGTTCACTTCCATACCACGAATCATATCTGCAACAAGGCGCATTTTGCGTGGAGATGTAGGAACGTTATTGAGCTTAGCAAAATATTGACCCTTGCGAGCCTCTTTCATTGCCTCAGCTGTATTATGTTTTCTAGCACCCATTTTGAATTCTAAAATTTAATTTGTTGTGAATGACTCATGGATTAACGATTACCCGAGTGACCACGGAATGAGCGTGTAGGAGCAAACTCACCGAGTTTGTGACCTACCATGTTCTCAGTTACGTACACAGGGATAAACTTATTTCCATTATGAACTGCGATAGTGTGACCTACAAAATCAGGAGAAATCATAGATGCACGGCTCCAAGTCTTAACAACGTCTTTCTTGCCAGACTCATTCATAGCCAACACCTTCTTCTCCAACTTTACGTTGATAAATGGTCCTTTTTTCAATGAACGACTCATAAAATTTCTCTTAATTTAATAGGTTATTTCTTTCTTCTTTCAATAATGTATTGGTTGCTTTGGTTCTTAGGAGCACGAGTCTTGTAGCCCTTAGCTAACAAGCCCTTGCGTGAACGTGGGTGTCCACCTGATGCACGACCTTCACCACCACCCATTGGGTGATCTACTGGGTTCATTGCCACACCACGGTTGCGTGGACGACGTCCTAACCAACGGCTGCGACCAGCCTTACCGCTCTTCTCCAATGCGTGGTCACTGTTGCCAACTACACCAACGGTAGCTTTGCAAGCAGAGAGTACTTTACGCAACTCGCCAGAAGGCAACTTGATGATTGCATATTTATCCTCGCGAGAAGACAATTGTGCAAACACACCTGCTGAGCGAACCATGCAAGCACCTTGACCTGGACGCAACTCGATATTGTGAATCAAAGTACCGAGTGGCATGTTAGCCATAGGAAGTGCATTACCAACTTCAGGAGCCACATCTGGACCTGAGATAACTGTTTGACCAACTTGCAAACCATTAGGTGCAAGAATGTAACGTTTCTCACCATCAGCGTAGAACAAGAGTGCGATACGTGCAGAACGGTTTGGATCGTACTCGATAGTTTTTACTACTGCTGGTACACCATCTTTGTTACGTTTAAAGTCAATTACGCGATATTTCTGCTTGTGTCCACCGCCGATATAACGCATGGTCATTTTACCTACATGGTTACGACCACCGGTTTTACGCTTACCGAACACAAGAGATTTCTCTGGTGCACTTGCGGTAATTGTGTCAAATGCGCCAATAATTTTGTGTCTTTGCCCTGGTGTAGTGGGCTTTAATTTACGTACAGCCATTTTTAGATATTGCTATAAAAATCAATTGTTTCACCTTCTTTCAATGTTACAATAGCTTTCTTGTAAGCAGCCTTTGCGCCACGGATCAAACCGCTCTTGGTGTAGCGTTGTTTGGTCTTAGGAGCAACGATAAGGGTGTTTACATCAAGAACTTGAACATTGTACAATTCTTCTACTGCTTTCTTGATCTCGATCTTGTTAGCAGTACGAACTACTTGAAAACCATAACGGTTGAACTTTTCGCCTGCGGCGGTCATCTTCTCAGTGACGATTGGTTTAATAATAATTGCCATAGTTATAACCTCCTTATGCTAAAGTTGACTCAAGAGCTGCAACAGCGTTCTCAACGAATACTACTGCGCTAGAGTTCATGATTGCGTATGTATTGAGTTCGTTAATAGTCACCACGTTGGTGCGCTCGATATTGCTAGCAGACTTGAGAACGTTGAAGTTATTCTCTGCCAATACGAACAATACCTTCTTACCTGCAACTTGAAGATTGTTCATTACCTCGATCATTGCTTTGGTCTTTGGAGCCTCAAATTGGAGAGCATCCAATACGATGATTTGACCAGCAGCTGCGCGTGTGCTGAGAGCACTGCGACGAGCGAGTTGTTTAACCTTCTTGTTGAGTTTGAAGCTATAATCGCGTGGAACTGGACCAAAGATGGTACCACCACCTACACGTACTGGAGACTTCAAGTCACCTGGACGAGCACCACCGCCGCCTTTTTGACGACCGAGTTTGCGTGTAGAGTGAGCGTTCTCACTACGTTGTTTAGCTTTAGCTGTACCTTGACGATTGTTTGCCAAATATTGTTTTACATCCAAATAGATGGCGTGGTCGTTAGGCTCGATACCGAAGATAGCGTCATTGAGAACGATCTTCTTGCCGGTCTCTTTTCCGGCCATGTTCAAAATACTAAGTTCCATACCTTCTTATTTGTTAATAACAACGATTGAATTTTTAGCACCTGGTACACTTCCCTTGACCATGATCAAGTTGTACTCAGGAATCACTTTAAGTACTACAAGGTTTTGTACAGTTACGCGGTCAACACCCATGTGACCAGCCATACGCATGCCTTTGAATACGCGACTTGGAGTTGCGCAGGCACCGATAGAACCTGGAGCACGAAGGCGGTCGTCTTGACCGTGGGTAGATTGGCCTACACCACCGAAGCCGTGACGCTTAACTACACCTTGGAAACCTTTACCTTTAGAAGTACCTGTCACGTCTACGAAAGAGTTCTCTTCGAACATCTCCACGGTCAAGGTATCTCCCAGTTTGACTTCTTGTTCGAATCCATCGAACTCTACGAGGTGACGCATTGGTTGTACACCTGCAGCTGCAAAGTGACCAGCTTCTGCTTTGTTAGTATGTTTCTCGCTCTTTGGCATGAAACCTACTTGTACAGCAGAGTAGCCATCCTTCTCAACTGTCTTGAGTTGGGTAACAACGCAAGGACCAGCCTCAATAACGGTGCATGGGATATTCTTGCCATCAGCACCGAACACGGATGTCATTCCGATTTTTTTACCTAATAATCCTGGCATTTTAGCTGTGATTAAAATTGTTAATAATTATTTTTCCACTCTCGCCCCCGGGCTTCCGTGTCTTACGACTGTGTCTATCCGCGGGAAGTGGCGATTTTGTTGTTTTTGAACCTCTTCTCTTGACTCCCTACTCTCGTCATTGGACCCGAGAGTCACTCGTCTTGATTCATGGTTCTTGTTTTTGTTCTTAGTTATTAAACCTTGATCTCTACTTCCACACCGCTTGCGAGCTCGAGTTTCATCAACGCCTCTACAGTCTTTTGGTTAGATTGGTAGATGTCGATAAGACGCTTGTAGCTTGACAATTCAAATTGCTCGCGGCTCTTCTTGTTAACGAAGGTTGAGCGGTTTACTGTGAAGATGCGTTTGTGAGTTGGCAATGGAATTGGACCACTTACTACTGCACCAGTTGCTTTTACGGTCTTCACAATTTTCTCAGCTGACTTGTCAACCAAATTGTGGTCGTAAGATTTGAGCTTAATACGAATTTTTTGACTCATTGTTTTTAATTAATTTAATGTTGTTTTACTTATGCCCTGGCGCTCGCACATCCAAAGAGTCATTTGCTCAGATGACTCGCGCTGGGTTGTTATCTTTATTTATCCACCTACCTTAGTCAAGCCCACAGATTGCTCCATGGCGCGTATATATTATAAGGTATGCGGGTGCGTGCGCACATGCACGCGTGAGCGAAGAGGTTTGAGGTATCAAGCGGCCCTTTCTGCCTGACCCTTTCGAACGTTCAGCTCGACTTTTGTTTTTTTTAGTACCGGAAGGTCGGTCACCCGACCAACCGGTTATTTAGTCACTTACACGAGATCTACACGACCGCCTACCTCTGTCAAGACAGCCTTAGCGATGGTTGCAGATACTGCGTCGTAGTGAGAGAACTCCATGCTGCTGGTAGCACGACCAGAAGTGATGGTACGCAATGCGGTTACATAACCGAACATCTCGCTCAATGGTACCTTAGCCTTGATTACGCGAGCACCTGTACGAGCGGTATCCATACCCTCAACTTGGCCACGACGTTTGTTCAAGTCACCGATAACATCACCCATGCTCTCCTCTGGAGTTACCACCTCAACCTTCATGATAGGCTCCATCAATACTGGTTTAGCCTTAGCGCAAGCGCTCTTGAACGCCATTTGTGCGCAGATATCAAATGAAAGTTGGTCAGAGTCAACTGGGTGGAAGCTACCGTCCATCAAAGTAACTTTGAGTTTGTCTACCGGATAACCAGCCAACACACCAGTCTTCATAGCAGCAGTGAAACCTTTCTCAACTGCTGGGATATACTCTTTAGGCACGTTACCACCCTTAACGATATCCACGAATTGCAAGCCACCCTCGAATGTCTCGTCTGCTGGCTCAACGCGAACAATAATGTCAGCGAATTTACCACGACCACCTGATTGCTTCTTGTATGTCTCACGCAACTCTACTGGAGCAGAGATTGCCTCGCGGTATGCTACTTGTGGACGACCTTGGTTACACTCTACCTTGAACTCACGTTTCAAACGGTCGATAATAATCTCGAGGTGAAGCTCACCCATACCAGAGATCACAGTTTGACCTGTTTGCTCGTCAGTCTTAACGGTAAATGTTGGATCCTCCTCAGCCAATTTAGCCAAACCTACACCAAGTTTGTCGAGGTCAGCTTGACTCTTAGGCTCTACAGAGATACCGATCACTGGTGCTGGGAACTCGATAGACTCGAGTACGATTGGTTTGTCCTCAGCGCACAATGTATCACCAGTACGGATATCCTTGAAACCTACACCTGCACCGATATCACCTGCGAGAATAGTCTCAACTGGGTTTTGACGGTTTGAGTGCATTTGGAAGATACGAGAGATACGCTCGCGCTTGCCAGAACGTGGGTTGTAAACATAAGAACCCGCATCCAACTTACCACTATACACACGGAAGAAGCACAAGCGACCTACGTATGGGTCAGTAGCGATCTTGAAGGCAAGAGCGCACAAAGGATCCTCATCATCTGGAGTACGTGTTACAGCCTCGCCAGTTGCAGGGTCTGTACCGTCGATGATTGGAGTATCCATTGGGCTTGGCAAGTATGCGCACACAGCATCAAGCATAGTTTGCACACCTTTGTTCTTGAATGAAGAACCACAAACCATTGGGAAAATTTGCATGCTCAAGCAACCTTTGCGGATAGCAGCACGGATCTCATCCTCTGTAATAGTCTCAGGATCAGAGAAGTATTTCTCCATCAAAACGTCATCGAACTCAGCGATGGTCTCGAGCATTTTGTCGCGCCACTCTGCTGCTTCGTCTGCCAATTCAGCAGGAATCTCCTCTACTGAGTATGCAGAACCCATAGTCTCGTCATTCCATACGATAGCTTTCATCTTTACAAGGTCAACTACGCCCTTGAAAGTCTCCTCAGCACCGATAGGAATTTGGATTGGGCAAGGATTAGCACCAAGTACTTCCTTGATTTGGGTAACTACATCGAAGAAGTTAGCACCAGAACGGTCCATTTTGTTCACGTAACACAAACGTGGTACGTTGTATTTATCAGCTTGACGCCATACGGTCTCTGATTGTGGTTGTACGCCACCTACGGCGCAGAACGCAGCCACAGCACCGTCCAAGATACGCAACGAACGCTCTACCTCAACGGTAAAGTCAACGTGTCCCGGAGTGTCAATCAAGTTGATTTTATACTTATTGCCAGCATATTGCCAATAAGTAGTGGTAGCAGCAGAAGTAATAGTAATACCACGCTCTTGCTCTTGCTCCATCCAGTCCATGGTAGCTGCACCATCGTGCACCTCACCGATTTTGTGTGTCAAACCAGTGTAGAACAAAATACGCTCTGAGGTAGTAGTCTTACCGGCATCGATGTGAGCCATGATACCGATATTTCTGTTTAATTTCAAATCGTGTTTAGCCATTGTCTTAACTTTTCAGTCTATTCCGTATATATATTACGCGCGCAGGCACATATTAGAAACGGAAGTGTGCAAATGCACGGTTAGCTTCTGCCATGCGGTGCATATCTTCTTTACGCTTAAAGGCACCACCTTGGTTGTTAAATGCATCCATGATCTCTGCAGCAAGTTTCTCAGCCATTGAGTGGCCACCACGCTTGCGAGCGAAGAGAATCATATTCTTCATTGAGATTGACTCCTTACGGTCAGCACGAATCTCAGTTGGTACTTGGAAAGTTGCACCACCGATACGCTTAGACTTAACCTCTACCAAAGGAGTAATATTGCTAAGAGCTTGTTTCCAAATCTCGAGAGCAGGTTGCTCACTTTTCATTTTGTTGGTCACAATCTCCAAAGCGGTATAGAATACACTGTAAGAGGTATTCTTCTTACCGTCGAGCATGAGGTGGTTCACAAATTTAGCCACCATTACCTCGCCGTAAACTGGATCTGGAAGGATCACACGTTTTTTTGGTTTTGCTTTTCTCATTGTTTTGTTTTGTTTTTTGTTGATTGTCTTAACTTCAGCAAGTTTCTTCAGCATTCACTTACTCTATCTTGCTTACTCAACCGATCAACCCATTTGTAATCTGTCCCAAAGTATGGAACTTTTAGTTAGTTTTGTTAAAAATTCAGAACGTCAGCAAATTACTTTTTAGCCTTAGGACGCTTAGCGCCATATTTGCTACGACGTTGCAAGCGGTTAGCTACACCAGCGGTATCCAATGTACCACGAACGATGTGGTAACGTACACCTGGGAGGTCTTTCACACGACCACCACGCACCATTACGATGCTGTGCTCTTGCAAGTTGTGACCCTCACCTGGGATGTAAGCGTTCACCTCCTTAGAGTTTGTCAAGCGAACACGTGCTACTTTACGCATAGCAGAGTTTGGCTTCTTAGGAGTTGTTGTGTAAACACGTACACAAACGCCACGACGTTGTGGGCAGCTATCCAATGCTGGAGACTTGCTCTTGTCGATAAGTTCTGCTCTTCCTTTTCTAACTAATTGTTGAATTGTAGGCATTTTAACTTTTAATTTTGGTTAATAATTTTGTTTGTTAATTGTTCGTTTTACTCTCCCGCATAATGCTTGCGCATACGCGCGCCGCGAAAAAGCATGCAAAGATACTGCTTTTTTTCGAAACAGGCAAATTTTATCGTGAGAAAGTGTATTTTTCAGGGGATTTTTTATATAAAAATCAATTTTGCTACTTAGACTTTACAAAATTGGCTCTATTTTTCTTTCTAAATTCCCTAACTTCAGGTACTTAAGTAGAGTTATCAACAGGACTCTTTTTCCCGTTGAAAACCCTAAAGTTTTTATTATTTTTCGCACAAAAAAAGAGGACGCATCACGCATCCTCATTTACTTTTAGTAAGAATATTCGATCGCCTCGGCGAACTATTTTGTCGGTCTTGATGGCGAAGTAATTGCCCTTCTCGATGACCGTTTGGGGATTGCCTTTGGAGTCGTGCATATCATGTGCGATAGTCTCATAGGCGCCTGTGGTTTCGCCAGTTATGAGCAATTCGTCCCCTTCATGAATTTGTGGCACTGCTTCAAGATAAAACTCTGCCACGGAGATATTCTTGAAGAAGTTGGTGCACTTGCCCGCAAAGACTTTCTTTCGTGTTGCACGAGATCCATATTTATGGGTCCACTCGCCTAATTTTTGTCCTTGGTAATACCCATCCCAGAAACCACGGTTGAACACGCGCGCTAGGCGTGCATCCCATCCAGCTATTCTCTCTTCTATTCCTTCGTCGCTAATAGCCCATTGTCCATTGCCTTCTAGCCACAGTTCTACTGCCTCTTTGTAGCACTCTATCACGGTCTTGACATACTCTGGTCCGCGGGCACGACCTTCGATCTTGAGCACACGCACACCAGCGTCTAACATCTTATTGAGGAAGTGAATAGTCTTTAAGTCTTTAGGCGACATAATATATTGATTATCAACCGCCAGTTCTAACTCACTCTCTTTGTCTTTGACGATGTATCCGCGGCGACAAAGTTGCATACAAGCACCTCGATTAGCACTCGCTCCGTAGTGGTTGAGACTCAGGTAACACTTGCCACTAACAGCCATACACAACGCACCATGACAGAACATCTCAATACGAATCAGTTCCCCTTTAGGACCGCGGATATTTTGTTCGATAATGTCCTTGTAGATGCTTGCTACTTGTTCCATATTGAGTTCGCGAGCCAGGACTACGACATCGGCATATTGAGCATAGAATTTCAGTGCCTCAGTATTGGAAATATTGAGTTGGGTAGATAGGTGTACCTCAACGCCCGACTGAAAAGCGTACTGCAAGGCTGCTATATCCGACGCAATGATGGCACTTACATTTGCAGCCTTGGCGTTATCCACAATCTCTCGCATGAGCGGAATATCCTCTGGATACATTACGGTATTGAGTGTGAGATAGGTCTTGATTCCCACCTCGTTGCATCGATTGACTATCGTATGAAGATCCTCGGTGGTAAAGTTGGCGGATGAACGCGAACGCATGTTCAGGTGTTCAATGCCAAAATACACACTCGTTGCACCTGCCTCGATGGCAGCTGCTAAACTCTCCCAGCACCCCACGGGTGCCATGATTTCGATTTCTGGATTTTGCATAGGTTTTGTATTTATGCCGCAAAGGTACTGCTTTTTTGCGAAATCACAAAATATTTACCTCAAAAATCCCCTCCTCTTTATCGCCTATTCGCCTTATCGCCTCATCGCCTAACAAAAAAAGATGCAAAAAAATCACTTTTTATTTGGCAGATTAAAAAAAAAGCAGTACCTTTGCAGCCGATTTGAAAATTATGGTACCTTGCCCGAGCGGTTAGGGATCGGTCTGCAAAACCGGGGACGGCGGTTCGAATCCGCCAGGTACCTCCAAAGAGCCGCTTGAAAAAGCGGCTTTTTTGTTTAAACAAACATCCGGATTGATCCGGAAATACCGGAACATCCGGATTTTTACACAATGAAAGAAATAGAAGAAATCACATCTCAAGAATACAAATACGGTTTTACTACGGATGTAGAAACCGATATTATTCCTGTGGGGCTCAACGAAGATGTCGTCCGCCTTATCTCTGCTAAGAAAGGTGAACCCGAGTGGCTGCTTGACTTCCGCCTCAAGGCATACCGCAAGTGGCTGACTATGGAGCACCCTAATTGGGCGCACCTTAATATTCCTGAGATTGATTTCCAAGCGCTATCTTACTATGCGGCGCCCAAGACCCATACCGATAACGAGCAAAAGGAGATTGACCCTGAGCTCATGAAAACCTTTGACAAGCTCGGTATTCCTCTCGAAGAGCGTGCTGCTTTAGCGGGTAATATGGCTGTGGATGCGGTGATGGACTCGGTATCTGTCAAAACTACTTTCCGCGAGACACTTGCTGAAAAAGGTATTATATTCTGCTCTATCTCTGAGGCTGTGCGCGAGTATCCTGAACTCGTACAAAAGTACCTTGGTTCAGTCGTTCCTGCTAGCGATAATTTCTATGCAGCCCTCAACTCGGCTGTTTTCTCCGACGGATCATTCGTCTATATCCCTAAGGGTGTTCGTTGCCCTATGGAGCTCAGTACCTATTTCCGCATTAATGCGGGCAATACGGGTCAGTTTGAGCGCACACTACTAGTCGCAGACGAGGGTGCTTACCTCAGTTACCTAGAGGGTTGTACCGCTCCGATGCGTGACGAAAACCAACTCCACGCAGCTATCGTGGAGATAGTCGTACACAAAGACGCAGAGGTCAAATATTCTACTGTACAGAACTGGTACCCAGGCGATAAGGATGGCAAGGGAGGTATCTACAATTTCGTTACCAAGCGTGGTATCACCCACGAGAATGCACGCTTGAGTTGGACACAAGTAGAGACAGGTTCGGCTATCACTTGGAAGTACCCAAGTTGTATTCTCAAAGGTGATAATTCTAGCGCTGAGTTCTATTCGGTGGCAGTAACCAACAACTACCAACAAGCTGATACGGGTACTAAGATGATCCATATTGGCAAGAACACGCGCTCGCGCATTATCAGTAAAGGTATATCTGCGGGTAAGAGTCAAAATGCCTACCGCGGTCTTGTGCGTGTGATGCCTAATGCGGATAATGTACGTAATTATAGTCAATGCGATAGTTTGTTGCTAGGTGATAAGTGCGGAGCACACACTTTCCCAACTATGCGTATTCAAAATCCTACGGCTATCATTGAGCACGAGGCTACTACTAGCAAGATCAGCGAGGATCAACTCTTCTATTGTCAGCAACGCGGTATTGGTGTGGAGGATGCAGTTGGATTGATTGTCAATGGCTACGCCAAGGAAGTAATGGACAAACTGCCAATGGAGTTTGCCGTAGAAGCCCAAAAACTATTACAAGTCAGTCTAGAAGGTAGCGTAGGATAAAGAGTCCTGTTCTTACCAAGATCGCGCCTTGTTCGTTACGGGTTCATGACGGGTTCATACAATACCCTTATACTACCTTTGTAATACCGTTATCACTCCGATACCACTCCGAAGGGATAAGCATAAGATACAAGAGGGTGTGTCAAAACAGACACACCCTCTTGGTTTTTATACGTAATTTATTTTACTTCTAGTCCTATCACATTATACATAGTGCCGTTGTGGATTATGTATAAATGTCCGTCACGAATGATTTTTTGACATTTGCCTCCTGGTGTTTCTATATCCTTTATTGAAGTTGGCAGGTTATAGACACAACCATAAGAATCATAATCAGGATGATCGGTAGTGTAGAGGCAGTCGTCATCTCGCCAAGCGCAGAGCATGACGGAAGTTTGTGTTTCGCTGCTGCGGGCTTTGGTTGCTCGCAAAGCAGCGTTGTGCACAATACCATCAATAGAGCCGAGACCTGCTAACCACACTTTTTGTGCGTTTTCGGCTGTAGAGGTTTCCTCAGGGAAGACAACTTCCAACATCATGCGGCATGCGCCATTCTCGAGGGTGTCTTTATCAACCACCACATGGGTGTAGGTGGTTTCTTGAGGGTAGTTGTTAATACCCGCAAAGATTTCGATGGTGTCGCCAGGCTCGGCTGTGAAGTCATAGAGGACATACTCTACTCCATCACGGAGGAAATATACGCGGTTGTCTTCATCTTCGCCGAAATGCAATGCTCCCACAAAAGATTTGGCGATAGCCGTATCTTTGGTAGATTGGCGTGCTAGTTGGTAGAAGGTTTTACCCTTCGCAACGATGGAGTCGTTCTCCAAGGTATAGCTAAAGGTCTCCGCACGCAGGATAGTTGGGGTACCGTCCATCTCTTTGGTTTCTACTTCTAACATATTCCATTGAGTAGGCGTAGGTCTGCCACCAATCTTACCGTTCTTGGCATTGTCTTTTTTAGGACCACTATTATAATCGCATAGGCACTCTGCACCCAAACGCTCCATTTCGGCTTCGTCCATCTTGTAAAGGAGCTGACCATCGCGACTTGCACAGACAAGACAGGTTCTAATATATGTACCAGGTTGCACCCATGATTCTAAACACAGATAGTGACCATATCCTTCACCATTAATGGCACCTATACCTTCAATATATTCATATCCACAAGCTAATGTCCATTTTTTATACTTTTTTCCGTCTAATAGAGTAACGGTGGAGACATTTTTTACTATAAAATCTGATTCTGCATGTACCGTTGATTTGTTGTGTGGAAGCGTATCTCCAATTTCTAATGTCCAGTCGTATAATACAATATCTTCGTAAATCTCAACATCGGGTGCATATAACAGAACTTGATTATTTTCCTCGCGGAGATAATTTCTTCCATCATACAAATACCATTTTCCATTAACGAGAGTAGGTACATATTCATTAAAGGCAGAACGATATGCTTCATCATCTCCAGTAGTATGCAGTTCAACATCGGTTCGTTGCAAGCCCCAAAGCGTTGGGAAGAGGTCTTTGGGATTCTGTTCTGCTTGACATAAGCATTCTGTGCCGAGGCGTTCCATTTCGGCATCGTCTATTTGATAGAGTAATACACCATCTCGGCTCACACATACCAATCGTTCTCCATAATAGCAAGTAGGAACAGCAAAAGGATGTGCCAAGTCAACATAATCACCACCATATTTGTTGGCATTACCAATACCTTCTATGTAATAATCTCCTCTCTCCCAATCATATCCAAACAACCACGCCTTATATTCATTTCCATCTAATAATCTTATTGTAGAAATATCTTTCACTCGTTTATTTCCTAGTGGCTCTTTCTTAATTATAAAATCCCCTATTTCTTCATCATAATCTTCGTATGCTATGTAATCCACTATCGCTGCGTATTCAAGTTCAGGGAAAGAGTATGGGTCAATACCAAGATTTTGCAGCGTATCGCCTATTTCCAATGTCCAATCGTATAACACCAAATCTTTCTCATAAGGAAAACTATATATCAGCACCTTGTTATCTTCTTCACGCAAAAAAATACCGCCAGATTTAAGATACTGCTTCCCATTGATTTCTTTGATCTCATCAAATTGCATCAAGTAAGTTACGTTTTCTTCGCAATCAGTATATTCACTACAAGCTGTTCGTTGCAAGCCCCAAAGCGTTGGGAAGAGGTCTTCGGGACTTTGTTCTGCATCATCACCACAACCGTATTCTTCGTATAAATCCCCTGTATATTTTAATTCATCGCCTTTGTAGGCGCAGAGCAAATACTCTGAACCACCACCATCCATTTCTACGTAATGATTGATGCCATTAAGAAATCCATTTATATCACCGACTCTTTCTATCCATTGGGTTTGACGATAGAACTCTCTAAAATCATCAGGGTGATTATGTACTTCCAGAGTGATAGTCGCAGGGCATCCTACACATGCGTATTGTTCAACGCCTGTCACGGTGCATTTGTATGTTTTGATTTCAGATGTATAGTTGTTGATACCAGCAAAGACTTCTAACTCATCACCTTCTTGGACATTGAAATCATACAATAAGTATTCGGCGTTATCGTAATAGATATACACTTTTCTATCATCAGTAAAGCGAACTGCTGCCACATATCGAGGTGCATCAAGAGCATCGTTGATAGCTTTGCTAACAACAGCAGTATAGGTATAATCACCAATAACAGTGTCTTGCGCCAACTGATAGCGATAAGTTGCTTCTACTGGTGGATGTACACTGCCAGTTCTCACCAGCATATTCCATTTGTCGCACCATTGGGATTTGTAGGAAGTAGGTTCAATAGGCAAGATTTGACCAAATTCTTTCCATGCCGCTGCTGTTTTATATGCCTCAAGGGACTCTGCGGGAACATAGAGCGTGGCATTAGGAATAATCGAAGCATTATAGTTATCTGTGCCTGTTAGTAAATCTTTCTCAACTATAGGTGGGACAAGAGCTTTAGAAATTACTTTGCTCAAGGCTTTTGAGTTATAAAATACTTTTTGTTTCAGTGATTTTAGTGTACTAGGCAAAGAAACCTCTTCAAGTGTTGGGCAACCCCCAAAAGCCTGCTGCTCTATGCTCTCTAATCCTTCATTTAAAGTAATGGAAGAAAGGTAACGACAATTATGGAAAGCGGCTTCTCCAATGCTCTTTATACTGGTTGGAAGATCAATATGCATTAGATTTGGACAATACATGAACGCTCCATGTCCAATACGAGTGACATGATAAGTTTTATCCTCATAGATCACTGTAGAAGGGATAACAATCTCTGTCAGATGACTATATCCCGCTCCAGATACATTTTTCTTGTTTGATGCGTCTGCTGCTACTTCAGTTGGTATCGTAGGTGGCATGAGAAAAGTAACTTGCACACTATCCCCCTCTAAAAAGTTATAGTACAGTTCATCTACTTGGAAATCAGGATATCCATCTTTCGCATACGATGATACACTTGCCACAAGGGCGAGCACGAGAGCAAAGAACTTGCTGCGGAAAGAGTTGGTCGTTTTCATATCAGTTGTAATTAGTGGAGTTTATCTTGCTATGTTTATTCCCAATACATTATATATTCCACCGTTATGGATGATATACAGGTGTCCATCACGAATAATTTTTTTGTACTGAGTTCCTGATGTATGCACATCTTCAACAGCTGTATAGTCGTGGTTGTATTCGCATCCGACATTGATAAAGTCAGGATGATCGGTTGTGTAGAGGCAATCATCCTCGCGCCAAGCGCAGAGCATAACCGAACTTTCAGTTTCAGCGCTGCGGGCATTACTTAATTGTTGGGCAGAGTTGTGCACAATACCATCAAGAGAGCCAAGACCTGCTAACCAAACTTTTTGCAAATTGGTTCCGTCCGTTTGATTAGGGAAGACAACCTCTAGTACCATTCTGCAAGCTCCGTTTTCTAGTGTATCCTTGCTTGTAACTACATGTGTGTAGGTAGTTTCTTGAGGGTAGTTGTTGATACCCGAGAAGATCTCTATGCTATCGCCAGGTTCGGCAGTAAAGTCATAGAGGAGATATTCCATACCATCGCAGAGGAAGTACACACGGTTACCTTCGTCTTCGCTGAAGTGTAGTGCGCCCACAACGGACTTGGTGATAGCAGTATCTCTGGTTGATTGGCGTGCGAGGTCGAAATAGGTTTTGTTGTTCAGTATTCGTGAATTATCTTCCAAAGTATAACTGAATGTTTCTGCCAGTAGAATGGTTTTATTATTTTCCATTTCACGAACAACCATTTCTAGCATATTCCATTGTGTAGGTGTTGGTCTGCCACCAATCTTACCATCTTTGGCATTGTCTTTTTTAGGACCATCGTTATATTCGCACAAGCACTCTGCGCCAAGGCGTTCCATCTCGGTGTCGTCCATTTGGTAGAGGAGTTTGTTATTTCGGCTTGCGCAGACGAGGTATTGGCTATGAACATCTGAAGATAGCGGAACGTTGGCTATTAGTTGGTAAAAATCATTCCACGCATAACTAGTACCAAAACTACCAATTCCCTCTACATACTCCATACCATTGTCGAATGTCCATTTCTTATACTCTTTACCGTCGAGCAATGTGATTGTTGAAATATCTGTAACAACAAAAGTCTCAGCGGGCAATATTGTTCCATCGTCGTCTTTATTATAGTCCACTATATCTCCATTGTATAGCCACTGCTGCATGGCGTTGTGTGCACGCAACTCATAATAGAGCGCAGGCAAAGAGTCGCCAACTTCTAATGTGAAATCATATAATACAAGGTCTTTTTTCAATATTGAACTATAAACCAATATCTTATTATTTTCCTCGCGCAATGCGAATCTATCATATTCATCTCCAAACACTATGTATTGCTTTCCATCAATAGTAGTGGTTTGTATTTCTTGCATTAAATATGAACGCGATCCCCAAACAGTACCATATTCATCTTCTCCTATCGTCTTTGTGCAAGTTGTTCGCTGCAATCCCCAAAGGGTTGGGAAGAGGTCTTTGAGGTCTATGGTATCTTCTTGGCTTAAGCATTCACAAGTCAATGTGAAACTATTCATTTCCTCGTGGGGCATTGAATAGAGTAGTTGTCCATTTTTGCTAACGCATACGAGATGATCTCCTACATATTCTGTTGTATATGGATGATCATGTATCAATCTAAAAAAGTCTCCAGAATGACTAGTATTTTCGCCATAACAACCAATACCCTCTACATATTCTATTATGGGGAGATATTTATTTTTTAGAATCCATTTTTTGCGCTCTATACCATCTAAAAGTGTAACCGTAGAAACATCAGTAACAACATATGTAAATATATTTTCTGCCTTATCCAGTTTTGTAAAATGGTCATCTGAAAAATAATCATGATCACTTGTGATAGCAGGTAGAGAATCTCCTAGTTCTAATGTATAATCATATAATACCAAGTCATTTTGCAGTATACTGCTATAAATCAGCACTTTGTTATTCTCCTCGCGCAAGAAAAAAAGTGAATAATTAGAGCCATTAACATGGTCACCAAACTGCAAATATGTTTTACCATTAATAACGGTATCTTTGACAGATGCAAAAGGCAATGGATAACCGCCACTACGCTTGCCATCATTAGGAGCATGGTCATACATCTCTATCGTATGTGTTCGCTGCAAGCCTGCGAGAGTTGGGAAGAGGTCTTCGGGACTTTGTTCTGCATTATACTCGCAGCCGTATTCTATAAATGTATCATTATCTGTAAATGCGTCATTATCAATAGAATAGGCAAGCGCATTATCTTTGTAAGCGCAAAGCAATTGATAGTTGCTACTGCCAGGCACTAGCAGTCCTCCATGTAAGAATCCGCTGTATGAGCCAACAAACTCTTCCCAAATCATTGCTGCAGGGATCGTGTTACCTATTATAGGATCAATAATGTCCATTACATATGTATCCTCTGCGATACCACCCTCTGTGTAATAATTATCTGTTATTACGCATTTGTAGGTCTTGAAGTGTTCGTAGTTATTGATGCCAGAAAATACCTCAAGCGTATCACCTATCTCATGATAGCCAAAATCATACAATAAATACTCGGCATTGTCATAATAAACATATGCTTTCTTATTTTCCGTAAATCGCACGGCTGCTACATACTCCGCAGCACTCTCATCGTATGCTGTCCAATGGCGTGTAACAGCAGTGTATTCTTTACCGCCAATGATAGTGTCGTGGGCTAATTTATATTGCCATGTTTGGGCAGTTTGCTCAAAAGCCATACCATCAAAGTGCAACACATTCCAAGTATTAGTTCTCCATTGCCATTTATTAGACCACGAAGTGCAAGGGCAATCTATATTGAGTAGGTCTCTTTTTTCGTCATCCATGAGATAAACGAGTCCATCGTAAATGGAAGCACAAACAAGGTCTTCTTCTACACAGCAAGTAGGAAGTTCTTCCCATGGATTTCTGATTATAGCGAAGAAATCTGCACCTAAATTGCCAATGTACTCCATATACTCCATACCGTTGCTGAATGTCCATTTCTTATACTGGTTGCTATCGCACATCATAACCATAGACACATCGGTTACGATTAAGGTATCAATAGGGAAAGATACATATTCGTCAAGATGGATAGGATAATCCACCACAACAGGTTTAACTCCAGGTAGTATTGGGTCACCCTCTGTCATAGGAACTTGGTCAACATTTAGGGTTGTGAGAGTATCGCCAATCTCAAGCGTGAAGTCATAAAGAACCAAATCCTTTTTTGCAGGTTCGCTGTAAACTAAGATTCTACCTTCTTTGTCTTCACGTAGCCACATGTCGTTGTATTCGATATAGTAGTTACCATCGATTTCGAACATATTATCTTCAAAGCTCAATCTATTGAGTGTCCTATTTTGCTCATTGCCTTCCATGTAATGACAAGAAGTGCGTTCCAAGTATGCGAGCGTAGGAAACAAGTAGCCGAATAATGTTTCCGAAAACATTTGCGTGCTTATCAGCGCACAAAAGAGAAAAAGTAATGTTCGTTTCATAGGTATAAGTGCTTTTTATTTGTTATACATTTCGGGTCAGTACAATTGTTTCTACGATATTCCTATACTAATGTACCGTTTATCTACCGTATATCTACCGTGTATCTACCGTATATCAACCGTAATTGACAGAGGTGAATTAGGGTAGTGATACTCTATGCGGTTTATTATTTCGGTGCAAAATTACAGCCAATTTATCAATGGTGCAATAGCATGAGGCAATTGTAGCAATCTCAAAAATGTATACATCTAATATTCTGTTGGTTATATAGTGAAATGTACAGTTTTATTTTTCGGGTTTGACTAAGGTATCATGCAAGAAATCGTATAATTCTCTGGTGGATATTCCGAGTTTCTGTGCTATGCGGCGTTTGAAGGTGCTAATGCCTGTAGGGGAATAATGCATCCAATCAGCCAACTCTTCTAGTGACGCGTGAGGGTAAAGGAGCATATAAGCGCAGAAGACATTCTCCCTGTTGGACAGCCCTAATTCATCTAAATTGATGAACCAGTCGTGCAATATACTGTCTAGTTCTTTCTTCAACTCGTTGTAGTCATTCCATTGCTTGCGAGGACTAGGATGTTTGGCACGAATGTCGGATAATTGAATATCAAAATACAAATCGTCAATTTGGTTGTTCGCTACTTGCAGGCTTTTTCTAGCATAGTGGCGGTGGAGGACAATACCGAGCGTCAAAATCAAGCAAGCTGCGACAGCACACAAAATAGCGATCCATGCCCAGCGATATGGATGAGGATTAGCTACATAGTTTTGCAAAATCGTTAAAGCTCCTTTGTATTTGCCGATTTCATCGTGCAGCAAGACATTGGCATCCTGGCGAGCATGAGCATATTGGCTCAGTCGCTCGATGTCGTTTTGGGCTTTGGCGTCTTGCATCAAGCAGTAATAAGCATTAACCAAATCGTTGGGATCGCTAGATAGGTCTACAATAATTTTTGCAAAGGGAAGGGCCTGCGCAAAATTGTCCATATCTAGATAAACTTGCATAAGTTTCTTGTAGGTAAAGAATTTGTATTCTTCATACTGCCAGAAGTCTAGACTCTTATGAAAATAGTAAAGAGCAGAGTCGTATTGGAGTTGCTCGTAGAAATAGAGTCCTTTGGTTTCGTAGAAGCGTGCGAGATAGAAGGAGTCTAAAGCGAATGACTGGGCGATATGTAGCACACTATCTGCTTGGTGGAAATAGTGAAGGTAGGCGTTGAATTCGGCGACATCTAATAAGGTATGCGCGTAATACCACTCTTTGCCACTGAGTTGGAAAGCTTGATTAGATCGCTGAAAGAAAATCAGGGCGAGGCTATCGCTCTCGTTCTGTTTGGCGATATGTGCCATACAGGAATTAATGCGTCCACGGTAAAGAGGGTCAGAAATTTGTAGGCGATCAGCCTCAATGTATTGGGAGGCAGCTTGCGCTATTGCACCTTCATTGGAGAGATTGCGTCCGAGATAGTAGTATGCTCTGCCAAGTTGATCGCTATAAAATAACCTGCCGAAAGGATTGTCTAGAGTGCGAATTGCTTGTCGCAGAGCGGTTGTGTCGGAATAGAGAATATGCTCGTTTTGGTCCAAACTATCCGCCTCAGCAATCACCGCTTTTGCCTCGTGCCATGCAGAGCAAGAAGAAAACATAGTTAGAGCGAGAATGAAAAATAGCGTGTAATAGATATGAGCAGCATTAGATTTCATGGCAAATTGTATGATTTCGATTGCAAAGGTACACATTTTTTAGCAAATATCCAATAGACCAACCATATTGTACTCTTAAAAAAGTAAATATTGGTTGATAATCTGCGACTTATGCGAGTTTTGTACAGTTCAAAAAAACAACCGCCACTTATGTTTCGAGCATACGTGGCGGTTGGTATGAATATCAAATATCCTTCTTACAGAGCGGTCAAAATTGCTTTTAACCACTCCCAGCATTTGCCAGTAGAAGTAATGCTCAAACGCTCTTGTGGAGAGTGAACACCAAACATTTGTGGACCAATGGACACCATATCTAAATATGGGTATTTCTCCAAGAACAAACCGCACTCCAAGCCTGCGTGGATAGCCAATACCTTTGGTTCTGTAGCAAAGAGGTCCGCGTATGCTTTTTTGGTTACCTCCAACAATGGAGATTGTGGGTTAGGTGCCCAACCTGGATAACCATCGCCGTGTGTTACCTCATCGCATGCGAGCGCGAGCGCGCACTCTACCATTTGTTTAATATCGTGCTTCTTGCTCTCGATAGATGAGCGTTGGCTAGTATTGATCTCCACATACGTACCTTTCTCATCCTCGCGCATCTTGACACTAGCGAGGTTGGTAGAAGTCTCCACAAGACCAGGCATAGTCTTAGACATTGCAGTCATACCGTGAGGACAAGCATAAAGCGCTTGAATCAAGACTTTCGCTTTATCTACAGGGATAATAGTCTGAGGCATATCGGTAGTCTCTAGACTCATTGCGAAATCTTTCTCCACATCGCCAATCTCCGCTTCGATAGTAACGATATAGTGGTTGAGCATAATGCGAATATCCTCCTTCTTTGCCATTGGGATAACAATCACCGCCTCTGCCTCGCGAGCGATAGCGTTGCGGAGGTTACCGCCGTTGATGGTTGAAAGTTGCATGTCAAAAGTTGAAAGAACTTGATAGAGGAAGCGAACAAGAATCTTGTTGGCATTACCACGACCTTTATTGATATCGTCACCTGAGTGACCACCCATGAGGCCGCCGACTTTGAGATGTATCGCCAGCCTTTCGCCTTTCGCCTCTAGCCTCATACCCTCATAATGCATCTTAGCGAGCGTGTCGATACCTCCTGCACAGCCAATGAACACCTGACCATCATCCTCTGAGTCGAGGTTAATGAGTTGTTTGCCATTGAGGCAACCGTCTTGCAGACGGAAAGCACCTGTAAGACCTGTCTCCTCATCCACGGTAAAGAGGCACTCCAATGCAGGGTGTTGCAATGTCTCTGATGTGATAGCGGCCAACATGAGCGCCATACCGATACCATTGTCCGCACCAAGGGTAGTACCTTGAGCCTTAATAAAATCACCATCAATATAAGTATGAATAGGATCGTTATCAAAATCGTGTATAGTATCGTTGTTCTTCTCACATACCATATCCATATGCGCTTGGAGGATCACGCCTGGTTTGTTCTCATAACCAGGAGTTGCAGGTTTGCGCATAATGATATTACCTGCTTCATCCACAGTATGTTCTAGATTATGCTTTACGGCAAAAGCCTTGAGCCATTCAATAATCTTGCCTTCGCGCTTAGATGGGCGAGGCACTTGGGTAATCTCATGAAAAATAGAGAAAACCTCTTTAGGTTGCAATTCGCTTACGCTCATAATTATGAATTTTGAATTAAGAATTATTCGTGACTAATGTGCTCGTGTACGCTTTCGAGGAATGAGGTTGGATAAGGCACACGGTTAGGTCCTTCTGGTAAACCATAGGCATTGCGAAGGAACTCGCCGTCTTGCTCTTTGCGTTGTTGACCATCTAGATACTTGACAAAGAGGTAGATACCCAAATCTTTCCATGCAGCGGTGGACTCTTCTGCTTGTGTGCATGAGTACTTAGTCAAGAACTCAATGGCTTTTTCTTGGTCCATTTCTGCCACTTGTGCATCCACAACATCCACTTGACTATTGAACTTATCCTCCCATGCTGCTTGCACTTTCTTGATGTCTGGCATCATAGCGGAATACTTGGTATATGCCCAGTTTGCTACAATATTATATGTCCACCAAGCGGAAGTAGGAGAATAGTTGTACATATCGCCATTGTCTTCGGCAAAACAGTTTGGCACTTTGGTAATCGTGCTATACATAGGCACATACACGGTAGATGCTGCATCGTCCACACCAAACCAGAGAATACCGCCCGCTTTGGCACTCTCGTAACCACGCATTTGTGCTACGAATGACCAGCCAGTTTGTTGGGTAGCGATAGGACGCTCAAACCAATATTGCACAGAGTCATATTGGAAACCAAGTGAGCCATAGCGCAACTTGCTGTTCCATGGACCGGCATCAGGACCTTGGGTGATATCAAGTGGAGTACCTTCGTATTGGTCGCGCATACAATCCTTCAACTCTTGTGCGCTCACCTTATGATTAGGTTTGATATAAAGTGGCATACGCTCACCTGCATCCTTGCCACCGGTCTCTACGAATGTCTTACCTGATGCAAAATCGAAGTATTTATCCATATCATTCGAGAACTTACGGAAGAAAGACCAAACGCGTGCCTCACATACATACAAACCAGAGAAATCATATGGCGCATATGCCTCTTGGAAGTTAAACTCCTCATCCTTGCCTGAAAAATAACCCTGCTTACGGGCAAACTTCACCACATCCTTGCTCCACATCCAGTTCTCTTTGTCCTTGAAATTGATTGTGGTAAAACGGGCTTGGTTAGCATGTGCTGCAATGCAATCATCTGGCACGCGGGTAGCTACCCATACCGCACCTTTTTCCACTTTACCCTTACCAATGAGTTCCATGAGCCATACCTCATTAGGGTCGGCAATAGAGAACGTCTCACCGCTACTTGCATAACCATACTCTGCAACCAAATCTGTCATACACTTAATCGCCTCACGAGCAGTTTTACAACGCTCTAATGCGATATAAATCAGTGATCCATAGTCGATTCCCTCGCCGATCTCCAACTCTGGACGACCACCCCAAGTAGTCTCGCCAATGCTCAATTGGTGCTCGTTCATATTACCTACCACATTGTAAGTATGAGCCACCTGTGGAATGGTGCAAAGTGGTTTGCCGGTATCCCAGTCGTTCACTTCGCGAACTGCCCCTTCTGCGTGATCCGCAGCAGGGGAATAGTGCAAGAAACCATATAATGCATAACTATCTGCCGCGTAAGAGATCATGGTACTTCCGTCCACAGAGGCATCCTTACCGACTAGAAAATTGGTGCAGGCCATACCTGCCACCCATGCGCTACAAAGCGCGAATATCAAATAAAACTTTTTCATATTCTTGACTCTAAACTCTAAACACTAAACTCTAAACATCACATGGTAATATCCATACGTCCATCCACTTTAGCCTCTACCACCTTTACTTGCTTAATATACTCAATATAAAGGTCACGTATCTTCTCTTCAGAGTTCCAACATTGAATGTGGTTCTTCAGAGGTAACATTCCATCGTTTCCTTGACTGAGGTAATCACTCGTAGCGACAGTATATGTCTTATCCATTTCGATGGCTTTGCCATTAATAGTCACCAAAGCATCTTGCTGCATCACTTTATCTCCAACAGCTTTAATTCGCATACCTGCTATACCTTGTCCACCAGAATAGGCAAAAATCTCGCCGAGTTGTTGCAAGTCTCTTCCCTTTAGCGTTAGTACGACAAGCATATTATCGAAAGGCATCAGCTCAAACACATGTCGAAAAGTGATATCACCTGCTCCCCAATTGCAACGCATACCGCCAATATTCACTACCGCTACATCCACCGACTCTGGACACAAATCTCGTGCTATTGCTAACAATGCATCGCTTGCCCAATTGAGCATAGTACACTCGGGTTGATGTACCTCTAGGTCCTTTGGTGCGTAACCAATAGGCTCGTTGAGTTGTGCCTCCAGTTCTGCCTTAATAGGCTCCATATAAGCGAGATACTGGGTATCTTGAATAGCATCCATCGTGGAATCTACCATATGGATTTTACTTGTTTTGCTAATAACCTTACCTGGTTGGTGACATGCATAGCAAGTCGCTGCGATTAGTATCAATATTACTATTTTCTTCATACTATTACTGATTAGTCAAATACTCATGCATTGCTTTAGCCGCATTGCGACCATCCGCCATGGCGAGGATTACCGTGGCACCTCCACGAACGATATCGCCACCTGCAAACAACATTGGAAGAGAAGATTGCATATGCTCATTCACCACGATCGTGCCTCGTCTGGACACCTCAAGACCAACTACCGAGGCAGGAATCAGTGGGTTAGGACTCACGCCGACACTCACGATTACTTCATCCACAGGGATTGTCACAATCTTGCCTTCTACTGCCACAGGACTGCGTCTACCTGATTCGTCAGGTTCTCCGAGCTCCATGACTTGTAGAACGGCCTCTTTGACACGACCATTCTCATCTGCGTGGTATTCGATAGGATTATGCAATGTCATAAACTCTACCCCTTCTTCCTTGGCATGGCGTACTTCTTCAATACGGGCAGGCATCTCCTCCTCGCTACGACGGTAAATAATCATAGCGCGCTCAGCACCTAGTCGTTTGGCTGTGCGTACCGCATCCATAGCCGTATTTCCACCGCCGATAACTGCTACATTCTTAGCCTTTAGGATAGGAGTATCGGATGTCTCTGATGCTGCATTCATCAGGTTAACACGAGTCAGATACTCATTGCAAGACATAACACCATTTAAATTCTCACCAGGAATACCCATAAATCGTGGTAAACCAGCACCGCTACCTACAAACACAGCTTGATAACCCTCTGCTTGCAAATCCTCAATGCTCAATGTCTTACCCACAATAACATCCGTTTGGAAAGTAACACCCAATGCACGCAATCCCTCTATTTCTTTATCTACGATGCGATTAGGCAAACGGAATTCTGGAATACCATATTTCAGCACACCGCCTATCTCATGCAAAGCCTCAAACACGGTCACGTCGTAACCATACTTAGCCATATCACCTGCAAAAGCCAAACCTGCAGGACCACTACCTACGACGGCCACTTTCTTGCCTACTTTTGAGTTTTGACTTTCTACTTTTAACTCTGCATTATCTGCCACAAAACGTTCCAGGTAACCAATAGCTACCGCCTCTTTGCCCATCTTCAGATGAATACATTGTGCCTCACATTGTTTTTCTTGTGGACATACACGACCGCAGACTGCTGGAAGCGTGCTACTCTCGCTAATAATCTGAGCAGCACCTAACACATTACCTATCTCCAGTTGTTTGATAAAACCGGGGATATTAATGTTCACCGGACATCCCTCCACACAGGTAGGTTTCTTACAATTTAAGCATCTATGTGCCTCTGTTATGGCCTGTTCCCAAGTTAATCCTTGATTGACCTCAGCATATAGCGATTTTATGCGCTCCGCAGGTTCTAACTCGTTCATTTTCACTCGAGGTATAGCCACACGATCCTTGGCTGTTCCCACAAATGGATCAACCGATTGTGGAGTTGAGAGTTCAGACACCTTGCTGTTCAGCGTGCTTTGCACCTGTTCAGAAGTGCCTCCTGAGGTCCTACTCTCTTCCTCCTTATACTGACGAAGACGAGAGAGCATCTCATCAAAATCCACCACATGTGCATCAAACTCAGGACCATCCACACATACAAACTTGGTTTTGCCATTCACAGTGACGCGGCATGCACCACACATACCCGTACCATCCACCATAATCGTATTGAGACTTGCCTCGGTTGGGATATTATACTTCTTGGTGGTCAATGCCACAAACTTCATCATAATGGCAGGACCAATCGTTACACACTTATCCACTTTCTCGCGATTGATCACTTGCTCCACACCCGTGGTTACCAATCCCTTTTGCCCCATTGTGCCATCATCGGTCATGATAATCACCTCGTCCGATACGGATTCTAGTTGCTCCTTGAGTATGATCAATTCTGCTGTACGGGCAGCCAATACCGTAATCACACGGTTACCAGCCGCTTTCAATGCCTTAGCAATAGGCAACATAGGCGCAGCACCTACACCACCGCATGCACAAACCACAGTACCAAAATTCTGAATGTCCGTTGCTTTGCCCAATGGTCCCACCAAGTCTGCCACTTGTTCTCCCACTTCCAAAGCACATAATTTGCTAGATGATACACCTATACGCTGTACCACTAGAGTGATTGTACCTTTCGCCACATCGGCATCTGCAATGGTCAAAGGCATACGCTCGCCATTCTTGTCCACTCGCACGATCACAAAATGTCCTGCTCGGCGACTGCGTGCAATCAACGGAGCCTCTATCACTATTTCAGCTACATTCTCCGAAAAGAATCTCTTGGATACGATTGTATTCATAGTTGTAACTATTATTAAACCAGAGTCTTACCTACTGCCTTAGCGATAGGTGCAAGACTCTTATACATCTCTTCAAACTGTGCATGACTCAACTGCTGAGCCGCATCACTCTTGGCTTGACATGGCGTTGGGTGAGTCTCGATCAACAATCCATCTACACCCATAGCCGTACAAGCACGAGCCAAATCTGCTACGCCATAGGCATATCCCATAGCATGACTAGGATCTAATATCACAGGCAGATTACAATGCTCCTTCAACCATGCTACACCGCACAAATCCAATGTGAAACGGGTCTGTGTTTCAAAACTGCGAATACCACGTTCGCACAAAATCACATTCTCATTACCACAACTCATCACGAAGTCCGCAGCATGTACCAACTCCTGTAATGTGGATGAGAAACCACGCTTCAAGATCACAGGTTTACCACATTGACCTGCTGCTGTCAATAGACCATGATCATACATCGCCTTGGCACCTACTTGAACAATATCGGCATACTCAATCACTTTGTCAGCATGCGTAGCATCACGCATCTCGGTAGCAATCAATAGACCATACTTATCGCGCATCTCGGAGAGTAACTTCAAACCATCCTCACCCAATCCACGGAAGGTATAAGGCGATGTACGAGGTTTGTAACTACCCGCACGCAACACTCTGATACCCAAACTCTTGAGCATCTGACATGACTGTTCTATCTGTTCGCGACTCTCCACTGCACATGGACCCGCTATCATAAGTTGATTACCACAATCGCCACCTATATATGTGTCGCCTATCGCTATTCGATGAGTATGATTGAGATAAGCACGAGAGGACAACTGCATATCCGTAGGCATATCCCACACCGCTAACGCCAAATCGGCTATTTCAGCGGGCAAGCAATGCACCGAATGCGAAGTCACCAACACATAGTGCGACTCCTTCTCTATACATAAAGCCTCCAACTGCTCCGCTAGTGCTTGCACCTGCGAAGAAGGGATGGTATTTGGAAGATGAATGATCATTTATTCTCTATAAACTATTTAAAATCAATAATATGGTGAATCGAAATCACACCTATAATCTCTTTAGAATCCGCATTATCGGTTACAGCCAGAGTAGTGATATTGTACTTATCCATCACAGCTAAAGCATCTGTTAACAACGCATCCTGTGCTATCACTTTATATGTTGGAGTCATAATCTCACGCGCCACAATTTGCACATGACTATACTTCTCTATTGCACGACGCACATCACCATCCGTGATAATTCCAACACAAGCCGCACCATCATACACCATCGTCATACCTAGGTGTTTATCACTCATCTCACCCACTAACTCGCGAAATGGAGTGTCCACATGTACTCGAGGTATATTGGTAGTCATATAGTTTTTTACTCGACCTAAGAGTTTTCTGCCCAAGGCACCACCTGGATGATACAACGAAAAATCTTCTGCTTGGAACTTACGTCTCTCCATAAGACATACCATCAGTGCATCACCCATTAGGAGTGTTGCAGTAGTTGATGTAGTAGGAGCTAAACCCAATGGACAGGCTTCATGCTCTACATGAACAGATAGCGCATAGTCCGATCGCAAGGCCAATGGTGACTGCAAGTTACCCGTCATAGCCACAATTGTACAACCTATACGATGTACTGGATCTATTGCGTTCAAGATCTCACTCGTCTCACCACTATTGCTCACTAGGATTACCACATCCTCGCTATTCAACATTCCGAGATCGCCATGCATCGCTTCTGCCACATTCACAAAGATAGATGATGTGCCTGTAGAAGCAAAAGATGCTGCCATCTTGTGACCTATGATACCGGTCTTACCGATACCCATGATCACCACCTTACCCTTACAAGCATAGAGCACCTCGACCACTTGGTCAAAAGTGGTATCTATTGACTCTTGTAAATGTTGCAATTCTGCAATCTCTGCTGCAAATATCTGTTTTGCTCGTTCTGAGTATGTCATAGCTCTGATAATTGCTTGTTCAACTTATCTATTGCTACAGCTTGTTTCAATATTGTTTCTATATCGCTCAGGCGCACCTGATTAGCTGCATCCGAAATAGCATTATCTGGATCAGGATGTACCTCCAAGAATAATCCATCCACGCCTACAGCCAAAGCCGCACGCATCAAATGAGGAACCATCTCTCTGTTTCCACCTGTCACGCCCGCTTGACTACTAGGTTGCTGCACAGCATGCGTAGCATCGAAGACCACAGGACAACCATACTCCCTCATCTTTACCAAGGAGGTCATATCCACGACGATGTTACCATAACCAAAACTTGAGCCACGCTCCGTCAACCACACTTGAGCACATCCATTAGAAGCACCCTTTACTTTGGCTATCGCACCACGCATATCCCATGGAGCCATAAACTGACCTTTCTTCACATTCACCACCTTGCCTGTTTTAGCCGCAGCTTCCAACAAGTCCGTTTGACGTGCCAAGAACGCTGGGATCTGCAACACATCTGCCACCTCAGCAACTTTTGCACACTGCCATGACTCATGCACATCCGTCAAGATAGGCAAACCATAGGTCTCTTTTACCTCTTTTAGGATTGCCAATCCCTGCTCCATACCAACTCCACGCTCAGATGGACTCGTACGATTGGCTTTATCAAAGGAAGACTTGAAATACAACTGCACGCCCAAGCGTTCGCACACCTCTTTCAAGGTAGCGGCAGTCTGCATTACCACCTCACGACTCTCTATGGCACATGGCCCTGCTATCAGAAACATATCTTCTTGCCTCTAAACACTAAACACTATATTATTTTGTGTACACACGGATCCAATCTATGCTCATTACGCCCTTACCAGCTTTTTGCTTTTCTGGCAAATAACTGCGCAAGTAGAGATACATATCCTGGGTTGACCAAGTGTTCTTCACGCAAGCCACCTCTTGATCATTCACATAGGTTACCACCTCTTTGTCCGTCCATACCAAGGTGTATATAGCATAACCTTTTACACCCGCGTCATGCAATATTGGCAACACTTTCTCCATCTTCATGCCTGTCAATCCGAGAGCGTGTTTCGCCTTGCCTGAACATTCCACTTTAACCTGCAACACAGCCATATTTTGAGGCATAATATCTTTAGTATGCCATACATCACTCGTATAAGCAAAATCTTGCATCACCATACCCTTGGTTGGGTGCCATGCCGCAGCGTTGACTTTCTCTTTCTTCGTTTCTACCGTCATCACGCTAGCTGTCACACGAGTGTTCGCACCCTTGGCATAAGCTTGTTGCTCGCTCACATGCGCATGGTCTGCCTTCAAACCTGTTGGATATACCCAACCAGTTGCCCATTGGGTATCCATACTACCATCAAACTCCTCGCTCCACACCAACTTATAACTCTCCAACTCAGCGATCTCCGCCTCGGTATGAGATTGGAAAAACAGCACATCAGCATGTTTGGCTAAAGCATTATAACGCTTCTCTTGAGCACTCTCTAAAGTAGTCAACCAACGTTTTTCATTCTTCCAGTAAGCATGTTCTTTGACAAACTCAGGGGCACTTACTTGCTCCAATAATTGCAAATACTCTACCACCTCAGGTTTTTCTTTCCATGCCTCTTTCTTCAATAAGCGATAGAGCAACACTCCTCCTTGGGACTTCACACTCTTATACCGAGCCATAGTCTTACCCTCTGAAGTATCTGCATACTTAGTTGTAGTCAGCAAACGCTTCTTGGCTTGAAAATCTTCTGACTCTACTATTGCTTTTAATTGGTTATATTCTGCCAACACTTCGCCCTTCTCTACGGAACGATAACGGGTAATCGTGTTTTGCTTTTCTACCAACCACTGCTCAAAAACTTTAGTCTTTTGCATATTGTTTTATTTCTTTTCTGATTCACATTTTTTTATACACTCCACTAGTTCATCTATGGTATCTACAAACCGAGGAGCGTACTGCTCTACCTTAGGTAAAAAGTTCAAGGAACGCATATGCTCCACTTGCTGCTTCAAACCCTCATAGAACCCTTCGTAATTCAATATGAAGATCGGTTTCTTATGCTCTTGTACCGTGCCACTAGCGATGACATCCATCATCTCATCCAGCGTTCCATAACTTCCTGGCAGACACACAAAACAGTCTGCCACCGTACGCATCAGTTGCTTGCGAGCACTCATATTAACCACCACATACAACGAATCACAATTATCCGCCATACGCTTAGCCTCTATGATACGATGGGGTATCACCCCTATCACTTTTCCACCCGCCGCTTTTGCCGCATTGCTCACACGAGTCATTAGACCGCCTGTAGCACCACCGTACACCAAGGTATGACCCTGGGCAGCTATCCATGCACCAAGCTCATCGCCCAACGCTAGATACGCTGCAGGTATCACATCCTTTGCACTACAATAAACCGCTACTTTCATCTCTAAACTCTAACTAGATTATGCGTCAATCTTAGCGTAAGTTGCATTCTTCTCAATGAACTCACGACGAGGAGCTACATCATCACCCATCAACATAGCGATAGTGCGATCAGCCTCCACAGCATCCTCGATGGTTACTTGTTTCAAAAGACGACGCTCTGGATCCATAGTAGTCTCCCACAATTGCTCGTCGGACATCTCACCAAGACCTTTGTAGCGTTGGGTCTTCACCAATTTCTCATCACCACCGCAATGTTTCATAATGAAATCTAGACGTTGCTGATCGTTCCAGCAATACTCCTTGTAACTACCCTTGCTACAGAGATAGAGTGGCGCCATAGCGATAAAGAGGTGGCCTTGCTCAATCACAGCCTTCAAGTGACGGAAGAACAATGTCATAATCAAAGTAGCAATGTGCGCACCGTCCACATCGGCATCGGCCATAATGATCACCTTGTTGTAGCGAAGTTTGCTCAAGTTCAATGCCTTAGGATCATCCTCTGTACCAAAAGTGATACCCAAAGCAGTAAAGATATTACGTACCTCCTCGCTCTCAAACACCTTGTGTTCCATGGCTTTCTCCACATTCAAAATCTTACCGCGGAGAGGCAAGATCGCTTGGATCTTACGATCACGACCAGTCTTAGCGGTACCACCCGCAGAATCTCCCTCGACGAGGAAAAGTTCGCACTCAGCAGGATCTTTGCTCTCACAGTCAGCCAACTTACCTGGCAAACCACCGCCACCGAGAGGAGACTTACGCAACACACTCTGACGAGCATTACGAGCAGCAATACGAGCTTGCGCTGCCAAAATCACTTTCTCTACGATCTTCTTTGCATCATCTGGGTGCTCCTCCAAGTAGTTGCTCAATGCCTCGCTTACTGCAGAAGAAACCATACCTGCTACCTCTGAGTTACCCAACTTAGTCTTAGTCTGACCCTCAAACTGTGGTTCTGCCACCTTCACGCTAATGATAGCAGTCAAACCCTCGCGGAAGTCGTTAGCATCAATGTTAGCATTACCATCTTTGTCTTTGAGTTTCGCTTTTTCGAGCATCTTGCTCTCGTCAGCATATTTCTTCATAACACGAGTCAATGCAGCACGGAAACCAGCCACGTGTGTACCACCCTCAATGGTGTTGATGTTATTTACATACGAATACACATTCTCAGTAAAGTCGGTATTGTACAAGATAGCCACTTCCACTGGAGTACCAAATTTCTCGGTATTCAAGTGAATCACCTCACTAATCAGCGGAGTACGATTGCTATCTATATAACGAACAAACTCGCTCAAACCATTCTCTGAATAGAAAACTTCACCCTTGTAGCTACCATCCTCATTTTTCTCACGTTTGTCGGTCAAACTGATACGTACACCTGCATTCAAGTATGCCAACTCACGCATACGGTTTGCCAAGATCTCATACTTATACACTGTCTCGGTAAAGATACTACCATCAGGCCAGAATTGTACGCGTGTACCTGTTCCTTCGCCTTCAGCATATGTACCTATCACGCTCACAGGTGCCAATGGTTTACCAGTTGCATAATCTTGTGCGTGAATCTTACCATCACGACGAACCTCTACGTGCAACTTGGTTGAAAGTGCGTTCACACAACTCACACCCACACCGTGAAGACCACCAGACACTTTATAGCTATCCTTATTAAACTTACCACCAGCGTGGAGGACGGTCATTACAACCTCCAAAGCACTCTTCTTCTCTTTAGGATGAATATCAACTGGAATACCACGACCATTATCTTGCACAGTAATCGAGTTATCCTCGTTGATTGTCACCTCAATCATACTACAAAAACCAGCCAATGCCTCGTCAATAGAGTTATCCACCACCTCATAAACCAAATGATGAAGACCCTTTTGCGAGATATCGCCAATATACATAGCAGGACGCTTACGCACTGCCTCTAGACCCTCAAGCACCTGAATGCTCGAACCATCATACTTCTCTTGTTGTTCTAATTGTTGATTCAATTCTTCCATATGTTTTATATTTTATTTATTTTCTAATTCTCTAGACCTTTTTCTTCACGCGCGTGCACGAAAAAGCATGCAAAGATACAACTTTTTCTTCACATATACAATACCTTTTACGAAAAAATTAAGAAATGCGCTTAAAACGCAAATAAACGACCTTCTCGAAGAAGTTAAGGTTTATATTTTCGCACAAAAAAAACACTAAGTGTCTTAAAAGCGATATTTTTGTCGCACCTACTGGTGCTTTTTTAAAGCGAAAATAAATACTCCAATGCCTCATCCAACTCTGCTCTCGTCACCACTTGATCTACAACGCCATCACCCACATCACGCAACAAAGCAAATTGTATCTCTCCTTGCACCTTATTCTTCTTATCCTTCTGCATCCACTCCACTAATCGTACTCGGTCTTTACAATTACATTCTGGACGACCATAATACTCTAACATCAAATGACTTAGTTGCAGAAGAACTTCACGAGGAAAATTCCATTTAACCACACTCAAATATAGTTCTGCCACCATACCCCATAGCACACAATACCCATGCTTTACATCTCTTCCCTCTGCCACATATGCTTCCTCTATAGCGTGCCCAATAGTATGTCCAAAATTCAACAATTTTCTGACTCCTTTTTCCTTTGGATCCTCCGCCACGATACGTTCTTTAACGGCGATATTCATCGCCAAAACCTCCGATGAAATCGAATATTTTGGATCATTCACATCTATTGCTAACAAGGTGTTCAAATGTTCCCTGCTATCTAGCAATCCATGCTTGAGCATCTCGGCATATCCACTCAACCATTCATCCACAGGCAACGTCGCCAACATAGGCAAATACACCAATGTTACCTCAGGTAGCGTAAAACTACCTATCAAATTCTTTACCCCCTTGTAATCAAATCCCGTTTTGCCTCCAGATGATGCATCTACCATAGCAAGCAAACTGGTTGGAATATTCACATAGCGAATACCACGCATATAAGTTGCCGCAGCAAAACCACCTAAATCCGTCACCATACCTCCACCTACATTTACCAACAAAGCATGACGAGTAGCACCATGCGAGATCAATTCATCCCATATATGCTCCACTGTAGCCAAATTCTTATTTTGCTCCCCCGCAGCGATAACAATCTGATGATATGATATCCCCACCATAGATTCCGATAAAATAGGCAAACAACTATCTGCCGTATGCTTATCTACTAACACGAACAATTGCCCCTTTGGAGTTAACTCCAAATAAGGTTTCATCGCACTATGCAAATCCGTAACTATCATCCAACTGAATCATTTATATTGTCCCACTAAAACAATTTTGGTTAATTTTCTATAAATTTGGATAGAAAACCACCACCTTGCTCTAAAAAGTTTGCAAAGTTACGATTTTTTTTGTAATTTTGCACCCAAATTGACTTTTTTTATGAAAAAAACCTTTTTTTTGATAGTTTTCATGGCATTTTTTGCCATCACTAGCATGGCAGAAGGGTTGACCTACCTATCCACTGCCGAGTTCAAGAAGAAAGTGTGTTTCTATGATTTGACATCTGGTCAACAACCACAATGGAAATACATTGGCGACAAACCATGCCTTATTGATTTCTCCACTACATGGTGTGGATGGTGCACCAAGTTACACCCTATTCTAGAACAAGTTGCCAAGGAATACGAAGGCAAAATTTATGTCTATACTCTTGATGCCGAGAAAGAACCTGAAGTAGCCGCTCTTTTCGGTGTGCGAAGTTACCCTACTGTCATATTCTGCCCTATGGAGGGTAGTCCACGTATCGCACAGGGTTATCGCGAACTAGACTATTGGAAGGAAGCCATTCGCTCTTACTTTGGACTCTAACCCCTAAAATTCTAAAACCCCTAAAACCGCAGTTCCGCTGCCCTCCTCTATGCAAGTAGAACTCATACTTCTCGTACTCTCATTGCTCTTCTTCGCGAGCATTTTTACCGATAAGATTGGTTATAGATTTGGAATCCCAGCACTCCTTCTGTTCTTAGCAGTTGGTATGCTCTTTGGTCCTGATGGTCTAGGTAAACTTATTAACGAAGATGGTGTAGGATATATGCTCAATGTCGGTTCAGCCCAAGCTATCGGCACCATCGCGCTATGTATTATCCTTTTCTCAGGTGGTCTGGATACCAAACTCTCGGACATCCGCCCTGTCATCAATCCTGGACTCACTCTTGCCACTATTGGTGTACTGCTCACCATGCTTATCACGGGTGCTATCATCTATTATGTTTTTGGTTGGTTTAGCGCCATCGCTAGCGTGACTCTCCCAGTGGCTCTGCTTATGGCATCCACCATGTCATCTACCGACTCCGCATCCGTGTTCTCTATTCTGCGAACCAATGGCATTGGTCTTAAGCACAACCTGCGTCCGCTCCTTGAACTCGAGTCGGGTGCCAATGACCCTATGGCATATGTGCTCACCACGACTCTCATTGGCGTGGTTACCGCTACCCAAGGGGATGTGACAGCTCTCACCGTGATGCAAGATATAGTAGTGCAACTCGTTATGGGTGCCGTTATGGGTTTCCTATTTGGTAAAGGTATTGTTAGTCTGATGCGCAAAGCTCAACTCTCCAATGAGTCGCTTTATCCTATCATGGTACTCACAGCTTGTATTTTCATCTTCTCCGCCACCTATTACCTTAAGGGTAACACCTATTTGGCAGTATATATCGGCGGTTTGGTGATTGGTAATAGCAAGTTCACACGCAAACGCCAAACACGCAGTTTCTTCGATGGTCTCACATGGCTCAGTCAGTTGGTTATTTTCCTCGTGCTTGGTTTAATGGTACGTCCACACGAACTCTTCCAACTAGAGGTCATCCTCGCGGGTGTCATCATCAGCATTGTTATGATGTTCATCTCTCGTCCATTGTCTGTCTTCCTATGTATGCTACCTTTCAAGCAATACCGCAGCAATGACAAACTCATGCTCAGTTGGGTAGGACTCAAGGGTGCTGTACCTATCATTTTCGCCATTATGTGTAAAGCGCACGAGGTACTACATGCAGATCTTATCTTTAATGTGGTCTTCCTATGCACCCTTCTCTCATTACTTGCACAGGGCACCTCTCTCTCCGCTATGGCAAGAAAACTGCGTTTGACCATGCCTCCACAAGAACAAAAGAAACTCGTGCATTTCGATATTGACTTACCAGAAGAAGTAGAGTCCGTAGCCACAGAGTTGGAAGTTACAGAGGCGCTTCTTGCCAATGGTAACACATTGAAAGACATCAAGTTCGATACCCAATTGCTGGTCATTATGGTACGCCGAGGCGAAGACTTTTTCGTTCCAACGGGCACAAGCGAACTGGCGGTCGGTGATCAACTACTTATCATATCTGATAGTGCTGCCGAAGCCACCGAGCAGTACCTGGAAGACTCTGCTGCAGAGGAAAACGAGCACTGGGGTATGTTCCTCATTAACAATACACTCCAGTTCGCGAAGCAAAAGTGGAATCAACTTCTCCATCCTAAGAAGTAAACTAATTAGAATATAAATGAAAACCATCTTCCTTACAGGTGCCACTGGCACTATGGGTTTCGCGGGAGTACAAGAGATACTCCGTTACCCAGACCAATACACACTTCGCGTTCTAGCACGTCCAAGCGCTAAGAATAAAGAACTCCTTGCTCCTTACGCTGATAAACTTGAAGTCGTTTGGGGCGATCTTACCAACTACGATGATATCCTCCGTGGTGTTACTGGTGCAGATATTGTCCTTCATGTTGGCGGTATGGTGTCTCCACAGGCCGATTACCGTCCTAAGGCAACCCTCCGTACGAATATTACTGCGGCTACGAATATCCGTGATGCTGTTCTTGCTCAAGAAGAGGACAAGCAACCTAAGGTTGTTTATATCGGTAGTGTGGCTCAGATGGGCGACCGTCGCGAACCTCTACATTGGGGACGTACTGGCGATCCTATCTGTGTGTCAGCTTACGACCACTATGGTCTCACCAAAGCGCAAGCGGAACGTATCATTACTAACTCCCCTATCAAACAATGGGTTTCTCTCCGTCAGTCTGGTATCCTCTATCCAGCCATCCTCAAGAACTACGACCCTATCATGTTCCACGTTCCTATCCGTGGTGTGCTTGAGTGGGCTACTGTGGAAGATAGCGGACGACTCCTCGAACGCGTTTGCCGCGATGAGGTACCTGAGGAGTTCTGGAAGAACTACTACAATATCGGTTCTGGTCAAGAGTACCGCATTTCCAACTACGAATTTGAGTGCCTACTACTTGATGCCATCGGTTGCCCACGACCAGAGAAAATATTCAACGCCAACTGGTTTACCACTCGTAACTTCCACGGTATGTGGTATATTGATGGCGACCGCCTAGAGAACTACCTCCACTTCCGCGCTAATGTACCTGTCAAGGAGTATTTTGCACAAATGGCTAAATCTCCTGCCGTACCAGCGGGTATTCGTTTTGCAGCTAAGACCAAGATTGCCAAACTCTTCCCTCGTTGCGTTAAACTCGGAATGTATGCTATGGCAATGTCCAAGGAGCATGGTACACAATGGTGGATCAAACATAACAAAACCGAACGCATTAGTGCGTACTACGGCACTCTAGAGGCATATAAGGCTATCCCTGACTGGAAAGATTGGGATCTCTCACATAATAGTGACGAATACACCCTTATTGATCATGGTTATGATGAGCAAAAGCCAAAAGAATTGTTTACCCTAGAAGATATGCAAAAAGCCGCAGCTTTCCGTGGCGGTAAGTGTTTATCTACAGAGATGACACAGGGCGACTGGGATACTCCACTTGAATGGGAGTGCGCAGAGGGTCATACATTTATAGCAAGTCCACGCCTCATATTGTTAGGTGGACATTGGTGCGAAGAGTGTATGCCTTATCCTTACAGAGATGAACCTTATGCTCGTCCATGGCAATGGGATAAGGTAGCGAAGAAGAATCCATTCTTTGCTCAATTATGGGCTCCTTTGCACGACGAGAACGAGGATAATGTCTATGGTCCAGAGGTCTTTGACGGCTGGGAGAAATAATAACCTTTAAGAGATTGTGTTTTGAGACTCAAACATTTCATATTGTTTTCTCTATTGGCCATACCAATGGTGGCTCAGCAGTGGCACTTTACCATTGATGAGTATCGCGATGCGGAGCGCAACGCATTGCGCAGGGTGCGTCGCGTGTTGGTAGTCAATAATGCTTTGGTACAACCAGATGATTTTGGTCACTCAACAGTGTTGGATGGAAATAATAAAAGCGGCATATCTGTACGTTTGGACAAAGCGCTACTCTATAGTCTATTCTCTCTTACACAAACTTTGGATGAGAGTGGCGACTTTGACGCAGTAGAACTATTGGATGTATCGCAAAACTCTTCGACGAATTATTATGCTCGTGAATCATTATCTGCAAATAAAGTTCAAAACTTAATGCAAATCTATCAGGTAGATGCACTTTTGGTATTAAATCAACTGGTATTATACGATGTTCTTGAAGCATTTCAGACAGATGATGGTGGGCAATATGCTTACATACAGGCTTTCGCCCAATCTCATTGGAGCATGTTTTTTGCGGATGCCTCTCGCAGAAGTCAAACATTGTCGTATGCTGACACTTTGATTTGGGAGAGTAAAGTGGAATATACACGCACTCAGGCCCTTAATCAGTTGCCTAATCGCGAAGATGCATTATTATACTTAGCCAGTACATTGGGAGAGGGTCTAGGTAAAAGTTTTGTACATTCATGGGTTACTGTTCCTCGTTATCTATACGATATCGCTGACGCTCATATAGAGGCGGGCTTGCAATCGTTCCGTTATCAACGTTGGGAAGAGGCTATTGGCAATTGGCAAATGGCGATGGGCAATGAGTCGAAATTCGAAGGTCGAAAGTCAAAAGTCAAGGACAATAAAACCGCAGCGGTGGCTGCGGCTAATATAGCTATTGCTTATGAGATGCTGGGCGATTATTCTTCGGCTTGCGACTACGCCAATGAGGCTTCCCGCCTTTTCGGTGCTTTGAAGACCGCTTGGGGGCGTCAGCAGCAAGTGAACATACGCTACTATCTGGAGCAGGTCCGAGCGAAACAGGCAAAGGCAAGCGCTCAATAGATTTCTGTAAGAATCTCTCTATCTTATTAAAGAAGTGTTTATCCTCTGGAGTCACCAGAGTGATTGCTTCGCCTTTGTTCTCCGCGCGAGCAGTGCGTCCAATGCGATGTACATAGTCTTCTGCATCTCGTGGTACATCGTAATTGATGACCAAAGGTATATCATCCACATCTATACCTCGTGACACAATATCCGTGGCTACGAGGACATCCACCTTATTGTTGCGAAAATCAAGCATAACCTCATCGCGTTCTTTCTGCTCGAGATCCGAGTGCATAGCGCGTGCATCTATATTGTTCGCGCGCAGCGCGCGTGTAAGATCCTTGACACCTTGTTTTTTACCCACAAAGACAATTACCTTCTTCAACTCCTGCCCCTCTGAACTTCTGAACTTCTGAACGATAAACGCAGTTTTCTGTGTTTCGTATATATCCACAGCCATTTGACGAATACTCTCAGGTGGTCGTGATACGGCTATCTGCACTTCTGTTGGATTATTCATAATGGCTTTGGCCATCTTGCGAATATTAGTCGGCATCGTCGCAGAGAACATAATGGTTTGGCGGTCTTTGGGTAGTCGGTTAACTACCGCCATAATGTCGTCATAGAAACCCATATCTAGCATACGATCGGCCTCATCAAGGATAAAGTATTTGACACCGGAGAAATCGATGTTATAGATATTCATCAGGGAAAGCAGTCTTCCGGGAGTAGCGATAACGATGTCGGCACCTTTTCGTAGTCCGGTAGACTGTGTACCCCATGCTCCACTGTCGTTTCCACCGTAGATAGCTACAGAGGAGAAAGGCACATAGAAACCAAATCCCTCCATTTGTTGGTCAATCTGCTGTGCAAGTTCACGAGTAGGTGCCATGATAATGGCATTAAGTTTGTTGGGATCGTGATTGTCGTAAAGCAAATTAGTGAGTAGAGGAAGGATAAATGCTGCAGTTTTTCCTGTACCAGTTTGGGCACAGGAAATAACGTCGCGTCCTTCTAAAATAACAGGTATGGTATGTTCTTGGACGGGAGTACACTCATCAAAATGCATATCCCAGAGAGCATCAAGCACCTCATCTGCTAGGGGTAGTTCGTCGAAGTACATTTCAGTCAAACCGATGCAAAGAATGTTTACAATTTACGGATTCTCCACTCCTTAGGATAGAGGTTATTGCAGTGGTTGCCAACATTCTTGACAAAACCCAAAGGAATTTTATCATATGTAACCAACACGATACCTTGCTGCACGCCCTCTAACACCAATGCTTCATTACGCAAATATGCTAGAGCTTGATCTAAGGTCAAATCAGCACAAACAAATGCCTCTTTCTTGATATCCTTCAACATAGCCAATGAATGTTGTGGTGCAACACCCTTACCACGCAACTCACCAATACCAAAACCAGTACTGATACAGATAAACTGCGTAGAGATATACTCTATCAACTCCTTATACTTAGCTGGATAAGCCGACATAAAACGCTCTTGCTGACGGATCACCCATCTATCTGGGTGTTTGAGCCAACTGCGCATTTCTGCCTCGCCATCAATCTTGGTCTTTGGTGCTTGCACCTTGATCTTAGGCATACGGAATGTAGCAGGCGCACCCAACTTGCGTAACGCACACATATACAATCCTTCGCCCTTAACCTTATGAGGATAGAAGTGATAACCTAGTTGACCTTCCACAATGCCCCAACTTGGGTCGTAGGATATAGGCAAAAGTTCCGCTCCCAACTCCTCAATAATCCATTTGACATTCTTCTCATTCTCCTCTTGATTGAAGGTACAAGTAGAATATATCAACACACCACCCGGTTTTAGCGCGTCCCACACATCGTCCAATATCTCACATTGACGAGCAACGCACTCACGCACATTATTGGAACTCCATTCTTCTATTGCACCCGCGTCCTTGCGGAACATTCCCTCACCCGAACATGGGGCATCCACCAAAATACAGTCAAAGAGATTCTGCAACTTATTGCCGAAATCTGCGGCATAGTTATGTGTCACTACAGTATTGCCATTGCCCCATTTCTGGATGTTCTCCGAGAGGACAAACACACGTTGGCGTACTACCTCGTTGCTCACTAGTAATCCCTCTTCGCCTAGATATTGACTAATCAAAGTGGATTTACCACCTGGCGCAGCGCACATATCTAGCACGATACTATCGCGCTTAACGTATTGGTTCAACACCTCGCCTAGGAACATACTACTTGCCTCTTGCACATAGTAGCAACCGGCGTGGAACAGGGGGTCAAGCGTAAACTGCGGACGCTTGCTCAAGTAATAACCATCCTCATGCCATGGCACCTCCTCGGTATCTGCGTCAAAAGTCAAGTAGTCTATCTTATCATTCAATCGGATAGACACCACTGGTTCTGTCTCCAGCGCTTGACACAGTTGCTGCACCTCCTCAGGCGACATCTGGCTGTGTAATGATTCTATGAAGTCTATTGGTAACATTTTTTCTCATCGCACCCAAAGGTGCGGTTCTAAGGGTTTAGCGCTCGTGCGCGGAGCGTAGAGCACGTTGCATCTCGCGTTTGTCGTCAGCGGCACGAAGAGCTTGGCGTTTGTCATAGGTGTGTTTACCTTGGCAAAGTGCAATCTCCATCTTTGCAAAACCACGCTCGTTGATAAATAATCGCAGCGGAATAATGGTCTTACCCGTGTCCTTAACCTGTTTCTCAAGTTTACGGAGTTCCTTCTTGGTCATCAATAACTTGCGGTCACGCTTCGCCTCGTGGTTGGTATAACTACCAAAACGATACTCAGCAATATGCATCTGCTTGACCCACAACTCACGCCCCACAAACTGGCAATAGGTATCTACCAGTGAGGCTTTGCTCTCACGGATAGACTTAATCTCCGTACCATACAACTGAATACCCGCCACATAACGTTCTAGTATCTCATAGTCAAATGAGGCACGACGATTCTTAATATTTACATCACTTTTCAGACGCATTACTGCATTTTATCAAATAATGTGCAAAAGTACAACTTTTTTTTGATATATGCAAATTTTGCTGTTTTATAGATGATTTATCATACAAAACAAACAGCCCGACCAATTGGTCAGGCTGCTTGTTATAGAAATCAGTCGATATCTAATTAGTAAGATGTACGTTGTGTAGCAGCGTAGCTGATCTTCAATGCATATGCACGGCGAAGTTCTTGCTTAATCTCTGCAATAATACCCATCTTTGTCTCCTTGTCTGCTTTGATTGACACAGTCATCAAACCTTGGTCAGACTCTTTCATAGAAGAACGCTCATTGATGATATAATCACCAATCTCGTTAGCCTCAGCGAAAGCGTCGTCCAATTGGATACGTGTCTCCGCACCGTATTGTTTACGGAACTCAGCTGTAGGAGTACCTACATAGATATAACGAATCAACGATTTTTTCTCCAACTTGGTCAGCTCAGTAGCTTGTGGGTTTTTGATCTGAACCTTGTAGGTAACCTCCTTCATAGATGTTACAGACATGAAGAAGAAGAGCAACATAAAGATGATATCTGGCAATGAACTGGTATTCAAAGCAGGCATCTCGCGTTTATCATTTCTACGAATCTTTGCCATAATTACTTACCATAATTTTTAGGTTCAGCCTCAGAAATCTTTTGTGGATAGATCTTAGCAATCACTTTTTGTTGATCTTCCTCTAGCTCTGAGTAAGCCTTGTGAAAATACTTTTGCGCACATTCTTCGCGCAACTCATTGTAGGCGGCCACGAGTTCGTTTTGCACCTCCAAGTATGCTTGATACTGTGTATCTGCGTCGTTTTGCACAGAGATTACGTGTTCTTTTGCATATTTAACCATGCCAAATGGAGCACCGAAATCCTCCTCTACCAATTTAGGCATATTGACATCGTCGTTTGGATTAGCAATAAACTCCTTCGCCTTAGCGCGCAGTTGCTTAACATCGAGTTCTTGACCTTGCACAAGGAGTTTGTTCTCCCAGTTGATCTTCACAACAAACAAGTTACGTTTGTTGATATCGGTGTCCTCAATCTTTTGATCTGGTGGAATAGGTGCTGGCAAACGACGTGCCAAACCTTGATTCACATCCATAGAGGTGGTCACCAAGAAGAAGATGAGCAGCAAGAACGAGATGTCAGCCATGGAACTGGCGTTAATCTCTGGAATCTTCTTTGCCATAACTACAATTACTTTTTAACTTTTGTATAAATAACACCCCAAACCAAAGCTGCTACAGTAGAAGCGGTAAGGATGTAAACAAGATACATAATAGCATCGCTCATGCGAGCCATGTTACCTACGTTGTCGGTACCCTCATAACCAAGAATCTCGATCTTCTCAGGACTACCCAAAAACCAGCAGAGAACGCAAAGAGCCACAGCTGCAAGAACTACACCTACAGAGGTGAGACCACGCTTAGGATCTACTTTGAAAGTCTCAACGAGCTTAGCAATCACGAAGCCGAAAGTAACAAGGATAACAAGTGCTACAAGCACATAAATCCAATAGAGGAGAGTGTCGGTGAACTTAGGAATATTCAAGAAGTCACCAGCCACCTCCAATGAACCCTCTGAACCTCCCACGAAGAACATCACTGCAGCGAGGATGCCTACGAGCATGAGAACCAGCAAGGTTACCTTTGGTATCATTTTATAATTCTTCATAATAATCTAAAATTTGCAAGTTTAACAATTCACGTTCTGCACAATGCAAAATAGATTATTTCTTTTGTGCTGCGTCGTATTCAACTACGAGGTCGAGGAGGCTGATAGAGCTATCCTCCATCTCGTTTACGAGACCCTCGATCAAGCTAAGAATATAGTTGTAGAATACTTGAAGAATAATAGCGATGATCAAACCGAGGAGAGTTGTCAAAAGAGCAACCTTGATACCACCAGCAACAACGGTTGCAGAGATATCACCTACTTGTTGGATCTTATCGAACGCTTGGATCATACCGATAATGGTACCCAAGAATCCCAAAGATGGAGCGATAGAGATGAAGAGAGAAATCCAAGAGAGGTTCTTCTCCAAAAGACCGAGTTGAACACCACCGTAAGAAGCTACAGTCTTCTCAACTACGTCAACACCCTCGCTATAACGACTCAAACCTTGGTAGAAAATACTTGCTACAGGACCACGAGTGTTGCGGCATACCTCCAAAGCAGCTTCAATACCACCGTTCTTCAATGCTTTCTCAACCTCAGCCAAGAGAGCTTTTGTGTTAGTTTTGCTCAAGCTCAAATAAATGATACGCTCGATACAAAGAGCCAAACCAAATACCAAACAGAGAAGAGTTGCAGCCATGAAGCCAGCACCACCTTCGATAAATTTAGTTTTGAGAGTTTTGTGAAGTGCTTCGAGACCACCAGCCTCTTCTACTTCAACTACTTCTTCTGCTACTACAGGAGCCTCTACAGCTGCTGAATCAACAGTTACTTCTTCTGCTACAGGAGCAGCCTCTGCTGCATCTTGAGCCATTACTGCAACGCTTCCGAAAGAAAACATTGCCAACACAGTAAGGGTTGCAAAAATTTTTTTCATACGATTTGTTTTTAGTATTAAATTGTTTATAATTATTTTATTCGCTTTCGCTCATGTTGGAGGCTCGCTTTGCGAGCGGTAAAGTCGGCTGCGCCGAAGTAATGGCAACCGTGGTGCGGTGGCGTTGTCTCATCCACTGAAGAGAGGGGGGATTTCTGCGTAATCCCAACAAGCTGCCGCTGGCACCTTGTTCAAATCTTTTCTAAAACTCATTCGCTCAAGCAAGCTTGGACTTATTCGTATTAGAAAATCTTTGCGGAGAGAGGGGGATTCGAACCCCCGAAACCCTTTTGGAGTTTACACGCTTTCCAGGCGTGCCTCTTCAACCACTCGAGCATCTCTCCTTCGCGTTAGCGATTAGTCATATAGATATACTTTCGGACACAATACACCTAACGACCGGCAAAGGTACAAAAAATATTTGATATATACACAATAATTTATGTTTTTTTTTGTGTTTTTTCACAAATTTATAACAAAAAGTGCTTTTGCATTGGCTGTTGTCTGCTCTATAACATGTTCTACAGAACAATCATAGACTTGAGCTAAACGTTCTGCCACATGGATCATCCAACGACTCTCATTACGCTTACCACGATATGGAACAGGAGCCATATAAGGAGCATCGGTTTCCAAAACCAAAGCCTCCAGTGGGATACCTACCAAGTGCTCAGCTAACTTGCAATTCTTAAATGTCAACACACCACCGATACCCAAATAATATCCCATCTTCACTACTTGCTCTGCCACCTCATGACTGCCACTAAAACAATGCATTACACCCTTTACAGACGGAAACTCACGCAGTATATTCAGCGTATCTTCTGTAGCATCACGACTATGAATCATCACTGGTAAATCATACTGCTCCGCCCAACGCATTTGCTCACGCAACGCTTCGTGCTGCTGCTCCTTGAAACTCACATCCCAATGATAATCCAATCCTATTTCACCTATAGCAACCAACCTGGGGTTGGATTTAGAAACCAGATGATTATCCACCGCTGCTTTGATGGTAGCAAGTTGCTCACGCCAGTCCTCCTTGACATTCTCAGGGTGCAACCCCAAAGCCGGAAATAAATATCCCGGATACTTAGCACATACATCTAATACATCCTGCGTGGTTGCCGCCTCCACACCTGGAACAAGGATGGCTTCTACTCCATCTTCGCGCTGCGCACGAAGAAATGCATCCAATTCTTCCGCATATTGTGGATCATCTATATGACAATGAGTATCGATCATTTTTGTTTAGAGTTTAGTGTTTAGAGTTTAGAGGCGGGGTTCCTTCGGAACAATATACTGCTGTCTCCATAGCTCAAGAAACGGAAGTCATGGGCGAGAGCATAGTCGTAGATCGTGTGCCAATCGCCACCTACAAAAGCACTTACCAAAAGCAGCAAAGTGGATTTGGGTTGATGGAAATTAGTAATCAGTTGGTCCACCACATGGAATTGATAACCAGGTTTAATCATTATCTGCGTCTCTCCATGCAACACATCCTGCCCTGTTGCATCCAGAAAATCCACAATGGCTTGCAATGCTTCACGAGTACTCAAAGTATATTCTCGAGTATATGGTGTAAACTGAGCAACGGAAAGAGTCGCATCATGTAATGTAGAGTAGTTAGGAGTAGCATGGAGTTGCTCTCCGATGAAATACAAACTTTCAAGCGTACGCATACTCGTCGTACCTACAGCCACAATATGCCCAAGATTAGCTATCAAAGTAGCTATCGTATCACGAGGTACGGCGATAATCTCCGTATGCATCGTATGCTCATTAGCATTCGCCACTTTGACGGGTTGAAAAGTACCAGCACCAACATGTAATGTTACCTCCGCTGTTTGCACCCCCTTCGCACGCAAACCATCTAGCACTTCATTGGTAAAATGTAACCCTGCGGTAGGTGCTGCTACCGATCCCTTAATGCGCGAATAGACTGTCTGATAGGTCGTTTTATCACTCTCCTCAGTCTTGCGATTGAGATATGGAGGAATAGGTAATTCGCCTACAGCGTCCAATATTTCTGCAAAAGAAATTTCACCATTATCCCACGAGAATTCAACTTCAAAAGTATTGCCTATCTGCTGTCCTTTTTCCGCCAACAACGTCACATTTTCCCCTGAAGACAACGTCACCGACAAGGATAAAGCCCCCGCCTTCCATTTCTTGGCGTTGCCTATCATACATTTCCAAGTGCAACCCGCTGTACTACTCAATGCCAATTGATGGTCATTGGGTCGTAATGGTTCAAGACAAAATATCTCTATGCGAGCTCCTACAGATTGAGAAGAACTATTCTTATGAAACTCCAACCGCGCTTGTATCACACGCGTATTATTGTAGACAAGAAGAGACTGGGAAGATAAATACTCACCCACATGAGCAAATACATCTTCCGATACTTGACCATCTCGATAGACTAGCAGTTTGCTCGTATCACGCTTAGCCAATGGATACTTCGCTATACGCTCATCTGGAAGAGGATAATTATAATCTTCTATAAGGATTTCTTCCATGTTTTTCTATCGCCTTTGAACAATTCATACTTATTAAACAAGCACTCCAAATCACCATTTACAAGGTGAATCTTTTTAGCAGGACGCAATCCCACACACTTTAACGCATCCTCATTGCTAGAGATAATCCAGGCCGTTGCCCCATTAAACTGATGTTTGAGAGCTGTACCCATATCTTGGTACAAACGCAACACATTCTTATCCTGCGACAAACGCTCACCGTATGGCGGATTGATCATCACCAACGCACCTTCTGTGTTTGTATCCGCCAAGCGCAATTCCTCTATACGGATTTGTTTCACCTCTATATCTCGTTGCAAACTAGCAGATTGGATATTCTTTGTGGCCGCTTGTACCGCATAGAAACCAGCATCTGAACCGTAAATTTTATGCTTAAACTCGCGCTCACGACTATCGTCATTATATACCTCATCCCATAGATCCGCATCAAAATCTGCCCATTTCTCAAAAGCAAATCCCTGACGATATATACCTGGAGCAATATTACGAGCGATCAAAGCAGCCTCAATGAGTAGCGTTCCAGAACCACACATAGGATCATAGAAATCACTTTGACCATTCCATCCTGCTAGAAGCAACATACCCGCTGCTAATGCCTCATTGATAGGCGCTTGGGTGTTGGCAACACGATAACCACGCTTGTGCAAACTCTCACCCGAACTATCCAAAGACAATGTCACACGATCTCCTGCAATATGCACATTGAGATACAAATCAGCCCCTTCTAACTTGACACTAGGTCGCTGATTCTCGCGCTCCATCCAATAGTCCACAATAGCGTCCTTTACGCGATAGGTCACAAACTGCGAATGACGAAAATAATCCGAATAAACCGTTGCATCTATCTGAAAAGTCGTCTTAATAGTCATATATTGAGACCAATCAAGAGCCTTCACTTGTTCATATATATCGTCGGCTTTCTGTGCCTTGAACGACATGATAGGCACCAACACACGAGAAGCTGTACGCAAACACATATTAGCAGTATAAAGCATACGTTTGTCTCCTGTAAAAGATACGGCACGACGCTCTACCTGTACATTATTGGCACCCAACTGCACCAACTCTGTCGCTAATACCTGCTCAAGACCCTTGAAGGTCTTAGCTAACATTTCAAATTCTTTATTCTTCATTTTTTATACGTTACACGCCCTACACTACCTACTTACTCGGATATACAAGAATATGCCTATACCCAAAAACAAGAAATTAGGCAACCAAACACTCATGAAAGGCGACATGATACCACTTACAGAGAAAGTAGTTGAAACAGTTGAAAACAACACATACAAGGCACTCAATGCGACACCAACACCTAGGTTCTTGCCCATTCCACCTCGTACTTTCTTTGAACTTAAGGTTACACCCAATAGCGTCATAATAAACGCACCTATAGGACTGGCCCAACGCTTCCACCACTCGGTTTCAAATGCTTGCACATTACCTACTCCTCGACTACGTTGCTTACTAATGTATTCCTTCAACTCGGGATTGGTCATCATCTGCGCATTCTCAGCGGTATAGAACAATTCTTTAGGCAAAATAGGAATAATCGTATCCAACTGAGAACCACGGGCTAATCGCTCATGCATATCGTCGAAATCACGACGAACATATTTGCTCAAGTGCCAATTATATGCTGAATCATATTGAATACGATCCGCTGTTATACGCATGGTCAAACGCTTTCCCTCAAAATGATCCAAGGATGCGCGATAACCTGTGTTAGTGCGTTTTTGAAAATTTTCGATATACAATATCGTTCCTGGGGATACTTCCATTTGTATATTTCGAGCGGTCTCACGTGTAAATCGCTGAATATATTTATCTTGGAAATTCAACATGGCTGATGACGCAGGAGGTATCACATAGCCTGTAAGAACAAATGACATGACGAAAAGTACCGAAGCACTAATCAGATAAGGGACCATCAATCGATGATAAGACACCCCGCTGGCCAAAATAGCAATAATTTCGCTATTTCCTGCTATCTTAGAAGTAAAGAAAATCACCGAAATGAATATGAACAGAGGACTGAACATATTCATGTAATAAGGAATAAAATTAAGGTAATAGTCAAATACTATTTCATTGATAGGAGCTTGATTTTCAAAGAAATCATCCATTTTCTCCGTCAAATCAAACACCACCGCAATACTCATAATCAGCACAATCGAAAAGAAGAATGTGCCTAAGAATTTGCCGATTATGTATTTGTCGAGTTTTTTCAAAACGGGTGTAGAGTGTAAAGTGTAGGGTGTAAAGGCGGTGACTACATACGCTGCATAAGACGAGGCATAATATCATCTTTCCACGACTTGAAATCTCCCTCCAAAATATGCTTACGCGCTTCGCCTACCAACCACAAGTAGAACGCTAAGTTGTGGATACTCAATATCTCCAAACCTAACATCTCTTGTGCATGAATCAAGTGACGCACATATGCACGGGTATAGTGATGATCCACAAAACTAGTACCACACGGATCCAACTCAGTGAAATCATTTTCCCATTTCTTATTACGAAGATTCATCACACCATTTTGCGTGAAAATCATACCATTACGACCATTGCGAGTAGGCATTACGCAGTCAAACATATCTACACCGCGTTCAATGGCCTCAAGGATATTCCAAGGCGTACCAACTCCCATGAGATAACGAGGTTTGTTCTGAGGGAGAATATCATTAACTACCTCAATCATCGCATACATATCTTCAGCTGGTTCACCCACAGCGAGTCCACCGATAGCATATCCGTCGCGATCCAAGTCACGCAGGCGCTTCGCTGCTTCTTGACGCAAATCAGGATATACACATCCCTGAACGATAGGAAAGAGGTGTTGGCGATAATCGTACACATCTGGAGTAGAATCAAACCGCGCGATACAACGGTCCAGCCAACGATGGGTACGCTCCATCGATTTCTTGGCGTATTGATAATCAGCAGTACCAGGACAACACTCATCAAACGCCATCATGATGTCAGCGCCAATCTCACGCTGAATATCCATCACATTCTCTGGAGTGAACATCAACTTACGACCATCAATATGAGAGGAGAACTGTACGCCCTCTTCGGTCATCTTGCGAATATCCGTCAATGAAAATACTTGAAAACCGCCTGAATCGGTCAAGATAGGACGCTTCCATCCCTCAAAACGATGCAAACCGCCTGCCTGGTGCAAAATCTCTGTACCTGGGCGTAAATATAAATGATAGGTATTACCTAAGATGATTTGCGCGTTAATATCATCCTCTAGATGGCAACGTTGCACACCTTTGACCGTTCCCACCGTACCTACAGGCATAAAAATAGGAGTTTGGATATCTCCATGATCGGTGTGGACCACGCCCGCGCGTGCGCACGTACGCGTATCAGTATGTATAAGGTCAAAGAATGCCATTATGCAAGATGGTTGTTATTGGGAAATACAATAGAAGGTTTAAACTCCTTGACTTCTTCAGGAGTCATGAGGGCATAAGCCATAATGATTACTGTATCACCGACATGAACAAGGTGAGCAGCAGCACCATTGATACAGATGCATCCACTACCGCGCTGACCAGGAATAACATAAGTCTCAATACGAGCTCCATTAGTATTATCTACCACTTGCACCTTCTCTCCAGCATAAATATTTGCTGCATCCATAAGGTCTTCATCAATAGTTATGCTACCAATATAATCAAGATTAGCCTCCGTTACTGTAACGCGGTGTATTTTAGATTTTAGTACTTGTAATAACATTTTGCGTGCAAATACAATTTTTTCGCTGCAAAATTACTATAAAATTTCCACATACGCAAAAAAACTTCAAAAATATTTGCACAATTCAAAAAAAAGCAGTACTTTTGCACCCGCTTTTGGGAATTAAGAATTTTTTAGTTCCTAAAAACTAATAAAACCAAATCGAAAGTAACTTTCGATTTGAGAGGAGGAATCGCGGTCGCCCAAGGACGCTGGCAAGCGTCGTTCATGCGACAAGCGCATTCTAACGAGGAGAGATGGCAGAGTGGTCGATTGCGGCGGTCTTGAAAACCGTTGAGCTGAGAGGCTCCGGGGGTTCGAATCCCTCTCTCTCCGCAAGCCGAAATGAAGAACGAGTCCGATAGGGCTCGTTTTTTGTATATAGGCACATGGACATCAACTTGTTGAATGGAAATGTGCATAGATACAAAAAAGAGAGTTGCCTGCAACTTCTTCATTTTGGCTTGCCCAGGATGCTTCTAGCAAGACAGGGCGTTCGAGGTGGCTGAGCGCAGCGAGGTCGGTGCCCTCGAATCCCTCGCTAGTAATCTAGTTAGACTAGCCGCACTAGGAGCACTAGTAAATCTAGCATACCTAGCAGCACTAGCCAGTTACCAAAAACGACTGCCCAATTAATTGAGCAGTCGTTTTTTATATCTTGCCTATAGCCTAATCGCCTTTCGCCTCATAGCCTATAGCCGCTAGGCTATCAAATCCAACGAACGTAGCAGAAGTCCATACGGTGTGGCAACAAGTCGTTCTTAGGATACATACGCAAGCCGAACTTCATACCGCCAGCGTAGTCCAAACGATAATCCACCTCGTAGAAGAGATGACTTCCCTCTGCTTTCACGAGGTTCAATTGCTTAACCTCATAGAGTTTGTCATTGTTATGAGTAGAAGTGCGGATAGCTACGAGCTCTACGCCAATACCCTTGTCGTTGAGACCCTTAGTATCGAGCTCTACAGCCACTTTGCACTTGCCACCTACGTTAGCTGGCAACTCGGTTGGCTCGAAGATAGAGCTTACCACCTCAATATTATCCCAGTGAGCTACGATATTTTGCTTCCAAGCTACGATATCCTTAGCAATCTTGTAGTTATCTGCACCAAGGAGAGCGTGACGCTTAGCGAGTTTGTTGTAGAACTTCTCAAAGTAGTCATCCATCATACGCTTGGTTGTGAAGCGTGGGGTGATCTTAGTAACAGAGTTCTTGATGGTTTGAATCCATGCTGGAGAATAGCCCTTGCTGTTCTTAGCGTAGTACATAGGGATAATCTCGTTCTCAAGCATTTGGTAGATAGTAGCAGCATCCAATTGGTCTTGGTGAGCTTGGTTCTCGTAGGTACGCTTGTCGGTCAATGCCCAACCAGCACCCTCTACATAACCCTCTTTCCACCAACCGTCGAGGACAGAGAAGTTCAATACACCGTTCATTTGTGCCTTCTCACCAGATGTACCAGATGCCTCGAGAGGACGAGTAGGAGTGTTCAACCAGATATCCACACCAGAGATGAGGCGTTTAGCAAGACGCATATCGTAGTTCTCGAGGAAGATGATCTTACCGAGGAACTGTGGCATACGGCTGATCTCAATGATGCGTTTGATGAGTCCTTGACCACCACCATCAGCTGGGTGAGCCTTACCGGTGAAGAGGAATTGTACAGGACGGTTAGGGTTGTTCACGAGTTTATCAAGACGCTCCAAGTCGGTGAAGAGCAAGTGAGCACGTTTGTATGTAGCGAAACGACGACCGAAACCGATGATGAGGTTATCAGCGTTCATCTCGTTCAATGCGCGAACGATACGAGCAGGATCACCTTGAGACTTCATCCAGTTGTCGCGGAATTGCTCTTTGAGGTAATCGATGAGTTTCTTCTTCAAGCTCATACGAGTAGCCCAAATCTTCTCTTCTGGCATATCGTTGTATGGAGCCCACATTGCGAGGTTAGATTGGTCTTTGATCCACTCTTTTGGGAAGATCTCTTTGTAGATTGCTTTCCACTCGCTAGCAGCCCATGTAGGCATGTGCACACCGTTGGTAACATAATCTACGTGAAGCTCTTCCTCGAAGTAACCTGGCCATACAGGAGCAAACATCTTCTTGCTTACCTCGCCGTGCAACCAGCTCACACCGTTAGCCTCTTGGCAGGTATTGAGAGCGAAGACAGACATAGAGAATTTCTCGGTGTTGTCAGCTGGGTTTTGACGACCCATACCGATGAGATCAGCCCACTCGATGCCGAGGCGTGCTGGGAACATGTTCATATACTTGTAGAAGAGTCCCTCCTCGAAGTAGTCGTGACCAGCAGGTACTGGAGTGTGGCAGGTGTAGAGACCGCTTGCGCGAACAACCTCAAGAGCTTGTTGGAAGTTCAATCCCTCTTTCTCTACGAGGTCGAGCATGCGTTGCAAGCCCATGAAAGCTGCGTGACCCTCGTTGCAGTGGTAAACATCCTTCTTGATGCCGAGTTTGTTGAGGGCGAGTGTACCACCCATACCGAGCATAATCTCTTGTTTGATACGGTTCTCCCAGTCGCCACCATAGAGTTGGTGAGTGATTTGGCGATCCCACTCAGAGTTCATCTCGTTGTCGGTATCGAGCAAGTAGAGGTTGATACGACCTACAGCTACCTTCCAAAGGTATGCCTTCACGGTGCGCTCTGGATAAGGAACCTCAATAATCATTGGAGTTCCGTCTGCCTCCATCACTTGTGAGATAGGAAGGTTAGAGAAGTTTTGTGCCTCGTATTTAGCGATTTGTTGTCCTTCTGGAGAGAGGGTTTGTGTGAAATAGCCATAGCGATAGAGGAAACCGATAGCGGTCATGTCCACATTGCAGTCAGAAGCCTCTTTGAGGTAGTCACCAGCGAGTACGCCAAGACCACCAGAGTAGATTTTGAGTACTTGTGTAAGACCATACTCCATAGAGTAGTAAGCTACGCTAGGTTTCTTAGGATCTTTTGGTTCATCCATGTAAGCGCGGAAGTCAGCATAAACAGCGTCAAGTTCCTTCATGAAAGCCTTGTCCTTGCTGAGTTCGAGCATACGATCGTAACTGATAGTATTGAGCAATACTACAGGGTTAGATTGCGCTTGGTGCCAAGCATCAAGGTCAATCTTACGGAAGATGTTCTTAGCCTCAGAGTTCCAAACCCACCAGAGGTTGTTAGCAATCTCTTGGAGTTTGCTGAGGTTCTTAGGAAGATTTGCATGGATGTTCAAATCTGTCCATTTTGGTTGATTGGTGTTACTTACTTTAATAACCATAGTTGAAAATTTTTATTCTTTTTTGTACTTAATTTCCATTACAAATAAGCGCATGTGCGCACAAAAAGCGGCGCAAAGGTAGTAAAAAAAACGGAACTACGCAAATTTTTGTCCTAAATTCTTGTTTTTTGACAAAAAGAGATGACAGATGAGTGGTGTAGAGTGTAGAGTGTAGAGTGTAGAGGTGGGGATAAAAAAAGTGCCCGACCGAAGTCGAGCACTTATTTAATATTCGGCTATAGGCTATAGGTTATAGGCTATAGGCGAGGGAACTTATCTAACGATAAGGAAGGCTTGACCGTTTTGGATAACGATACCGCGGTAGTTCTTATCCACTTGACGACCAAGAACATCGTACATAGGAGCGTTGAGATCAAGAGTAGCCTCACGAACCACATCTTCTACTGCTGTCTCAGGATCTGGAGCTGTAGCATCCGCCAAAGCAGTCTTAGCAGGAACAACGATAGTGTTATCAGCTGTAGGCATGGTGTACATAGTCACATGGCCAGCAGCAGAAGCCACGAGGCGACCTGCATAGTCGAAGCTCAATTGGTAAACAGGACCGAGATCATGAACGAAGGACTCTACGTACTTCACACTGAGTTTGCCGAGAGAATCCCATGCGCACTCAAATACTACGAATTGGTTGTTATCGTCTGGCAATACGAGGTACTTTTGATCTGCGCTGAGCGCCAAAGCACCGTCGTTGCTACCGTTCACATAACCTACAAACTCGTCGTAGTGAGTAGAGAACTCGCACTCCTCATTGAAGTTGTAGTAACGTGCAGAAGTAGCGTAGCTGTTATTACCACCTGCATAACGGAGAGTAGAAACGAAGAAACCGTAGTCTGTGAGGATAGGCTGACCGTTCTTGTTAACAAGACCTGCCAAGTTGCTACCCTTACCGTAAACCTCAGATGGAGCAGCCTCCCAAGTCTTAACGATAGATCCGTCCTCTTGACCGATATTGTAGATCAAGATGTTACCGAGTGAAGAACCGAAATCCTCGTTGTAAACAACCAACTTAGATTCTGCACCCTCTTTGTAGATAGAGATACCTGCGGTAGAAGCACCTACGTTAACGCCACCATTAGAGATGACACCATTGCCATCGCGTGTACCTGTGAAGAATTGGGTAATATTCTCTGGTTGAGCAGGATCCATTACGTAAACACCACTATGGTCGTCACTATACTCAGCGATGAAGAGTGTACCATCAGAAGCTACAGCCATACGTTTAGGAGCATTCCAAGCTGTGTCAGAAGAAGCATAAGGAGTAGCATTGAGACGATTCATCTCTTGGTCGTAGATATAAAGACCCTTGTTGGTACCTGAACCCTCCATCACATAGTATTGTGCGAAGTTGTCAGTCAATGGGTGATTATTAGTGATCACATAAGGTTTAACAAGAGTAGTATCTACATGATCTGCAACAAGACCCATACCAGGAACAGGAGCGCCTGTGAGGGTTACACCCCAAGTCTTAGCTGCCTCAGGAACGTCAGCGATAGGATATTTAACCTTATTTACACCCGCAGTTACCTCCACATCAATGCGATCCACTACCTCGTTAGCCTCATCATAGAAGAGGACAGCAGCGGTAGCAGTAGCTTGAGAAGCCACGAATGAGAAGATATATTCTTCCTCAGTCTTGTTGAGCTTGAGGCTATGAGCAGAGATACGATCGACGATAGGTTGTTGTACGCCCTCGGTAGTGAATGACCAAACGAGTCCGTCCACATAGAGATAGAGGTTGAGCACTGCACCATTAACATATGCACCAGCGCTTGCATGAGCAGTAGGAGCACCATAAGGCTCGAAGAAACCGTATTCCAATTTCACTTCTACAGCCTTGTCAAGACCCTCGGTGATGTCAAAGAGTTTGATACCTCCTACGAAGCCTTCTGCGCTCTCGAATGGAGTAACCATCATGCTCTTGCCAGCATACTTGAAGTAAGAAGCACCTTGGTACTTGAGACCAATTTGTTCAGCTGGGAACTCGCCAACCACTACAGGTTCTTCGTTAGAGCCAGCAGTCTTGAACTCAACAGGAGCCATCTTCTCAGCATCCATGATGAAGTCTTTCTTCTCGCCGCGTGGAGAGAGTGTGAGACGGAAGTCAACACCATCCTCAGCCTCGTCGAAGATAGCCAACTCCTCAGCGCCTAAACCTGAACCCAATTGGTAGCCAAAGAATCCCTCGCTAGTAACCACATTATCCGCTACATTGATGAGCGTGAAGCGAGCACCGTTACCATAACGGTGAACACCTGTGGTAAGGATAGTACAGTTGTCAGACATACCATAAAGTGCCATGGTGTAACCTTGGTCAGACTTGTTAGAGTTGCTAGAGTATTGGCTAGTGAACCACTCTACAGGATCTGCATAGAAGTCATCCCAGATATAGAAACGAGTTGTACCACGTTTGTAACCTGCTTCAACTACACCGTCGCTGTAGTTGCAACGAGTATAGTTAACACCCACGAGCTTGCCATCGCAAGTGATAGCGATATCAGAGAGTGCAAGGAAGTCACCTGGGTTCTCAGCATCAACTGGTACGATACCGTTGGTAGAGATAGTATCGAGCGCACCAGTAGTATTGTTGAGTACATAGATATGTGCAGTACCATTCTCCTCGTGTGTGAGGTAGAAGACAGAGTCAGCGTGTTGGATAGTACGTTTGATGGTACCTTTGAGCTTAGCAGTATTGTCTTTCAACTCATTTTGCTTCATGTTGAATTGCTCTGGAACAGCCGCATAAGCAGGTTGAGCAGGATCTGGATAATCTACATAGAGGTTAGAAAGATCTACATAAGCAGTATCCTCAAGGTAGAGGAATGGGTAGCTAGTTGCGTTCGCCTCAACTACTACTGTTTGGTATTGACGGTGGAGAGGTTTGTAGCCATCAGCCACAGCATCCAACTTGTAAGTACCTGGCTCAAGGTCAGGGAAGTAGAACAGACCGTTGTAGTTTTGATCCACGGTATAAGTAGCAAGTACTTCGCCAGCCTCTGTGCTCAATGTAACAACCGCGCCATTCAAAGGCTTGTATTGGTCGTTGGTGTTAGGAGCATATTTGTACATTTCATGAACGAGAGGTTCGTGCTCATCTTTCACAGTACCAAGGATATAACCCTTAGTATCAGTGTCAGCTTTGAAATAATCCACGATACCACGGTAATAACGGATACCCTCTTGTTTACAGTAGTCAGGGTTCAACGCACGGTGACGAGCTGGTTGGTAGGTGTGGAAGTAACCCTCTACCAAGAAACCAGGAACACCATGGTGCAATACGCCGAGGTAACCGGTATAAGTCTTACCAGAAGATGGGAGAGTAGCATCATAACTGCTATGGTAGAAGTCAATGTCCGCCAAGATATGCTTAGATGTCTCAGGATCACGGGTGTCGTAGTTGTTTGGCTCGAGACCAGACATAGAGCGGCACTCAAAAGCATGATACCAAGAAGCCTTACACATTTCAATAGCACCTGGCACTACGTGCTCACCAGCGTTGTTACCACGATAGAAGTAAGACAAATAGTTAACAGTGTTACCATCGGTAGCCGCATTAGAGTGAACAGAAATGAAGTAGTCCATATTGTTAGCCTCGGCCTCGTCAGCGATTTCGAGCAAAGGACGATTGTACTTCTCAAAGTCAGGCAATTGTTGATATGCCTCCCAAGTATAATCTGGATATTCGCCATCCACTTTCTCGTATGGCCAAGGGCCACCTTGTGTGTGTGACATCATCACGAAAGCACCTGCTGCCTCCAAGCGATCACGGAGCTCAAGACATTTCCAGAGGTTAGTATTAGTCTCGTAGAAACCGCAAGTATCAGGCATACCTGTTGATGCTAAGTTTGGATAAGGGATAGTAGCGTTAGGACGGTCATTAGGACCCCAGCTACCGTGACCTGGATTGATATAAATACGTTTGCCTGTCAAGTCAGTAGCAAACATGGCGATGCTAACTACGCATGCAGCCATAATAAGTAATGTCTTTTTCATAGTCGTATGCATCATTTAATGTTCATAACATAGATTTCACCTTCTGAAGTAGAGTAAGCAATCTTACCCTCAGCTGCTTGTGGGAAGACAGCGATTTGCTCGCCATTGGTCAATACTTGCTTCTTGCCATCCAAGCTATACGCTACGATAACAGACTCAAGAACTACTTCGCCATTATCTTTGGTATCACAACCAACAAGGATATTGTCGTTGTACCATACTGGAGCGAGGATATTGTGACCGATGAATTGGATGTTCTTGCCATCGATGTCGCAAACGAAGCAACCTACTGAACTGATGTAGTAGGATACTTTCTTGCCATTAGGAGAAAGCGATGCCCAGTGGTAGCTGTATTGTTGACCGTTAGGAGAGAAGACGATGGTCTTGCCGTTCTTGGTCAGCATCAATTGACGATCCTTGATAGAGAATGAAGGACGGTCAGCATCTGCCACCATAGCAGCCAAGTGTTGTTGCTTTTGTGCAATCACTTGTGCTTTGTTTGCTGCCAAATCGTGACGAACGATGTTGCTCACGCGGCTCTTGGTCGCATCAAGCTTCACTTCGCGATAAACGATTTGGTTGCCATCTTGAGCAATCTTCACGTTGTAACCTGCACCATCAGCTTTGGTGATGGTAGTGGTTTTCTTGCTCGCTAAATCCAAGCGTTGCAAACCTTGGTTACTGGTGTTGGTAAGTAGGAGGTAATCGCCATTAGGGCTGAAAGCTGCCACCTTAGCGTCTGCTGGAGCAGCAACGAGCTCGGTAGAAGTTACCTCCATCAACTGTGCGGAAGCCATCATAGGAATAGCCAACGCTAAAAAAAGAAAGACTTTTTTCATGGTAGTTGTGTTTTAAGGGTTAATATTTAAAAGTTAAAAAGTTCTAAAAGTTTTAAAAGTTCTAGAGCGTGCAAAGTTACGATATTTCTACGAAATATGCAAGAGGAGACGGAGGTAACATGTTGCAAAACATAAAAAAAGTGCCCGACCGAAGTCGAGCACTTTGATATATTCGGCTATAGGCTATAGGTTATAGGCTATAGGCGAAGGGATCTTATTTCAAGAGATACTTATTACCGTTTTGGATAATTACACCGCGGTAAGTAGCATCTACTTGACGACCTACTACATCGTACATAGGAGCATTGAGGTCAAGACCTGTGTTATTCTTGATATCCTCTACAGAAGTACCATCAGTTACAATAACAGTCAACATATCGGTATGACCACCATCTTCTGTAGTAACAGTAAGGATAGCAGAACCATTCTTGAGACCGATGATGAGTGCAGTATTTTGTACTTGAACGGTCTCTGGGTCAGAAGACTCCCAAGTGGTGTTCTTGTTAGCCGCATTAGCAGGGATAATCTCATATGCAATAGCATAGTTAGAAGACATACCAATCTCCATAACACCATCTACACCAGAAAGGATCTTAACACCCTTCACAGAGATAGGAGCAACGGTGAGTACCAATGTATCAGAGTAGTTACCCTCCATAGAAGTAGCAGATATCTTAGTTGTACCAAGTTTAACACCTGTTACCACACCTGCAGCATCAACAGTAGCAATAGTCTCATCCTCAGACTTCCATGTTACCATTTGGTTGGTAGCATCAGCTGGAGTAAATACAACCAATTCAGAGAGATCGAGGGTTGCATCGAGTTCTACAGAGGCAGTCTCAGCAGAGAACTCCATACCTGTTACAGGAACGCCTTGAACCTTAGCAACGGTCAACGCTTTCTTAGCAGGAACAACGGTGTTGTTAACCTCCTTAGGCAATGTTACTACGAATACACCAGCGTCACCACTACATACGATGTTACCAGCATAATCCCAGTTCATTTGACGGATCTTAGCGATACCGTGGTTGATGGTGTACTTGTGTGTCAATACAGGTTTGTCACCTTCCCAAGTAATATCGAATACGAGGAAGTCTTGTGAACCACCGTTGAATACGAGAGTACTTTCGTCAGCAGATACTACATAACCACCAGCGTTAGAACCAGTAATGATATCTTTGTATTCCTCAGAAACAGCAGACATTTGCTCGGTACCGTCGTTCGCATAGAACTTGAGTGAAGTAGCAGAAGCATTGCTTTGACCTTCCTCGCGTACTTGGCTTACGAAGAAACCGTGGCTTGTACCCCAAACGTTACCCTCAGTATTAGCTTGGCCAGTAAGAGTGTAAACAACAGATGGAGCGGTCTCCCAATAGCGGAGGATAGAACCGTCCTCTTGACCGATATTGTAAACAACTACACCATTAGCTGGCAATGTACCAGCTTGATCCTCGTTGTAAACGAAGAGTTTAACCTCGTTACCGTTGTGGTAAACATAGCAACCAGGAGTAGAAGAACCGGTGTAAACACCATTGTTGCTGAATGCACCAGAGCTTTGACGTGTACCAGCGAAGAATTGGTTGAAGTTTTGGGTCAAATCTGCAGTGTTAGCTACATAGATACCTGAGTTACCATCAGCCCAATCAGCGATATAGAGATAACCGTCGCGGTCCATACCCATACGAGTTGGGTTACCGAACTTAGCTACACCACCCTTGTAAACCTCAGTGTGAGTTTTAACAAGGTTTTGGTCGAACTCCCAGATACCGCTCTTAGGAGCGTTAGCAGAAGTAGAAGAACCAGCACGGTGCATTACATAGATCTTACCGAAGGTCTCAGTCTCAGGGTTGGTGTTAACTGCGTTGAAGAGACGAGAAGTAGAAGACTCGATGAGTGATTTCTCCTCTGCAACGATACCGAAGTTAGCGATAGATTCACCGGTCAAATCAAGTGCCCATGTGAATACATCACCCTCAGCACCTGGCAACATGTCTGCTGCCAACTCGAAGGTGTTAGCACCCTTCTTCACATCCACAACTACGCGACCAGCCTCTACACCGTCCTTGTAGAATACAAGAGCAGCAGCCTTAGCGTCAGAGTTAGCGTTGTAAGAGAAGGTATATACGCCACCATTGTTCACTACATTGAGATCGTAAGCTACGATAGCAGGAACAACTGGTTGAGCCACATTAGCAGTAGTGAACTTGCTAACAGCGTCATCAGCTACAAGATAGAGAGTCAAATCAGCATCTTTCACTTGTGCGAAAGCAGCAGTGTAAGTTGCCTCAGAAGCCTCAAGAGTAGTATTGGTAGTCTTGATGAGTTGTGCTTTGTCCACACCAGCGGTGATATCATATACAGCCACACCAATATTCTTACCCTCAGCGTCCACTGCAGGAGCAGCCATCAACGCCTTGCCAGCATACTTAAAGTAGTTAGGAGTATTAGTGATGAATGGAAGAGTACCCATTACCTTAGGCTCAGACTTAGTAGTATTAACGATTTGCCACTCATTACCTGCAGTCAAAGAAGAAGTGAGGATGAAGCTCATGCTATCGCGTGGAGAAACCACGAGTTTCATATCTGTACCGTGAGTAAGCTCAGTTACACCTACAGGTTGGTTACGGAGAGCACCAGCTACCATACCATCAGAAATGCTATAGATAGCATAGCGTACTGCCTTGCTAGAACCAGTAGTAACAGTAGTAGCAGCGATTGTACCCTCAGCGATTGTACCAGAGTATGCGAAGGTGTTACCTACATACGCATTGTTGTAGTTACCAGCGGTCTCGTTGTTAGCGTGTGCTTGCCACAATGCGCCGGTCCAACCCTCAGCAGTCTTCTCCCATTTGTAGAGATTCCACTTGTTAGATGGGGTGAAGCTAACAGCCTCCTTGTTACAACCTACGAGTACGCCCTCAGCGGTGAGTGCGATATCAGAAAGTTTGAGACCTTCAGCACCAACAGCTGTACAGAAGTCAGTTGGCAACTCAGCCTCTACTACGCCGTATTCGTTAACAACAGCAAGAGTTGGGTTCTTATCAGCATCTACTGCTAATACATACATCATACCATCACGGTAGAGTACGCGGCGGATAGTCTTGTCAGCGAAGAGTACATCCATTTGTTTATCCACATAAGCTTGCTCCATCTCGAATACGCTAGGAACGCCGAGGTATTCAGGTTGCTCAGGATCTGGATAGTTAGTATAAACCACTGTTGGAGGTACATAAGCTGTATCGGTCAAATAGATCATTGGATAGGTAGTCTCGTTAGCCTTAACTGTGAGTGCTACTTTTTGCTCTTGATCCAATGGGAGATAACCTGGGCAAGTAGCATCCAAAGTATAATCATTACCTGGCTCAAGATCTTTGAACACGAAGATACCATTGTACATAGTATCCACATTGTAGCGAGCTACCTCTACACCTGCTTTCTTCAAGATAACCTCAGCACCGTTACATGGTACCCATTGGTCATTGGTCTTAGGAGCATAGTTGAACAAGCTGTGGTTCATCTTGTTGTTAGCATCTTTTACAGTACCTACGATGTAACCTTTGGTCTCAGCATCAGCACCATAGTAGCGGATGATAGCGCGGTAGTAATCCAAACCTTCCATATGGCAGTAGTCTGGGTTGAGCGCACGGTGACGAGCTGGTTGGCAAGTGTGGAAATAACCCTCTGATAGATAACCAGGAGCACCATGTTTCAATGCGCCAAGGTAACCAGAATATTTCTTACCATTAGCGTGAGTACGATCAGAGTGGCTGCCGTAGAAGTTCCAGTCACCACGGATATTGAGAGCGGTAGAAGATGCTACATCTACACCTGCCTTCATGATTTTGAGTTTCTCCTCGTTAGCAAGTTTAGACATCTCATAGCTACCTACTACATACTCATAACCATCGGTAGAGTTAGCAGTCTCGTATTTGTCTGGACCACGATAGAGAATAAGTGGGAAGTTAGCGGTACTACCCTCGGTGTTCGCGTTAGAGTGAACAGAGATAAAGTAGTCGATATTGTTAGCCTCAACCTCCTCAGTGACCTCCACGAGGTTACGGTTATACTTCTCATAATCAGGGTGAGCGTCATAACTATCGGTAAGCTGCCAACCTAATGTAGGATCTGCGATACCTGCACCTTTATTCCATCTATAATCTGGATAGTCACCATTTACCATAGTATATGGCCAAGGACCAGATTGTGTACGAGAATAGAGTACGGTAGCACCTGCAGCCTCAAGTTTCTCACCGAGGTACATACACTTCCAGAGGTTGGTGTTTGACTCGTAGAAACCGAGTGTATCAGGCATACCAGTAGTAGGCAAGTTAGGGAATGGGATAGTAGCCATAGGACGGTCGTTAGGACCATAGCTACCGTGACCTGGGTTGACATAGATACGTTTGCCTGTCAAATCAGCAGCTGACATCGAAACGGTAAGCAGCGCTGCTGCGAGAATCATAAATATCTTTTTCATAACAGTCTGCATTATTTAACGTTCAACATATATACTTCGCCATCCAATGTAGAGAATACCACAGCACCATTAGCTGCATATGGATACATAGCAATCATTGAGTTGTTGGTCAACACTTGCTTTTTGCCATCCAATGTGCAAGCCACGATAGCAGAAGCGGTTGTGAAGTGACCATCATCCTCCGCGTCCATAGCTACGAGGGTATTGTTGTCATACCATTTAGCAGCTTGTACACCGTGACCGATGTACTGTTTACCGCTACCATCGAGGTTAGCTACCCAGCAACCATTGCCACATACATAGTAGCACAATTTGGTACCATCTGGAGAGATAGAAGGCCAAATGTAACTCTCGTTGCTGCCGTTAGGAGCCAATACGATGTTTTTGCCGTTCTTGGTGAGAACGATCTTGCGATCGCTAATAGATACAGATACATTAGCACCTGTAGTAGTCATAGCCATCATGTCGCGTTGAGCTTTAGCAACAGTGGTTGTTTTAGCTGTAGCCATGTCAAGACGAATAATGTTGTTCTTGCGCAAACCTTTGTTGTCAAATTTGGTCTCACGATAAACGACTTCTTGACCATCTTGGCTGATTTGTACATTGTAACCTGCACCTGCTGCAGTAGTAATAGTAGTGGTTTCACCAGTAGCCACATCATAACGACGCAAACCTTGGTTAGAACCACTGGTGATCAGAACATAAGAGCCATCTGCGCTCACGCCTGCCACCTTCACATCGGTGTCTGTAGGAGTATTCAACTTAGTGAGTTGACCTACCTCAAACACTTGCGCTGAAGCCATCATTGAGACTGCCAACGCCAAAGAAAGAAAAATCTTCTTCATACAAAATGTTTTTAATGGTTTGTTAATAAATTAAGTGAATTATATAATTGTTTGTTGTTATTTTATTTGTTCCACACTACTCCACACTACTCCATGACACTCCACACTACTCCACCTCCAATAGCGCCTATTATACCTATTATATATAATATGCCGCTCGCAGTGGAGGGTTTCATTATTGGCAAATATATCATCAACCAGGACAGTAGATAGGTGCCACCGCCTATCACCCACCATTGCCATGGTAGTTTAGGCAGGTTCTCCAACCATAGAAACTCCAACCAACCGAAATAGCGGAAGATAGCAGAATACAACACATAGGTTGCTATCGCCAATAAAATAGCCACTAGCACACGCCAAGTAAAGTGACTCCTGACTAGCAGATAACCCAATACATATAGGATACATGTGACCATCACACTCAATTGGGGCGAAACGACCAAGCACATCAATGTGAGAACATATGCTTGCTCAGTAGGTTCCTTCTGAGCATTCATCTTGCTAAATACCAAGATAGCAATAAAAAACATCATTGCCACCACATGCACCTGCCAACATAATTGCCATACGGACAATGCCGACAAGACCATCCACACGGATGAAACCACAAAGCCTGAAGGCAGATTGGTCCAACCTACTCTATAGGCACATTGAGTAGCCAACAGGGAATTGGTTAGCACCAACGCCATCTCTACCCCCATATGGGCAAAACTACCTCCTCGCCACAGCAACACTATCCACAAACATAGCCCAATAAGAGCCAAAATGATGGTCCTTATCAGGCTATTCTGTGCTATATTTCTGAGGAAGTAATTCATGGTTGGGAATGACGATAGTCGAATGTCGAATGTCGAATGTCGAATGTCTAAAGTCTAGAGTCTAAAGTCTAGAGTCTAAAGTCTAGGGGAAACAGCGAAGCTGAATCCACCGACTTTCAACTTTCGACTTTCAACTTTCGACTCATTAAAATCCGCAGCGTTTCATGTGGTGCTTAGGATCGGCATCCTTGCCACGGAACTCTTGGTAGAGCAATGCCGCATCGCGTGTGCCACCTTGCTCCAAGAGGCGTTGGAACTTCTTCGCCATCTCAGGGTTGAAGATGTCCCCTGTCTCCTCGAATGCTGCAAACGCATCTGCATCCAACACCGCCGCCCAAGTGTAACTGTAGTAACCCGCAGCATAACCGGTGGTGAAGATGTGGTTGTAGAAAGTAGAGCGATAGCGAGTGATAATCTCAGGAATCATCTTCATATTCTTCATTGACTCTGCCTCAAAAGCATTCACATCAAACGCCTCTGTGGTAGTCATCTTGTGGTAGTCCATATCGAGGATAGACGAACTGAGCAACTCGGTTTGTACGAAGCCTTGGTTGAAGGTACCCGCCTTGTTGATCTTAGCCACCAACTCCTCTGGGATGAGTTCGCCTGTTTGGTAGTGGAAGGCGTAGGTCTTCAATACCTCTGGGTGATAGCAGTAGTTCTCCATGAATTGGCTTGGCAACTCCACAAAGTCGCGTGGGGTGTTGGTACCTGCCAATGATTGGTAAGTAGCTTTGGACATCAAGCCGTGCAATGCGTGACCAAACTCGTGGAACAATGTCTCTACATCGTCCATAGAGAGGAGCGATGGGTTGCCTGCGGTAGGTTTGTTGAAGTTACCCACGTTGATGATTACAGGACGGTGATCCACACCATTGGCGTCAATGTATTGGTTGCAGATATTGTTCATCCATGCACCTGGGCGTTTGCCAGCGCGTGGGAAGTAGTCGGTATAAAGGATACCTACCAAACCACCATCAGCATAAGTGACCTTGAACACCTCTACCTCTGGGTTATATACTGGCATATTCTCCAGTTTCTCGAAGTTGAGACCGAAGAGTTTGTTCGCCAAACCAAATGCACCCTTGCGCACATTGTTGAGCTCAAAGTATGGCTTCAACTCCTCCTCATTGAGGGCATATTTCTCTACACGAAGTTTCTCTGCGTAGTACCACCAATCCCATGGTTGGAGTTTCTCGCCAGGGAGGTCTTTGTCCATCATTTTTTGCAGTTCAGCCGCCTCACGTTTAGCTGCCTTCAAACTTGGACCCCATACAGACTCCAAGAATGCATCCACAGTCTTCGCATCGTGTGCCATGCAGTCAGCTAGGATATAATCCGCAGGGTTGGTGTAACCAAAGAGGTGTGCTTTCTCCACACGCAATTGCATGGTCTTTACAATGACGTTCTTATTGTCATACTCGTTGTCATGGTTGCCACGGGTTGTGTACGCCATGAGGAGTTCTTTGCGCAGTTCACGGTTCTCGCAGTATTGGAGTACAGGAGTGAAACTAGTGCGCTTAGGAGTAAACAACCATGCATCAGGACGACCAGCAGCCACTGCCTCTTCTTTGGCTGCCGCTTTGGCGCTCTCAGGAAGACCCTTGAGTTCAGCCTCATCGGTGATGAAGAGTTGGTAAGCATTGGTCTCTGCTACCACGTTATTGCCGAATTGCAAAGAGAGCAGACCGAGTTCTTGGTTGATTTCTTTCAAGCGTGCTTTCTTATCCTCAGGGAGGTTAGCGCCGTTGTTAGCAAAAGACTTGAAGGTCTCGGTCAAGAGGCGCATTTGCTCGTCGTTAAGACCCAATGTCTCACGTTGCTCATATACAGCCTTCACTCGTTGGAACAACGCATCGTTCAAGATAATTCCGTCGCTGAGTGCAGAGAGTTTAGGAGAAATCTCCTCAGCGATAGCGTTCATCTCATCGTTGCCGTCGGCCTCAATGACATTGAAGAACACACCTACTACCTTGTTCAGCAGTTCGCCGCTACGATCGAGTGCCTCGATGGTGTTGGCGAAGGTAGGTGCTTCTGGGTTATTAGCGATAGCTGCAATCTCTGCTTCGTTCTCTGCGATAGCTTTCTCAAAAGCAGGCAGATAGTGTTCAATTTTCACTTTGTCGAAAGCAGGAACGCCAAAAGGAGTGTTCTGCTCTACGAGCAATGGGTTCTCGTTTTTAGTACATGCCATAAGCGATACGAGCGCAAGGCTCAAAAATAAGATTTTTTTCATATTGTTTAATAATTGGTTTAATTCTCTAAACACTAAACAGTAGCCGCTCTGCGGCGTTCACTAAACTACATCTTCACATTCTTCCGCATGGATTCGCGAATTATACTGCGTAGTTCGGCAGACTGGGTATCCACCTTGCGGTGGAAGAGGGGTTTGAAGTCTTTAGCGAATCGGCATCGCGCCAGTTTGATTTTCAAATCATCCAAATTACCCGACACATTCACGCCCAAATAGATAGGGGAAAGGACATTCACATCGTAGTTGAAGGTCATATCTAGGTTATGTCGTCCGCCTAATGCAACCATGTAGTTATCCAAGGATACGCAGAATGGATAGACATCTATCTCTTTCTTGTAAATAGTCATTTCAGCCGATATGCTATCCACTTTGTTTTCTGTTTTCTTGCTGAACATCAACAATTTAGACATCTTGCTAAATGTCTCATTGTCCAACACAACCAAATCCTTGCCGAAGATACTTGCCGCACCACGGATAGTCGATGGTTTGATTTGGTATTGGGCATTGGTATAGGTTTCCGCAGCGAGGTGGAACTCCGCTTGTCCCTTAAACGAACTCAGCATAGGCATCATGGAGTCTATTTGCGGAATCATACCTATCAACTCTTGGATATTAATGTCTATCATATGATAATCAAATCCCACATAGATATGATTTCTGCGTGGGGTACGATACATGGCGGTCAGTTGCAGCTTCGCGGCATTGCAAATGAATCCCACTTCTTCAAGCACCAACATTCCCTCTTTCACGTATATTTTACCGCCCAGATTTCTCGCTGTTTGATTCAGGAAATTAGCTTGTTTGATTTGCGTATTCAATGTCAAATCCACATTCGTTGGCACAAGGAATGGTTCTCTCACCTCCTCGCCTCTCGCCTCATCGCCCTCTTGCCTTATCGCCTCATCGCCTCTCACCTCATTGCCTTCTTCCTCCGCGCCTTGATCAGCAGACAAGAGCGAAAGCAATTCGTCCGCATTGGTGTACTCGCTTTCAAAATTCAATTCGGCTTCTAATGTACCTTTTTTACGCAACCAACGGCCAATATTTCTAACATCGCCACTCAAAGAAAAATCCGAATCGCCTAAAATCAGCCTTGATTGTTCAATATGACACGCTTTATTGGAATAGGTAAACGCTATCTCTGGAATCAATAGTTTTTCTTCCCAATCTGCAATCCTGACCTCTACTTGATTCAAATCAACCGATAACTTAGGTCGCCATTGCAAGAGCAAGTTATCTTGTCTTTTTTTATTGTACTTCACGGACGCTTCCACCCCTACTCTACCCGTACTTATTGCCAGATCAGTACCCATACTTGCTTGCAAAGATTGCGATTGCACACTCGCCGTCAAACTAGGAGCATGCAATCCAGCCATCAAGCAAGACTGCGCCACATCCACCTGTATATCCGAGTAATAACCCCACACACGCTCAAACGCCACTTGGGCATCCACCGTCGGCATTTCCAACGAGTCTTGCATATTGTATATCGCACTAAGTGCCACTACTGGCTTATTGATCGTCATATCCATACTATCCATCTGCGCATGGATATGCTCTTTACCATCCAACGAAATAGTGGCATACAAACGTGGATCTTGACCCAAAATATTACTTATCTCCACTTCCATATCCGTCATACCCATCTCGGCTTGCAGCCCTGTTCCCATTTTCACTTCTGCATTCGCCACACTCAATGTTCCTGCCAACCAGTTCACCTCTTTACGTGTAGCTTGCACATTAGGTATATGGAACTTCAACCTATTAGCGGGTAGTTGAGCATATAGACTATCTGCTTCGTATTGTATTCCATTCAGCCATAGATCGCCTTGCACCCGTCCTTTCTCCAGTTGCATGGCTAGCAAGTCATCCAAGTACATTTGCATCTCTAGCTTGCCTTTCACCTGCCCTGCCACCAACATATCTTTGGGCAGAAATTCCTTCACATCCGCTACCTTCACATCCACTTCCGTCTTCACATCCATCCACAACTTACCTAACGGATCTTTCACAATACCCTCGCCCCGCACAGACGACCCACGCGTATGCGCATAGAGCGTATTGATCTTCACCTCCGATTGCGCCTTGTTTTGCATATCCAAGTGCACATCGGCATCCACCATCAAAGGCTCAAGGGTATAGGGCAGTTCAGCGTATTTACCCATACCTTCTTTCAACACCACGTGCGCATCTACCACGGGTAATATCGTATCACTATACACGCCTTTCGCTTGTACATCTAGACTCAATATACCATCTGCCTGAATGCCTTCTAGACTACTCAAGTAACAAGGTGGAACCAAAGCCAACACTTCGCTTATTTTCCACTCCTGCAACCCTAGTTTCATATCCATCTCAATGGCCTCTCCTGCTTGTGCCCAGCCATTTATCGACACATCCAACTGATTAACACCCACATGCGCTTGCTTCAATGCCACACGCATGGTCTCCCAATCTACCGAAGCTGGTATATCCGCTTGCACGCGCAACTGGTTGGCATATGGCACATCTTTGAGCGTCGCATCCACAGCCGCCATCGTCAGTTGCATACGCATATCCGACCAACTATCCACGTGCATATGGAATGTCATACCAGAGATGGTGGCATCCATGGAATCGCGCACACTCAGCACGCGTAAACGATGGGCTGACACACACAACTCATCTACTCGTATCTCTTGGAAAGGCAACGAGAAAGCACTCGTATCTTCTTCTGCCGCTGTATCCGAAGGCAGATTCAACACATCCAGATTGCTTACCCCCAACGAATCGACAAACACATTCGCCTGAATATCGGACATCAGCAACTCGGATACATGCAATTTCTTTTGCATCAACCCTACCACATCTACTGCCGCCACCAATTTAGGTGCAGCCAATAGGGTATCGTTCTCAGCCCCCTCCACAGCGTGGATCAGCAACACGCTATCGATTGCCAAACCAAAATGTGGAAAGGTGGAGAAGAAAGTCAATTCCACTTTCCCAATCTCATGCTCACATTTCACATAGTGGCTGGCTACATCTCGCACGATAGGGGTCAAGCGTGCTGGAGTAAACAGCACCCATAATGCCACAGCAAGCACCAAGAGTACCAACCCTATAGTGCTTCCTAATGTGATGCCTAATATCTTCAGCGCTTTTTTCATACGCTAGCTTTATTAACTTATGGGTATGATTGTGATTTAATCTTATTCTCCGCACTTGTGATAGTAATACCTCTTTCCCCCGTCCTCGTATTGCAATTCATACTCATTCAACTTCACTACCACATACACTTTGGGAATATCCGCACCGCCATTGTCCATCAGGTGGATCTCGGTGAGGTCGCTTTTAACCAACTTATACTTAAACCAACCATTGCCGTATGGCTTAAGGTCTTCTTCATAAATATCCTCACTCTCATTCCATTGGCGACCGTATTTGTATTCGCCTGTTTCGTCTTGATCTGGTGTAAAACGAACGAACTCTACAGGTACGCTATCCAATCCCGTTGCATCACCTTTACTCCATAGTCCCAACAGGTCTGCCTCTTGGAAAGTAGGTTTATCCATCTGACACGAAACCATCACCATGGCTACAATAGCCACCACGCCGAAAAGAATAGTACTTTTTTTCATACTTCTAAGTTTGATTATTAAAAACGCGACAAAATTACAATTTTTTTTTGAAACACACAAGATTTTTTTATTATTTTTCCAATTAATCGTCCCAGCACTTTGTGCGAGATAAGAAATATCTCATGATATTTAAGCCCCAAAACGCAGGAAATCTGCATTTCCTGCGTCAGCAATTTCAATAAATCCTCTTTAGCCATCGCTTTAGCGCCAAATAGCCTATCGCCAATAGCCCAATTGCCCACAGCAATCCCGTGCACCAGCGATAGAACTTCGGCACATACCGCTCTGGTGGTAGTTCCACTATGCGGTCGCGGTATTCGGTGACGACTACCGTGTCCGCTTTAGTCGAATGTTGAATGTCAAAAGTTGAAAGTCGTTGATCCCGATACACCTCCTTGGTGATATAGACGGTGTCGTGTACCACTTTCTCTCGATAGACGATGCTATCTCGG
>JAZSFR010000012.1:0-35311 GCA_045532335.1 Paludibacteraceae bacterium
GAGAGTCGTTGGTAGGTACAGTCACAGTACCGCCGCTAGTCTTCATCTCATATACCTTACCACCGTTGAGTTCCCAAGTTACCTTAGCCTCACGCCAGAGAGCGTAAACAGTACCCTTCCATCCTACTGGGAGAGAGGTCAATTTGTTACCAGATGTGCTATTGCTGTCATACCAGCCAAGGAAGATATATCCTGCACGTGTAGGAGTTGGCAAGGTGTATGCGCTACCCTCAATCTTGGTTGGGAGAGTACCTGATACGCTACCACCATTGAGTTCCCACTTAACATCTACGTTTGCCAATTGCCAAATAGCATAGAGTTTGCCTTTGAAACCAGCAGAAAGTGTGGTATATTTAGTACCAGTAGTATTGTTGGTGTTGTACCAACCGAGGAAGTCATAACCCTCCTTAACAGGAGTTGGGATAGTATAGGTAGATTCAATCTTTGTAGGCAATTTCGCACTTGTGCCAGTTGCAATTTGGAAAGCTTCGCCCCAAGCAGAAGATTTACCAGCAGTAGTAAAGTCAGCGTTGTAATTACCAGCTGCGCCGCAAGTGAAGAATGCAGTCAAGCTGTAGCGCCAGTTCACCTCAGAAGTCAATGCTACGCCTGCCTTGTTAGAAACAGAAGTGATATAATCGCCCAACCATTTCCAGCCAGAAGTGCTGCTGGTCATCATTGTGCTCACGTCGCAACCTAGTGAGTTACCATAGTAGAGGAAGTTGCTAATCTCGCGGGTTGTAGCGATTGATTGGCTAAAGAACTTGTTGTATGCAGTTTTGAAATCCTCTGCCAACTCTTCGCCAGTAGGTACTGTGCCACCTACTACCACACCGCCATTGAGTTCCCACTCTACATCTGGAATCTCTGGTTCTGGTTCTGGGTTAGGATCCACACCTGATAGCTCAGGAAGATCTTTGTAAATAAAGTCATCTGTTGTAATATAGTTAACACCATAAGCACCATATTTCTTATAGTCCGCTTCAGAGTTCATTGTCCAAAGAGACACCTTCAAACCAGCGTTTTTAGCTTGAGTTACAAGGGCTTGTGTCACGTAGTTGCTAGAGTTGTAGTAGTAGCAAGAAGAGATATCCCAACCATTAGACTTACAGGTAGAGATATTGCTGCTGGTAATATAGTTCACCAAGTATTGACATTTCAACTTTGGATAATACTTGTTGATATGCTCCAAAGACGCCTTCATTGAGGTAAGGATGATGATATCGTCCACCATATCCAATTTCTCAAAGATTGCGTACAAACCAGCAAAGTTACTCATATCGTTGCTGTTGATACCACTTGCCCACTTGAGCTCAACGACAGGAGTCACATTGTATTGCTTACAAATCTCCAAGTAACGTTCTACGGTACAAATCTTACCTGTGTACTTCACACTCTTACGAGTTTGAGTAAGGGTCTTTGATTGAATAGTAGCCAACGTGTTGGTGTAGATAGTACAGTTGCTACTTAATCCAAAAGAAGTAGTGATGACATCATCGTGCCAGCAGACATATTTCTTGTCGCTTGTCACTTTCACGTCACACTCAAGAGCTTGACATCCGTGTTTGGTAACACCATTGATGAAAGCTTGCTCAGTGTTTTCCACGCCAGTACGGCTTCCGCGGTGGCCAATCAAGATTGGCTTCCACGCTAATGCTTCTGTGGCAAATGCCAACATCAAAAGCATCAAAAGAAAGTTAATCTTTTTCATAAATTTAGAATTTTGGGTTAATATATATTTTCACTTTAATTGATTTCTCAAAATCAATCTTTTTTTCTTCTTTGTATTGTCTTAGTTGTCTTTTTATCCTCTCACGCGTGTGCGTACCTTATATATTACGGGTTCATGACGGGTTCATACTATATGATTACTATGTGATTACTATGAGATAACTATGTGATTTATCTACCTTGTTTATCCCATGGCAATACCGTTACCACTCCGAACCTTTACCGAAGGGATACCGAACCTTTACCGAAGGAATGTTATTTCACTCTCGCACCTGAGAGGTCATACACTTCGTTGCCGCGTTGGATATATATTTGTCCGTTCCAAAGGTATTTGGTCACTTTCAGCGAGTCTGCCATATTGACCATTGGAATGGAGGTTGTCACTTTCTCTGGCAAGTTCAACACAAACTCTACGTTTTGCGCTGCACCACTTACGGTAAAGTATCCACGCAAACCGTTGATAGAGAAACTATCTTGTCCATACAAACTTACCAAACGATTATCCGCAGTCAAGAAAAGCTTATCTTTCACTTTCTCTTTGCTAAATGTCGTTGGATTCAACAAACCATGGAAGATAATACCATTATCACAATTCACATTCAAACCACCATGAGCGTTTGTACCAGTCAATACTGGACAAGTTACGTTCTCAAATACCTCCTCTACTTCTAGTTGTTTATTTTTGGGCAGTTGAATCAGATATGGCTTACCTGCTCTCATTCCCTTACCAGTTCCAAACACTACCTCCTCGAAGTTCAAGAACACACGACTATCACCATCAGTATTTGTGGTAGATGATGTCAACTCTAATACACTTGCACCTTGATATGGAGTACCCGCAAGTGATTCCAAATGGAATGGCAAACAGATAGTGCTGTATGAAATATCATCCAATTCACGTTTCACGAATGCCGCAGGGAAAGTAGTCTGGGCTTTAACTGCTAAAGGTGCCACTTCTTCATAAACACATATACCGATTTCAGCAATAACCATTAATTGCTCGGTCAATTCAGGTACCAAGAATCTATTGCCATTGGTTTCGGGATAAGAACGAAGGCTTAGTACGTCAGGCTGTGTTTGAGGGTTATCCCAACCATATGTTTTCCATTGGTAGAATTTGCATCCATCAATCACGTATGCTCGCAAATCCATCTTCGCTTTTTGTAGATACTGTCCGTATGGCTCTTTGCCTATTCGCTCATGGATGATTGTAGCATACTCAACAGCTTCGGGTACAGTTGGATCAACAGTTGCAAAGAACTCGTGCACAGGTGCCAAAGTGTACTCATACTCCTCACGACATGGGGTGGAAACCGTTTTTCCTGCATGAGGTAAAGCAAAAGCCATTAATCTATTTGTTCCATTAGCTGCAGCATATAAGTTATCCGCGAAATCCCACGCGAAGTCATGGAATCCACCTTTATTTGATTCAATATATGCTTCATCTGTAAATGTATACGATCCAGTGCTATTGTTGTAAGTAACAGAATAAATAGTTATATAACTCTCTCTAGCCTTTTGTCCGTTATATTGCTTACCCTTATATGTAAATGTGCTATCAACTTTGTATCCGCCAGCAACTGCTAACTTTGTAAAATCGTGGTTATGTCTAACACCTCCAGATGGGCGACCAGATATGTGTTCCTCAAAGTCTATCTTTTTTGATACTGCATTGTAGTGAATCATAGTTGCTGCAACTCCATCATTACCACGATGCTGAACAATCCAACACCCACCGATAGGATCGTATTCAAGACCAGTATTATCATAACCAACGAGCATGGCATCTCCTAACTTTGTTCCATCTGTTGCTGTTAGTTGGTCTGTTAATTCATTTCTATTAGGCAATTTATTGTTTGTTTTGATCAACTCTAATATATCCTGCGTACTTGCATTATCCCCCCATTCATTTTTGTTACCCAAGCTATATTTATCCAAATACCACTCAGACTGATAGATACCAGGGTAGTGTGATCCTGTACTGCCAGGATAAAGATTTCTACTATCAGACATGTCTGCAGAGAGCAAGAGTAACTCTAATGCAGAACCACTACCTCTTACATCCATACCTACATTAGGTGCTGCAATAAATTTACCACCTGAAGATGTTCTTAAGTTTAGTTGGGCAGCATTCCATGTGCCACGATTCGATGCATTATCGCCATAAAAGATATCATCATACGAACCTCCTGTTCTATCTGGTTCGTAAAAATTGCCGCCATCGTCAAATAATCCATCTCCATCTAGATCTATTCTGTCAATATTGGATGGATTTTTAATTCGTTTTAGAATATTGTTGCGTCCTTCCACAACAGACACGAATACTCTTCCATCATCACTTACACGTACCCGATGAGGAGCACGAGCATACAAGGTTTTGTCATTGTTGAGAAAGTGTGTCGCTTCAGAAAAATTTGCACCATAGCAAGCTACATTGCCATCATGCCAATTAGCATAAAGACGCTCCATACCTCCTCCAAAGACATACACTCCTGGTACTTGTCCATATGAAACATAGCTTGCATTGTCACCTGCAGCTGTTACGCGTGATTCTGTGCAAAAAACTACGCCAAAATTGTAATCATATGGATTATTACAAATATCAACAGAACCTGGAGATCTAAATCCCTTATACTCTGTTACTTCATTCGCATTTATAAATTTACAACCTTGGGTTCCACCCGATTGATTTTTCTTTACTGTTTTTGTAGTGTATTCCTCCGCCTGATTTCCACCCATCACGTCAATAGTCCATCTTACCCTCGTCATATCTAAATCTCCATTTTCTCCAATAACGTGTGTGAAATCTATCGTGTATTCGTGATATCCTTTCGCATTACATAGATTGCCGCTAGCATCTGTTTTCTCTGTAATATCAAATTCAAATAAAGCAGTACCCGTATTACCACCATCGCGAGACCAGGTGCTCTTTTCGCGATCCTCGGTAATATCCCAAAAACGAACAATAACACTCTTAGCAGGACCACTAAGGGCATATTTGATGACATAATGGTCGTCCATCAGCAGACCTTTGCTTTCATCAGTCACATATGTGTTTCTATCCACCATGTTATCCAAACGATATGCGAATGGATTCAAATAATTCTCTGCCATAGCAGATGCACAAACGAAGAAAGCACAGAATGCTACAAATAGTGAACGGATATAAGATTGGTGTTTCATCGTATTTATGTTTTTATAGTTTCGTATTATAATTTCTTTAACGGCTAATTATGCCAATTATGCAAATTGTTTAATTCTTCTTTTGGTCGAAATATTTGTGGTCGAAATTTTCGTCCGCAAACATTGTGCTTCATCGGGAGTTAAAGCAAACATATAATCCTCTGGAAACTTGTCAGGATTATTTCGAACGGCTTCGTTTATCCTTTTAGTCTCTACTCCGTACAACTCTGCCACATCAGCATCTGCAATGACAAATTGTTGTCTAATTGGTACAATCTTATTTTTTACATCCTCAATAGATACAGGAAGAAGAGGCGTTGTTTGCGCCTTTTTTGCAACTGCTCTTTGTGTTTTCTTATTTGCCATCACCTTGTAGTAGACTATGTTTATAACAATTAACATCAACTCAGACATCCATTTCTTTTTAATTGTCTTTATTGTCTTCGCCGTCAGGCGCAAAATTGTCTTAGTTGTCTTTTATAAATGTTCTTGTTTTTCTTTATTGTCTTTTTTATTTTTGTCGTCTCACGCGCGTGCGCGCTCATACCTTATATAACAACTCTAGTATCTTTAGATTATCTTCAGGGTATCTTCGGGATATCTTCGGGATAAATTCGTTGTATTATTATCTTGCACGGAAGCCTGTAATATCATATACCTTGCCATCGCGTTGGATATAAATTCGACCATCCCACAAGTACTTAACCGCCTTCACAGAATCCATCAACGACACCTCAGGAACTGTCTCAACAGAAGTTGCAGTCTTATCCATAATCTTAATATGAACCTTGCTTGCGTCATAGTCAGCAGGAGCTGTGAAGTATCCGCGCAAACCAAGGATATCCGCAGGCTCATACAAAGTAGCCAAACGGTTATCAGCCACCACAAAGAGATTGGTTCTGCTAGGCTCAAAATGTGAAGGATTCATTACACCACGGAATGTAAATCCATCAGCCGCAACGTCAAAACCTCCAAACTCGTTTGTTCCAACGAAATGAGGACATTTTACATCCTTGAAGAGTTTTACATAACCTATAGTACCAGGCTGAATGTTCTCTGTTACCTTAATCAAGTATGGTACACCTGCCTCCATATAATCAGTTGCATTGAAAGTCACTTCCGCAAAGAGCAACTTGGCTTTATTCACGCCGTTCTCTTTAATCTTCTCCACTCCCACAAACTTCAACACACTTGCACCTTGATATGGGGTACCTGCCAAAGTCTTTAAGTCAAAAGGCAAGCAGATAGTGCTGTATGACTCGTTGTCCAATTCACGACTCACAAAAGCACCTGGGAACTCCACATCATGAGGCATTGTAGCTACATCCTTCATCTCATTCACATCAATACCAAACTTAGCAGTACGAGTTACACCTGCCGCTTTCATCGTAGATTGGCTTGAAACAGCCTCTCCGACTACTCCTTCTGTGCCATCCTCATTCACCCAGCAATAGAAACGATAGCCATCCGCTGGCTGACCCAAGAGTTGGAACTTAGCCGAGTTTCTATAGTAGAAATTAAAACCATTCAGCGACTCGTTATATTTATCCATATACTGATAGTCATTATCACAAGCTGTACCAACCGCTATGGTATTAGGGTGGAACTTAACAGTCAACATACCCACTGTGGTATTCTCAATATATGAAGTATCACGACAAGGTGTCACCACTGGCTTACCACCATTAGGCAAGGCATACGCACGCAATTTCTCAGAAGAAGCTGAAGCCGCATACAAGTTACCCGCATAATCCCATGCAAAGTCCATTGGACGAATATCCAATTTTATATAAATGGAATCGGTAAACACAGGCTTGCTTGTGCCACTAGTGTGCTTCACGGTGTAAAGCGTTGCCCACAAACCATCCACACATGGCAATTCCACTTGGCTCTTATCCGAATTGAACACAGCGCCATGATGGTCTTGATGCTTGATCGTATGATTGGTTGCTATCCATTTGCGACTACGTTGTCCACCTGCCACAATCAGTTTAGAGAAATCGTTGGTATAACGAATACCGCCACGTGTGCGGTCCACCACATGATCCGTAAAGTCCAACTTGCCATCCGTGTTGATATGCGCAATAGCAGCCGCTTCGGTTTGATTAGCACGGTGTTGACACATCCATACACCACCATATTGGTCGTACTCAAAATTCACATAATCGTAGAACACAACTGCATTGATAGGGGTTCCATCGTTGATACCATCACCATTTTTATCCTTTACCAATGTAGCAGTTGTAGCCGTGCGATCCCACTGAGAAAAGCCAATGCAGTTGGTCCATGTTTTATTCGCGCCTGTTGAACTTGAAGGATCTTTCTTGGTAAAATTGAAATAGTTGGTTTTAGATGGTTTAGCAGTCCAAGACTTGGCAGCACCCAAATTAAACTCTCCAAAGTGACAAGACTCACGATCGGAGTTTCCACCAAAACCCTTATCTCCTGAAACGGCAAATAGTTTCAGGTTCGGACCCGAACCGCGTACGTCCAAACCTACGTTAGGCGCAATAATCACGTTACCATTAGCGTCTTGCCAACGATATTGAGAGGTATTCCATGTCGCACCACTAAAGACATCCCAGAACCAGCCGTTGTTATTGAGTTTGCCATTTGCTAGACGATAATCGTATCTCAATCGAGCAGGATTCAACTCCTTGACAATAGAGTTCGTACCCGAGTATAGCGAAACGAACAAACGACCATCTTCTGAAAGGCGCACACGACGAGGAGCTAATGGGTTATACGTATCCCAAACAGCTTGGGTACCCTCATGGTATTTTTGCGACAAACCGAGGTTGTAGTTGCGTGCAAAAGTTCGGTTGTTATTAGGACTTACAAAGTCATAACGGATATCCGTAGGATTGCTCTCATCTTTATCAAATGGAGGCATATTTTGGAAAGCCGCGTCAAATACAAACAATCCCGCAGATGCAGTCAAAGTTCCTCCATTATAATAATGTGTAAAATATTTCGCATTAGGTGTTTGAGGGACAATTGCCTCGGTACAATAGATCATACCAAAGTTCTCGCTATGAGGGTTAACATCTATATCTAGACCACCTGGAGCATAAAAATCATACTCCGTACTCACCAACGCATCTGTGATCTCCGCCTTATTGGTTGGCATAGCCGCCGTATTACCACCTATCACCTCCACTCGCCAATGAAGATTGGTTTTATTTCTAAAATAGTCAGTTGCTTGGTTATTCAATGCATCACGCAAACTGATAGGCACATGATAAATACCTTTAACCAATGTATTACCCTGAGTATTCTTTGCGGCATTACAATTGTAAACCACCGTCTGCTCCCCCACCTCAATCACCACATCCACCTTTTGAGCTGGGGCATTGAGATAATAGGTCACAGTAAAGACGTCACCCTCCAATTTCTCAGACAACTTAAACGCAAAAGGATTGAGTTCCCTTGCAAACATAGGCACACACATAAACAAAACTGCAATAGCTACGAAAAATGAACGGGTAAAATTGTGCTGTTTCATATTGAGTTGGTATTTAGTTGAGTATTAACACTTTAGCATTTCTTGTTGCATACACACGCGTACTACATTACGCGCATACACGCAAATTAGTCCGCAAAGATACAACTTTTTTTTGATTCCCGCAAACGTTTGAAAGAAAAAATGACATTTTTCTACAAATTGAGGCGATTTTTCAAAAAAAACATTCCCCTCTACTCCCAAAGAAAGAACTAGAAACACTATGCTGAAAACATCGGCGAAGTATCGGTAAAGTATCGGTAAAGTATCGGTATTCCTTCAGCGAGGTTCCGATGAGGTTCCGATGAGGTTCCGATGAGGTTCCGATGAAGACAGAGGGCAGTAGTTTTCTTGAATGGTCTAAGTTGTCTTCGCCATAGGCTGTCAAGTGATAGATAATTCCCAAAAATAAGAGAGATAATTTGGTGGAATCAAAAAAAAGTTGTATCTTTGCAGCCATAATTTGGGGAAGTAGGCAAACACGCGTAACCTCAATACAATACGCAAAAAAAATCAGGAGAAATAGGAGAAGTATCATGGATTTACAACCTATCAAACAACAATTTAACATCATAGGCAACAGTCCTCTTCTAAACAGAGGCATTGAGATAGCTATGCAAGTGGCTATCACCGACTTAAGCGTACTAATCATCGGAGAATCAGGTGCAGGTAAAGAACATTTTCCGAAAATTATACACCACTACTCCTCTCGCAAACATGCGCCCTATTTCGCCATCAACTGCGGAGCCATCCCTGAAGGAACCATCGATAGCGAACTATTTGGTCATGAGAAAGGCGCTTTTACCGATGCTAAATCCGAACGCAAAGGATACTTTGAGATAGCCGACGGCGGAACATTATTTCTAGATGAAGTAGGCGAACTCCCCCTCTCTACCCAAGCCAGATTGCTCCGCGTGCTGGAGACAGGCGAGTATATGCGTGTAGGCTCGAGCAAAACCCTCAAAACCAATGTGCGCGTAGTCGCCGCTACCAACCTCAATATCCCACGCGCAATAGAAGAAGGTAAGTTTCGTGAAGACCTCTATTACCGCTTGAACGCAGTGGGCATACGCGTGCCATCCCTGCGCGAGAGACGAGACGATATTCCATTGCTATTCAGGAAGTTTGCTCGCGATTTCGCAGACAAATACAATATGCCATCTATCCGTCTAACAGACGAAGCAATGGAGATGGTCAAAGGCTATTATTGGCGAGGAAACGTGCGACAACTGAAGAATGTGGTGGATCAAATCAGCGTCATTGAACAACGCCGCGAAATCACACCAGAGATACTAACCAACTACTTGCCTAAGAACGAACAATCAACTGGTTTAGTAGCCGTTCACTCCCAACAAAACAGCTATGCTGAGTCTCAAAACATAGAGATGCTCAAGCAAGTGGTTTATAGTCTGAGCAAGGAACTAGAAGCCCTCAAAAAACAAATCCAAGAGATGAATAAGAGCAATCGCATATTGATTGATCGTGTTGAGGAAATAGAAGAGCACACCCCACTACCTGTAGAGGTAAAACAGACTGATATAGAGGATGTTGTGACCGAATCCGAGATAGAAGATGTGACACCCGTAGAAACAACTCCTACCGTCATCAAAACCAAAGCCGATCGTGACCGCGAAGCCATAGAAGAAGCCCTCAAAGCAAGCGGAGGCAATCGCAAAGTGGCTGCCGATATGCTCGGAATAAGCGAAAGAACATTGTATAGAAAGTTGAAGGGGGAGAGTTGAGTGTTTAGTGTTTAGAGTTTAGTGTTGAGATGATGAAGAAACTGAGTATATTATTTTTATTAGCAGTCGTATTGAATAGCTGCGTCATTAGTTACAAATTCAATGGCGCAAGTATAGACTACACCAAGACCAAAAGCATCTCCATCGCTGATTTCCCCAATGTGGCGGCCTTGGTGTATGCCCCATTGAGCGCGAATCTATCTGACGGCATTCGGGACTTGTTTCAACGCCAAACACGTCTAGAACAGGTACGACGAGGTGGTGACTTGGAGCTAGAAGGCGAGATCACAGGTTATCAATTAACCCCTATGGCCGTATCCGCAGATAGCTATGCAGCGGAAACCAAACTGACCATCACCGTACGCGTTCGCTTTACCAACAACGTCAATCCAGAGGAGTCTTTTGAGAAAAACTATACCGCTTACCAGACTTTTGATGCCTCCCAAATGCTCAATGACGTGCAAGATGAATTGTGCAACACGATGATCCAAGAGATTGCAGATCAGATATATAACGACACCGTAGCCAAGTGGTAAAAACAGCCCTTCACATAGCATGGCGGTATTTGTTTGCTAAAAAACAATTCAATGCCATCCACATCATCACCACGATCTCATCCATTGCGGTGGGCGTAGTGACGGCTGCCATGATATGCGTTATGAGCGTGATGAATGGATTCGGAACAATGGTAGAGCAGATGTTCTCCCAGTTTGATCCCGACATACGCATCACCGCACAAAATGGCAAATCTTTTCACCTCTCCCCAGAGACCAAAAAACAACTATTAGCCCTGCCCGAGGTCAATCTCCTGAGCGAAAGCATTGAGGAGACCGCATTGATATACTTTGAGGACAAACAGACACCCGTACAATTGATGGGTGTAGATTCGGTGTTTGACTCGTTGACGGACATTGACAACATCATCACCGATGGACATTTTGAAGTCTATGACGGAGCCTTTGATCGCGCTGTGTTAGGACAACTCTTGGCTTGGAAAATAGGCATCGGAGCACGATTTATTCACGGCATACAAGTGTATGCGCCTAAGCGAAACAGCAAGGTGAACATGCTACGCCCCGATGCCAATTTCAATACAGAGACATGCTTCATCGCAGGAATCTTTGCAGTCAATCAGCAGAAATACGACGAGAATACCATGATCGTTGACATAGACTTCACACGTCGTCTATTGGAATACGACTCCACCGAAATGACCGCGCTGATGGTCTCTACTCAAGGGAATATCAAACAAGCGAAACGCGCCATCGCCCAAGTCATGGGAGAGGGCTACAATATTCATGATCGCTACGAACAACAAAAAGACTTCTTCCGCATATTGCGCGTAGAAAAACTACTCACATCCTTATTGCTCGCTTTCATCCTACTAATCGCCACCTTCAACGGCATAGGCGCACTATCCATGCTCATTATTGACAAGAAGAACGACATCCGTATATTATCGCACCTCGGAGCTAACGAACAGTTAATCAAGCGTATATTCTTGTTTGAAGGTTGGTTGGTCAATGCCATTGGTGCCATCGGAGGAGTAGTCGTCGGACTAACCATATGCCTCCTACAAGAGCATTTTGGACTGCTCAAACTAGGCAATGGCGTAGAGTATGTCATCTCTGCATATCCCGTAGCGGTACAAGGATGGGATATTCTATTAGTAATCGGTATCGTACTGATACTGAGTCTTATATCAGTATGGATACCCGTGAGAAAAATCAAACTATAAATATGAAAAATTATATCTATTTCGTACTTTTCCTATTCGTAGTTAGTTGCAAGCCATATAATAGACCAACAGGCCCAGGTTCGCAACCCATACTCAAAGCGGACAGCGTCTATACTAAGGCAGACTTTAGACAGCATGGAGACTACTACAACACTGGTCACCAAGTCTTTGCCATTGACCTATTATCCGAGGGATTGGAGTACGATTCTACATTTCATATTTCAGGCTCAGGTTGCAATCTGTTTTTATCGGATATTTTTGTGACCGATTCACTAGTTGAAGGACATTACAAAATGGACTCCGTGGCCAAAGAGATGACCTTCTTACGTGGCATGGATTTTGAAGGCAACATCACAGGCACATACTTGCTACACATCAACGAAAATCAAATACAGAAGATTGTACTATTCACAGGCGGAAGCATGGATATAGCATATCTAGAAGACAACATTCTACTTGATTTCTTGCTATACACAGCTGATTCCACCTTGTATCATGCCACCTACCAAGGTCCTGCAACCTACCGTTAACCAACCGATGCTGACGAAGGAATACCATACATATCTCAAGTTAGAACGTGGACTGAGTCCCAACTCCGTAGCGGCATACGAACAAGACCTCCAACGGCTCACATCGTATATGGAACAGCACAATATCGATATTGTCAAAGCCACATACGAGGATCTACAAGCATTTGTATTTGAGACATTTAAGAGCATCAACTCCGTGCGTACTCAAGCACGGCTAGTTGCTGGTATACATTCCTTTTATCGATTCCTACTCTACCACAACTACATCCAGCAAGATCCATCCGAACTGCTCGAAACACCCAAAAAAGAACACCATCTACCCGACGTACTGACCCTGGACGAAATAGATAGTATGATTGCTCAATTGGACATGTCCAAGCCCGAGAGCCACCGCAATCGCGCCATCATTGAGATGTTATATGGTAGCGGACTGCGTGTAAGCGAACTAGTCAACCTTCGCCTAAGCGATATCTACCGACAAGAAGGATTTATGCGCATTACTGGTAAAGGAAGCAAACAGCGGTTGGTGCCTATTTCTCCAGTAGCAGATCGGTGGTTGCAATATTGGTTGGAAGACCGCAGCAAGCTGGATATCAAACCGGAATATAGCGATATTGTTTTTCTCAATCGCTACGGCAGACAACTCACTCGTGCCATGATCTTCACCATCATCAAGACTCTTGCTAGGGAAGCTGACATACACAAAAATATCTCCCCACATACCCTGCGACACTCTTTTGCGACACACTTGCTGCAAAACGGAGCCGACTTGCGCATCATCCAACAACTGCTAGGGCACGAAGATATCACTACCACAGAGATTTACACACATATTGAGATACAAGATCTGCGCGAGGCAATCCAAAAATATCACCCAGAAAACAGATGAAGCGACTCATATTCATATTATTCGGACTATGGACTATGGGCTATGGGCTATTCGCCCAAGAGACCATCGTCGTGGGCGAAGTGTACGACGCACACACAGGCGAGGCTATCTCCAATGTGAACATCTACCTACAAGGCACACAGATAGGCACTACCACCAATAGCGAGGGATTGTTCCTACTTCGTACACAGCAAGAGAAAACACGCACCATGGTGGTGAGTGCCGTAGGATACCATACCGAACGCTTCAAGATCGAGCCTCACACGCAAGCCGGAGTAGAGGTTGCCCTACGCGAGAAAGTGGGAAACATAGGTGAGGTATTTATAACCCCTGGCGACAACCCTGCCCTGCCGCTTATGGAGAAAGTACGGGCACGAAGACAGCAGAACGCCCAACACTACACAGGGGATATCACCTCATCCACTACCCTCTATGTATCTGATATTCAGTCCAAACACCTCAAACGTACATTCTGGAAAAACCTGCAAGATGGAATGATTGCCCAGGATTCTACCTATATCATTCCACTCTATTGGAGACAACAATTTGCTGATAGTGTAGAAGAAAAAGCAGCCTTCCTCACCGAAACCGACTATCAGATATTATTGGCACAATTGCCCGAGACATATAATTTCTACAACAATAATCTACCCATCTTCACAGCCTCTATGCTCAGTCCCTTAGCGGCAGCGGGCAACACATACTATCATTACTATCTGATAGACAGCACGTTGGTTGATCAAGAGAAACATTATCTATTGCATTTCAAGACCAAGAATCCTTTCTATGCCACCTTCAACGGCGAAATGACCATAGACTCCGCCACCTGCGCTTTGAGGCATATACGCGCAACTATTCCAGTACAGAATAGCATCAATTTCTTACGCAATCTCACCATAGAACAGCATTATGCCGCGAACAATACTGTATCTAGCGAGCAAACCAATATGCTTATGGACTTTGCCATTAAAGCGGACTCCAGCAAGCTCTTTCCTACGCTTATGCTCTCTCGTTCGACGCAAATAACACCCGTCGAGCATCCCACACTTCGCACACTACCTACCACCCCTTTGGCAAATGATTCGCTCATACTTCCAGCTTTGGATAGCCTGAATAATACCCTCTTATTCAAAACTGCCAAATTTATCGCATATGTTTTCCAAACAGGCTATATACCAATGACCAAACATGTAGAACTAGGTCAAATCAATCAATTTCTACACTTCAGTCACCCAGAAGGCTACCGCCTCACGCTGCCTCTACGAACGACCGAAGAACTATGGAAAAATGTATGCCTAGAAGCCATGGTGGGATATGGTACAGCAGATAGAGCATGGAAAGGATATGGAAAAATCAATATCGCACTACCTACCCAACGGCGACATCATATGTATTTCAAATACAGCGATGAGTATATTCACTCCGACGTGGATGAGTTCCATGAATACTTACGTGAGAACAGTGTCTTTGGTCCACAAATCAACCTCATCACCAACCTCATGGAGGAAGCGCCATTCAATGAGAAATACTTCTACAACCCCATGACTCGTCGCCAAGAGGGACGCATACACTTTGAAGACGACTGGAACAACTATCTAGAAACCCAATCATACCTAAAGATAGGACAACTCGGTTATGGTCTGGCTACCCAAGATTACCATAGCCAGCCTAGCCTGTTTTATGCCACATTAGGCGCTTCTGCGCGATTGAGTTTTAATGAGCGCAAAGTGGATTTGCACTTCCAGCGCAAGCATATCTACAACCATCTACCGGTTATATATATTGGCGCAGAAATGGGTAGTTACCAGTTAGACAATATGCCATCCTATCGCATGTATGGCAATTTGCAGTTACTTCTACGCCACAATGTTGATCTCGGTATGGCAGGAGAATTGGATTACCGTGTGGAGGCAGGTTTGGTGTTTGGCAAAGTACCCTACCCGCTGCTTCACCATTTCGCAGCCAACCAAACCTACACCTTTGACCCAGACCGTTTTTCACTTATGAATATCAAACAATACGCCGCCGACCAATATATCGCGCTACACGCCCATTGGAATGGCGAAGGTGTATTATTCAACCTCATCCCTGGACTGCGTTATGCGCGTCTTCGCGAATTACTCGTATTAAAAGTGGCATATGGTGGATACCGCAACGACCACCAATCGGTATTGGCTTTCCCCAAAAACGAACTAGTTAACTACCAAATACTTTCAGCACCAACAACTCCATATGTAGAGCTTGGTGCTGGTATAGGAAATATCCTTCGCATTGGCGAACTATACGGCGTGTTCCGCGTAACGCATCTCGACGACCCAACCCCATGGTGGGCCATACGTTTTAGACTACATATAGGAATGTAGGAGTTCAGGAGTTGCGATAGTTCTTAGGAGTTATTCCGACATGGGTTTTGAAGAAACGATTGAAGAATGCTACATTCTCAAAACCTAGACTAATAGCTATCTCCTTGATTGGTGTTACGGACAACTTCAACTGCGCTTTGGCATCCGTTAATATCGCTTCTGCAATCCAATCTCCTGCCGTGCGCTGACTAGCTTGCTTGATTGTAGAACAAAGGTGAGGCACTGTAATATGCAACGCTTCTGCATAATCCGATACATGATGCCATTCGTGATAATGCTTCATAACCAATTCGCTGTACTCATGGTAGATCTCGGTCTTACGATCGATCGACTTGGAAGTGCTATCGCTGTTAGCTACAAAATAATCCTGGAACATCAAATGCACCAAATTATAAATATGCACCATTCGCTCACTATTCAACATACTAGGCGTGCAGTTGACCGCATCTTCTATCAATTGGGAGAAATTAACGATAATCTTCGATTGCTCAGCAGTCACATTCACTATCTGACATGCGTCCGTAGTCACCAATCGTGGACGACGAAGACTATACGCATTCTTCTCTAGGAAAGACGAAGAGAAAATAATATAACTCAACTGAGCATCCTCACTAAACTCATGCACCAAGAAGAAACTATTAGGTGCCAAATAGATCAAATCATTCGCACGGAAATCGTATTGGGTAATATTGACCGTCGCACGGGCTTTACCCTTGATCATAAACGCATATACGCCACACAAAATCTTGCATGGAAAACGCATATACTCGTTCAACACTTTGCCGCTAGCCTCACCAAAGATATAATCAATGGGGCAATCAATCAATGGAATATCGTTTTGCATAGTAATTATGATTTACGCTGCAAAGGTACACAAAATATTTGGAATAAACAAAAGAAAAGATGGATTTTTGTATCAAAATCCACCTTTTTATTAAGATTAGTATCATTTATCGCAACAATTCGCTACTCTTCTTCAGGGATTTGTGCATCCACATTTTCGATACCTTTCAGTATTTTATCAAAACCACCTTCGTTTTCATGCAGCATGGTAATATTTATTTTGTCCATATATGCGACCATGATAGAATTAGATCCTGATATTTGTGCGGCAATAAATCCCTGCTCAGAAACATATATTGACTCTATTATAGCTTTCCCTTCTTGTAGTGCAAGTATTGGATTATTGGTTGGAGAATAAGGTGCCTCCCATTTTTCTGTTATTTCTTCGGGTTCGCCATATTGCGCCTTAAGAGTTGCATTAATAGTTTGGTATTTCTGCCATAATTCATCCCAATTTTCAGCAACATTATAATTCACAAAGGCACAGCACCATATTTTTGACTCTGGGTCACCAATTAAAGCTACCATCACTTCTTCACCATCTATTTCCCCCATCAGCGCACCAATATTTTTTATCCTAATTCCTTTTAGTCCCAATTCCTTCTTTACTAATTTTACGGCATTTTTTAGTTCGCCATCAATAGGAATGTTGTAAAACTTCAAGTGTTCTTGACTATTCATGCTCATGACACACATCATGCATGCTAAGATGATTACTAAACGTTTCATATGAATATGTTTTTGGGTTAATTATACTTATTTGTCTTCTCTTACTGTAATATGAAAACATGCTTGTCTCCACTCATATTTAACATATATCTTTCCTGCACGCTGGTGGTTGAGCAAGACTTGTCCTAAAACCAGTTTAAGATTGTCCTCGTGCATATACTCGCGCGTGCGCGTTACCTTATTGTAACGATAGTACGCCAAGTCAAAAGTTGTACCGTAGCAATGACAAGAATTGGTCGTAGCATTCACATTACCACTCTTTTGCAAGTATTTCACATCATCCTTTGTGCGCAGCACACTGGTAACATAGAAACGGTAGTGCGGAAGGTTATTACGCTGCAAGATATCTGCAAACTCCTTGCCTATACTTTCCAATTCTGCCGCAGCAACAGGTACGAGATAAGGGATAGAATGCGTAAGCGAATCCACAATATAATTCTCATTGGTCTTGATCAACGAGAGTTGACTACGCATTTTAGCCGCCTGCTGACGATTTTGCGGCGGGGTACTCAGGCCAATAGCCTTGGCCGCTTTCTCTTGTTTGGATTGCGTATCACGGAACTTATCCTTATAACTAAACGTACGTCCTGGATAAGCCACTAGGATGTCTTCTGTGATTGGTTGAGTGTTTGCATGTTGAGAGCGATTTCCGCAAGCGGAAAAAACAAAGATTAGTCCCACTAGTAACAGGACTAATCTTGAAACATATCGTATATTTACCCTCATCACTAAACTAGCGAACAATCCCTATTTCTTTCCAATCATCTAGCGTAGCTTGAGCATCCTCGCGAGCGATATCTTCACTCACATCGTACTCATCTAGGAGCAATTGAGTCAAGGTTTCTACATCAAAATCTTTTCCTCGTACATTCTGCCACAAATAAGCAGTAGGCTCGTCGAACGTAATCATACGATCATCCAAGCCCTCGCCCTCGCCGATCAGTATATAATCGCCGCTTAACTCATGAAGACGAAATCCTTTTTTAGTTCTCATAGATCCGTGGGTTATATCACATCACAAGCTCCACTCAAAGCCGTCCTTAGTATCTTTGATGGTAAAACCAAGATCGGTCAAGGCGTTGCGAATCTTATCGCTAGTGCCCCAATCCTTGTTGCGCTTAGCCTCTAGACGCATCTCAAGCAGCATATCCACTGCCCCCTTGTAGGCGTCCATACCCGCACCCGCATCTTGTGCACCATCTAGTTGCAAACCTAGGATATCCATCGCATAGGTCTTCCATACGGCACGCAACTCCTCCAAGTCTGCCTCAGAGATGGTACCCTTACCGTCAAAGACAGTGTTGATAGCACGCGCTGAGTCAAACAGGTGCGAAATCACGATAGGTGAGTTCAAATCATCATCCATTGCCTCTTGGCAACGCCCACGCAAGTTACCTATCTCTACGGTAGATGTAGCCGACGCTTTGATCTTCATCAATCGTTGGTAAGCCTCGGTCAAACGACCCAAGCCCTTCTCCGCAGCCACCAAAGCATCGTTAGAGAAGTCCACGGTGGAACGATAATGCGCTTGCAAAATGAAGAAACGGATCGTCATCGGACTAAATGGCTGCTCCAACAACTCATGCTTACCTGCAAAGAATTGCTCAAGGGTAATGAAGTTATTATAACTCTTACCCATCTTCTTACCCGCAATGGTAATCATATTGTTGTGCATCCAATAGCGCACACTCTCCTTGCCTAACGCAGCGCAACTTTGTGCGATCTCTGCCTCGTGGTGAGGGAACATCAGATCCATACCACCACCGTGAATATCAAACTCTTCGCCCAAGTACTTTGTACCCATCGCTGAGCACTCCATATGCCAACCAGGAAAACCTTCGCTCCATGGACTAGGCCAGTGCATGATATGCTCAGGCGCAGCTTTCTTCCAGAGTGCAAAGTCAAAGCTGTGCTTCTTCTCTTGTTGTCCATCGAGTTCGCGAGTCTCTGTCACGATATCCTCTAAGTTACGACCTGACAACTTACCATATGGATAATCCTTGGCATACTTCTCCACATCCATATACACACTGCCGTTGCTCACATACGCATAGCCCTTGTCCATAATCTTCTGCACAAAAGCAATCTGCTCAATGATATGACCACTAGCATGTGGCTCAATAGATGGTGGAAGCACGTTCAGCAGCTCCATGTCGCGATGGTAGCGGTTGGTGAAGTATTGCACCACTTCCATTGGTTCGAGTTGCTCCAAACGTGCTCTCTTTGCTATCTTATCCTCGCCCTCATCAGCATCGTGCTCCAAGTGACCCACGTCAGTAATGTTACGTACATAGCGCACCTTGTAACCCAAGTGTTGAAGATAACGATAGAGGAGGTCAAAAGTGATAGCAGGACGCGCATGTCCCAAGTGTGCATCGCCATACACGGTAGGACCGCAGACATACATGCCTACATGTCCTTCGTGCAATGGTCGAAATATCTCTTTTTGTCTACTTAATGTATTATAAATCTGCAGCATTAGAGCAATGATTTAGGATCGAGGTTGTTTTTCTCGATATCTTTGAAGTAGTTGTATGTGCCCACTTTGAGCTCAGCGCAAGCAGCCTCATCAGCTACGATGATACCGTGTTGGTGCATTTGGAGCGCAGAGATGGTCCACATGTGAGAGATTGGCTCCTCTACAGCGTGTTGCAATGCGCGTGCCTTGTTGTGACCGTTTACCATGATGAGTACCTCTTGAGCGTCCATGATAGTACCTACACCTACGGTGAGGGCAGTCTTAGGCACTTTGTTCACATCATTGTCAAAGAAACGAGAGTTAGCGATGATAGTATCGGTAGTCAACTCTTTCATACGAGTGCGTGAAGCGAGTGAGCTACCTGGCTCGTTGAAGGCGATGTGACCATCAGGACCGATACCACCGAGGAACAATTTGATACCGCCGTATTGTTTGATTTTCTCCTCATAGCGAGCGCACTCAGCTGCGAGGTCCTCTGCGTTACCGTTGAGGATATTTACGTTCTCAGGACGGATATCGATGTGAGAGAAGAAGTTCTTCCACATAAAGGTGTGGTAGCTCTCAGAGTGATCCTCTGGAATACCTACATACTCGTCCATATTGAAAGTTACTACGTTACGGAAGCTTACTTTACCCTCTTTGTGAAGTTTGATCAAGTTGCGGTACATACCGAGAGGTGAAGAACCGGTTGGAAGACCCAACACGAAAGGAGTACCCTCTTTTGGAGCGAACTCGTTGATGCGTTTAGCCACGTAATTTGCTGCCCACTCTGAAAGTAGGTCATAGTTTGGTTGAATAACTAATCTCATGATATTTTTATTTTATGTTGTTAATAATATTCTCTTTTTGCTTCCCACTGATCTCACTAATTTCCACTGATTATTTGCATCCGTGATTATCCGTGTAATCCGTGGGACATATTAATCCACGAGCTCTAGCACGACGGCGCTTCGCGCTGGCAAGTACAACTGCAACCAGCCTTTGCCTTCCTTCAAATAGCCGTCATCTGGCATCGTAAAATGCTCTACGCTATCATCCGACAAGCCAAAGCCTGCAAACTCCTTCGCATCGGTATTCAGTAGCACTTTATATTTACCCGCTGGCACTGGGATACCGTAGCCATCAAAAGACTTGATACCGTTCCAGTTAAAGACAAATACTAGTTTGCCACGTTGGTATGCCACCACTTGATCACCCTCGTTGTCGCAGAGTTTCTCCACCCATGGCAGGTGTACACCGCATTTATCTTTCACTGGCGCTAGGTTATCCTTCAATAGATGCACCATCGCCTCGTCAAACTTATTCAGATTGCTGAAGAAATAACGCTCATTGTCCACCAAACTCCATTGACGACGAGCATACTTATGACTCCAGCCATTACCCTGACGAGGGAAATCTATCCACTCTGGATGACCAAACTCATTACCCATAAAATTCAAGTATCCGCCATTGATTGTCGAAGCCGTGATCAGTCGTATCATCTTGTGCAACGCCAAACCACGATCCACCATGTAAGTCGCATGACCGTGCTCAAAATGCCAGTACATATCCGCGTCGCACAATCGGAAGATAATCGTCTTATCGCCCACCAACGCTTGGTCGTGGCTCTCTGCGTAGGAGATGGTCTTCTCATCTTCGCGGCGGTTGGTCATCTCGTAGAAGATATGTCCCGCTTTCCAATCCTCGTCGCGCACCTCTTTGATATACTTGATCCAGAAATCAGGAATACCCATCGCCAAACGATAGTCAAAACCCATACCGCCATCTTTCACAGGGCAAGCCAAACCTGGCATACCCGACATATCCTCCGCAATCGTGATCGCCCCTTTCTTCACTTCGTGAATCAACTTGTTCGCCAAGGTCAAGTAGCAAATCGCATCGCCATCCTCATTGCCGTTGTAGTAGCAAGAGTAATCCACAAAATCCTCGCCCAAACCGTGACTCTTATACATCATCGAGGTCACGCCGTCAAAGCGAAAACCGTCAAAACCATACACATCCATCCAGTACTTGCAGTTACTCAAGAGGAAATGCAACACCTCAGTCTTGCCATAGTCAAAGCACAAACTATCCCATGCTGGGTGCTCACGGCGACCGCCGTCATGGAAATATTGATATGGAGTACCATCGAAATTACCCAAACCCTCAAGCTCATTCTTCACCGCATGCGAGTGCACGATGTCCATGATCACATCCATGCCGTATGCGTGTGCATCATCAATCAGACGCTTCAACTCCTCAGGAGTACCGCAGCGAGAGGATACTGCAAAGAAGTTCGACACATGATAACCAAAACTGCCGTAGTAAGGGTGCTCTTGTATCGCCATGATCTGCAAACAGTTGTAGCCCAACTTTGCAATACGAGGAAGGATGTAAATACGAAACTCCTCGTATGAATTCACTTTCTCCTCCTCACTTGACATACCGATATGGCACTCGTAGATAAACAACGGATCATCCGCCTTACGACGCTTTGTTCCCTTGCCTTTAACCTTTAACCTTTCGCCTTTCGCCTGCTCTGCAGGAGCCCACACTTGCGCCGCAAACAACTTTGTCACAGGATCTTGCACCACGCGGTTGGTATAACTAGGAATACGCTCACCTTTGCCGCCATACCACTCTACCAACAGTTTGTAGAGCTGCTCATGACGAATCATATCCTCCTCTAGCACCACTTCCCATACGCCATCGCCTACAGGCTGCAAGCGATATGCCTCATCTTTCTGCCAGTTATTGAAGTCGCCAATCATGTATATCGCCGTAGCGTTTGGCGCCCACTCACGCAGCACCCATTTACTCTTGACTTTCAACTTTCCACTTTCAACATTCGACTTTCCACTTTCAACTTTCAACTTTCGACTTTCAACATTCGACTCTTCGCCTTCCACTTTGTGGAGGCCGAAGTACATGTATCCATTCGCCCATTCACTCAGTTTCTTTCCGCCCGTTAGTTCTTTCTCTCGTTTGAGTGCATAGTTGTATCGTCCTTCGATGGCTTCTGCATAAGGACGCAAGTAGGTGTCTGATTTTACTAGTTTGAGCGTTTTCATCAAGTTAAAATATTCTATTTTACAAAACGGGGACAAAGGTAGTAAAAAAAATGCACATACGCAAGTAAAACGAGAAAATATTTAGCAAAAGATATATCCATCTATCTCATGCGCTATTCAACACTCGCTCAAGCTTGCTTATAAATCGGGTTAAGTAGGATATGAATCAGGCATAGCTATTTTGTAGTGTAACATCCTATTTTTCTCCCAAAAAACTTGCACAAATCAGATAAATTCCGTACCTTTGCACCCGCAAATCGTTAGTGATTCGTTAGTTATTCGTTAGTGATTCGTTAGTTATTCAGTAATGTTTACTATACTTTCACACAACCTTAAAAACCTCTAAAACTTTTAAAACTCATTCGATAATTATGGCAGACGTTAAACTTGAATATCCATTCGCCGAAATCCACGGTTCCATCGCTAAAAATGGCATCGTCAACCGTCAAAAAAAGTACCGCGACGACCGCGGTCGCGTCATTCACGAAGGCAAACAAGAGGCCTACTCTATCACCCGTCCACGCGACTTCAAAAAGACTCCAAAACAAGGTGCAGAACTAGCCAATCACAACATCTGGAGCGAAGCGTGTCGTCGTACTTCTCAGATCCTTCAAGCAGGCCAGCCTAGCGGTCCGACTGAGCAACAATTATTCAGTCGCAAGATTGATAAAATCCCTGATTATTATACACTTGAAGAAGCGCAATCCTTACTCTCCGATTTCCGTCAGCGTTTTCTAGCACAACTGCCCAACACACGAGGCAAACACCCCGATCCACAAGCACCTCTTGACCCCACAACGGGTCAAGGCAAACGCTACACCCAACTCCCTAATTTCATTCGCGCCATCATCTACCACACTCTCAAATCACAACCACAGAACACACCCTCATAACCCGCTGATTACCAGCAACTAACGGGGGGGGTAAATTATGCCAAAAAACATCACAAAAAATTTGCTCAGTTCAAAAAAAATCACTACCTTTGCAGCAAGTTTGTATAACCTTATAATATATAGCCTTATGAAAAAGATTTTAACACTCGTTTGCGCTGTACTGACAGTAGCAATTTCTTTTGCAAGCGTAAAGGAAAATTTCGACTATCCTATTCGCCACGGCGGACTCTACCAACTAGAGAATAACTGGATAGTATCGCTCAATGAGGGGAATTTTGCTGACAACCAACCGGGCAGTAACGATTTCGTGCGCGGAATGGCGGTCAAAGATGGCATTATGTATTTCATAGACCGCCAAAATATGTCTATTGTGCGCATAGATGGTGAAACAGGAGAGAAATTAGATCCTATCAATCTGCAAGGCACCGACACGCTTTTTATGCACCAAAACGAATATGGCATTTGGGAAAAAGGAAATGTATTTGGGTACAATGACCTTCAGTTTGACAACGCTGGCAACTGCCTAATTGGAGGAGTAACACAATCTCAAGCTCAATGTCAGTACTATTATATTTACATCGTCAATCTAGAAACTGGCGTTTGCACCAAACTGATTGAAGAACAGATATGTCCAGATAGTCATGGCTATCGCTTTGATGCGTTTGGAGTGTATGGCGACGTGAGAAAAGAAGCAGTTATCATGTCGGCAGATGCCAATGGTTCATGGGATGTTTACCGTTGGTTAGTCTTCAATGGTCAAGCCAACAAAGGAGAAAATATTCCATGTATCTTGACGCCATCGCAAGACGAGTCTTTATTTATCAACACACCAGGTTGGGGCGCAGGAGCAAGAGTGCAACCTCTCAATTCCGTAGGCGGGCTATTCTATGTGGATGGTTTTAATACCTTACCTATGTTGTGGCAAGGAGAACCAATGACTGGAGGTTATTTAGTAGATGATTTCATCAATACACCTACAGGCCTCAGGGTATGGAACAACCCAGGCGATACCATCACGATGAAGACTGGGTTTAACGGAGTAGTAGATTTCCACCTAGGTGCTGAGCATTTCCTTCTGATGGCAGCCACTCGCAACGTTGACGAAGTACCTACTACTTTCGCTCTCTACAAGTTCAACGATGATAATCACTCCTTTGCCGAGATGGAACCACTTTGGTACTTCCCACACAAGGGCTTAGGTTCTGCTACGAATGGTAGTAGATTTAGTACTCCAGCCGTAGAGATTATCAACGACTCAACAGCAATGATTTACATCTACACCGTCAATAACGGCTATGCGTCCTACAAACTGACCGTACCTTATGTTCCATCTAGCACGGTTACTGCTCAACCTAACGATAATAACAGAGGAACAGTGACAGGATCTGGCAAATATCCCGACGGCACAACTGTTGAACTGAAAGCCATCCCAACACATGGATACTATTTTAAGCAATGGAACGATGGCATCACTAACAACCCTCGCAGCATTACTGTAACACAAGATACAACTCTAGTAGCTGAATTCGAAGCCAACCATTATTATCTGAATGTAGTGACTAGCAATTCAGAAAGAGGAACTGTATCTGGTTCTGCCACAGTAGAATACATGGCTTACGCCGAAATTGCAGCTCACGCCAAAGAGGGCTATTGCTTTGCCACTTGGAACGATGGCAATAGCGAAAATCCAAGAACCGTACAAGTCACAGACAACGTTACTTATACAGCGTTCTTTGTCAAAAGCACAGCCGACTCCGAAACGGTTACCAATGATACCGTCATCACTTCAACCACAGATACAAGTGTAACTATCGTCTGGCCTACCGATGAAAATGCCGACACCTATACGATTGTTATCAAACAAGGAGACGAGGTGATTTGTGTCCTAACATTTGATTCGGAAGGGCGCTTGCTCAACATCGCTTTTGCGCCTTCTATCAATAGACAAAATCGTGCCACATATGCACAGCAAACAAACAATGGATTGAGTTTCACCGTAACCAACTTGAATTCAGATACTCAATACAACTACGGAATCACGACCAAGGATGCTGACGAAAATGAGATTGGTACATATTCAGGAGAATTTACAACCAAAAGCAATGCACCAGCCGGAGTCGATGATGTTCTAACTCCCGAATCTGAGCACCGCAAATTCATCCTCAACGGACAACTCCTTATTCTCCGTGACGGAAAAACCTATAATGTCATGGGAATGGAAATCAAGTAAATCCCTCATACATAATACGTTCACAAGCCTCCTCTCGGAGGCTTGTTTGTTTGTCGCCACATTAATTTAAGATTCAGCGGTTGCGTTTTTGGATGTTCCCAAAAATGCAGAGCGGTGGCAATATATCACGGAGTGCTTTGAGGAGCATAGCGACTAATAAGATTCATTAAGATTTCTCGAGCCCTTCGGGCGAGTAGGAGATTTTTCCCTATCACATAATAATGTGATTTTTTGCATACATCATTTTTTTGTCGTACCTTCGAGGGCACCTTAATCCTCGTAGCTACGTTCGCACGATGCGGTACATACTCCAGTCCGCTCGCAATTATTTGCAAAAACGGTTTACACCTTATCATCCGCTATTCATCATCTCATTCTCAAGCGAGCTTGAATGAGTGACAAATAGCGGATGAGATAGATAATTATCTATCTTTTTGCAATTAATAGCTCGCTCTACTTGCGTATGTGCATTTTTTGTCGTACCTTTGCAGCCCAATTCATACAGATAAATGAAAAAATTATCCTTCATACTTCTGACCCTCCTCTTCGTTGCCAATACTTTTGCGGCGACTATCACTATTCCCGAGGAGGCAAAAGACTGGAAGATCCCCGCAGAAGCCATTGATGTACTACAAGCACGCGAGATCTGCTCCAAGCTATCTGCTAATGCTACAACCGGCACCAAATACTATGTCATGGGCTATGTCAAAAAGATTGATTCTAACCACGCCACCAACGTCTCCAGATACGGCAACGCATCCTTCTATCTCGAGCAAGTCAAAGGCGCCAACTCTGCCGAAGACTTTTACGCTTACCGCGTATATGGTATTGACGGCGAGCGCATTACCAACCCAAACACCATCGCCGTGGGCGACTTCGTGGTACTCTATGGCGAGCTCACCAAGTACCAAAAGAACACCTCTTCTACCCCTATCTACGAGACACTTGACCGCGAGGCATACATTTGGAATTCCACCAATCCGCTCATCAGCGGCAGTGACACCCCTAGTGGCGACTACACCGACGAAACAAACGGCATCATCACCATCACCGATCCCGACCTCTGGACCAATAGCGAAATGAGCCAGTTTGTGGGCAAAGAGGTGCAGTTCACTACCCCATTCTATGTGACCAACAACTCCAAAACAGGACAACTCACCATTGCTCCTCGTCGCATCTTTACCCCTACTAATCAAGCACTTCCGCTCTCAACGGACTACCATTCTATCCTCTCGCTCAACGAGCAAGGTACACTCACACTCACCAATGTCAGTGGTTATCATCGCATCGACGAGCGAGTGCATAATCTCAAGGTCAAAGTCAACTCCTACAACAGCCTCAGTTTCATCTCAGGCGACTGGCGAGGTAACACCCGCGCGGAGATGGAGAAGGGCTACAACCTCCGAGCCATCAACGCGCGCGGCGAGCATAGTTTGCTCATCTGCTACATGAATCTCGAGTACTATCTCGTGGATAATTTCGGAACCAATTATGGTCCTGACTCTAGCACCGATCATCAAAAACAACGCACCAAAACAAGTCAAGCATTGGCTAAAATCAATGCCGACATCTACGCCCTCGTGGAGATACAAACAGGGCAAGGCGCACTAGCCGAACTAGCTGCCGACCTCACGAAGAACACAGGCAGAAACTTCACCTATATCAACGACGGCAGCAGCACCAATGGTTCATTTACCAAATCCGGATATATCTATTGCAGCGATGTGGTTGCACCACATGGCAATATGATACACAACGACACCTATGTCGAGAATCGCAAGAAAGTGCAAGGCTTTACCGAGAAAGCGACTGGCGAGAAGTTTATCCTATCCGTCAACCACTTCAAAGCCAAGAGCGGTAACGGTTCTGGTGCCAATAAAGACCAAGGCGATGGACAAGGTTCCTACAACGCTGCCCGCGTACAAGAAGCCAACTCTATCATCTCCAACTACCCTTCCTACACCTCCACTTTTGGAGATGATGATTTCCTCATCGTGGGTGATCTGAATGCCTATGGCAAGGAAGACCCTATCACTACCCTTACCGATTGGGGTATGATTGACCTCCATCGCACTTTCCATGCAGACAGCAGTTATAGTTATGTATATCAAGGCACTCTGGGTTATCTCGACCATGCGCTGTGCAACAGCAGTCTCTACCCTCAAGTAACAGGTATGACGCCTTACCATATCAACGCGCCCGAGAAGGATGCTTATACCTACAACGGTTCACTCAACGACGGAACGATGTTCCGCTGCAGCGACCACGATCCTATCCTGATTGGACTTAGATTGGGCAAAGACAACACCACCACCGACATCACGGCTCCTACCTACGAGTTTTACTACAACCACGCTATCCAATCCATCGAAAACGCACAAGGTGGCACTTACACCATATATAATATAGCTGGTAGCGTAGTGGCACAGGAGTATATCACCTCCGCCACCCACCCTCTGCCAAGCCTTGCGCCAGGGATATATATCCTCACGATACAACATAATAACCACAAACAATCTTTAAAACTCATACATTTGTAGTTAATATCTCCCACGGATTACACGGATCATCACGGATTACATGATATATCAGTGATAATCAGTGAGATCAGTGGGAAATCCCAAACCCTTGGAACTTTTTAAACTTTCAAGAATATGAACAAACCATTAGTATTTTTCTTATCGCTTATGGCACTAACAGCATTTACCAATGCACAAACTACCGGTATTCATCTCGAGAACCTAGATCCATCTGTAGAACCACAAAAAGACTTCTACCAATACGCCTGCGGCGGATGGATGAAGAACAACCCACTCCCTAACGAGTACAGCCGTTTCGGCTCATTCGACAAACTCGGACTCCAAAACCTCGAGCAAGTTAATGGTCTTATCGCCGACATCGCTGCTAAACAACACCCTATGGGCTCTATCCCACAAAAAATCGGCGACGTATATAACCTCTCAATGGACATCGAACGCCGCAATGCAGAAGGCATCGCTCCTGTACTCCCTGTACTCGCTGAACTAGACGCAGTGACCGACAAAGACCAATGGTCTGCTGTTCTTGGCAAAGCCATGGACTACGGACTATGGGCCATGTATGTAGACGCAGATGCTATGAACTCTAGTATGAATATCCTCAATGAGTACCAAGCAGGTTTTGCTCTCAGCGAGAAGAGCTACTACTTCGACCAAGACGAGCACACTGCTCACATTCGTGCAGAATACCTCAAACACGTGGAGAAAATGTTCACACTCTTTGGCATTGAGAACGCTGCTAAGAAAGCGCAAACCGTACTCCGTTTGGAGACTCGTCTTGCAGGTGCTGCGCTCAGCAATGTGGAACTCCGCGACCCTGTGGCTAACTACAACAAGATGTCTATCGAAGAACTCCAAGTGCTTGTGCCTCAAGTAGATTGGGCCACATACTTCGAGGGTCTCAACATCGCTCCAGACAGCCTCAGCGTAGGTCAAGTACGCCACCTCCAAGAGGCAGGCAAGATGCTTGCCGAGGAGTCACTCGAGGACATGAAGACCCTCTTCCAATGGCAAATCATCGACGGTAGTGCCGACTTCCTCACCGAGGAGATCTTTATGCAAAACTTCGAGTTCTATGGTCGCACCCTCAGTGGTCGCCAAGAACCTACTCCACAATGGAAACGCGCCGTTGCCATGGTCAACGGAACCCTAGGCGAAGCCGTAGGACAAATGTATGTGGAGAAGTACTTCCCTGAGGAGAACAAAGCGCGTATGCTCGAGCTCGTAGCTAACCTCCAAACCGCTCTCGGTCAACGCATCCAAGCCCTTGAGTGGATGTCCGATGAGACCAAAGCCAAAGCCATGGAGAAGCTCAACACCTTCACTGTGAAGATTGGTTATCCTGATAAATGGCGTGACTACACCGCCCTTGAGATTGATCCTACGCTCACTTACTACGCCAATATCCAACGTGCGGCTAAGTTTGAGCAAGACTACTCACTTTCTTTCCTTGGCAAACCTGTGGACAAAGATAAATGGTATATGACCCCACAAACCGTCAACGCGTACTACAACCCTGCTACCAACGAGATCTGCTTCCCTGCAGGTATCCTCCAATACCCATTCTTTGACATGAACGCAGACGACGCGTTCAACTACGGCGCTATCGGCGTAGTGATTGGTCACGAGATGACCCACGGTTTTGACGACCAAGGTAGCCAATTCGATAAGGACGGTAACCTCATCAACTGGTGGACCGAGGAAGACCGCGCACGCTTTGAGGAGCGCACCAAAGTGATGGAAGAGTACTTCAATGGCATTGAGGTAGCACCTGGCACCTTCGCTAATGGCGCTTTCACTTTGGGCGAGAACATCGCTGACCACGGAGGTTTGCAAGTGGCTTATCTCGCGTTCTGCAATAGCGAGAAGGTTAAAGTTGAAAGTCAAAAGTTGCAAGTCGTGGATGGTTTCACACCAGAGCAACGTTTCTTCCTCGCCTATTCAAATGTATGGGCAGGTAACATCCGCGATGAGGAGATTCTCCAACGCACCAAGAACGATCCTCACTCATTGGGCAAATGGCGTGTCAATGGTGCATTGCCACACATCAACGCTTGGTATGAGGCCTTTGGCGTAACTCCAGAGTCACCTATGTATATCGCGCCTGAAAAACGCGCTTCAATTTGGTAAGAAATATATCTCCCACAGATTTCACGGATAGGCACAAATATATCAGTGAACAATCCGTGTTATCCGTGGGACCCAAACACTCATAAAGATATGGTAAAACACATTGTATTCTTTCGTCTTTTAGACGAAGCAGAGGGTAAGACCAAGATGGAGAATGCCCTCATCATTCGCGACGGACTACTCGCACTCAAAGACAAGATTGATGTTCTCGTAGACGAGACAGTAGGTATCAATATCCCTAACGCTAAGAACACCGATCACGACATTTGTCTCACTTGCTCCTTCCACACATGGGAGGATCTTGACACCTATGCTACTCATCCTGAGCATGTCAAGGTAGCGCAGTATATCGGCAAGTGCAAGTCAGCCCGCAGCGCCGTGGATTACGAGGAGTAGTTTAGTTGAACGTTGATAGTTAAACGTTGAAAGTAGATGAAACCAGCAAAGCTGTTCCCTTTTACTTTAGACATTCGACATTAAACATTCAACTAATATAACTCCTAAACAAAAATGGACACTTACGCAGTGTCCATTTTGTTTACCACTCGCCACTCATGCTATTGACTGGCGTGAAATACAAATCGGTCGAATCGCCTATCCATGTGAAGCGATACATGTCGTACAAGTTCGTATCTAGTGGATAGGTCAAGCGAGCGTCCAAAGAAGCCATAGCCGTGTAATAGGTGTGCCCCATCTCAAATTTAGTCACCGAGGTGCCATCACCTTCGCCATTATTCTCGTGGACATAGATTCCGTATAATATTCGCTTGTAGTCGCCATTATACACCTGATCAAAGTGTGACAAGAAGTACTCTCCTGGCCTTTCCCATCCCTGCTCACGCAGCGTTAGACTATCGATGGTCTCACCTACCCAAGGGGTATACGAATTGATTTCTCCTAGCGTATCCTTAGGATACACATAATCCCATTGACCCTTCACGCGATATTCAAACAACATAGGAGTTCTAGAAATCGAATCAGTAGTGATTGTTTGTATAAACAACGAACCCGCAGGTTTATTCGTATTAGGATTTACTACAAATGCATACACCCAGTAATTGGTGTTAGGACGCAACAATGTAAAATACTGATCCGTGTTGCTATATTTCAACGAATACGACGCAAAATCTGCCACAAATGGCGTCAAGTTTTGCAATTGGTGGTTGCGCCAGTACAAATATTCCACATATGCGCTATCCAAAGCCAACATCATAAACTGCTTAGCTACTGCTTGAATATCATCAATATCTTCACGAACAGGGTGAATACCCGTCAAGTAAAAGGCTTTCTTATTGGTAGTAAAAGAGACATGAGCATAGCCAGCAGACACTTGCTCTACAGCAATATCTATCGTCACATTTTCGGTATGCGATTCCACAGCGATAGGATTACATGACACCCATCCTAGTACTAGTAGCAAGGCTATTCCACCTATAAACCATTGTAATTTATTAGAACTCATAATGACCTCCTGCTTCTTTTTCTTCGTTGATTAATAGTGTTTGCACCGCATAGATAAAACGCACACACGTAATCACGTGACCGCCATAATAGCCCAAACTATACTGGATATTCGCACCTTTCCACTTGTTCTTAGCACGGCTTGCATTCTCATAGGGCACCGTCTCATCGTTGATAGAGTGCATGATAAACACAGGTGCTTCAGGTACCCACGAGTAACTCAAAATCGAATTATTGGTCATCGCCTTGTACAACTCTGACACCTCTCGACTGGTGCGATCCATACCTTTAGGGGTGAGCAACTCATGCGTTACATACGAACCGATCATATTATTGATTTGCTTCGTGGTATAGCGTTTACTATTAACCCACTCATCCAAGTTCTCATAGATATAGGGTGCCATCAACTCGCTCATATCTAAGTCCAACTTATTACCTACCACCATACCTTGCATCATGATAGGCACAGCACAAGGATAACTTGCCACATCCGTCTCCACAAAGCGGTCATAAGTTGCTTTCACATCATATGGACCACCACCTGCAAACACACGACGTATCTTCACATCCTCGTTGTGGTGCTCTATGAGATGCTGAACAGCCATCGTGGTTGCACCACCTTGCGAGTAACCCATCAGATAGATATCATCAAATTCAGGTTCACAACCTGCTTGCTTGAGAAATGGCATCACAGCCTTGTACATATCTAGTACATTGCGAGCCGTAAGATTCATCACCAAGTAAGGGTGCACTTTGTCTACTGTCACACCATAACCGATATAATCAGGCACAATCAACGCATAACCCAATTTCACCAATACACCCTCCAATGGGAAGGTATTACTTGGTGCTTCCAGATTACTTGCAATCGTATAATGCGATACCAAGATACAACGTTTGAACTTACCACTGGCAGGCATCAACACTTTACCGGAAAGCAGTATCGGATTGCCATCCACATCTATAGACTCATACACTCCTGCCAGTTCTATCACCTTACGAGCATTCGTAAAATCCAATAGGTTTTGTATCACATTGGTCAATGTGGTTGCCGAAGCACGCTGAGGACCGCGCATCGTGCTATCCGTGGTTGCTGGTGAGTGATCGTCTTCGGTGAGAAGCAACGAACCTAATTCCTCACCATCCATGCCCTTGATACCACCATTAGCCACTAGTTCGACCATGTCGGTGTTTCGTTGACTAGTCACACGAAACATACCTGGTACTGACTCTACATCATCAAAATTAACATGGTAATTACTGCCCATATGACAGGAAGATAGCATTACCATAACCAATATTCCTAAATATATCTTTTTCATACTTCTAAACTCCTGAACTTCTGAACATCTAAACTCCTAAACTCCTAAACTCCTAAACTCTAACCTACAACCTCACACCTATTGAAGCGGTGAATAATCTCGATCCAAACATATAGACTTCGTATGCGTTGTTCAGTGCAATCATACCACCTATCTCCAATGCAGCGTAGAATCTTCCTTTGCCCACGCGCATACCGAGCAACGTGATATTCACCGCAGGTGAAACCACGGTAGTACGTCCACGGAGCAGTTCTGTACCGGTGTTGATGTTAAGTCCTACACCTAATGCGGAGTATAGCGACACATAGTCATGATGATAATACGAGAAACGTACCGTAGGTACGATGGCTATATTGTGGAAGTTTCTATCCACCTCGCGAGAGAGTTCCTCGCCCTTGCCATTGCGCACTACGCGATCCCATATCACACCGCTATAATCTACCAACAAACCTAGACTGTAGCAGTAATTGAAGTTGTACATATACTCCACAAAGCAATGCTGGGTATAGCGGAAGTTCTCATCATAAGGTGCCTCATACCATTCGGGCATATTTTGGTAGTGCCCTCTGTCTCGCCACATCAGTGTCTCAAACAACTGATCACCCACACCTATACGCAAATCATGTGGCATACTATCATACATATGTCGGCGAGCCTCGCGCAACGAGTCACGGTATGCTCTCACTTCCAATCGCATTGAGTCGCGAAAATCCTGTATCTTGTATTGGATCGAATCGATCTTGCTTTGTACTTGCTGCACCTCACGCAAATCCTGAGCAGTCACACCTATCGTGCACACACTCAATAGTATTATACCTAGTAATCGTTTCATATCTCTTTTGGGTTAAATACTCCATTGCAATCCTACTGCCACATTCAATTTCTGACCGCCTGCCTGACCGATAGGCAAAATCAGATTATCCTTGTTCACTTGCCATGGTTGCAACATCACATGGGCAAACGCATCCAATCTTCCTGCTCGCCTCATCGCCTCTCGCCTTTCGCCTAACACCCATCCCTTATTGAGTTTCAATCCCACTAATGTTACCGCAAAATCGCCTTTATAACCTGTGTACATACTCTTAGCAGGGGTTATACCCAATCGCGCAACCAAACTCCAATTCTGTCCGAAGGTCTGATCTACCCCCACCTCTATATAAGTCGAATACGCACGCTTCAACTCCTCATTGCCCTCGACATAGTATCCATCTCGACCAAAGGTGCGGAAGGCACACAGACCATTCACACTCGTTGTCCAGCCACGTTTATTCGTATATACAGGATGACCATATGACACTCGCCATTCACCCGTTGTTCCGCCTTGTGTGTTGTTTCTAAAGTCAAAGAAACGCGACATCGTACCATCCGCATAATGATCAAAATAGAAACAATGCAAATAATACACACTCAATCCCCATCTACTAAATCCTATCGCCACATCCACCTCAGGATTCAGACTGCTGAAGGTCCAATCTCCAGCTCCGATATTCCACCACACATTGGCAAACAGACCTGCATAACCCACCGTTGCGTCTAGCTGAACGCTGGGGCCTCCCACATACAGTCCACGCCAGATATAGTTACTCGTCACCAATGCACTTGCCGACCATGAGAATAGCGATTCCTTCTTAGAAGGTATAACTTCCATCTCATTCGTAGACTCTACTACCTGCGCTCCTAATGGTAATAGCATAGATACTAGAAGCACAACAATACAAATTACTTTCTTATTTATCATAAACTATCTGCAAAGATACTGCTTTTTTCTTATATATGCAAAAAAAGAGTCAATTAGATACTCATTTTAAGTCAATATATACAAAGAGAGCCTAAGTTGTTACTTAGACTCTCTGAAAATGGCGGCTACCTACTCTCCCACAAACGCAGTACCATCGGCGTTGCTGAGCTTAACGACCCTGTTCGGAATGGGAAGGGGTGGGACCTCAGCGCTATAACCAC
>JAZSFR010000010.1:0-330950 GCA_045532335.1 Paludibacteraceae bacterium
TCAACGACGAAACAAAGCCATACGACAGCGCTTCTACGAGCTGTTGGGACAAGGTTCTCCCGTTATGCTCGCGTATGCTATGACAGGCAAGGAATTTTATCTGAGTGAGAAGAGGGTAAGGGATATTATTGCAGGAAGAAAGTAAAAATTGTCTAAAATGGACAACAAAAAATGCGTTTTATTAGTACCTTTGCAGCGTCTTTCGAAAGAACAAAAACCTATACCAAGGGTATACTAAGGGTATACAAAAAGCAGGCTGCTTTAGTTTAGAGGACGGGGATAGGCGGCATGTATTCCGCCAGCATGAACAAATATTTTAGAAACAAAAATACGGCACTTCGTGCCTACAAAAATAATTAAAAATCAAGGATATTTATAAGACAATTATTGTCAATATGGATGTCAATTATCGACAATTCAAGGAAACATATTTGTCTGCCCAAAAGAATGCAGCACGCTGCATTGGTGGGCAAGACAAAGATGTTGTCAGTTTAGAGGAGAGGAGAATGAACAAACAAAAGAAAAAAGATTGGCGCGCAATCTATATAATAAACCACAATCATTAAACCTAAAACTTAACTATTTTATGGCAAGATTTAAACCTATGGAACTTATGAGTGAAGTGCACGGTAAGTTCAGCGGCGACAGCGAGTACTACGCAGCAGAGAAATATGGTACTCAGTACACGGGCAAAATCGGAGAAATCACCGTTCCTCCTACGCAAAATCAATTGGATGCACAACAGAGATTCGCAACTGCACGCAAGAATGTCGTGGCATTGAGCGAGGAAGAGAAAGCAGCATACGCGGCTGCATTCAAGAAGAAACCAGGCAAATACAAAAGTTTGCAAGGCTACATGATTGCCAAGGAGTATGAGAAGCTGGTGTAAGCCAGCTTCAGTTTAGAGGACGCGCCAAAGGCGCTACAGTTTAAGAGCACCCCATAACGCGTGAGCGTTATCGGGGACCCCGCTGAGTTTAGAGGCGATGAAAACAGCATAGCTGAAACTCTCGCCTTTAACCTTTATCCTCTAACCTTTAACCTCTAACCTTAACTCATTAATTCATTAACTCATTAAACATTAAACAAAACTATGGCAAAAATTGATTATTCATTCCCTGTGGAGACAGTCCACGGTAAGATTTCCAAGAAACACAAAATCGGCTTTGCGCACCGCACTGCCTCTGGTGTAAACTATAGCACCATGTACGGCAAACGCCGCACCAAACCAAGTACCGCTGAAATCGCTAACCGCGAGAAGTTCAAGGCTGTTGCTCAAGCTGCACAAGCACGTTTGATCAACCCAGAGTACATCCAACGCGACCAGTACGGCTTCAGCAAACAAACCAAGTACACCACTTTGTGGGGCTATGTCTTCAACGAAGTGTATCAGTCTTGGGAAGGCTAAAAGTAATTTTGAATTTAGAATTTTGAATTTAGAATTATGAAGCACCTTCAGCTTATCCTTGCTATGGCATTGTGCACCTTCGTCCTCGCGTTCGGCAATTTCGTGCATTGACCGACAGTCGTCGTTAGGGCACTCAATGCCTCCGCTCTCCCCACGAGATCACGTATCTCGTGGGGACCCCGTGGAGAAAAACTTAGTGAAATCATGAAAAAGAACTTCCAATTAATTGTAGCTATTATGCTATGCGGATTTGGGTGCCTGCTATTGTTAGCGGGGTTTGTGACACCACCTGTGGGCGAGATCCACCACTCGCTGCTGATAGCGTTTGGAGAGATATTGACATTCTCGGGCTCGCTTATAGGGATTGATTACAAGTATCGCTATAAAGAATAATATAAACGACAATTCTTGTCAATTAAGTTGTCAATTTATGACAATTTTAGAAACAAAAATCGCCCTCTGAGAGGGCTACAAAAATAAATAAAAATCAGGGAAGATATTTTGTTGTTTGGGCAGAAGAATATAGCACGCTATATTAGTGCCCAACAACAAAATTATATTCTAAGAAAAGATGCGAATATGTATATACTATTGATACGAAATGAGGCAAAAGGGAATGCGATTACTGGGCGGCTGGTGATTGATGGCAGATGGTTCTGCAAAACGCTGGAGCGGAAAGGCGTGGAGATTCCTGCACTATGTTATCATGTAGCAGTAACAATGTCACCGAAGTTTAAGAGGCTGTTACCGATTGTGCAGAATGTACCACAACGAAGTGGGATACGCATACACAGAGGTAGTAAGCCAGAACATTCAAGCGGGTGCGTGCTAGTAGTGGCGGACAACACATTGCGCGGCAAGGGGATTGGACGAAGTGCGGCGGATGTGGAGAGAGAACTAACAAGTTTAATTCTAAAAGCACAAAATGAACATGAAGAGATTATTTTGGAAGTCAGCGACTTTCGTGCGGGTACTGAGTATGGGTATAATCATCCTTGCGAGCGCGAGTTGCAGCAGTACGAAATCGATGCCCGTCGTGCAGAGCAACGATACTACAAGCTTCATCCAGAGGAGTGCAAGGGTTGATACTGTCTATCTGAGGGATAGTGTGTTTGTGAGTGAGAAAATGCGTGGTGATACCGTATATCTGACACGGGTGGAATGGCGGGACAGATGGCGGACACGGGTGGAAATAGATACGGTGATGGATGTGCGGGTGGAGAAAGAGGTGGTGCAACTACCGCCAGAGCGGTATGTGCCACCTTTTTATAAGCGATGTACCATCGCATTTTGGGCTATAGGGATATTGGCTATAGGCTATGGGGCGTTGAAGTGGTGGCTGCGGCGTAGATTATAGAGTAGAGATAATGGCAGTCGAAACATGCTAAATCACGCGAGTGGAACGAGCGAAATACTAGAATTTCTCCCCAACGCGTAAGCGGCCCTTTGAAATTGAAGCAAAATCTCGCATTTCTTTTTGCAAGGAGAAGGGGGACTCTCGCGTTCGGCAACAAGGTCGCAAAGAATGTCGCTGGCGACATTGGGCGACTTCTTAGCCCGCAGGGGGCACGATCTGAAGGTATGGTGCCTCCGCTCTCCCCAAAAATTGAAAATTTTAGGGGACCCCATAGAAAGATAACTCTTTCTTGTAAATCGGTGGAGCAGGCTACACAAAGAGAGCCGCTGGTGTCAGCGGCTCTCTTTTGCATATTCTCTTGTTGAGAGGAATTCTCGCGTTCGGCAACAAGGTCGCAAAGAATGACGCTCGCGTCATTGGGCGACTTGTGCCTCCGCTCTCCCCACTCACTCACGAAGTTCGTGGGGACCCCATACTAATTATTCTTTGTCCCAATTTGTGGACAACATGCGCAGGTAGCTGCGATAACGCCACTTAGCATTCTCTTGAGCTGCGGCAAACAATTCTGCTGCCTCAGCTGGGTATTGCTTAGCCACAGAAGCGAAACGAACCTCACCCATCAAGTAGTCTTGGAACTTATCCCATTGTGGCTCCTTGCTGTCCAAAGAGAATGGGTTCTTGCCCTCAGCCTCGAGTGCTGGGTTGTAACGCCACAAGTGCCAGTAACCGCACTCAACAGCCTTAGCCTCCTCAGCTTGGCTCTTACCCATACCAGCCTTCAAACCGTGGTTGATACATGGAGCGTATGCAATCACGAGAGATGGACCTGGATAAGCCTCTGCCTCGCGGATAGCCTTGAGGGTTTGAGCTTGGTCAGCCCCCATAGCGATTTGTGCTACATATACATAACCATAAGTGGTAGCGATCATACCCAGATCTTTCTTGCGTACGCGTTTGCCCGCAGCAGCGAACTTAGCGATAGCGCCAATAGGAGTAGATTTAGATGCTTGGCCACCAGTGTTCGAATAAACCTCGGTATCGAGTACGAGGATGTTCACATCTTCGCCAGAAGCAATCACGTGGTCGAGACCGCCGTAACCGATATCATAAGAAGCACCGTCACCACCGACAATCCATTGGCTGCGTTTAACGATATGGTCCTTATAAGTCAAGATATCCTTGCAGGTATCACATTGGCAAGCCTCGCAAGCTGCTACGATAGGCTCGTAGAGGCGGTTGGTGATAGTAGCATCGTTTTGGTTGTCAAGCCACTCTTGGAAAAGCGCCTTCATCTCCTCGGTGCAGCAGGTGCAGGTTTGTGCCTTGGTCATGAGAGCAGCCAAACGCTCGCGGATCTTGCGGTGAGCGATTTGCATACCGAGACCATACTCGCAGAAGTCCTCGAAGAGGGAGTTAGACCATGCAGGACCGTGACCCTTCTCGTTGGTGGTATAAGGAGTAGATGGTACAGAACCCGAGTAGATAGAGGTACAACCAGTAGCATTGGCTACGATCTCACGGTCACCAAAGAGTTGGCTAATGAGCTTGAGGTATGGTGTCTCACCACAACCAGAGCAAGCACCAGAGAACTCGAAGAGAGGAGTAGCGAACTGGCTGTTCTTGACATTGGATTGGATATCTACGAGGTGTTGTTTAGACTTCACATTGTCGGTGCAGTAAGCCCAGTTTTGAGCCTCGAGCATTTGTCCCTCGAGTGGTACCATTTGGAGGGCCTTACCGGTCTTAGGATGGCCAGGACATACATCCACGCAGTTGCCGCAACCAAGGCAGTCGAGCACGCCCACTTGCATGCGGAAGTGCATACCCTTCATAGCTGCAGGAGCCTTCATCTCGCGGGTGGTACCTTGGATACCCTTCACCTCTTCCTCGTCCATAACGAATGGGCGGATACATGCGTGAGGGCAGACATATGCACACTTGTTACACTCAATACAGTTCTCAGCGGTCCACTCAGGAACGAAAGCCGATACACCGCGCTTCTCGTACTTAGCGGTACCAGCTGGCCATGTACCATCCTCTACGCCTACGAATGAAGATACAGGGAGCAAGTCACCGTCTTGTGCGTTGATAGGACGCACGACGTTGGTGATGAACTCTGGCTCGCAACCATAGTCCTTAGCAGCATCAGCGCCGAGGTTAGACCAAGCTGGATCGATAGCAAGTTCTTGGTACTCGCCACCGCGATCTACCGCAGCGTAGTTCTTGTTGACCACATCCTCACCCTTGTTGCCATAAGACTTCACGATGAAGTGCTTCATCTCCTCGATAGCTTGCTCTACTGGGATAACCTCAGTAATGCGGAAGAAAGCAGATTGGAGGATGGTGTTGGTACGGTTGCCAAGGCCAATCTCGCGAGCGATCTTGGTAGCGTTGATGTAGTACACCTTGATATTATGGTCAGCGAAGTATTTCTTCACTTTGTTAGGCAAGTTCTTTGCCAATTCCTCGCCCTCCCAGATGGTATTGAGAAGGAAAGTACCACCGTCTTGCAAACCGCGGGTCACATCGTACATCTGCAAGTATGCTTGTACGTGGCAAGCCACGAAGTTAGGGGTAGTAACGAGGTATGTAGAGCGGATAGGCTCGTCACCAAAACGGAGGTGAGAGCAGGTGAAACCGCCTGATTTCTTACTATCGTAAGAGAAGTATGCTTGGCAGTACTTATCGGTAGTCTCGCCGATGATCTTGACAGAGTTCTTGTTAGCACCTACGGTACCGTCAGCACCCAAACCATAGAACTTAGCTTGGAACATGCCCTTGCCACCCATAGCTACCTCCTCGCCTACTGGGAGAGAAGTGAAAGTGATATCATCCACGATACCCACGGTGAAGTGGTTCTTAGGCATTGGCAATGCGAGGTTCTCGTATACAGCGAGGATTTGCGCTGGAGTGGTATCGTTAGAACCAAGACCATAGCGGCCACCTACTACGAGGATATCACCAAGACCGAGCTCTTGGAGTGCATCCTTAACATCGAGGTACAATGGTTCGCCATTAGCACCTGGCTCTTTGGTGCGGTCGAGCACGCAGATACGCTTAACAGAAGCAGGGAGAGCCTCCTTGAGGTACTTGAGTGAGAATGGACGATAGAGGTGTACGTTGATCATACCGAGCTTGTTGCCCTTCTCAGCCTCGAAGTCGATCACCTCCTTGATAGCCTCGCACGCAGAACCCATACAGATAATGATGTTCTCAGCATCAGGAGCACCATAGTAAGTGAATGGGCGGTAGGTACGGCCAGTGATCTTAGAGATCTCGTCCATATAGTCGCTTACGATGTCAGCAACCTCGTTGTAGTATGGGTTGCAGCTCTCGCGGTGAGCGAAGAACACGTCTGGGTTCTCTGCCATACCACGCATCACAGGACGCATAGGAGAGAGTGCACGATCACGGAACTCTTGGAGCGCCTTCATATCTACGAGTGGGCGCAAGTCTTCCATATCTACTACCTCTACTTTTTGGTACTCGTGAGAGGTACGGAAACCGTCGAAGAAGTTGAGGAATGGCACACGACTCTTGATAGTAGCCAAGTGAGCTACACCAGCGAGGTCCATCACCTCTTGTACGCTGCCCTCAGCGAGCATAGCAAATCCCGTTTGACGGCAAGACATCACGTCTTGATGGTCGCCGAAGATACAAAGAGCGTGAGAAGCCAATGTACGAGCAGACACGTGGAAGACAGATGGGATCAACTCACCCGCGATCTTGTACATGTTAGGGATCATCAGGAGCAGACCTTGGCTGGCGGTGAAGGTAGTGGTGAGAGCACCTGCGTTGAGTGCGCCGTGCACAGCACCTGCAGCACCTGCCTCAGATTGCATCTCTTGTACCAACACTGTCTCGCCGAAGAGGTTCTTGCGACCTGCTGCAGCCCATTCGTCCACATTCTCTGCCATGGGCGATGATGGCGTGATAGGATAGATGGCAGCTACCTCGGTGAACATATACGCGATATGCGCCGCAGCAGCGTTACCATCAAGGGTTAAATACTTTTTTTCTTTCATCTTTTTTGTATTTTAGTTGTTAAAATAGTTTTTCTAGTTGGGTTAGCAGAACTAGTAGGACTAGTAGAACTAGTTAAGCAAATACTATGCCAAAGGCACTAGTACAAGAAGCCAAAGAGCCAGAGTGGGATATTCTTTTGACTACCCTGTTCAAGGTCAGCGATGGCACAATAGCGAATACCCGTTTTGCTTGGCGTAGTAGCACGAGCATCCATGTAATACTTGCCATCCACAATAAACATCGCACTGCGATCCGTAGCATTCACCACATGCTTGCCATGCAAGGCGTTGTAGAAGAATGTCTCCGCTATGGCTTGCGCATCAACCTCACGAGTAGATGTAGCATAGCAGAGATTGGTGTTCTGCATATACACCTTGGTAGGTTTGAGAGGAAAGTTCTTGCCCTCTGGGTAAAGCAAGTTCAACAATCGCGCATCCTTGAGGTATTTGATATAGTTCATCGTGGTCGAACGAGAACAATCAATAGCGTTGGCCAAAGTGCTGACATTAAGTCCACATGGAGTCTCCTGCAACATGCGATGGACTAGTTTGCGCAACTTAGGCAAGGAACTCACCTCCACCTGCTTAACGAGCAAGACATCCACATCCAAAATATTGTTCATCATCTTGAGCAGCGACTCGGTGAAGTCGTGAGGCTCCAAGAAGAGTGGATAGAATCCGTGGTGCAGATAGTCATCAAAGTACTGCAATGGTTTAATATGACGAGCTATCTGCTGCGCTATCTCCACATGGTTCTTCAATATGTCCTCCAATGAATACACAGGCAGTCTAAGACCCAATGTAACATTCAAATACTCGCGAAAACTAAAACCGCGGAGGTTATATGGATGAACAATATGACCGATATCCTTGTTATCCTCCACCACACGCATCACCGCTGTCGCCGTGAAAACGATATGCAAGTCAGGATAACGATAGTAACATTGACTCAGTTCACGAGACCAATTAGGATACTTATACGCCTGGTCAACCAACAAGACCTTTCCCCCACCCGCTACAAACTCAGCAGCCAACTCTACCAACGTATGCTCGGTAAAATAGAAGTCACTGAGATTGACATACAAAGTATGCTTAGCCAGTTCAGGATTCTTCACACGCAACTCCTTCGCATAATTCAATAAGAAATCTGTCTTACCTGTTCCGCGTCCACCTTTAATGGCAATCAAGCGGTCATTCCAATCGATCTCATCCATCAATACACGTCTTGCAGGCACCTGAACATGCTCTACCAAGTAGTTGTGCGTCTTGTAAAATGCGTTTAACATAGCGATTAGTAGTCTTTGTGTGTTAGTTAATCTCCTGGCCGTGGTTATATTTCACCCGAATTATGTCCACCACAAAATATTCCACGGTGCAAAGGTACTGCTTTTTTTCCAATTTTGCAATATTCAAGTTACATTTTTTGTAGAAAAAGTGTAATTTTGTTGTAAGATAGGGGTTACAAATTTGAGAAAATCAGTCTTTCTCTTGGTTATTTGGCGGAAAAGATTTATCTTTGCACCAAATTTCTATTAAAACAACTATGAGCTGGTTTGAAAGTCTGTTTTTTGGTTCGGGAGTACCCCACTCCATCTTTATTTTGACCCTCGCTATTGCCTGCGGTATATACCTGAGTCATAGACTCAAATTCAAAGGTATCACCTTGGGTATCACCTGGATACTCTTCTGCGCTATTGCTATGTCACACTATGGTATGCACCTCGATCCGGTGGTAGAAACCTTTGCCAAAGACTTTGGACTGATCCTATTCGTATACAGCATCGGTTTGCAAGTAGGTCCTAGTTTCTTCTCATCATTCGGCAAGGGCGGTATCAAACTCAACATTCTATCTATGAGCGCCGTGGTACTCAGTTGCCTCACCGCATACATCATCCATCTGGTTTCAGGCGAAGACATCGCCACAATGACCGGCGTGCTGTTTGGTGCCGTAACCAACACCCCAGGTCTGGGTGCCGCAGAGCAAGCTTTTGCCGATATCACCGGCACTACCAACCCCGATATCGCCAGCGGTTACGCCATGGCATACCCGTTGGGCGTAGTGGGAATCATCCTATCACTACTCGCTATACGATGGATATTCCGCATCAACATCGAGAAAGAGAAAGAGCGTATATCATCTGAGAGCGAGGCACAAAAAGAGATTGAGCATATCGATATCCTGCTGGCGAATCCGCAAGTGGAAGGCGCATCGATTCGCGATTTGAGCGCTTTGTGTAACATGAACCTCATCGTGTCCCGATTGGTTCGCCCTAACGGCGAGGACGAGTTGCCCGATGTGGATACCATTCTACACGTGGGTGATCGCATCCGTATCGTGATCGACCAGGAGCACAAAAAGAGCGTATTGCTACTAGGAATGGAGACCACTATCCAAACCGACAACAAGCAACAAGCACACCTGGTTTCGCGCAATATTATCGTAACAAAGCCCGAATTGAACGGCAAACGCATTGGCGATCTGAATATCCGTTCGACCTACCATGTGTCCATCACACGTATCCGTCGTGCAGGTATCGAACTCCTTGCTACACGAGACCTATACCTGCAATTGGGCGATAAGATCACAGTGGTAGGCGAGGAACGAGCAGTCAACAAGATAGAGACCTTGTTTGGCAACTCAACCAAGCGTCTGGATATGCCTAATCTAGTATCTATCTTCGTGGGCATCGCGCTGGGCGTAGCACTCGGATTGTTGCCAATAGCATTGCCTGGATTGTCGCAACCATTTAAGTTAGGATTGGCAGGTGGCTCGCTGATTGTGGCAATCCTGATGAGTTGCTTTGGACCAAAACTGCATATCGTAACCTATACCACCTCAAGCGCGAATCTTATGATCCGCGAGATAGGTATAGCGATGTTCTTAGCCGCTGTTGGATTCGGCGCAGGTAAGACCTTTATCCAAACCCTCTTAGAGGGCGGATACGTATGGATTGGTTACGGCGTGATCATCACACTCGTGCCATTGCTCCTCATTGGTGTAATCGGCAGAAAATGGTTAAAACTAGACTATTTCACCTTGATGGGATTATTGGCAGGTAGTACGACCAACCCACCAGCATTGTCCTACGCCACCACCCTGACAACATCCAACGACCGCGCCGCAGTATCCTACTCGACCGTATATCCGCTAACGATGTTCCTCAGAGTGCTGACAGGACAGTTGATGATATTGCTGTTCCTGTAGAAGAATAATACCGCGCCTATTCGAGGGACTATAGATGATCTAGATGGTCTAGATTGACTAGATGGTCAGTGAACAATCCGTGAGATCCGTGGGTATAAAAAACAAAGAAAGTTATGAAGAAGTTTCCACTATATTTGGCACCGATGGAGGATGTGACAGATCCTGCGTTTCGTTTGCTATGCAAACGCTTTGGTGCGACACGTGTCTATACCGAATTTGTGAATGCCGATGCACTCGTGCGAGATGTAGCCTCTACAACCCGCAAACTCAATATCTATAACGAGGAGCGTCCTGTGGCTATCCAAATCTATGGTCGCGAAGCAGAAAGCATGGCCGAGGCAGCACGCATCGTAGAACAAGCAAAACCCGATTTCATCGATATTAATTTTGGTTGTCCCGTCAAGAAAGTGGCAGGCAAAGGTGCAGGTGCTGGTTTGCTGAAAGACATCCCAAAAATGCTAGATATCACCCGTGCCGTAGTGAAAGCCGTCAATACCCCTGTAACGGTCAAGACACGCCTCGGTTGGGATGATAACAACCGCATCATTACCGATATCGCCGAAGCACTACAAGACTGCGGAATAGCAGAATTGGCAATCCACGGCAGAACACGTAGTCAGATGTACCGCGGCGATGCAGACTGGACACTGATTCGCGACGTGAAAAACAACCCTCGTATCTATATTCCAATCATCGGCAATGGCGATGTGACCACACCAGAGAGAGCCAAAGAGTGCTTTGACGAGTATGGCGTAGATGCCATTATGATAGGTCGCGCAACCTTTGGTTGCCCATGGATATTCGAAGATATTCAACACTACCTCAACACGGGCGAGCAAATACCTACACGCAGCATGCAATGGTGCGTGGACATCCTCAAAGAACATGTAGAAAGAAGCATCGAATGGATAGGCGATGAGCGCAAAGGTATCGTGCATAGCCGTAGGCATTTTGCCGCATCGCCAGCATTCAAAGGACTGTTTGATTTCCGTCAAACACGAATCGCTCTGCTTCGCGCGGATAGCAAAGCAGAAGTATTTCAGATCATGGATGAAATCGTGGAAAAATGGGAAAGCGCCCGAACCACTACTCTCTCCTACTCAACTATTACTCAACCGTCGGATACGTAATACGATGGTGATTAATCTCTAGGAGTTTTTGTTTGAAGACAGCACGCACGTCTTCTAGATCCTTGAAGGACAATGGTGTCTGCGCCAATTGTCCATCTCGCATTTGCACATCAATCATATCATCTACCATATCGGAGATAGACTGTGGAGTCATCTCCTTTAACGAACGAGAACGCGCCTCAATAGCATCTGCCATCATTAGAATAGCCGCCTCCTTGGTCGCAGGTTTAGGTCCTGGATAAGTATAGTCCGCGATATTGACCGCAGATGCATCCAGTCCCGCCTGTTTGACCTGATTGAGCGCCGTGTTATAGAAATAGCGAGTCTGCGATGTGCCATGGTGAGAACGAATGAAATGGATGATCACTTCAGGCAAATGGTGTTTGCGAGCAATACGCTCACCCTCAAGCACATGGTCGATCACCACCTTGGCAGCAGCAGCAGTATCCATACCATCGAGCGGATTGTAACCCTCTACTTGGTTCTCAATAAAACAGTCGGCATTGCTCATTTTACCTATATCGTGGTACAAAGCTCCCGTACGAACGAGCAAAACCTTAGCGCCAATGCGTTTAGCCGCCTCGGTAGCAAGGTTGCTCACCTGCAAGGAGTGTTGGAAAGTGCCTGGCGCTTTCTCAGCAAACTCAAGCATGAGGTTGGAATTTACATTAGTCAACTCCACCAAAGTGATATTGCTCAACAGACCAAAACCACGCTCAAAGAGGAATATCAGACCATACGAACAGATCACTAGAATAGCGTTAATTGCGAAAAGCAGATAGTAGTGCCAGTCAATATCACTATACGTACCCGTGAACAACAAGTGCATAGCCGTATACATCAAGCTATAGACGAGCAGAACAAAAGCAGCTGTCTGCGCCAATTGGGCACGTTGAGTCATGTCGCGCAAAGAGATAACCGCCACGATGCCCACCATCAACTGCGTGAGGAGGAAGATATAAGGAGCAGGAAGGGCGACACTAACAATACATACGGTAATGATATGCAGGAAGATAGCCGTGCGTGAATCGTAGAACACACGCGCAATAACGGGGCACCAAACAAATGGCACGAGGTAGATAAACTCCTTGGCATCTACATACACCAAAACCAAGAAAGCGATGGAGATAATAATCGCCATCAAAATCGTGAAGAACAACACATGACGGAGATTATCTAACAGTTTGCGACGATAGGTAAAGAGGTAAAGATAGAACACCACCAAGAAAAAGATAATACAAACAGCTCCACCTAGCGAGGACACAAAACCCTGACGTTTGGAGACATTCTGTTTCTCCTTAGCTGCCGCATAGGAATCAAGTAGGTTGCAAATCTCCTCGGTCACAATCTCACCCGAATCAATAATCTTAGCACCTGCTGGCACCATGCCGTGGGTAAGAGACATAGGCTCCAACAATTGATCCAGAACATACTGCGATTTGATAGAATCGTATACTAGATTAGGCGAATACTCCTTATTGGTCAACTGAAAAGCTGTCTTAGGCGTGTAAATATTTTGCACCGAAACCAAAGTAGAAACCTTATTTTCAAGCACAGACACGAATGAACAACCTAGAGAGGTCAAGCGTTCCATTTCAGATAGAGAAACAATATAGAGTTCCGATGGATTCGATGATTTTTGCGAGGTATAGCATGGCGTATAGTCTTGCATGAGCATACCACGTTCAGCGGCCAACTGCGCCTCCGTCTTATTGATAGGAAAATCAAATTCAGCCATCACCAACCCGTATCCCCAAGGTTGTCCTACCTCGTATGTGTATTTAAAATTAGACTCAAAACGAGGGAAAAGGTAAATAGACAATGCTGCCAAAGCGGCTAAAGCCATCGATTGCAAGGATGTTCGTAAGAGTGGTTTCATAGGGATCTATCGTCTAAAAAATTATCGTTTACTTCGAAAAAATGTCTGTACCAATTGTTTACACTCTTGTTCCATAACTCCCGTTGAAATCGTGCATTTGGGATGCAAAGCTTGGGGAGCCAAGCGAGTAAAACCTCGTTTTTCATCATCAGCACCATAGACTACACGACGGATTTGTGCCCAACCTATAGCACCAGCGCACATTACACAAGGTTCAAGAGTAACATAAAGCGTACATTGGGTTAGGTACTTACCACCTAAAGTAGTAGCAGCAGCCGTGATAGCCTGTATCTCAGCATGTGCCGTTACATCCTGAAGCGTCTCGGTAAGGTTGTGACCACGACCTACCACTTGGTTGTCGGCTACAATAATACACCCTACAGGGATTTCACCTTTGTCATATGCTCTCTGAGCTTCTACAAGCGCCATCTGCATATAGCGCAAATCGTCTGCGGTATGATTAGTTATTGCGGACATAAGACTGTTTTGTCTGTAAAAAACGAGGCAGATCTTCAGGATGCTGCTCAAAATGGTTACCAATCACTACGATATTGGCTCCTGCCGTGAAAGCAGAGAGCATTTGTTCTGGGGAAATGATACCTCCGCCTACGATCAAAGGCATATCGATGACCTGACGAACGGCACGAATAGTATCGATGGATACGGGCGTTTTAGCACCACTACCCGCCTCTATATAAATCAACTGTTTGCCAAGCAACTGCCCTGCTAGCGCATGACTCACAACATCCGCCACTGCCTGACGAGCGATAGGGGTACAACCCGACACACGCTCCACAGCACTCTGGCGATCACCATCCACTAGGATATACCCCATGGGTATGGTCTCTATCCCCGACTGACGAATCGTAGTGGCTGCTTGAATATGAGGTTCGATGAGCACTTCAGCACGGCGAGAGTTGAGCAATGTGAGAAACAGCAAAGCATCAGCCATCGGAGTAAACTGCGCCGTATTACCAGGGAACAGCACCAAAGGTGCAGAGGTATGCTGACGAAGAAGCGAAACACACTGCTCGATCTGGGTACCCGTGCTACCTCCGACCAAAACCATATCCACATCTCCGAGATAAGGGAGAAGAGCGGAATAACGGTCTGGTTTATCCGGATCGACCAACACGGCAAGCAGAGGGCAGACCGATTGTTGGTGGTGCAATATGGTAGATAAAACGCTCATTTTGTCCGAATTCATCGCCAAACCATCGACTCCATGATCACACGAGCATCCTGGCGCAAATAGTCATGGATAGGGGCAAGCGAATCCTGGTTAGGAATAGTATTGCAATAAACCGAACCACGGAAGAAATGCTCTACCGAGTCGGTTAGATAAAACTGAATAGGTGTGGCCGTGTTGCCGTGCAACTCAAAGTAAAGACCATAGACCGAACGCTCATCGTTGGCATATTCCTGAGCAGGGATAGCCGATGCTACAGTAGAGTGACTATAGAGAAACTCTTGGGCATCTCGCGATAGGTTACGCAGATTATTGCGCACAGGTTTGTAACTACAATGGATCGTAGCATTGAGCGAAGGATACTGAATATCAATCCAATACGCCTCGCCATCCTTCTCGTGCGCCTCTACATAAGCGTTCGTAGATAGACGAAAAGAGTACGGATATTCCTTCCAATCAAAGTAGGTATAACCCGTATCAGGAAGAGCGATACGGTAATATCCATAAGGTTTGGGCACAGACTGACGACGACAAGAGACAAACCCACTTGCCAATGCGCCGAGCACCAAAACATAGACTAAAATCCTCTTCATAGATGCAAAAATTCGTGCAAAGGTAATGAAATCCTTTGAATTATGCAAGAGTGGACACTAGATAAATGCATAATTATAGAAAAATACATAAGAAGTCTTGCATATATGGAAAAAAAATAGTACTTTTGCAGACTTTAATAAATTTAATATAAATTTAGGACAAATGTGTAAGACCAAAAATACTAATAATATGATGAAACACAACTATTGTGTGATTATGGCCGGTGGTGTAGGTAGTCGCTTTTGGCCATTTAGTCGCACGGACAAACCCAAGCAGTTTCTGGACTTCTTTGGCACGGGCCAAAGTCTATTACAGATGACTGTGAATCGCTTTGCTAGTTTGGTTCCTGCGGAGAACATTCTGATAGTAACCAATGTGCAGTATCGCGATTTGGTATTGGAACAACTACCTATGCTGCAGTCCTCGCAGGTGTTGTGCGAGCCTGCGCGCAGAAACACGGCCCCATGCATCGCTTATGCTATCGCGCGCATAAAGGCAATGGCAAAGCAACGGGGCGAGATGAAAACCAATATCGTAGTGGCACCAAGTGATCACTTGATCTTGCAGGAGGAAAAATTTGTGCAGACAATTGCCGACGGACTGGAGTTCGTAGCCTCCCACGAAGCCCTATTGACATTGGGTATGAAACCTACTCGTCCTGACACCGGATATGGATATATCCAGATCGATGGAGGAAAAACAATGGAGCACCAAGCGGGTATTTGCAAAGTAAAAGCCTTTACCGAGAAACCGAACTTGGAGGTAGCCAAGACGTTTGTGGAGAGTGGTGAGTTCTTGTGGAACTCGGGTATTTTCCTATGGAGCTTGCAGTCTATCGATGCCGCGTTCAAAGCGTATCTGCCCGAAGTAGCCAACATCTTTGCCAAAGGTGATTATGTATTTGGTACTGAAGCAGAGGAGAGATTTATCCAAGAGGTATTCCCTACCTGTCCAAGTATCTCCATTGACTACGGAGTGATGGAGCATGCCAAGAATGTGTATGTATTGCCTAGCGACTTTGGTTGGAGCGATCTAGGCACATGGGGCTCGCTGTATGACTTGAGTCAAAAAGACGAGAACAGTAACGCGACCTTGCATTGCGAAGCAAGATACTATGATAGCCATGGCAATATCGTCACATTACCTAAGGGACATATGGCTGTGATACAAGGTGTAGAAAACTGCATCATCGCCGAATCCAACGGTGTGTTGCTAATCTGCAAACGAGAAGAAGAACAACAGATTCGTCAGTTCCATATGGATGCTGAAGATAAGTGGAAATAACATTAGGAGGAATAGATATGAGTTATTTGAATTTTGACAAGAAACTACTCATCAACCTAGAGCGTAGTTTGAGCAAAGAGATGATCCGCACCAACCGTGCGGGTGCCTACAACTCCACCACACTAGTGGATTGTAACACTCGCAAGTACCATGGACAATTGGTACTCCCTCTGTCTGATCCGTTACCAGAAGATAATTATGTACTTCTGGGCAGTTTGGACGAAACCGTGATTCAACATGGTGCCGAATTTAACCTCGGCATTCATCAGTATGGCGAAAACTTGTACACTCCTAATGGTCATAAGTACATTCGTGAGTTCGACTGCGAGGTAATCAGTAAGACCACTTATCGTGTCGGCGGTGTGATATTGACCAAAGAGCGTATGTTGGTGAGTTTTGAGCCACGCGTGTTGATTCGTTACACCTTGGTAGAAGCACACTCACCTACCACATTGCGATTAAAACCATTCTTGGCTTTCCGTAGCACAAGCGAACTTACCCACGAGAATCCAGAAGCTTGTACCGATATGCGCGAGGTGCAAAACGGTAGAGCAGCAAGAATGTATCCCGCATTCCCTGAATTATATATGCAATGCTCCAAGAAATGCGAGTATACCCATAATCCACAATGGTACAGAGGAATAGAATACCTCAAAGAACTAGAGAGGGGATTCTCCTACAAGGAAGACCAGTTGGTGCCAGGATGGTTTGAAGTAGCAATCAAGAAAGGTGAGAGCATCATTTTTGCCGCAGGTATTAGCGAAGTGAAGACCAATACCTTGAAGGGATTGTGGGAGAAAGAATTGCAACGTCGTAGTGCACGCGACACGATGTTCAACAGTCTGAAAAACGCGGCATCACAATTCTATAAACGCGAAGGAGACAAGTGCTATTTGATGGCAGGTTATCCATGGTTTAAAGCGACTGCTCGTGAGGAATTCTTGGCATTGCCAGGTTGTACAATGGGCATTGGTCGTCCTGAGTACTGGGACGCTATCGTCAATAAGACAACCGTGGAGGAGATTCGCGCCTTTATGAATGGTCAGCCTCACAAACTAGTGGGTATGGACGAACCGGATGCCTTGTTGTGGTTTATCCACGCATTGCAAGAGTATGCGGAATACACATCTTTGGAAGAGACCACCAAACTATACGGTCAACTCATCATCGAGATCATGTTGTTTATCCGTAGACAACAACACCCACGTTTGTTCCTACACCACAACAGCCTATTATGGGTAGATGGCAAAGAGCGTCCTGCAACCTGGATGAACGCCGTAGAGGACGGTCGTCCTATCACCCCTCGTACAGGTTATGTAGTAGAGATCAACGCATTGTGGTACAACGCACTGCTCTTCACCGCAGCCATCCAACGTTGTCTGGGCAAAGAGCAAGTGGCAGACCTGATGGAATACCAAGCAGAAGTAGCGAAAGACAACTTCGTAAAGACATTCTGGAATGGTTACTATCTAGATGACTATGTAGATGGCGATTACCACAATAATGAAGTTCGTCCTAACCAGATTATCGCTGCGTCCTTGCCATTCTCACCACTAGACAAGAAACAACGCAAAGCCGTAGTGGACATCTGTACCAAAGAGTTGTATACTCCTAAGGGTTTGCGCACGATATCTCCTAAGAGTGGTGGTTACCGCCCAGAGTATATCGGCGGTCAGTTGGAGCGCGATCGTAACTTCCACAACGGACCAGTATGGCCATGGACGATTGCGGCATATGCGATTGCTTATTTGAAAGTATACCAACACTCAGGCGAGAGTTTTATTCGTCGTCTATTGACTGGTTATGAGGCAGAGATGAGCGAGTTGTGTATAGGTACACTCAACGAGTTGTACGATGGCAACCCGCCATTCAAAGGTCACGGCGGTATGAGTTATGCTCCTAGTGTAGCGAGCGTGATAGAAGTATGTAACACCTTGAAAAAATACGAAACAAAATGAAAGCACTAATGTTCGGTTGGGAGTTCCCCCCACATATTCTAGGCGGTTTGGGAACAGCCAGTTACGGATTGACACGTGGTATGGCTCAACAAGAGGACATGGAGATTACCTTTGTAATCCCTAAACCATGGGGAGACGAGGATCAGTCTTTCCTACGCATAATCGGTGCTAATAGTGTACCTATTGTATGGAAAGATAACCATTATGACTACGTTCGCCATCGCATGGAAGGCAGAATGTCTGCCGAAGAGTACTACCATCTACGCAATAACATCCACTATAATTATTCGCGTATTGGAACCGATGATTTGGGTTGCGTAGGATTCTCTGGTCGTTATCCTGATAACCTATTGGAGGAGATTGGTAACTACGAGGCTGTGGCAAGTGTATTGGCCCATGCATTGGACTTTGATATCATCCACAGTCACGACTGGTTGACCTATCCATCGGGCGTATTTGCCAAACAAATATCTGGTAAACCATTGGTCATCCACGTGCACGCAACGGACTTTGACCGTAGTCGTGGTAATGTCAACCCAACGGTATATGCCATCGAGCGCAGAGGTATGGATGAAGCAGATCACATCATGTGCGTGAGCGAATTGACACGCCGCACCGTGATCGAGAAATATGGTCAGCCACCTCACAAAGTGAGCACCGTACATAATGCGGTAGAACCACTCGCCAACCCAGAGGAGTTCGTGAAACATCCACGCAAAGATAAACTAGTGACATTCCTCGGTCGTATCACCATGCAAAAAGGTCCTGAGTACTTCGTGGAAGCTGCTGCACGCGTGTTGGCCAAGACCGATGGTGTACGATTTGTGATGGCAGGTAGTGGAGACATGATGAATAAGATGATCGACCTTGTGGCACAACGCGGCATAGCAGATAAGTTCCACTTCCCTGGATTTATGCGCGGCAAACAAGTGCAAGAGGTATTGGCAGACTCCGATGTATATATCATGCCTAGTGTGAGTGAGCCATTTGGTATCTCACCACTGGAGGCTATGCAAGTAGGATGTCCATCTATCATCTCGCATCAATCGGGTTGCGCAGAGATTCTATCTCACGCTATTAAGACCGATTATTGGGATATTGACGCTATGGCAGATGCTATTTACGCAATTGTGAAGTATCCTGCTATGTACAAATCCTTGAGCGAATTAGGTCGCGAAGAAGTTAACAATATCAAATGGTATGATGCCGGACTGAAAGTGCGTCGTATCTATGATCAAGTATTGCGCGAGTATCGCTATTAATCCATCATTCATCAACTGTAAAATTAGAAAGTCATGAAAAATATTTGTTTTTGTTTTCAAATGCACGCTCCATACAAGATGAAGCGTTATCGTTTCTTTGAAATTGGTCAAGATCATTACTACTACGATGATATGCAGACCGAGGAGCATCTAGAATATCTTGTCCACGCATCCTATCTACCATTGTGCAACACCATCAAGGAGATGATCCGTCTGTCTAAAGGTCGTTTCCACTGCGCTTTGAGCGTGAGTGGTACCACACTAGAGATGTTCCAACAGTTTGCACCAGAGATGATCGATGTGCTCAACGAATTGGCAGCAACTGGATGTGTAGAATTTGTGGCAACTCCATACGCATACTCTTTGGCTAGCGTATATAGCGAGACTGAGGCAATAGAGCAATTGCAGTTGCAACAAGCAATGGTCAAAGAGCTTTTTGGCGTAGAGTCCACTACCATCTGCAACACTGAGTTGGTTTATTCAGATGAAATCGCAGTTCAACTCTACCAACAAGGTTACAAAACCGTGATGACCGAGGGTGCCAAACACATCTTGAGTTGGAAGAGTCCAAACTATGTATATCAAAGTGCCTCTGCTCCTAAAATGAAAGTATTGCTCCGCAATGCCAACATGAGCGACGAACTCGCATTCCATTTCTCTGACCCTAATTGGTATAACTACCCAATGGATGCAGAGAAATACACCGCTCAGATAGCTACTTTGCCAGAAGAGGAACAAGTAGTAAACATCTGGGTAGGCGCCGAGACATTTGGTGTACGCCAACATGCTATGTCTGGTATCTTTGATTTCCTCAAAGCATTGCCATACCACGCAATGGATAAGAGCATCGGTTTTATGACTCCAAGTGAAGTGGCGAAAAAATTTGCCACTAACGACGTGGTCGTAGCACCATATCCTCTTACCTGGGCAGGCGAGGCAAAAGATATCAATATCTACACCGGCAATGACTTGCAAAACGAAGCATTGCAAAAACTCTACGCTGTGGCAGAGCGCGTACATTTGTGCCAAGACAAACAACTCAAACGCGACTGGTTGTTGTTGCAAGATGTGAACTACTTCCACTACATGAATCATATTGATCAAGGTAGCACACATTTTGAGTCTGCATACGATGCGTTCATTAACTATATGAACATTCTATCCGATTTCTTGCAACGCGTGGATGAGCAATACCCAACTACCATCGAGAACGAGGAGTTGAACGAGCTCTTGAAGACCATCAATAACCAAGAAAAAGAAATCGAAAAACTAGAAGAGCAAATCAAAGCACTCAAGAAAAAAGAGCGCGCTGCTAAGAAATAAAAGTGCATATCAAACAACACGTATATCAACGCCTCATTAGCATAGTGCTGTTAATGATCTGTGTAACAGTGGGAATAACGGCCAACGAAAAGACCGTTCCCACTGTTATGAAGGCGTGGCAATTAGACCCATGGACAGGCGTGGCAGATACACTATCTGGCATCGACTCGTCTTATCTACATCTGCCTATGCGTGATGTACTGAATGACTACTCTATTTCCAACACCACCAACTCCAACTTGATTTCACCCGTTCAGTCACGTATATACTTCAGCAGACAGAAAAGGACTGATTTTCTATTTGCAGATGCCTATACCCCGTACATCATTACTCCACAACAAGTCAAGTTCTACCACACCACTACCCCTTACTCTACCATTGCCTACAAGAAAGGATTTGTCACTAACTTAGGTCAAAGTGACATTAGTTTTTCATTTACTGGCAATGTAACACGCCGCGTCAATCTAGGCATGACCATAGACTACCTTAACTCATTTGGTCGTTTTGCCAACCTAGAAGGTAAGACCGTATATGGATCGGTATTTGGATCATACAACGGCGATCACTATTCGCTACAAGGAGCATTCACGTGGAATACGCTAAGCAATTTTGAGAATGGCGGACTAGTGAATGTCAATGACCTACAGGGTAAACTCAGTCCAGAAGATCTACCTGTCAAGATGCAAGGTATGTCCGGTCTGAGATACCTATCTGGCTACCTAAACCACTACTACAGCATTTGCGTCGAACGTGAACGCAAAGTCAATTATCGTGAACGCAACGAGGAAGGAGAATGGGAGAAGAAAGACTCCATCAAGATAGAATATGTGCCCGTAACTACCTTTAGGCATATATTCGAAGTCAATGATGCCACCAAACGATATATCGAGAAAGACGCACAAGGATTCTATCCGAACACCTACTACAACAAAAATACCACAGCGGATACTGCCGCATGCTTGAGCATCAAAAACACGCTATCGGTGACCTTCGAAGAAGAGTTTAACACCTGGTTAAAGTTCGGTGCTACAGTATATGCAATGAACGAAACACAAAGGCATCTAGACTTGCTGCCTATTTTTTCAGATAGTGTAGGAAAACCTGCAGATATCACTTACGAAAATCGCTGGACCAACAATACCTATATCGGAGGTGCATTGTATAAAAACAGAGGTACGCATATACACTACGGATTTGATGGTAATGTGTGTTTGATAGGATACAAACTTGGTGAGTTTCAGGTTAATGGCCATATCGATGGCGGTTTCAAATTGGGTAAAGACTCATTGACCTTGGCAGCGAAAGTATTCTTCCGCAACGAGACACCAGACTATTATTTGCAACGCTACCGGAGTAATCACTATGAATGGGATAATGATTTCAACAAACAATATCGTTTGCATATTGGTGGAGAAATCGCCTATCCGACCAAATGGGTAAAACCCAAACTCAAAGTTTCCTTTGAAAATATCACACAACCTATTTATTTTGACACGGATGGGAAACCCGAACAAATGGACGGTAACATACAAGTGCTGGCTGCGGATCTACAACTGAACATCACCACTCCTTGGGTTAACCTAGATAATAGCATTGTGTACCAACTGTCATCATCCGACAAAATGCCATTACCTACCCTCACATTGTACAACAACCTCTATTACCACGGCACATGGGTCAAAGTGCTAGACGTACAGATAGGTGTAGACATGCGCTTTTTCACCAAATACTATGCACCTGTGCTCAATCCTGCATTGGGACAATTCTCCATACAAAACGAACAACAAGTGGGCAACTACCCTGTAATGAATGCATATGCCAATTTCTACGTACGCAAATTACGACTCAAACTATTTGTCCAATACCAACACTTGAACGAATCATTTATGAACAAACAATACATTGAAATGCCTTCCTACCCTATGGCACCCGACATGTTCCGAGCAGGTATAGCATGGCATTTCTACAAATAAATCTACACCTTATTATATATTATGCAACAAACAAATAACCTACATACAATTCTATTGTACGCCCAACAAGAAGCACAACGCTTGGGCTCTACAGAGATTATGCCCGACCACATGATGTTGGGTATACTGCGTTTGGCAGAAGGAAAAGCCTTCGAACTACTCATGCAGGCAGGACTCAACCCTGTCGAACTCAAACGCTCGATAGATGAGAGACTGATGCAAGCAGCACCTAGTCAAACAACAAAAATGTCCCGTGCTAGCGAACGCATACTCCGTCTGATGATCATAGAGGCCAAACTCTATCACGCAGAGGAATGTGGATCGGTACACCTATTATTAGCGCTACTGCGTGAGCGCGTAAACTTCCCTGCCATGTTCGTAGAGCAACAATTTGGCATAGACTACGAATGTATTGAACGACTTTTTCCAAAACCACAACCATTACCACAAAATGGTACTCAACTGGATGCTGAGTTTGCAGGTGAACAACCATTCAGTTGGGATAATCAGAAAGAGCACAAAAAGAGCAAGACAGACACACCAGCGCTAGATAAATACGGCAAAGACTTGACTGCGCAAGCTCGCAAAGGAGAGTTAGATCCTGTAGTGGGACGTCAAGTGGAAATAGAACGCGTGATACAGATTCTATCACGCCGCAAGAAGAATAATCCTATCCTGATTGGCGAACCTGGCGTAGGTAAATCCGCTATTGTAGAGGGGTTAGCATTACGAATTGAAAACGGCGAAGCACCTACCCTACAAGGAAGACGGATTGTGTCATTGGATATTGCCTCTATGGTGGCAGGCACCACCTACCGCGGACAATTTGAAGAGCGCATGAAGACGGTGATTAACGAGTTGCACAAGCATCCCGAAATCATTCTCTTTGTGGATGAGATTCATACTATCATGGGAGCGGGTAATGCACAAGGTTCCTTGGACGCTGCTAATATTCTTAAGCCAGCACTAGCACGAGGAGAAGTGCAATGCGTAGGCGCTACCACAATTAGCGAATATCGCAAGACAATTGAGAAAGACGGAGCACTAGAAAGACGCTTCCAAAAAGTACAAGTACAACCCACATCTCCAGAAGAAACCTATGCTGCACTCACACGCCTGAGCGAAGTGTATGGCACCTTCCATAAAGTACAATACACCGAAGAAGCGTTGCAGGCATGCGTGAAACTAACCGATAGGTATATCTCAGACCGTTTCTTCCCTGATAAAGCCATTGACGCAATGGACGAGGCAGGAGCATACAAGAGACAAACAACCACCGAAACAGACAGCACTCCACTGATCACAGAGGCGGATATTGCTTTTGTGGTGAGTCGTATGTCCGGAGTACCTGTGCAACGGGTGGCACAAACCGAGACACAACAGTTGCGCCAGATGGCTACGGTACTTCAACAACGCGTAATAGGACAAGACAAAGCCATCGAGACAATCGTCAAAGCTATTCAACGTTCCCGCATGGGACTCAGAGACCCCAAGAAACCGATCGGAACGTTCTTCCTCCTAGGTCCAACAGGTGTGGGTAAAACCCACCTAGCACAATGTTTGGCAGAAGAGATGTTCGGCAATAAGGATGCGATTATTCGCTTTGATATGTCCGAATATATTGAGAAACACACGGTTAGTCTGCTCGTAGGTGCTCCTCCGGGTTATGTAGCCCATGAGGAAGGAGGCAAACTTACCGAGGCTGTGCGTCGTAAACCTTATTCAATCGTGTTGTTTGATGAGATAGAGAAAGCTCACCCAGACATCTTCAATGTGCTGTTGCAAGTAATGGACGAGGGAAGACTGACAGATCGTCAGGGGCATATAGTCGATTTTAAGAATACCATCATTATCATGACAAGTAATGTGGGTACACGTCAGTTGAGCGAATTTGGTAGCGGAATAGGTTTTGATGCAGGAGAAATAGATGACAAACAATCCGAACGTACTCTAACTAAAGCACTTAACCGAACATTCCCTCCAGAGTTTGTCAATCGACTGGATAATATCGTGGTATTTAACCCGCTCTGCAGAGATTCATTGGCACAGATTTTGTCGCTTGAGCTATACCCTCTAAAGCTACGTTTAGAGGTGATGGGATACAATTTAGAAGTGACAGAAGAGACAAGAGAGAAACTGCTCAAAGAATCCTTGGATCGCAAGTTCGGCGCACGCCCATTGAAAAGAGCGATTCAGACATGGATAGAAGATCCTATTACGGATTTATTGTTATCCGGAGAAATAGAAAACAAACATATTAAAATATAAACTATTATGATTAAAGAGATTACAGACGCTAACATCCAAGAAGTGTTGGCAGAGGGACAACCTGTAGTGGTTGATTTCTGGGCACCATGGTGTGGCCCATGCAAAATGATGTTGCCAGTAGTAGAAGAACTTGCAGCGGAGTACGAGGGTAAAATTACCGTAGGCAAACTCAACGTAGATGACAACGATGAGACTTGCAGCCAATATGGTATTATGAACATCCCTACCATCTTGTTCTTCAAGAACGGAGAATTGGTTAATCGTACCGTAGGTGCAATGAACAAGACTAAATTACAAGAACTTTTTGAGGAACTTTTGTAATTTTTTCGTTCTGGACTTGCATAAGTCAAAAAAAAGCAGTACCTTTGCACCCAAATTGCCTTTGTAGACCCCAATAATCGTGCCTACACGGGTATTTTGGCGTGCAAAAGCGTACAAAGCGTTATGAAACGCTGGGTCTGGTAGCTCAGCTGGATAGAGCAACAGCCTTCTAAGCTGTGGGTCTCGGGTTCGAATCCCGACCGGATCACGAAAAACCAACTAATAACATTTATTTCATACTGTTAACTATCAATTGTTAACTGTTATTTGTTATCATGCGTCAACTTAAAATTACTAAATCAATCACCAACCGTGAATCAGCTTCTCTTGACAAGTATTTGCAAGAAATTGGTCGTGAGGCGCTTATCTCGGTTGATCGTGAGGTGGAATTGGCTGGCCGAATTCGTAATGGCGATAGAGCTGCCCTTGAGGAACTCACTCGTGCCAACCTCCGTTTCGTTGTCTCTGTAGCAAAGCAGTATCAAAATCAAGGATTGAGCCTTCCTGACCTTATTGACGAAGGCAACCTTGGCCTCATTAAGGCAGCAGAAAAATTCGACGAGACACGCGGATTCAAATTCATCTCTTACGCCGTATGGTGGATTCGCCAATCCATCCTACAAGCCCTTGCAGAGCAAGCTCGTATCGTGCGACTACCGCTTAACCAATCAGGTTTGCTCAACAAAATCAACAAAGCATACCAACGCTTTGAACAAGAACACGAGCGCCGTCCTAGCGCAGAAGAATTAGCAGAGATATTGGATTTGCCAATTGACAAGATTGCTGATTCGCTCAAGATGTCAGGAAGACAAGTCAGCGTAGATGCTCCATTCGTAGAAGGAGAAGACAACTGCTTGATCGATGTGATGGTTAACGAAGATTCACCAAATGCAGATCACAAACTCATTAGCGAGTCATTATCTAGAGAGATCGACCGCGCATTGGATCAACTCACACCACGAGAGGCAGATATCCTTCGTAAATTCTTCGGCATTGGAGTACCGGAGAAGACCCTCGAAGAGATCGGTATTGAGTTCAACCTCACCCGCGAGCGTGTTCGACAAATCAAGGAGAAAGCCATCCGTAAACTCAAAACAAGTTCACGAAGCGGAATCCTCAAAACCTATTTGGGATAACATATCATCCAACATAAAAAAAAGCCACCTTCATCACGGGTAGCTTTTTTTTTGTATAAACATCAGAGCATTTATCAGGCATATATTAGATAGCCTGCAACACCCGCCAAGATAATCAGAAGTATTGGATTGGATAGGAATAGCAAACTTTTGCGCAACACAAGTTCCACTATAATACCGTTGGAATCGGATTTTTTGATAAATTGTGGAATTATCGTGATAATACAAGCTACCGCAAAAATTACCCAACTGCGCCAGTCGATAAAACTAACGGGGGTCATAAGGGCCAAAGCAGCTGCAGCAATCAGTCCTAAGACAGACAAACGCAGGGTGCGCATGGTACGAGTGAAGTAAATATTGTGTTGAAATCGGGCATTTATATAGAAATATGCCTTGCAAATGAGTAGCATGATAACCAGACTAGGGAGAACAATGGCCGATGTAGCGAGCAAACTACCCCACACGCTACCGGTGGCAGTATATCCAACATAGGTGGCACAGTTAATGCCGATAGGACCAGGAGTAACTTGACTCACAGCCACTATATCCACAAACTCCTCTTGCGTCATCCATCCGTGAGACTCCACCTCGTGTTGAATGAGCGATAGAATCGCCAATCCACCGCCAAAACCGAAGAGACCGATCTTCAAAAAACTTAAAAACAGGTGAAGGTAGATCATTTACTCCTCCTTTCTTGTAGATAGGTATAACCTAGTGTAGCGAGGGCAGCAACAAGGATAATCCATATAGGAGAGAGTCCGCCTAACCAAATAAGCAATGTACCCGCAATAGGAATAATAGCAGTCGCCCAAGTGATCTTAGCACTACTCGCCATACGGCAGAGAGGCGCAGCAATCAGAGCTACTACCGCAGGACGAATACCCTTGAATACGGCTTCTACCGCAGGGTAGTCCTTATAGTCTTGAAAAAGCATGGCGATAGCCAAGATGATACAGAAAGAAGGAAGGACTGCGCCCAAAACAGTGGCAATCACTCCGCGCCATCCACCTATGCGCCAACCGATAAAAATAGCCGAATTCACCGCAATCAAACCAGGTGCTGCCTGCGCAAGGGCTATCATATTGAGAAACTCCTCGCGATCAATCCAACCTTTGCGATCCACTATCTCACGCTCTATCATAGACAACATCACATAACCACCTCCAATAGTAAAGGTGCCTATCTTAAGATATGTCCAAAAGAGCTGAAGGTAGAGCATGTTAGACCGCTTCGCTGTTAGACTCCCGCTAGGGTTCTTATTTCTTTTCTTTGAGCTCTTGTTTGATAAACTTAACGAGCATATTGATAGCAGCGTTGTTATGTCCACCTTGTGGGATGATGACATCCGCATAACGTTTGCAAGTCTCGATAAACTGCTCGTGCATAGGTTTCAATACACGTTGGTAACGCTCCATAACTGCCTCAATGGTGCGTCCACGTTCTACGATGTCGCGTTGTGCAACACGGATAAGACGGTCGTCTGCATCGGCATCCACAAAAATCTTGAGGTCCATTTGTTGACGGAGAATAGGGTCATGCAACGCCATAATTCCTTCCACTATAATAATCTCACGAGGGTCTACATGAATAGTCTTCTCTTGGCGGGAAGAAGTAATATAATCGTAGATAGGTTGCTCGATGGATTCGCCATTTTTAAGCATTTCGATGTGCTTAGCGAGCAAAGGCCATTCGAAGGCATCTGGATGATCAAAGTTAATGTTCTGACGCTCCTCAAAAGGCACATGACTACTATCGTTATAGTAGGAGTCTTGAGGGATAACAACTACTTCGCCTTGAGGAAGACGCTCAATGAGTTTGCGTACCACGGTTGTTTTTCCAGAGCCGGTACCGCCCGCAATGCCGATGATGAACATATTATTTTAGGTTATTGGACCCCCTACGGATTATAGGAGGGATTTCCGCCTATAGGACGCTTCGCCAAAGGAGTCCTTATTGTTTAATAAATATCGGGTGCAAAGTTACGTTTTTTTTTGCAAATACGCAAATTTTAGCGTATCTTTGCAAAATATTTGTACTTAAAACAAAAATTATAGAAAATTCACCCGAAAATTAACAAAAATTTTCTTTTTGTTGTAGTAAGTTGAATAGGCATTGCGTCTAATAGGCGGATAGCGGTTATCGGGTATCGGATAACGGATAGCGGATAGCGGAAACAATTAAAAACATGGAAACATTAGAAAAACAATTTGCGACCCTGGTCAAGGAGCAAAAAAGCACGATATATGGTATCTGCTTTATGTTCTCCAAAGACAAGGATGAGATAGATGATCTCTTTCAGGAGACATTGATTCATCTCTGGCAGGGCTTTTCGAAATTCAGAAACGAGAGTAAAATTGAAACATGGGTGTATCGTGTGACGACGAATACCTGCATTTCGATGGATAGGAAGAAGAAATCACGCGGCGAGCGTATTCCGTTATCCATGGATATTGACCTATTCGATGAGTCGGACAAGAATATGCAACAAGTGCAGCTTTTACACAAGCGCATACAGAAGTTGGGTGTGTTTGACAGAGCGATTGTGATGCTGTGGTTGGAGAACCTAAGTTACGATGAAATCGGGGAAATTTTGGGTATCAGCGCAAAAAATGTATCTGTGAGATTGGTGCGAATCCGTGAACAACTTAGAAAAATTAATAGTTAATATCTCGTAGATAACTATAAACCTTATAAATAAGATATATTATGGATGAATTACAAGAAATACGCGAGCAAATGGCTGCGCTGAAAGAGAAATTAAATAAGCAAGAGATAATCACAGAGCAAAACCTACGCCACGTCATTAAACAAAAGGTTAAAGGTATGCGTGCTTACTTTGTGCTATTGATATTTTTAATACCATTGTTTATTTGTTATGAGCAAATAAACGACAACAATTTGTACAGAACAATTACATGGGGAATATTTTTTCTTGTTTGTATGTGTACGCGTCTTTACAATCTCCTATCTCTTAGTAACAACAAAATCATGTCAGGAAACACAAGAGATCTATTGTCCAAACTACAAAGATTAAAGCGTTTAGAGAAAGGTCCTTTTGTACTATTTGGATACTCATTCCTTATTATTGTAATCTGGGGAGATGGATTTATTGACATATGTCAAATGGACGTACCTTTTGGCAAATACCACTTATTATTTATTGCCGTTGGATTGATACTTTTTGGATTTAATTGGCTTATTTGGAAATTCATTATCCAAAAACTACCTTCGCAATGGGATGAGTACATTCGTCAACTAGAAGAAATAACCAAAGACACAGGAAACGAAGAGGCAAAGGAAGAGAAACAATAGGCATCTTAAAACACAAAGAAAGAAACGCACTTGGAAGAGTGCGTTTTTTTGTTGGTAGCAGAAGGATGAGATGTAGTAAGAAGCATAGGTATTTATTCGATAACGGTAGCGGAATCCTATGGTAATCCTATGGTGAAGATACGGCGAGGTTCCGATGAGGTTCCGATGAGGTTCCGATGAGGTTCCAATGGAGATAGAGGGCAAACTAGGGGAGTAAAAAAGATCAAAAAGAATCGTTTTATATAATTTTTATATAAAGACTTGCGTAACTCGAAGAATTTTAGTAATTTTGCAGCGAATTTGTGCCATTATGCCAAAATGGCAGAGCAGAGACTGTTTGGCAAGGATTTTGTAAGGCAGTAAGAAAGCCTACCCCAACCCCTCCCTAAAGGGAAGGGCTATCTAGAAGAATAAAATATAAATGCAATAATGAAGAAAGAAGTATCAACAAAGAAATTAGTGGAAACGATTATTGAAGGTATTCAAAATCGTAAGGGACAACGTATTGTAACCGTGGATTTGCGCAAACTGGAAGTTGCGCCAGCAGAGTATTTTATCATTGCCGAAGGTGGATCAAATACCCAAGTATGCGCTATCGCTGATGAAGTGGATAGTTTTGTTCGTACACAAACACACGTACACCCATTATTTGTAGATGGTCGTGACAACGCAGAATGGATCGTATTGGATTACGGAAATATCTTCGTACATATTATGCAACGTGAGCCACGCGCTTACTACGACATTGAGCACCTATGGGCTGATGGTAAAATCACAGAAATACCAGAAGCGTAACCCTTAAAACTTTTAGAACGTTAAAACTTTTTTAACCCACAAGTAAAATGGCAGAACAAAAACCTAAACAACCTAATCAAAAACAACAACCTAAAAAGTCACACTGGTCGTGGATCTATTATGCTATTATGGTAGGTCTATTGGTATTCTTTTTCTTCCCTATTGGAGGAGAGAAAGGTGCAGATAAAGACCTGAGTTATACCAAGTTTACTGCATACATTAACAACGATGCAGTTGCTTCCGTCGTAGTATATGACGACAATACCGCCAAAGCGAAGATTCGCCCAGAGAAATATGCCTTAGTATTTAGCAACCAAGAGGCGGGAGAGAAGTCCAAAGGCGAACTCAATGTGCTTGTTCCTTCGGTAGAGGAGTTTGCTAAGTATATTGAGAGCGTAAATCAAACACGCAAAGAGGCGGGTAAAGCGGCTATTGATGTGAGTTATGCCAAGTCCAAAGGAGATTGGTACTTGATCCTAGTCAATATTTTGCCTTTCGCTTTGATTGTGCTCTTCTTTGTATGGATGAGTCGTGGTATGGCCAACGCTGCGGGCGGCGGTCCTGGCGGCATATTCAATGTCGGCAAAGCCAAAGCGGAAGTGTTTGACAAAGACAAAAAAGGCAAAGTAACCTTCAAAGATGTAGCAGGTCTAGCAGGCGCTAAACAAGAGGTGGAGGAGATTGTGTCCTTCTTGAAAGAGCCTAAGAAATATACCGACTTGGGTGGTAAAATTCCAAAAGGTGTATTGTTAGTAGGCCCTCCGGGAACTGGTAAGACCTTGCTTGCCAAAGCGGTAGCAGGTGAAGCGAATGTACCATTCTTCTCAATGTCAGGTAGTGACTTTGTTGAGATGTTCGTGGGTGTGGGCGCGAGTCGTGTGCGCGACTTGTTCCGTCAAGCCAAAGAGAAATCACCTGCAATCATTTTTATCGATGAGATCGACGCCATCGGTCGTGCTCGTGGTCGCAACAATGCAATGGGTGGAGGAAACGATGAGCGTGAGTCCACATTGAACCAATTGCTCACCGAGATGGACGGTTTTGGTACCAACTCTGGTGTAATCATTTTGGCCGCTACGAACCGTGCAGATGTTTTGGATTCAGCTTTGTTGCGTGCAGGACGTTTTGACCGTCAGATCCATGTGGAGTTGCCAGACTTGCAAGAGCGCAAAGAGATATTTGGTGTACACTTGGCACCTATCAAATTGGATAATACGATAGATATCAATTTCTTAGCAAAACAAACCCCAGGTTTCTCGGGTGCAGATATCGCGAATGTCTGCAACGAGGCAGCCTTGATTGCTGCGCGTAAAGATCATAAGAAAGTGACTAAGCAAGATTTTATGGACGCGGTAGATCGCATTATTGGTGGTTTGGAGCGTAAGAACAAAGTGATGACCGAGGAAGAGAAACGCTCTGTGGCATATCATGAGGCAGGTCACGCAACGATCTCTTGGTTGTTACGTTATGGTAATCCACTCGTGAAAGTGACTATCGTTCCTCGTGGTATGGCATTAGGTGCTGCGTGGTACTTGCCAGAGGAAAGACAATTGACGAACAAAGACCATATTATGGACAACTTGTGTTCGCTCCTTGGTGGTCGTGCGGCAGAGGAAGTATTCCTCAAGCAGACTTCTACTGGTGCACTCAATGACCTAGAGCGCGCCACTAAGCAAGCATACGCTATGGTGGCATATTACGGTATGTCGGCCAAACTCAAAAACTTGAGTTACTACGATTCTACCGGCAGATATGATATGGGAATCACAAAACCATATTCCGAGAAAACAGCCGAAGTCATCGATGCCGAGACGGCAGCTATCATTGCTGAGCAAATGGCACGCGCAAAGAAAATCCTAGAGGAGAACGCAGAAGGTCACAACAAGTTGGCAGAACTCTTGATTGAGAAAGAGGTGATTACCTCCGAGGATGTAGAGGCCATCTTAGGTGCTCGCCCTTGGACCAGTCGCACGGATGAAATCATAGAAGCAAATGAGGCTATGCAAGCAGCTGAGGTAGAGCAACCAAAAAAGAAACGTGCGCCTCGCAAGAAGAAAGAGGTAGAGGTAGAGCAACCACAGGCAACAGAGACTCCAACTGATAGTCCTGTGGATAAAAATCCTGCCACTGAGAACGAAACAATCTAAAAAATAAAGATATGAAAAAGTTGATTCTAAGCATTTTAGTGCTAGCGTTGTCGCTCGTCGCTACAGCGCAACAACCACAAGCGTTGCCTATTGATTCTGCAGTACGCGTGGGCAAGTTGGAGAATGGTCTGACTTATTATATTCGACACAACGAGCATCCTAAGCAACGTGCAGAGTTCCATATCGCACAAGCCGTAGGTGCAACCATGGAGGAAGATCACCAAAACGGTCTTGCTCACTTCTTAGAGCATATGGCATTCAATGGTACCGAGCACTTTGCTGGTAAGGGTATCATTGAGTATTTTGAGTCTATCGGTGTGAACTTCGGTGGAAACATCAATGCCTACACCTCATTGGACGAAACTGTCTATCGTCTTTCAGAGGTGCCAACCGTGCGCGAGGGAATCATTGACTCTGCGTTGTTGGTAATGCACGATTGGGCATGTGGTCTTTCTCTCTTGGAAGAGGAGATTGACAATGAGCGTGGTGTGATCCGCGAGGAGTGGCGTACAGGTGCGCAAGCCGCTCGCCGTATGTGGAAAGCCATTAACCCACTCAAATACCCAGGTAGTCAATATGCTAAACGCGACGTGATTGGCGATACCGCCGTAATCAACAACTTTACATACGACGCGCTTCGTGACTACTACAAGAAATGGTACGGTCCAGATAACCAAGCGATTATCGTAGTAGGTGATATTGATGTAGATAAAGTAGAGCACAAAATCAAAGAACTTTGGGCAGATGTGCCTGCACGCGTAAACCGCGGCGAGCGCCCATTGTATTCTGTGGATGATAATGTAGAGCCAATCGTGGCTATTGTTCGTGACAAAGAGGCACAATACACCCGTATTGAGATGGAGTTCAAGAAACCACAATTGCCTAAACAAGTCCGCGGAACCAACATGGCATATGTACAAAGTCTTGCTCTTGAACTCGTATGTGATATGTTCAATAACCGTTTGTCAGAACTCAGCATGAAACCAGAAGCAACTTTCGTGGGTGCTGGTTCATACTACGGCGAATTGGTAAAAGAAAAAGACGCTTTTGTGGCTGTATATTTGGCGAAGCAAGGTCAAGAGGTGGCAGCATACAAAGATCTGCTCACGCAATTGGAGAAGATGCGTCGCTATGGTTTTACCAATGCAGAACTTGATCGCGTGAAGAAAGAGATGTTGGCTGCTTATGAAAAGTCTTACAACGAGCGCAATACCGTGCGCAACATCAGATATGCACAAGAGTATATCCGTCACTACTTGAGCGACGAGCCTATTCCTGGTATCGCTTGGGAATACCAAATGATTCAACAAATCTTGCCTATGTTGAGTGTAGATATGCTCAACCAGATTGCACAAAACTTGGTAACAGACGAAAACCTTATTATCTCTTTCCAAGCTCCTGAGGATGACAATGTAGTTCTTCCTACCGAGGCAGAGACAGTAGAACTCTTGGCTGCTGTGAAGAACGTAGAGATCGAGGCGCCAGTAGAGGAAGCAATCCGCGAGAATCTCGTAGAAACTGCTCCTAAAGCAGGTAAAATCAAGAAGACTGCATACAACGAGAGTCTAGGCGCAACCGAGTGGACCTTATCCAATGGTGTGCGCGTAGTAGTAAAACCTACTACCTTCAAGCAAGATGAGATTCTCTTCTATGCCTTCTCACAAGGTGGTCGTTCATTGGTTGCCACAGAGGATCTTCCTTCTGCCCTTTTGGCTACTGATGTCGTAGAATTGGGCGGTTTGGCAGATATGAGCGCTACCGACTTGCAAAAAGCATTGACAGGTAAGCGCGTGTCAGTCGGTCCAAGTATCAGCACATACAGCGAAAGCATGAGTGGTTCTAGTACCATTAAGGATCTTGAGACATTGCTCCAACTCAACTACCTCTATTTCACTGCTCCACGCCGTGATGCAGAGGCTTTCCAAACATTGATGAGTGTCCTTGAGTCACAACTCGCTAACCGCGATAAGAACCCTAAGGTAGCGTGGTCTGACTCTGTACAAATGATGGCTAGCAACTATTCCGCTCGCACAATGATCCTCAACAAGGACTTGCTCGCTAAGGTTTCTCTAGACAAAGCATTGGAAGTTTACAAAGCACGTTTCGCTAATCCTGCAGACTTCACATTCTTATTCGTAGGTAATGTAGATCCTGCGGATAAGGCTTTCCAAGCGCAAGTTTGCACATGGTTGGGTGGACTCAAGACAAGCAAGAAACTAGAGAAGGCTGCCGATGACAAGGTGCGCGTGGCAACAGGCGTTCAAAAGAACTATTTCACCCGTCAAATGGAAACCAAGACCGCTAGCAACCGTATCCAATACACCTCATACGATATGCCATATACTTTGGCAAATGATTTGAATATGGAGATGATTGGTCGTATCCTCTCTACTCGCTATTTGGAGTCTATCCGTGAGCGCGAAGGTGGCAGTTATGGCGTAGGTTGCGCAGGATGGATGAATCGTCACCCTGTACCATATGCACAACTCATTATGCAATTTGACACTGACCCTGAGAAACAAGTCAAACTGATGAGTATTATCCACGAGGAAGTAAAGACTATCATAGCGAACGGTCCACTAGCTAAAGACCTCCAAAAAGAGAAAGAGTCTATGCTCAAAGACTTTGAAGAGGACTTGGAGAAGAATGGTTATTGGGAAGACGTACTCAGCACATACTACAAAAACGGTATCAACTATATCACCGAGTACAAGGCTGCTGTAGAGGCCATTACTGCTGAAACAGTACAAGCTACCCTCAAAAAATTGACCGAATCAGGCAATGTGTTTGAAGTGGTAATGCTTCCTTAACAAAATCTACTTTCCAGGCAGGCAACTGTCTGGAAAGTGTTTATAATAGACATTTAATATTTAAATCATATGGCAAGTTTTTTTGGTACATTTGACATTTGGCAAGTACTTTCGTCATTCATTTTCCTATTTGCGATTGTTGACCCGCTGGGCAATATCCCTGTTACCCTTAATATGGAGCGCAAAGGTGTCAAGATTTCACCGGCGAAAGTATCTATCGCAACAATCGTTATCCTTATCACTTTCCTCTTTGCAGGAGAATGGGTTCTCAAACTCTTCGGCGTAAAAATCGAGTATTTTGCTATCGCCGGTGGATTCGTTATTTTCTTGATGGCATTGGAGATGGTGTTGGATATCACTATTTTCAAGAACGAGGGTCTAGAAGGTACTGGATCGTTGGTACCTCTTGCTTTCCCTATGTATGCGGGTCCTGGTGCCTTTACTGCGGTATTGTCCATTACGGCAGAGTATGACATTATCAATCTCGTGATATCTATCACTCTCAATACCATTGTGTTATTTGGTATTTTGTCAGGTACCAAATGGTTAACCAAATACCTCGGACAAACTTCGCTATACATTTTGCGCAAGTTCTTTGGTATCATCGTATTGGCTATCGCATGTAAATTGATGTTCGCTAACCTTGCAATGGTGTTTGCGGGGTAATAGATTAGGGATATGAAGAATAAGATAGCACTCATTTTTATCGGATTCATCGCGCTAGTAGGCTGTGCCAAGCAACCTACTTTCACGGTGTCTGGCATATTGACCAACGCGAAAGATCAAACCATATACCTAGAGCATACAGCATTACTCGGTACAACGATTGTAGACTCTTGCACCATCAATGTGGATGGTAATTATTCGCTAGAGACGACTGCCCCTACCTACCCTGATTTCTATCGTCTGCGCGTAGGTGCTCGCTCGCTGCCCTTGGCCATTGATTCCACAGAACAAGTGCACGTGAGCACTTCCCTTGACAGTCTGCCTTACACCCTCCAGATTAAAGGTAGCGAGGCATCTGTGCAGATGGCACACCTTCGCGCTCTCGCGCGTACTGCCACACGTGAGGAGTTGCGTCAACAGACCCAAAAGATGATCCTTACAAATCCTCGCTCGCTAGTGGCATATTACGCGGTTTTCCTCAAACAAAACGGACTCCCTATTTGGGATATGGCGGATCCAACAGATCGCCGTTTATTCCAAGCAGTTGCCACCTCCTACAATCTATGGATGCCAGAGTATAATCGCACCAAAGCGTTATATAATCAAGTCTTGGAATATATGCAAGCGGAGCGCTCATTGCGCAATCAACTTGCTGCACAACAACTCATTGAAGAGGCTGAAAATGCGTTCTTGGATATTACTCTTGCTGATGCACAAGGACAAATGCAATCTCTCTCCCAATACCGTGGCAAAGTAATTGTTCTAGATTTCTCCTCTACCGAAATGGAGCAATATGTGGCATACAACTTTGAATTGCGCGAGTTGTATAACCAATATCACAAACAAGGATTAGAGATCTATTCTGTCTCTATTGATCGCAATCAATTGGCATGGGAAGATGCGACAGAGCACTTGCCTTGGACCGTCGTTCGTGCTTACGAGAATGATGCTGCGCAAGTGCTAACCCAATACAATGTGCAGTCCTTGCCTACCCTCTTCTTATTTGATAGAGAAGGCAATGTACAAGGACGATATACCGATTTCGAATCACTTGAAACTGACATTGCAAAATATTTATAAACTAGCCATAGAAGTCGGTTTTGACGATTGTGGCATTGCTCCTGTACAACGACTAGATGACGATGCCCAGTTTATGGATGAGTGGATTGCCCAAGGTTTGCATGGCAACATGGATTACCTAGAGCGAAACCGCGACAAACGATACGATCCGTCTGTGTTGGTCCCCGGAGCACAAAGCATTGTGGTATGCTTACTCCACTTTGACAAGTCCGGCAGAGACTACCATCGCACGGTGAAATCGCTACTTTATAAACTGGAAGCACGCCTAAAAGAGGAGTTTGGAGAGAATGTCGTCTCACCGACACACCAACATATATTTTGCGACTCGGCACCTATGCTAGAACGCCGTTGGTCAGTAAACGCAGGATTAGGGTTTATTGGCAAGAATCACCAACTGATTCATCCTACTCTAGGAAGTATGGTACATCCTGGTGAAATCGTCATCAATCTTCCTGTCACGACCGATACCACCCCGTTACCACTCCGAGAGGATACCGAAGGGTTACCGAAGGGTTGCACTGACTGCCAACTATGCTTAGAGGCCTGTCCAACAGGGGCACTGCGAAATGACGTATGGGATGCCACACAATGTATTGCCTACACCACCCACCATTGCCTGGAATGTCAACTCGTATGCCCGTATAATGAGGCGAAAGGTTAGAGGCGAAAGGCAAGATATTAATTGTTAACTATTAATTATTAACTATAATGAAAGATCTCAAACTCGGCATCGCTTGCGACCACGCAGGTTTTGCACTCAAACAAACAGTTATCGCATGGCTCCAAGAGCAAGGTGTACAAGTTACTGATTACGGTTGTCCTTCTACCGATAGCTGCGATTATCCTGATTTTGCTCACCCTATGGCGACTTCTGTAGAAGATGGCACCAATGATTTCGGTATTGCTATCTGCTCTACAGGAAACGGCATCACCATGACCTGCAACCATCACCAAGGTATCCGTGCAGCACTCTGCTGGGACGAGCCTTTGGCTGCATTGGCACGTCAACATAACAATGCCAATATTCTGGGTCTTCCTGCGAATTATATCTCTGCAGACAAAGCCCTTGAGTTGGTAAAAATCTTCCTTACCACCGAGTTTGAAGGTGGTCGTCACGAGCGCCGTGTCAATAAGATTGCTTGCAAGTAGGACTCTCAACCAACTCCGTTGTTGGCTTAGCTACGCACTATCTCTTTTTGGGGTAGTGCGTGTGCGTCATTTACCTACCTTTGTGAGTGTTGAGCCCGCCAATTTCTGCCAACTTCGCTGTCCCGAGTGTCCAGTCGGCACCGCCTCATCGCCTCATCGCCCAATCGCCAATAGCCAATTGCCTAATCGCCTAATGCCTCTTTCTGTATTTGAAAGAGCATTAGAGCAAGTACAGAAGACTGCCCACACCATGCAGTTCTATTTTCAGGGCGAACCCTTGCTCAACAAGCAACTGCCCGAGATGATCGCCGCAGCACATCAAGTAGGACTATATACCATTGTCTCTACCAATGCCCAAGCACTCAATCGTAGCATGGCAGAGGCACTCGTCAAGAGCGGATTGAGTCGTGTGATTGTTTCCATTGATGGTTTCTCCGAGGAATCTTATGCCGCATATCGCATAGGTGGCAGTTTGCACAAGGCACTTGAGGGATTGCAACATCTGGCGAATGCCAAAGCCGAATTCCATAGTCGTATCCGTATCGAATTGCAAGTCCTTCGCCTTAAAAGCAACGAACACGAGTGGAGTTGGATCAAAAAGAATTACAAAAAACTAGGTGCTACCCATTTGATATTCAAGACCGCGCAACTATACGACTTTAAGCATGGGCATCCGCTGATGCCTACCGACGAGCGCTACTCTCGCTACAAGAAAACTGCAGATGGCACCTATATTCATAAATCCTCACCTTTACACTCTACACCCTACACTCTACACCGCGCCTTCGGCGCTTTATGCCTCCGCCTTTGGTCCGGTTGTGTGATTACTACCAATGGCGATGTACTCCCATGCTGTTACGATAAGAACCATCGTCATGCCTATGGCAATATTACGCAACAGTCGCTAGCGGAATTATACCACTCTACCAAGGCCAATGCATTGCGCCGCCGTGTGTTGCTCTATCAGGGGGAACCACTCGAAATGTGTAAAAACTGTAACCAATAATGACATGAAAGATATCCTCGCTTTTTTGACAGAATTATCCTGCAACAACAACCGTGAATGGTTCAACGAATACAAAGATTGGTATGTCCGTTGCCAAAAGCAATTTGAGCAATTCACGGCGCAATGGTTAGAGCAATTGGTAGAAATGGATCCAGAGATGAAAGCCTTAACGCCTAAAGATTGTATTTGGCGTATCTACCGCGACGTGCGCTTCTCGCACGACAAACGCCCTTTCAAAGAATGGTTTGGCGCTTTCCCTGCAATCAAAGGTGGTAAGAAGAGCGACCGAGGAGGCTATTATGTCCATCTGCAACCCGGCAAATGTATGTTTGCAGGTGGTATGTGGTGCCCCAACAAAGATTTGCTCCATGCTTTACGCCGTGAGATATTGGCGAACTATGACGAGGTTGAGGATATCTTTGCTAATGAGTTAACCAATAAGTACTTCCAAGATTTTGATACCGACCAAATGCTCAAGAAGGTACCTCAAGGCTTCCCCGCAGACTTTGAGCACGCCGATTGGCTGAAGCGCAAAGCTTATACTTTCTCTATTGCCTTAACGGACGAACAAGTCTGCGCGCCCGATTTCTTGGACTTGGTTACCGAACTATGCCAAGCAGGCAAACCCATCAATGATTTTCTAAATTACACCTTCGAAGAATACGGTGAGTTTCCAGATTGGAGATAGTACTTATCAATTACGGGTTCTTGACGGGTTCATACTATACTTTCCCTATATCTACTATGTGATTACTATAAGATAACTATATGATTACTATGTGATTTAGACCACATCCATAGAGCATGTGACTAGAATTACTAGTATGGCTAGTGTCACTACATTCTATTAGTCTATTGCTATCTGCGCAAACTGCGATTTCTGCGAAAAGTACGAATTCGCATAATTCGCACTTTTCGCACATACTTTTCAAATGTCACTATCTCTCATAATCAATGGCTTAAAGAATAAGACGCTTCATCCCACGGACTTTCCGCGGATACATTCTCATACCTCCTCATACCTCCTCAAAAGTCCGCAGAAATCCATTTCTTATAGTTTTCTCCCTGAAAATCAATGCTCCAATCTCAAATACGCAGCATGGCGGAAGTGGCGCTTGTGGCGGAAGCTTCTCCGTCATTCCGCCACTTCCGCCATTTCCGTCACCTGTAGATTTCTTACCCTAGATAATGTTTATTATTACAGGTATAGCAGTCTTTATATCAAAGTTTTTTGGAATGTGTACAAAGAGTGCATTTTGCTGCAGATGCAACGCCTCATAATATATACGGTTGCAGACGTATAATCCAGCGGAATTAGATACTTGTACGGGCTGTACATGATCTGTACAAAATCGTTCTAACTCCTTGATAGGCAATGGCGTTTGCAATGCGAGTGGTTGATAAGGATAAATGGTTTCTTCGTTCGGGATATAGCCATCATTGTCCGCTTTTGTGCTGTCCATCATATTGATAGCAAAGCGCTCCAAACGGATATTTTCGCCCGCAGGACATTGCCCAAGCATGATGACTAAATCTGGAGAATAGTTCGCTATTGCCTCTCGCAATGCGATAGGTGCACGCTTAAAACTCACTGGCAAACAAACTTTCTCTATTGCCCAATCCGCAAAGGAATCAGGCAATAGAGAAAGAATAGATTGTGTAATATTTGTCTCCGCCCCACCAAAAGGCTCAAAGGCGGTGATGAGAATGCGCATAGAGATGTTAGTTTACATAATCTGCCATACCAAAGTCCTTGCCTTTGGGGCGAGTAACCATCTCAGGAGGAAGTACTAGTGTTTTTTCCGTTTCGAGAGTATCATGTAATTTTTCACTCATACTCTTGATTATAGACAAGAAACGTGCATCATACAACCAAACACGACATTCTACACGAATGGTAAAGACATTGTCTGCAACAATATGGTGCGCTATATTGTTTTTGCCTATAGCATACCATTCATTCTTATCCGACTTATAGCCGTACTCCTTTTCTAATTCTTCCGAAACAGCATTGTACATTTTATCAAACAATGAATAGTCAGTAACACGACTGTTTGGATCATCATATGAATCATCATGTTTGGTACTATTGTAGCAGAAATGAATTTGTGTTGGACGATTGAGCAAACCTATTGCACCCAATATAGGTATTACCCAACTACCTTCTTTAGCAGATAATCTATTGATATCCTCAATAAACAATGGTAAGTTAGGGCAAGCATTTACATCCGATACATTGTAATAAGTGGTTGGATTATCCGGATCAGACTCAACATCTTTGGCAACATAATTGAAACCACCTAATTTAGCTATATGATATGCCAGCCAACCAGTTGCAGGTTCTGTATGTCCAGAGGTACTAACGATTGTCACTTTTGATCCTCTATCAATGCAACATCCATATGGTCTATTCTTATAAAAATTGATTACAACAACTTTATTTTCTGGTTCATCCTGCGAATTCTTTGCATCCATTAGATTATATAGATGCAAGCAATCAGATGTTTTCACAGCTTCTAAGATATTCTCTTGTGTTAAAAATTTACGAGTCAATATACGGTCTAAAGGAATGTATCGAGGTACATAGAAAAGTCCAGTATGTTGTTGATCCTTATCAAATTTAAACGAATGTACAATGCTATTAATATATCCCTCTATCTTCTCCTTCTTCTCATCTTTCTCCATCACCTCCGTGAAGGCGGAGCCGATAAGACCAGCAGGCACAGCAAAAATAGCAATACCTAGCACACCGATGATACATGCGATGATACGTCCTGTGAATGTGATAGGTGGAGTGTCTGCAAAGTTACCTGGATCACCGATGTACTGTGCAAATGCCCAGATAACAGATGTCCAACCGTTGTCATATACTTCAGGCTGTGCCTCATGCTCTACAAAGAAGAGAACAAAAGATAAAATCAATGTCACAATAGCCAAGAACTGGAGCGATACCTTCATCTCGTTTGTTTTTGAGCGAAATGCTCGTGACAAAATGCTGAATGCCTTCATATAGCGGAAGATACGTAGCAGACGAGCGATACGCAGTGCCTTGAGTGCCACGTATGGGATAGGCATAATGAAGTGCAGATAGAACGGATAGGTAGAGAGGATATCAATCAATCCGTAGAAAGAGAAGCAATAGCGCACGCGTCCCCAGAAACCTTTGTATTTAGGGTCTAATTGGTCGGCATTCCAGATACGCAAACTCACCTCTATAGTAAAGAAAGCGGTAGTGAGGTAGTCAATAACGTGTAGCCATGTACCGTAACGCTCTACAATACCGTCGTAGGTAGAAAGGAATACTTCGACGGTGGACAAAACAATAAAACCAATGATGGTATAGTCCACATAGTTATGCCATTGTTTGGTGTGCAAGTTGTCGTCAAAGACGCGATTAAGTTCTTGCTTGAATGTAAGTAGTTTTGAATTCATATGTTATACTGATTTGTTTCTTACGGATTAATTAACCATGCTACGCCAAGTCCCACATTGGAGTACATAGCAGGGTCTTGGCAATTGATAGAGGCATACACATCCAGTTGTACTCGATGGTGAGGCATATAGGTAAAGCCTGCATCTAAGTTCCAATCGGCTTCGGTGTGGCTATTGAGGCGAGTGAAATAGTTGTAACTCTCTACAAATGCTCCCCATTGGTCATTAATAGTAAAGCCGAGGCATAGTGCGAGGAAGGTGCTGGGGGTAGCATCTACGCCATTCCATTCTGCGCCAAGATTATAGCACAGATTGAGCCAATCGGTTACATCATTCTCAAAGAGTAGATATAGACTGGGAGCTACATGCGATGTCTGGAATGCCTCTTTGGTGATAGGTATAGCGATATTCGCCAAGAAACTGATTTTAGGTACGGCTTTCCAACCATCAAATACACGAATCTTGGTACCCAATATCAATGGTTCTACCTGATATTGCCATTGGGTGTAATTCCATTCCGTAGTGCGGAATAAGGTACCATCATATTCTAAACGTAACTCCGCAAAGGGTGCTACACCAAAGCGCAGCATGGTGGTAGGTAATGTGAACGAGGGTTGACGATCTGCATAATCCCATTGGAAGCCCGTCTCCCATTGAATAGTTTTGAATGGTAGTACACCCACGCCCGTCGCCATACCTGGGCGATCCGCAGCCACAGATAGTGGCGCTGCGTTCTCTACTTCCTGCGCATACATGCAAAGCGCAGTAAAGGTAAGTAAGAGTAACAGTAGTTTTGTTTTCATTAGCTTAATATCCTATTTTTTATATATCAAATTCAGTCTCATTATCTGTAAGCAACATTTGCTGAACGGAGTTAAAATCCGCTAGAGCCTTGAAAGGGCTACTAGCTGCTAGTTCATTGATAGCATTTAGTCCAGCAGAGAGCATGGCGGTATCACCATTTATTAGAGCAGAATCTACAACTTCAAAATGTTTGGCAAAGATAGCGCTTCTCTCATCAAATGATTTTGTAAGATATTCTTGTAAAACCTCTCTCATTGCCTCTACTTTTTTTATTGCTACATCAGCATTCGAACGTATTTGTGTACGTTTTGTCTCTTGTAACTCGGTGAATTTTGCCACTTCACCAGCTATGGTTATAAATTTTTCAAAACTTTCTGCAGCGGCTTGAGAAGAGGAAAAGTCTAACTGTGTATTATCAAACACATAATTCACAAATTGTTCATCTTCTTCGGCAGTCATATCTTCTTTTACGCATGATATATCTTCTGTGACTTCCGTTTCTTCAATGGTTTCAACTAGAGTATTTTCTGTAATGTCTTCTTCAGTGGTATCATTGGACGACCCTACTATACCTTCTTCCGTTAGCTCATCAGCAACGTTTAAAGCTGCTATTTGGTCTGCTGTAAATTGTAAATGCTCTAAAATTTCGTTATCTGCGAATTGTTCCATAATCGTGACTGTGATATCATTTGTCGTAATATCCGACACGTATGACGATATCATTTGGACAACCTCACGTCCTTTTGGATTATTACTAGCAATATTGGCAATAGCAGGAATTAAATTTGACTGCAGCATCTCTGATAGATAAATATTATCAACATGTTGATGATTAACTTTTTGCGTTATCATATAATTTATACAATCCGCTAAAGCATCTGTTATATCTTGAGTTTGCTCTGCTGTTATTTCAGCTTTATCAGCTAATTCTTTTGTTAGTTTTTTTGATGCAATAGTAAAAACAGACTTAACTGTTTTTGCACCAACACTATTCCAAGTGGATATTCCTATCTTGGACCAATTAATAGATTTTTTACCAGACATATTGAAGTTAGTATTATTGAAGTTGGTTGTTCAAAACGTTTAATATTTTACCTTTGGCTATTCCGGAGATTTCACTTACGTTTCCATCATCATCCATAATAGGTACTTGAGCTAACTCGCTCATTGATTTTATCACAATAGCTGTTTGTTGAAATATCTTGACATGTTCTTCATTTTTAGGATCAAAACCAATCATAATATCAGTCATTTTATCAAGATACAGCATGCATCTATCTTTAAGTTGTAATGTTAGGTCTTGCAATTCAATTGCTCTTTTATTAACACCATCTAACACAGTCCATCCCAGCTCCATTTTAGCTTTCAGTTCTTTGACATCAGCTAAATACTGTGCTGCTTCGGTATTCTTTTTAGAGAAATAGGCTGTTGCCACCACACTTGCAGAAGCCAATGCGATAATACCAGTCATTGCTCCTAGTACGGCCATTCCACCTGCGACTCCCAATCCTCCTGATGCAATAGACCCTCCTCCTAGCCATGCAAAAACAGCATTTGTGGCAGCAGCTCCATGCAGTGAACTGATAGCTATTCCCGTACTAGCGGCACCAATTTGTGTAACGATAGCAGGTATTCCCATCACTGCGGTTATTGCACTACCTCCAGCAATACTTAGTGTTCTCAAAGCTGTTGATGCATTCATATTCACCGTTTCTAATTCTTTTACTTGTTCCGGGGTGATATCAATGCTCGTCATAAAGTCGTACTCTTTGACTTTAGCTTTCTTATTGATAAGATCTAAATATAGCAAAAACTTACCTATTGTATTTTGCAGTGCCTCCAATCGAACGCGCGCAAATTTTTCTAATATTTCATTACTTTCTTGACGTCTATGTTCATTCTCTTTGTCTATAAAACTCTTTATCTCATCTGCTTCTAGTTTTAACTGCTTAGCTGCTTTTGCATCTTGATAGGCTTGAACTCCACTTATTGTCTTTCCTAATTTCACAGCTCCTTTCCCGACGTTGTTTATAATATCAGGTATTCCGTCTTCATCCTTATCTGCTGTTAGTTTGGTTTGTATTGTTTTACCCATGTTTTTATAGGTTTCTTTATCTGATACAGTTTCTGCAAAAGATTTTGTAAGTTCTGATGCGGATTGTATCATTTGACCCGATTTTTCGGTCAAAGTCTCGCTTACAGATTTAATCTGATCTTTTCTTTCCGTAGCGCGTTGTTCTGCTTTTTCTGATAGTTCTTGTGTCACTTCAGACATTTTACCCAATAGTCCTTGTGCTTTGCTTGCGAATTTGCTTAAATCCATAATTGTTAAATTTTACGAACAATAGTCCTATTCCGCTGACCTAAAAAATGTTATTATTTATGCTTATTTTCCTCCAGCATTGAGCATTGCTTTTTGGACCGTACTTCTTAGTTGAGAGGTGCGCCATTCTGGCTTAACTTCAATGCCTAATTCCGCTGCTATCTCACGAAGAGCTGGACTGGCCTTACGACAACGTTCGCCATTTTTATACACTTCCGCCTTCTTATCTTCTGTGTAAACCACACGCCAGATACCATACGATACGCTCTTACTTTTTCCCTTCTTAGGTGCAGAATCAAACGCCTTGAGGTTGGTCACAGCAGAGAGTGCCATCGTGGATTCTACGATGTCGCCCAACTGCTCATCGTTGTTCACAATCGCAGCAATTTTATTCAGCAAGCTTGATACTTGGAAGACTCTATTACTTGTATGTGTCTCTTTCTGACACATACGATAGAGGATTTTCTCCCACTCCTCATCAAACTCCTCCGCTGCATTCAGGCTCTCTTGCTCTTCTGCGGTCAGTTTACGCAATTTGAGTTTTGCTGCAATGCTTTCGTTCCACTGTTTGAAGTCAGGTTCCTCACTCAACTGATTATATATATAAGGATATGCGATTTGCATACATACAAACGCAAAGTTCAGCAGTTTGTTGTAGGAATCTGTATCCTCTGCTTCTGACACCTCGCTATTGATGATTGAGATGAGTGAGAGGGTATTGGTCAAACGCTTCAAAGATCGTGGGTTACATCCTACCGATAGTTGAGCAATCTCAGACAGGTCCTCTGCCAATTGCGGATTACTAAGTTCTTCCTCGTTGAGAAATTCTATTTTCTTCAGTGCATCTACCAAGAAAGTATTGACATTGTATGATGCTACTGGCATGGAAAATGGCAATTGGATAATCTTATCAAAGAAAGCACGGAACTCGCGTTCGTTCTTCTCGGTCAGTTCACCAAATTTAGACTTAAGACCTTTGATAACTACATCATAGTCAATAGCAAGGATAAATACGCATTTATCCAAGTCAAAGATATTCTTCAATAACTCCAATATCTCTACTGCTACAGGCGGGTCGATACGGTCAAGGTCGTCGATATAGAATGTAAAACCTTGTTTAGAAGGATCTGCGGTCAATGCTTCATCAATGAGTTTGCCGATTTCGTTTTTCAGTTGCAGGATATCCGACTCAGTACTTGCATCGGTGTTAAATAGTTCATCAACCAATCCACCATCAATGCCTACTGTATTGGCTGCAATCTTGGTACCGACTGTCGCCATTTTCTTGAAGATACCGCCAATCTTCTTTTTGCTTTCATCCCATTTGTGGGCATTAGGATTGAGTGCGCCGATTTGGTTGATGCACCCCTCCAAGATACTCATGATGGCTTGGTTAGGAGTTTTCATCAATGAGTATTGCCAGGTGTTGACCCATACAGGGAAATAAATTGCGCCTTCGCTATCGCACAGCTCCCAGCGGAGTTGGTTCATGAGCGATGTTTTGCCACTTCCCCATTCGCCTTGTAGGGCAATAGTGATAGGGGTGTTGGTGAGTTTGATAAACTTGGTCAGTGCCTTTTGGTACTTATTGATACCAAACAAATCTTCCTCAGTATATTTACGAGGTACATCAATAATACTGGATTTCATCTCTTTTGTTCTATTTATTTCTTTGCAAGCCAGCGGGAACCCAATCCCGCTGACCTAATGATTTTATTTACGCTTGCGCTCGCGAGCGATAGACTCTTTGCAACTCTCAATCTGACGCTTGATTGATTCAATCTGTCGGTCATGCGAAGCTGCGTGGTCAATTTTTGACTTGCGATAATACGCCTTACTACTTGGCGAAGATGCACCTTTTACTAAAGCTGCATAACGCTCGTTGTCATTTTTCTTTGCGTCTTTCTCTTTTTGCAATTTGGCGCGCAAATCTACCATTTGCTTTTTGTAATACTCCAAACTCATAATGATTAGTTTTTAAGGGTTAATATTATTTTTTATCTTTCACTTTGCCGCGTTCATTCATCATATGCTCGCGCCATGTCTCATTGATAGCGGGATTGCCATCGATATTGAGCGGATAAGTGCCATGCACAATACATATCGCTTCTATACACTCTACTAAGCTCTCTTCTTCCTTGTCAATAACCGCCCACTCGAAGTAGCAGTCTTTAAGTATTTTATCAATCTGCTGTTCATGAACGGGCTTGTTGTATTCTTCATCCGTCAGCAGACTGTGGATCGTTCTGCGCAAAGTAGAGGTGTGAATATTTCCTTTGCTATGCTGTATAAATCGACGATAGCCTTTATTACTTTTGCCAAAATACAAAGCGTAGTAGGTTGTACCCTCGAACGCACATGTTTGTACTCCAGCTAGCAAGTCGCTACCTTTCCATTTGCGCAAGATCGTCACAACTTTAGAGGTCTCAGGAAACCACCAACGATAGAGTATTGGGCTTTGAGCTACAGGTATCTTTCCTGTTCCTAATTTGTATTTTTGCATGCCGGTCAGCACTTTGTTCACAATCCCCGCACAGTTTTGCAGTATGAGTTCTTTGTAAGTATTCATAGTTTAAATATTAGTAGTTATGAATGGTGGAGCCCCCACCTGTATTGATTTATTCTACTACCACGAACTCGGTACGACGGTTCTCTGGTGCGTTAGGGTTCTCTGTATTCTTGAGTTGGCTGCTGCCCAATCCTTCGTAAGAAAGACGCTCTGCTGCTACACCCTCACGCTCAACGAGGAAATCTACCGCTGCTTTAGCGCGCGCCTCTGAGAGTTTCTTATTATGGTTAGCTTCACCCTCTGCAGAAGTGTGACCCAAAATCTTGAGAGTAAGACCCTCGTTGTCCTTCATTACCTTAGCCAAATCGTGCAATACGAATTTTGCATCCTCGTTGAGGTCGGCTTTGCCTTGCTCGAATTGAGCAGCGTTGAAGTTCTTCTCAATCTCAGCGATTTGTTGGATATAGAGGGTATCGTGTACCACTACTACCTTCTCTACCTCTACGATTTGTGGCTCTGCTTTCTTGCCGAGGAGCAAGAAGAGGAGCAATGCTACTATTGCCAAGCCCAATACAGCAATGAGTGCCAACAACCATTTAGGCATACCTTTCTTGGTTGGTACAGGTGGAACATAGCCGTTGAGGTACTCAAGACGATAACCGCCTTTAGTGCCTTTCTCACCTTTCTCAAATTCAGCAATCTCGATGTCATATAATTTGGCATGATTAACGATGTTCTCAAATTTGTCTTTGGGCCAGAGTTTTAGGAATATTAATTGTGTACCATCTTGCAGGTGGAGAATCTCATCTTCCTCTGCGAACCAAAGACCTTGGTTAGCTTCGTTGGCAGCATACTCTTCTGGGGTACGAAAGAGTGATTTCCATGTGCCATGTGATTGCAATTCCAATGGGAATGCTTTGTTCAAATCTTCCGCAGTTGCATGAGGATACATTACTAAATAGGCATTCACAATACCCAAAGCGGTGCGATTTTGTGCTTTGCCATAAACGCGTACTTTACTTGCCATAATTGTTTTGTTTGTATTTGTTGTTATGTTTGTTGCCCGCAACTTCAGGACTACGGGCTATATCCTATGTCATGTATACTTGCGTATTGTAGAGAAAAATGTCGTTTTTTTGCCCAAATGCTTGCGTATGTCAAATAAATGTAGTACCTTTGCAGACAAATTGGGAATACAACTCCCATTTTGTCCAAACCAACAATAATAATATGTACAACAGAGAGTTACAAAACAAACTTTTAGAGTTAAGCGAGCATTGGTCTATCATTTCGGTGACAGGACCACGCCAGTCAGGTAAGACTACATTGTGTAAAATGGCATTTCCTGATTACGAATATGTCAATTTGGAGCGTGCTACAACCCGAGCATTAGTTGAACATGACATTGAGGGCTTCTTGCTACAATATCCCAATGGATTAATTATAGATGAAGCTCAAAACATGCCCGAGTTGTTTTCTGTTCTACAAGTTGTAGTCGATGAAAACAAATCATTGCGCTATGTGCTAAGTGGCAGCAGTGACTTCTTGTTGATGCAAAATATATCTCAATCCTTAGCAGGTCGTGTGGCGGTTATGCGCTTGCTACCTTTGAGTTTATTGGAGTTAGGCGATGATGCGGATATAGATGTCAATGAACTGATGTGGCGAGGATTCTATCCTGCTATATGGGGAGACAAGAAAGACCCGCACACAGTATATGACAGTTATGTGGCTACTTATATTCAGAAGGATGTACGCCAGATAGTGAATATCAAAGATTTGAGTCTTTTCCGTCGCTTTTTGACTATTCTTGCTTCTCGAGTGGGTACGGAGTTTGTCGCATCATCTATAAGTACGGAATTGGCTGTAGATCACAAGACCATTCAATCATGGATGAGTATATTGGAAACTTCTTATACAGCATTTTTGTTACATCCATTTTATCGCAACATAGGTAAACGACTGACTAAAACACCTAAGGTGTATTTCTACGATATAGGTTTGGTATGTTATCTCTTGGGAATAGAAACGGCTCAGCAGTTGGCTAATCATCCTTTGCGCGGTGCGATATTTGAGAATATGGTAGTTTGTGATATGTTGAAAGCGCGCTATAACCAAGGATTGGAAAAGAATATCTTATTCTACCGAGATAAATCGCGAGAAGTAGATATATTGCAAGAAGAGGCAGGCAAAATACATGCATACGAAATCAAGTCAGCGGAGCGTTTTCATCCTGACTTTTTGAATTCGTTGGACTATCTCAAAAGTCTGCTCAAAGATGATTTATTGAGCATGAACATCGTCTATACTGGTCCTCAAAAGTCCATTGGTGAAACACACCTCATTAATTATAAGTCTATGACCAAGAAATAACTTTTAACTTTTCTCTACAATACGTCAAAGATCACTTTTCCTCATTTTCATCCTCCCCTTATGGGGAGTTAGGAAGGGTCTGGTAAGCAGGTGGGCGGTCAAGCCCGCCTGCCTTGTTTGTTGTAGAGATGCTTAGAAAATTACGCCCTTAGAAATTTCAGCAATTTCTTTCGCAGTAACTTTAGAACAGCCTCTTTCTTGAGCCCATTTATTTGCTTGTGTCAAACTTAATTTATTGAAATCACCCAATGGGAAATAATGTTTATGTCCACTATAATTGCAGATACCTACTTGACAAGCGATACCCAATTCCTCCCAAAAATAATTTTCAAGATTCTTGACCATAGTGCGACCATGAATAGAGATTTCTTCTTGGGAATTTTTTTTACGAGTTTCAGCCAAAGATTTAGATGTATCAATACCCTTCACACTGCACGATTTATCCTTGTCTGCATCAATGATAAAGCATAAAGTGAGGTACTCAAATTTCTCAGAAAACTCCTTTTGAAGAGTAGACATTTTTTTGCGTCCATGAACGCTAATTTCATTTGCCATAATAAATTAGTTTTATGATTTATTTTATGCCCGCAACTTGAGGACTGCAGGAGTGTCCTATTCTTGTAATAGCAGGTGGGCGGTCAAGCCCGCCTGCCTTGTTCCTCCCCGCACGCGGGGAGGTTAGGAAGGGTCAATTAAGCGCGACCAGCAGCAGCGATAGTGCCACCGTTGTCAGCCAAAGCGCTGTCGTCAGCAGTAGCTACTTGAACGCCAATACCATACATCTCAGCGATCTTCTTCTCGAAGTTGCCTACTTGCATGTGACCAACGATCTTCAACTCGCCACCCTTAGCGCCCTCAGCGCGGATAGATGCGAGAGTAGCGTTGTCATCAGCGAAGCCACCTTTGCAAGATGCGCTTTTGTACACGCGAAGAGTTGCACCAAATGCCTCTTTGAAATCAGCCTTGAGGGATTTAACCTTCATGTTGCCAGTCAATTTAATTTCTGCCATAGTTGTAAAATTTTTAATAATTGATCAATTATGCCCGCAACTTGAGGACTGCGAGCGTTGTCCTATTCTTGTAAGCACAAGAGCAATCAAACTCCTATCCACGTATTACTCGCCGCGGGCAGCTTGACCGATGGTGAGTTTGTTGTCCACACATTTCTCACCTGCAGGGTCTTTGATTTGTACAGTCAGACCAAAGAGATCGTTGAAGAGTTTCTCTGCATCGCCTACTTTCATCGATGCTTTGATCTTCAACTCAGCTGTAGCACTTGTTTTCACATCTTTGCTGGTCTTTTGGTTGAGTTGGTTGAGCGTCAGATCGCCATCAGCCAATTGCTTGCCTTTGTAGATAGCCAAAGTGCAGCCAAAAGCCTTCTTGAAGTCAGCACAAATAGTTTTTACCTTCTTGTTTGGTGCCACAGCAAACTCTGCGTTTGTGAAGTGGTCTTTGATTGAATTGAAAAGTCCCATAATCTTATAAGTTAAAAAAGTTTTAAGAGTTTTAAAAGTTGTAAGGGTGTTTATTTTCGCCTTTTGCCTGTTAAGCCTTTGAGGATAGCGCCACCGATTTTGCGCTCGAGGCCTTGTTTGGTGGTGGGGATACCTACTGCACGGGCTACTTTGGTCTTTAAGCCCGAGATACCTACTGCTCGTTTGAGCGAAAAACTGAGTCCTGGAATTCTTGCCATAAGTGTGTCGTTTGATCATTAACTCCTACTCGTTGCACTCGAGAAATCTTAATAAATCTTTTTACAACGCTGCTGATTTTATTACCACCGCTCATCGTATCGGGAACTGCCGATACGATACCGCTGAATCTTAAGTAAATGAGCTGAATAGGATGTTAAACTTCATTATTGATTGATATAATACTCTGTTTTGAAGTATTCGTTGATTGGTTTGGAAGCCAGCACCTCCACCCAAACATAGTTGTTGTAGCGGGTGCGCTCGTTCTCAAAGCCCAAATAGATAGTCTTGCGACCTTTCACAGGGATACGACCATTACTAGATTGCATACCCATGATAGAACTATTGACATCATAACTCAACTGATTAGTTGGTTTGTCGTCTTGGAACTTCTTCGCTTGGGACGAACTGCTGAAGACAAACATATTGATATACGCATCCTCTTCGCGCAATGGGGTGTATTCTCCCAAAATGGTATTCAAAATACCCGAACTCCTAGTAGATTCGTACACGGGTAAGCCTAGCGATTTGATTTTACGATAAGAAGCATTCATATTGTCCTTAAACTCACCATCGCTGCTGCGATCAGCCTCGTTAGTAGAAATACGCATGCGATAGAGGATATCCGTAGCACCCGCAGGCACTTCAATAGCCACCAATCCGCGATAAGAACCCGAGAACATTGCTTTCAATTGTCCACGAAGCGTGAACTTGCGAGGTTCATCCAAAATTGGGGTCATCTTGATTCCCTTGACTGACCATGCACGGAAATCACCCGACTTAGCTTCTACCGTGCGCTCTTTGATTTTCACTGGAGTGAGACGGTCAAGCTGGTTGGTAGTGTAGGTAATATGAATAGAGGCATATTGTGAACTTGCACCTGGGTTGAGTTCTACCAAATAGATAGCGCTATTCTCAATCTCCATATTGAATTTGAAAGCCGTCTTGTCTGCGATTGTTTTGAGCGTAGAATGTGAGTCGTAGTTATAGACTTTGAGTGTAGCAGCGCGTTTGGTCTTGATATTCACATAGAGTTTATCGCCACGTTTGAGGTAAACGGGGTATGCAGTTTTCTTCTCTACCAGACAATCATCATCGTTCACAACTGGCACATAGATATTGTGCATATTGTCCTTGATGGTTTGGTGGATGTTTTGCTTGAGCTGCTCGATGCGTTGTTGCAGTGCTTGGCAATTGGCAATAGAAGCAGAATCTAATCCGTTTGTATCGTAGGTGTAATATAGTTGGTCAGCCAATTGCGAGAGTTGAAGTGCGTCGCTTGCTTCCATGCCATTGATGTCAGCAAGGAGATTTTCGATGGTTTGAATCTTTGTTACCGTTTCGTTATACTCTGCTAATTTGGTTCCTGACATGGGTTTGCCGTTAGACGAACCACTACAAGCTGCCATCGTAATGGCAATGCCACAAATGAGAACGAATGTAAGTTTGTTTTTCATTTTTCCAAATGATATTATTTAATTTGTTTGACATATAAAAAGACTTGTTTTCCATCATCGTTTGTAAAGTTGGACAAGTGCTCCAGTTGATTGACATAGCCGATGCTGGTTTCTTTTATTTTCTCAATGGTTTCCGTATTGATATTACCTTCAGCGTTTTCTCTGGTGGTGACTATCAAATCTTCGAATATATTCGATCCGTTAAGAAAACGGCTTGCCTGCGATACCGCTTTTACACCTGCCACACGCATCATCGTACTCTCATTACCATCATACTTAGCAGGGTCAAGCACCACTGCTGACACCAGATAATGATGGTCGTAATCTTCCACTACCTTCACATCAAATGTGGCATGTTGGTACATGCGTTTTAGGAAATTTGTCAATGCCGTTTTGTCAGCATTGATGCCCTGCGCAGAACCCCAAAGAGGCAGTAACACAAGAGCCAATGAAAATAGTATAAGTCTTATATCTTTCATTTACAAATACTTTCTATGAAACTGCACAGCGCAGCTTCGCTGTAATCTTCATCCTGAATATATTTTATAATTTTATCATTCTTGATGTATAGCACCTTGGGTACAGGGTTCAAGAAATACACCCAGTCGTAAGGCAGTTGTCCTTTGTTGTATTGGGCTATAAGAGATTTTGTACGCGTGGGCTCGAAAGTTATATTCCATTCCACTTTAAACTCCCCTTGCATATAGTAGTCCGCATCGCATATGATGGCGCGACCGTCATATTCATGTGCCATTTGTGAAAGTAGAAATCGTGTATCTTTTTCTGCCTCAGTCGTATAGACTATTAGGGGCAGATTTTGGGCGCGCAATTTTTCTAACTGGCTCGGAGTTTCGATGGTGGTGATTGTTTTCAGCGGAATGAGTGTTCTGTCAAATAGGATATTACCTGGGCAGTAGTAATACTGTTTTGGAAGCGTTTTCAATTCGAATTTTGTGATTCGCTTCAAACGCTCTATGTCCATTTTGAACAAAAGCCTAATACTATTGTGCGTCTGACCTGCTCTGCTTAAAGAATGATAGTATCTAACACCAAAACGACTGCCGAACTCTGATGTTTGAGATGGATCAAGCGAAATGATGCTAAAATAGTCGTCTAAATTATCCTGAATATAGTAGCAATATCTCGCAGCATGTTGAATCTTATTGATTTCATCTTCGGGAAATTCGCTATAAAAGCGATATTTAATAGATTCAAATATACATTCATAGTAATGAGCAGATATGCTACGCAGCTGTTGTACCTCGTTGTCGCTCATATTCAACGCTTGGCAAGTAGAGGTAATCATCTCTCGGAAAGCCCTCGTAGCATCTGTATCTATAAAATCCACTTGGAATATGATGTTGCCATTGATGTCTGGGTTGCCCACGGTGAGTTTCTTTTCGTATAGATAGGGGATAAATGCTTCCAATTGGCTGACGAGGTTCTGAAATGCTTTTTGGGTATTTTGTTGGTTGAGTTCGAGTAGTTTAAGGTTGGCTCCAAATACAGCTCCTGCAAACTCGCAACTCACACCCTTACTTTGTGCGTAAGCTGCTAACTTATAGGTAGAAACGACTGCTTGTAGTGTAACAAAGTGCGTGCTATCTGGCAATAGCACTGCACTTAACTCCTGATAGGAATGCACATTACCAGAAGTGACAGTAGCAATATCTTCTACCACGAGTTCATCGTTGAGAATCTCCGTATTGGCAGAAACGAACACGCCATACGCTTGCTCCACAGCACTGCGTAACGCCATATGCGTAGCCTGTTCTTTGGTGGCACCTTCGCCCGAAACAACAAGTGTCACCTTATCTATCTCCTGCGCGTATAGATTGATTCCTAAAAGGATAAATGAAATTATCAATAGGTACTGTTTCATCGCTATATTTTTACTTACTTGAAGACCCAAACTTATACGCTTTTTCTTTCTTGTAACCAATTTCTATTTTACCAAATCGATTCGCAAGGGCGTTCCAGCCTTCTTGTTTCTGGCGTTCGAGTTCCATCTTGTCCTCGTATTGCTTTAGTTTGAATTCCCATTGTGCTTTGGCTGCCGCCGCTTTGGCTGCTTCGATATTGCGTAGTTGTCTGTTGATGTCTGCAATGAGGGTTTTTACTTCGCTTTGACATGGGGCATTCGGATTGACTTGTGCCAAAATATCCAACGCCTCTTCTGCACAATCGTAGTCGCGTCTTACAAGCCAAGCGCTGCGGGCCTTTTGAATGAGTTGCTTGCCCTCATTATTAATCAGCAATTTATATACCTCTACGGCTTTGGTTTGACATGTAGTATAACATGCTTCGCAAGCTTTAGGCACTCCCACCAAGATAGCCAATGCCTCATTGTACTGCTGCATGCCCACCATGCGATCTGCATCTTGAAGCACCAAGTGGCAATTGTCGGTGTAGTATGCCAAAATCTTGTCTTTTGCTGTATTCACTAAGTTCACCAATGCTTCGTTATTGGGTTTGATCGTTTGGAAGGCTTGGATGAGGCATTTGGTTTCGGTTGCACCTATTCCCATCGCATTGATGGTGGTTGTACCATAAATCTTCTCATCAATTACATCGCCAATGATGAATGTCATCTCCATGCGTTGCACGATCATACCTGCAGAATTAATCTCTCTTGTAAGGACATCCATGCGGGCTGTCATAATAAAGCGATCGGTAGTGCTATTGGCTATGCCACAAGCGGCGATGAGTCGCTGCATAGTAGTCTCCAACTTGTCGCGTGCTTCCTTTGGAATGTTTTCGTAGTCTGGTTGTACTGCACTGATTGAAACCAAACTGGCATCGCTTTGTGCTGCAATAGATAAACAGAAAATGCCAAGTAGGCAAGTAAGAATATACTTTTTCATGTAGATGTCCTCCTATTATTTTTCTCCTAAAATAAGTGTTGCTTCGCCCAAACCTTTGTTCATAACTTTGCTATCCACACCTTGTGTCTTCAAATACTGACGGAGTTGATTGGCAAACATGCGTGCATCCATAGCACGTCCTTTTGCGTTAAGCATAGGGATGCGGACTTGCTCGAATTTAGCTCTTGACTCGGTATTACTCGTTAGGTTGAAAGTTCCAGCAACGGTATTGTCCTCTACCCATGAACTGATCATATCAATCAATGCTACCCCCTCTGCTTTTTCATCTTCAAGGGTGATACTACCTGAATCCCAAACTCGGATTTGTAGGGTGATTTCACGACCTTTATTAGTGAGGTCGGTAAAATGATTGTTTAATTGCTGTGTAAAACCGCCCATTTGTTTGTTGAGTGCATCCTCAATCAGTCTTGCAATAATCTTATCTGCAGCGTTGCATGTTCCATTGGCAGCCGCCACCTGTTTGTTGGAATAGGTATCAATGGCAGCAATGCTTACGGATACGGAACGACCATTCTTCTCTTGATGAACCATCCAATCTACACGAAGCTCAATATCGTATTTCACACGACTGCGCAACATATCCAAAGGCGTTTCTTCGAGCATATATCCCGCGTTGCTCATCACCACTTCCTCCTCAACGCGCTCGTCCATAAGCGACTTATACTCTTGCATATAGTCTTTTACGGGATAGCCATTGGCTGCCATAATTTCGCCAATCTTATTGGCTACGCTATACAATTCAGTATCCTCACGGAAGGCAGCTTCGTAGTCATTGACTGTCACTTTCTTGCCTTGGTTCTCAATAACCGTAGTGAAGTAGCGAGTGGAACACCAGTGGTCACTCGGAATGACCATGATAGTGGGTTTCTTTGCTGTTTGGGCAAAGGTGATCATGCTACATAGGAGCAACATGGTTAAGCAAATTTTTGATTTCATCATGTGTGTTTTTTTATTTCGTTGTTTTTGCTTTGCAAAGGTAGTGTTTTTTCGTTGGGTGGGCAAGAAATGCGTTGGTTCTTGTTGGTTCTTTTGCTGCTAAATGGCTGGCAAAAGGTATTGGTGGCATGATTTTCGTGCTCAAATTAGTAGCGAATGCACACAAAAAAGGCATGAACGATTCATTGTCCATACCTTGAGGTCCTGAGAAAACCTTGTCATCCAAACAACGAATCGCCCACGCCTAGTATACGTGGGCATTCGCTAATTTATTCAGGATGACGACTATTTGAAATTTCTCAGGTTTCAAGGATTGTCAACGAATAAATAGCAAACGCTATAATTCAATATGTCACTCACAATTAATAGTTGATATTTATTCAAATAAATATCTTCCATTAACTATTTGCGCTGCAAAGTTAATACTTTTTGGGGAATTATGCAAGAATTTTGGGATTTTTAATCAATAATAATGGCAAATTGGAGTGAAGAAGTGCCATTAAAGATACGATGTTCTATCGGTAAAGATTCGATGAGGTTCCAATGAAGTTCCAATGAAGTTCCTATGAAGTCCCTATGTGAATAGGTGGCAGATAAGGGGCATATAAGAGGCAAACAAAGGGGTTACTTGGTACTAATTAACTTGTCTTGCTTGATACGATTGTCAAACTGCATAAAGCGCTCGCCGAAAATTAATGACCATGTCTCAATACAATGTAAGCGTAAAGCGGGATCATCGGCATATAAATCGGCAATAGAATCGCGTACTAATGCTGATTTCTCCCAAAGCGTTGGATAATGTTGTTGGACAAGAGCTAGATATGTACTACAAGTGTCTGCTGCATGTCCTAGTTTGCTAATCTCTTGATTAACATGGTAGTTGACGGTTTTTAGCATTTGTTGCTCGCGGAGTTTATTACTTACGTGTTGGAACGAAAATATTGAGCAAACAATCACGCAGATAGCCGAAACGATGTATGGAATACTCTTTTGCCATGTTTGTCGGCGGTGGAAGGCCTGTTTGAGGGCTGCGATATGGGCATATTTGCCTTGCTGGCATGCACGAACAATAGGGCGATAGCGATTGGGAAAGAGTAATGTAAGGATATTAGCCAAGAGCTGAATATCTGTGCTGGAATTGTTGTTGTCTGATGTACTATCTGTATTGCTCAGTCCGAAGTCTATAAGTTTGACATTCAGCCCATTGCGGGTAATGAGGATATTGCTGCTTTTGAGGTCATGGTGCACTAGTTGAAACGAGTGGATATACTCCAGTGCATCAAGCAGTTGCATCATCACGCGTTGGCGTGCCGCTTTTGAAGGATTGGTAGTCAGCCACTCAGCCAAAGTCGTGCCATCCACATACTCCATGACGATACACCTACCGCAGCCCTCTACATTCTCCAGCGAATAAGTTTCTGCTATATGAGGATGGCTGAGCGAAACGCCAAAAGCGAACTCTTTCTCCTGTAGTAATAAGTGGTCGGTGAGCGATTGGCCATCAGCAGATAATCCCTTCAAAACGAAATACTTACCATAGCGTTTGGCATGGTAGAGCATGTTGTGGTTGCGTTGCTGAAAGAGCGTGATATCAGACCAGTTGGTGGAGATGGTATGTGGGGCGATGAAGCCAGAGTCGGAGATGTCCATAGGTGTGGTGTAGGGTTGTGTAGAGTTGTTTAGGATTGTATAGAATTGTTTATTTTAGTGACGGAGGTGAGGCCATTGCGCTTACCTGCGACATAGGAAGTATGAGTGCCGTCAGCGAGGAGGATATTATCCAAATACATGGGCTGAGAAATCATAAAGCGCGATGCGGAAAAGGTTGTTCCTCGTTGTAGTTTGGCGTTTTTAGACTCCTCTACAACAAACTGGTTATCACCAATATAACGAAAAGTACATTGGCGATTAGGTTGCCATGCTACTGCAATCCTATCACCCACCTGAAGGTCGGCAGTTTGTATGCCTTCGCCCGTAAACATCGCACTTTCAGTATCTCCTCGTTGTTCGAGCGCTACGAGATAAGCATTCCAGTCCGCAAAGTCGAGAAATTTTGCTAAGGTGTTGAGCGTAGATAGGCGAGGCTCTCCATTACTCTCCACATACCCCCATAGGCGTTTAATCGTTGAGAGCGACAATACCGCATGTTTTTTCTCCCATATTTGTTGGATAAGTAACTGAAAATCTGCAGGCGATTGCAGTTGTTGTCCCACGCGCTGTTCTAGATCGCTCCGAAGACATTTTATTTCGGGAGAATGATTCATATTTAGTCTTTTAAAATCAGTTTACGAAGAGTCTCATAGACACGACAAATAGGGAAGCCCATGACATTGAAGTACGAGCCTTCCATACGAGTGACTCCCACATATCCGATCCACTCTTGGACGCCATATGCGCCCGCTTTGTCTAGTGGACGGTATTTGGTTACATAATAGTCTATATCTTCCTCTGATAGCGTATTAAAAGTTACTTTGGTGCAATCCACCAAAGTCTCTAATTCGCCGTTCTTATCTGCGAAACACACTGCCGTATATACCTCATGCGTCTGTCCACTGAGGCGTGAGAGCATAGCTTTAGCATCGGCTTCATCTTGCGGTTTGCCCAACATCTCGCCATTGAGCCAAACGATGGTGTCGGAAGTGATAAGCAAATCATTATCTTTGAGTTCGCTCGCGTATGCGCGCGCCTTCGCGCGCGAGATATATAAAGGTATATCTCCTGCCTTGAGTTCGGCAGGATACGATTCGTCTGCATCAATCGTGACACATGAAAAAGGGATATCCAAACCTGCCATCAGTTCACGACGGCGTGGACTTTGGGAACCTAAGATGATATTATGTGGAGTAGCCATAGAGGAGTGTTGAGTAGTGTGGAGGAGTGTTGTTTATGCCATTAGGTTGGTATAAATGACATAAGAGAACATGGTGCCGAGGAACATAACGAACTTCAAGACTTGTTGTACCGTATGCAGTTCGCGTTTAGAGCGAGCGGACCAGAGCAATACCAACACACAAACCAAAGGTACCATCACGCCAAAAACGACAAAACGACCTGTCAATGTACTCCACTCCATTGGGAATGGCAATACAAAGTATGCGAGATAAGCTATCAATGCCATCGTGGCAACCACCAACAATGTCACCACCACTTTGCTTGCTTTTTCTCCCCACACAATAGGCATCGTGCGACACTCCATTTCGCGGTCACCTTCTATATCCTCTATATCCTTGATCACTTCACGTGCCCAAGTCAAGAGGAAAGAGAACAACGCAAAGCCACCTAACCACACAAACAGTTGTCCCACTATCGGCGTATAAGCCAAGGCTTCGTTATACAAGTGTTTGAGATAGTCCGCATTGATGATGGCCACCATCAGAGGAACAAGTGCTGAGATAAACGCCACTATCAAGTTACCCACTAGCAACATACGCTTGTAACTAGCCGAATAGAACCACAAAAGTCCGGGGATAACGATATAGATAAATAGCAGATTCCAACTCCTTGCCCACCAAGCAACTGCCAAACCTGCCACCATACCGATAGCAGTTAGCACATAAAACCAGTTCATAGCTGCCTCGCGAGAAATAACTCGTGTAACCACCATATCATCTGGGCGGTTGATGCGGTCGATCTTGACATCAAAATAGTCGTTGATCACATATCCACCCGCAGCAATGCAAATCGTGCTTAGGATAAGCAATAGAAGCACCCACCAAGGCATTTGCTCTGGGAATTGCTCAAGGTGCAATAGGGGTACTGCCACCCATTTCTCCATCACATAGAGCAAAGCTGCTAAGAAAGCAAGATTACCCACACGAAGGAGTTGTAGATAGGGTTTTATTTTCTCTGCTAATTGTTTCATATATTCTTTGCCTATAACCAATAGCCCGAAGAGCGTCCTATAGCGAAGAGTCCTATAGCCTATAAACTCTATTTTATTTTCAAGATCACACCTTTCCACGCAGGGATAGTGAGACATATTGGGGTATGCGGATGAAGTGGGAAGGTATATTCAGTACCAGTGAGTAGATCTTCTGCCTTTGCCAATGACTCTTCCTCTAGTTTGAGATACTCGAATGCATCTTGAGGAATACGCACCTGCATATCCACTTGGCGATCATCGAAGTTGAGCACTATGAGAAGAGTTTGCTTCTTGTACTTACGGATATAGGCATACTGCTCATGTTTGTTGAAGCCTTCGCCTTGCGCATAAGTCAAGTCGTACATATCGCCTTGGGTAATAGCTTTCTCTGAGCGAGCAATACGCAACAATTGGCGATAGAACGCACGCAAAGTCTGTTGCTCTTCGTCCAAACCAGCGCCATCGAACTTACCGTGGTTAGCCCATGCTTGGAGGGATTTTACACCCCAATAATCGAAGATAGTCGTACGACCATCGATACCTGAGAAGCCTTCGGCATCCATACCTTTCTCGCCCAACTCCTGTCCAGCGTACACCATCACAGGGTTTGTTCCAAGGGTAGCAGCCACTATCATCGCAGGTTCGGCGCACATACCACGTCCGCAGAAGAATCCACTAGCAATACGTTGCTCATCGTGGTTTTCTAGGAAGTATAGCATCTTATCGCGGATGTCATCCACTTGTTGCCATTGTTGGGTAATACCCTCCGCAGGCCAATCGTGACTGGTCACTCCACGCAAATAGTCATACATACCTACCTTGTCATAGAGGTAGTCAAAACCTGCACTCAAGTAGTCACGATAGAGACCTGGGTTATACACCTCGGCAATGAAGAGGATATTAGGATATTTCTCTTTGACTTGCTCAATCGCCCAAGACCAGAACTCTTGTGGCACCATTTCTGCCATATCGCAACGGAAACCATCTACCCCTTTTCCTGCCCAGAAGAGCAAGATATGCAGCATCTTGTTCCAAGTATCTGGTATAGGATCAAACTGTTTCTCGCCGCCACCTTGGTAGAAGACACCGTAGTTGAGCTTGACGGTCTCAAACCAGTCGTTCACACAAGGGTCTGCTCTAAAGCAGTCGTTACCTGTAGCACGAGCAGGATACTCCTCGTAGTCAGCTATATTGACATAAGGAGCGAACTTATGACCTGGAATATAGTAGAAGTTATTGAGCGGAGAGAATGCCCACTCTGGATTATCGTTAGCACCAAGGTCTTGCACCCCACGAGGTTTAGCGGTAGAGTGATACTCACGCGCCACATGGTTAGGCACAAAGTCAATGATCACATCTAGTCCTGCCTTGTGGCTACGCTCGACAAGGTTGGTAAACTCCTGCATACGATGGCGTTTATCCTCGCATAGATCAGGATGTACATCATAGTAATCGGTAATGGCATATGGGCTACCCGCAAGACCTTTGACGATACTTGGGGTATTGTACATAGCAGTCGCGTGGCGGATAATACCGGTGTACCACACATGGGTAGCACCCAAATCATGTATAGCACGCAAAGCTTTGGAGGTAATACCATTGAGGGTACCACAACCATTCTCTTGAATACTACCGCCGTGACGACGAGTCTCGTTGTAGTTGGTAAACAAACGAGGTAATAATTGATAAATAATTGGTTTCAAGGTTCTATAAATCTGAGTCAGGAGCCACGAATCAAGAACAAAGACTGATTAGTCCTTATTCCTGGTTCATGGATCTTGGTTCAACAATCAATTTTCAGCAAAGCTCTTGTGTGTCAGATGCAATCATCCACTCCTCATCGGTAGGGATCACGCACACTTTCACTTTGCTCTCTGGAGTGGTAAGGAGTGCCTCTTCGCCACGCACTTTGTTCTTGCTCTCATCAAAGTCCACGCCAAGGTAGGTCAAGCCCTTGATGATCTCGCCACGAACATAGGCATCATTCTCGCCGATACCACCTGTAAAGACGATCACATCCACGCCATTCATGGCCGCAGCGTATGCGCCGATATACTTCTTCACGCGGTAGATGAACATACGACGAGCGAGGTCAGCACGTGCATTACCTTGTTGTACAGCGTTCTCGATGTCGCGTGCATCGCTTGATACGCCACTCACGCCCATAAGACCAGACTTCTTGTTCATGAGGTTAGAAAACTCGGTTGTAGAGAGGTTCTCTTTCTCCATGATATAAGTAGCAGCACCAAGGTCCATATCGCCAGCGCGTGTACCCATCATCAAGCCCTCTAGTGGGGTAAGACCCATAGATGTGTCCACAGACTCGCCATTGAGCACTGCAGTACAACTACCACCATTACCGATGTGAGCAGTTACCACTTTAGTGGTCTTTGGATCGAGACCGAGGTATTCGCATACACGGGCAGAAACATAGCGGTGCGAAGTGCCGTGGAAACCGTAGCGACGGATAGCATACTTCTCGTACAACTCGTAAGGGATAGCATACATATATGCCTCATCTGGCATGGTTTGATGGAAAGCGGTATCAAATACAGCCACTTGAGGAACGCCAGGAAGTGCTTGTTCAATCGCCTCAATACCTTTGAGGTTAGCAGGGTTGTGAAGAGGAGCGAGTTCGATGCACTTAACAATCATCTCTTTTACTTCTGGAGTGATAAGCACAGACTTGTTGAATTTCTCTCCTCCGTGTACTACGCGGTGACCTACAGCTTGTACCTCATCCAAAGAAGCGATGCAACCGATCTTCTCATCCACGAGGCTATTCAAGATCAATTGAATACCTACGGTATGCTCTGGCATAGCTTGCTCAATTTTCACTTTCTCACCATTGGAGAGTTTGATTTGCAAGAATGAATCTGGCAAACCAATCTTCTCTACTCCACCTGATACCATCACAGAGCGGGTATCCATATCAAAAAGTTTATACTTTATACTGCTACTTCCGCAGTTCAATACTAAGATTTTCATGTGTTTATTGTGTTTTTTGGTATTATTATTCTTTCATTCCGATTGCTTGGTTGGCGGTAATGATCACCATTTGTACGATATCTTGTACCTTGCAGCCACGACTAAGATCGTTAACTGGCGCAGCGATACCTTGGAGGATTGGACCTACGGCATCTGCTCCAGAGAAACGCTCTACGAGCTTGTAACCGATGTTACCTGCTTGCAAGTCTGGGAAGACAAGCACATTCGCCTTGCCTGCTACCGCAGAACCTGGCGCTTTTTGCGCACCTACGCTCTCCACGAGCGCCGCATCCAATTGCAACTCGCCATCCAATGCCAAGTCTGGCGCCATCTCATGCGCAATACGAGTAGCCTCAACGACTTTGTCCACAAGCTCGTGCTTAGCACTACCCTTGCTAGAGAAACTAAGCATCGCCACGCGTGGCTCAATACCTCCGAGCGCTTTAGCAGTCTCCGCGGTTGTCACGGCGATCTCTGCCAACTCTTGTGCGTTAGGACATGGGTTAACAGCGCAGTCCGCAAACACTAAGAAACCGCCCTCACCCAAATGAGTAGCAGGGGTAAACATCAAGAACGCACCCGACACGATATGTACACCAGGACGAGTCTTCAGAATTTGGAAAGCAGGACGGATAGTGTCAGCCGTCGTGCCACGAGCACCTGCAAGCTCACCATCGGCATCTCCATTCTTGATAAGAAGACAACCGAGGTAGAGAGGATCTTTGACTTTCTCTGTCGCTTGCTCGAGAGTCATACCCTTGGCTTTACGGAGCTCAAAAAGGAGGTTAGCATACTCTGGCATCTTGGGATCGGTCAATGGATCCAAGATGGTGAGTTCACTCTCCTCGCTGAGGATGTATTCGTAGTTTTTCTCCTGAGCCATCTGACGAATGACAGCAGGATCGCCAATAAGGATGAGTTTAGCCACTTTGTCTTTCAAAAGCAAGTTAGCTGCTTCTAGAGTTCGAGGCTCGTCACCTTCTGGCAACACGATGCGCTGTGGATTAGCTTGCGCACGTTTAAGCATTTGTTGTAATATATCCATGATTTTGTATTTTTATATTCTCTTATCAAATAGCGTGCAAAGATAGTAAAAAAAACAGAGATATGCAAATATTTATTGCAAAAGTTTACTTTTAGTAAAAATTACTTGCGTATATGCAAGAATTGTAGTACTTTTGTAGCGTTATTCATTCATCAATTAGTATCATGAAACACATTTTTTTCTTGGGCATTGTTTGCCTTTTCGCCCTGTTGCCTCTTCGTCTTAATGCAGAAACGGTTCCTGCCACAGACACTCGTCTCACTTTCGTTGGTCGCATCCAAGTAGAGGGTACTGATGTAGCGTTTGACTGGACGGCGGTCTATTGCCGTATCGCTTTCTCAGGTAAGAGTCTAAGTATGCGTGCATCGGATGTCAAACCTGATGCTGATCCTGCCGCAGCGGCTAAAAAACACACCTATTTTAATATTTGGATCGACGCTCCAATGAGCGCAGAGCCACACCGTATCATCGAAGTAACAGGCACCGACTCTGTGTACGAACTCATTGATCCTCAATACCTAAAGAAATCCAAACTCAAGACTCACCAAGTCATTATCCAAAAGCGCACCGAGGGAGAGCAAGGCAAGGTGACTATCCACGAGTTCGCCACAGATGCCAAGGGTGTTTTCTACTCCGCAGAACCATTGCGCGAGCGTCAAATGGAGTTTATCGGCGCAAGTTATGACTGCGGTTATGGCGTAGATGACACGAGTCGCAAGGCAAAATTCACCCCTGAAACAGAGAATGCCTCTCGCAGTTTCCCTGCTATCTTGGCACGCTATTTCAACGCCGACTATATGGTTATCGCACACTCAGGCATGGGTGCTGCGCGCAACTATAATTCGAAGTTTGCCGGCTACCACATGCCCGACCGCTACCTACAAACTTTCGACGAAGACTCCACCATTCGTTGGAGCCCAGAGGGCACTGGCATGAAACCCGACATTAGCGTTATCTATTTGGGAGGTAATGACTTCTCGGTATCCATGCAACCCTCCTACGAGAAGTTCCGCGATGGTTATTGGAGACTGATCCGTTCCATCAAAGACTACTATGGAGAGGATCATCCTGTGCTCTGCGTGTCGAGCAAATCACATAGCACATTATTGGATTATATGCGTGAGTTGGTCAATACTTGCCCAATGCCTAATGTGCATTTCTTGGCCACTTTGCCAGCTTTGTATTTGGACACAGACGAAGACCAAGGCGCCAACTTCCACCCTAACTATTTGGGACACCAGAAGTTCGCGTATGCATATATCCCATATATCGCCACCATCACAGGCTGGGGATTGCAAGATAATCCAGTAAAGTGATAAAAAAGAAGACTCTGGCGAGTCTTCTTTTTTTGTTTAGGAGTTTAGGGGTTCAGGAGTTTAGGAGTGACTCCTAGACAAGCGCGACTGAACATCTGAACAGCGAAGCGCGCCGTCCTCTAAACTTTATTTTGCTTCTTTGATGCAAGCCTCGTAGATGGCATTCACGATAGTTTGACGAAACTCCTTGCCCTTGATATGGGTGATACCGTTGGTCATGGCTACGATGCCCCACTTGTCTTGAGGACTCCAGATCATCACGCTATATAGTCCATAAGCATTGCCTGTATGACCTACGAGGTAATTACCATGTTGTATTTCTCATCTTTGATGAAATCGATAAATTCCCACAAACAGAGCCCGTACTGCTCTTCGTTGGAGTTTTGCGCCATCCATACGGGTGTTTGCATGGTTTTGGAACTCTCCTCGGATATGATTCTCACGCCGTTCAATTCGCCATAATTCATGTGCATCATCATGTATGTCGCCAAATCATGAGCGGAGATTTTCACACCGCCTGTAGGCGAGAACATTGGAGCAGAGTATCCCATCACATAATCAGGCAAACGATGAGTTACACTAGCGTAGGCATTCGACTCTACGTATTGGTCATTGCTACAGTGGTAGATACATGCAATTTTGGTTGTATCGATCGCATCGAGGTTGTGTCCGCCATGTAGTCCAAGAGGTTTAATCACGCTATCTTGCACATATTGGTCAAAACGAACGCCAGACATATTCTCCAGAATTGCACCAGCGAGGTTGATGCCCATATTGGAATAGTTGTAGCCTTCGCCTGGTTTGTATTCGTAGTATGAATCCGCACAGTCGCCTCCTACCGCAGGGTTGAGGTTGTCAAGCGTAGAATAATTCTCCTTGTCGCGGATGCTGGCAGTATGCGAGAGCACCATTTTGAGGGTGATAGGCACATCAGGATGGTGTGGGTTGCGTATTTGAAAACCGATCAAATCGCTCACATCGTCATCAAGAGATATGATACCTTTCTCCACCAATTGCATAAGGGATGTGGCGGTAAAGGATTTAGAGATAGAAGCAATACGCATCATATCATCATTGGAAAGAGGTGTTTGAGTTGCTAGGTCCTTGTATCCAAAGGATTGGTTGTAGATGATCTGTCCATCTTTGACTACGGCAGCAGAAACACCCACTGCCTGAAACTCATCCATAACTTGTTGAATAGCCTGATTGGTGCGTTTCTCCACAGGAGAAGTACAACTTGTAACACATAGCGTTGCCGCTAGTACAAAGAAAATGTGATTGATGCGCATAATTATACTATTTTGATTTCAATGCTGCAAAGGTACAAAGATTTTTTGAGATATGCAAGAGTCAACACTTTTTTCTGGGAACTATATACATGTTGACTCTAAAACCTCCTACTCGCCTTACGGCTCGAGAAATCTAAATAAATCTTATTTCCCCGATTACCCTCGCACTTAACACAGTACTCCGTAATAAATTGCCACCTCGTCAGAATGGACTTGCAATAATGCAGACTATTTAATCCAACAATAGGGACAATTTCTTTGATGAGAATATAATTAAAATAGATTATTCACTTCAAAAAATGACGTGAATAATGCGTTTTTTCACATCATTTGTTGCATATTTCAGAAAAAAGTAGTTATTTGCAACGAAAATTAGTGTTATTCACCTCAAAAAATGATGTGATTAATTCGTTTTGGCATGTTGCTCTTTTAAAGTATATAGCAAGCCGGAAGTGAGGTAATGAATCGCTTCCCGCTTGTGGTGGTTTTTAGAAAAGTTTTTCCGCGCATAAGTTGTGCCGAAAAGAATCGCAAAGATCTGGATAAAAACAATTTATTCTTTTAGACTTACTGAATATCCTTGACAAGACGGACACTAAGTTTAGCACTCCGTTGCATTGCCTCGGTTGTCGATGTATTTCCGTAATAAGCGCTACTATTACCTAACGACTCATTAAGCCAATAATAAAAACGATCACCGCTCCATTCGCTACTTGATCGCCAGCCTGCACTCGGTAAAAATATAGCACCTAAAGATTCTAATTTTCGCCATTCTTCTATTGTAAAAGATTTAAAATCAATAAGGGAATCCCAATTATCAGGCAAAATAATCAAACCGTCCGCACCGTTTACTTCCGCCATTCCGCGAAGTGAAGATGCGTTATTGCGATTATTCATAAGATATCTATATTCTGAAGGTGTAAGTGTTCGCCACGTATTAACTGTATCTTGACCTATTTCGTTCTTTCCCCAATCAGTAAAATATTTATAATCATAGATATCATTGGTACTTGTTGTCGCTGGATTAGAACCTGTTCCCCAGCCAAATAAATCAATCCAACCATCATATGAAGCACTGATATGATTATTATTCTCACCCATAAAATCCCATTGATTTGGAGCAAATCGCCACTCATTACTTTTTGGGTGATATTGTAAATTGCCGGGAGAAAAGACTATTTTTTTGTCATAACTAATAGAAAATGTAGCATACACTTCTTCAAACCATTGGGCATATAGTGTTATATTCCTATCTATCGTTAATAATGCAGAGTCATTATATATCGCACCTGTACCATCTGCTTTAGTTGTCCAATATGTAAAATCGAATCCCTTTCGTATAAAAGTACAAGCACTTAATTTACGCGCTTGCCCATAATAAAAAGTATCCTTTTCCATTATGCCTTCACCTCCATTTGAATCGTATGTAATAGTAAAAATAAAGTCATCATCAGACAGACTACCACTACCCTTTGCAATCTTAATTACTGTGCCATCAGCAAGAGTGAAGTAAACATAGTTCTCATCTTGGGTAACGGATTGGAACATAGAATCACCATCTTGTCCATCCTTACCATCAGCACCATCTTTACCGTCTTCGCCTGTAGCTTTACCTAATTGTGTCCAAGTTGCACCACTATCATAAGACACATACCAATAGCCTTCTTCAATTTTCAGTTTAGGCATTAATCCATTTTGGCCATTATTTCCTGTTACAGGTAATTTGTTGCCATCTTCATCTAATAGCCATTCGCCATTCAATGTCCAATAATAAATGCCATCAGTGTCTTGTGCTACGCCGATAATAGGTGCAACAGAAGAACCATCTGCACCATCTTCTCCATTATAGATTGTTATTGGAGCATGTGTACCAAAGGTAATGGTGTAGCCGATTACTTCGCCATTCTTTTTAATTTCAACGATACCTGTAATGTAGTCGTTGGATTGAAGTACAGACACTATTGCTTGCAAAGAAGTGATGTTGGTGTTCATTTCTTTGCAAAGTTCTTCGAGTTTGGTTACTCGTTGATCTAGTTCATCTAATTCTGCCCAAATGTCTTTGTGGCACGCTGTGAAGAAACAGATTGTCAGCGTGAGCAGGAGCAAACTAATCTTTTTCATTGTTTTAATGGTTTTGTTTTTGGGAGTTGGCTCCTGACTGCCCGTGAGTATAAAAGAAAAAGCGTGGAACCTTACCTTTGCTTATCCTTCACATCGAGGTTCCTGCAAGACCCTACACACAAGAATAAACAATGAATGCCCACGCCGATATGTTTATCGTTGTGGACACAACGAGTTAAACACACCAAGAGGCATTTATCGCTATCTTGTTTCGGGCATGTGAAATTTTGCAGGATTTCGATGTGCCAAAACAAGCGCTAATAAACGCCTTTTAATTATGTCTGCAACCCAATTGCTCGGTTTGCGCTGCAAAGGTAGTGAAATTTTCTTATTTGTGCAAATATATACAAACAAAATCTCCAATTATGTTCTGAGCATAATTGGAGATGTCAAGTTAGATATAACCCCGTCGGGAGCCGTAAATGCTCAAATTAGTGGATGCAATATTAAATTCCTCTTGTTTGAAAGACGATATATGGGGAATTAAGTATTGGAGTTTATGGAAATCTCACCTGGATAATCTTAACATCTTTTCTCGTTGGTGCTAAAACAATAGAATAAGCATATTTATACTTATAGCGATATTGTTCACTCATCATATTTTTGAGTTTTTCAATATCATTAGTATTGTTAGGATTCCACCAAGTTTTAAACTCAATAATTAAGAGGTTTTCCTCATTTGATCCCCGACGATGTACAATAAAATCGGGATATACTTTATCACCATCTATTTGCTTAGAATCATCTCCATCTCTATTATATTCGCAGTCCACATTATATTGTGCAATAGAGGTAGTACGCATATGATCCTTGAAGTATGTAGTAAAATGAAAAGTAAGATCTCTTTCTGATGCTTTATGACTAATAAGATATTCGTCATTACGATATAAATCATCTAACGATTGATTTATCAACTGGTATAATAATTGTTGCATATAATTTTATAATCTATCTTCTATACTTCTAGTGTTTAAATGTATTCAGTGATATGTTCAATATCTCTCAGTAATTTATATTTGAGTGCTATATTTAATTTTATATCATCAATATTTTGTTTTATTCTAGCAATTTCATCTTTATTAGAGGTTGATACTTTATAATTCATCTTATCATCAGGATTTAGAATCATTGTTTTTAATTGATTTTCATAACTGTTAAGCTGATTCAATTGACTAATTTGGACAGTTAAGTCGTTATATATGATATCTTGTACGATTCCCTGATTAATAAACTCAATTGGTTTGTAGTCATTTGCAGAATAAATCTTCCAAAAATTACGTACACGATCTACGTTTTGGACACTATCTAAACTCTTGGAATTAATAATTTTCTGGATATTGTAAGATGATTCAAAAATTTGCTCCCAAAATGGTTCACAAGTGATTGCATTAGAATCAGCATGAGAACTATAAGAGTACAGTAATCGAACAAAAGTATTAAAATAATAATCCGGATATTTTTCTATCAGTTGCCGTGCTTGTTTACAACATGAATTATCTAATATAATATGGCGATCTGATGGTTTTACATAATCAATACATGCATATAATAAATCTATGCCATATTTATCAAAAATGTCTGTTTCTGCAGCATACTTGTTAAAATGGTTAATGATTATTTCTTTCACTTCACTTGCTGTCAATAAGAGTAATTCATTTTGTTGCTCTTCTGTTGCTAAGCACATATCTCGAAGAAGAGAGATATCTCCTAAAAGTAGACGTTCTTTACTGAAATATTTAACTAAATAAGCATGAAGAATATCTTGATTAAATTTAGTTATAGGGAACTTATTGCCATAATCAGCTAAAATGCCAGTTTTAATAGTAATCTGCTTTGCGAGAACTCCTGAAGAACTCAAATTAGAGTAACCATTATTTAGAAGAACTATATCTACATATTTAAATAACTCTTCAACTGATGTAATTCGGTGGACTTTTGTATTAATATAGTCAAATAATTCTGACATAGCATCTTTGTCCGATGACCATTCTTTTATAATTGCATCTATTTGATCGGTATCCATTGAAAATAATGCCGAAAGTTGTGGCAGACGTAATTTATTATTTATATGGTCAATAAAATAGTTGTAAAATGATTCTTTTTGGTATATACGGCGTGGTCGATCACCGACACCTCTCGCTCTAAAAAGAAGTTCAATAAGTTCTTTACTTGCTATATTTTGTGCGTCTTTTTTGTATTGGAATGTATGATCACTACTATCTTCAACGTATTCTAACCTGAAGAGTGCTGTATACTCATCACGATATCTATATTTTATTATGGTTAATAGTAAAAAGTCTATGACATCAACTTCCCCATTGACCATTTGATAATCACTTTGAAAAAGATTAATTAGCCGCTTTGCATCTCGCATTGTGGGTATATATTTCTGAAAGATGTTACAATAGAAACCTTTTGTGTTAATTTCTGAAATATCGTAACCAAATTGTGTGGTGTCAACAATTTCACGTAATTGTGATATGATATAATTGTAAATTCCATAATAATCGCGTAATGGAATATTCCATTCCACATTGAAGAATTTATCAACAAAACAAGAGTCACTTTGATAATGATTATAATCTTCAAATTGTTGTTTAACATACTGTTTATCGTATGCCGTTATGTATATAACATTTGGGAAATTAGCATTATTGTCCAATAACTTTAGTATCTCCATTATTTCATTTTGAGTGAGACGATCAAAGTCGTCAATAACAAAGACTACTTTTTTAGGAAGATGCTTTAGTGCCTCTACCAGTATATCTTTTTTGTTTTGTATATTATGGAGCGGAGAAAAAATCTTGTTTACCCATCCATTTGAATCAATAAGCTGTAGGGCATATATATAGTCTCTAAATAATGAAGATAATCCTAAATGATATACTCCCAACTTCTCCGACAATAAATTAAGTGCATCTTCCTGAATAGTCGTTACATCTTTAGAACTTCTTGGAGAGAATTTTATTATTTCAAAATCATGAGTTGGTAGGTTCTTTAAAATCAAATTAATATATGACGTTTTACCAGATCCCCATTCCCCCGTGACACCAATACTCCATGAATGTTCTGATATATCAAATTTTAGGATATCCTGTGCTGCGGATTCTGCTTTGGAACTGTAGTTAAGTATATCATCTTTTGAATCATTGATAGCATTATCATAAATATATAATGAATTATGGCTTTCTATCAATTTATGAGATAATATTTCAATGATGATAAAATCAATAACTAATAATGCCATTAATATTATTCCCCAATCTAAATATTTGAAGCACCAGTTTAATGGCAGAAAATCATATGAATTCGAATAGAATCTAAAATGAATATATAAGAATGTACCTACAGATAATAATGGACATACTCGACGCCATCTAATACGTGTTTTATGAGCTGTTAGATACACAATCCCAATCACTGTCATAATTGAGCATAGAATCATTAATGATATCCCCCAACCACTGCTAATATTCAAATATGCACTAACTATGTATTTGTCAAATAATGGTTGCCATTTATCTGTAAGTTCGAGAGAAAAATACGCTGTAGCAAACATTAGAAATACCAACCGTATGCTATAGCGGATATTCTCACTTTGGATTAACCAAGAAATACATCTATTATACCACTTTTGTTTTGTACTGTCCATTTAGATGATCAATAATTATAGTAAAAAATAAGAAATGTTTTTGTATAGTCATTCTTTATCACTCATGCCAATGTCTTATTCGACTAATCTGCCTTGCATTCGCAAATGCTCCAAATAACATTCTTTAATGCTATCTGCCATTTTATCGTATAATTGTTTGTATTTTTCTTTTTGTTCAAGCGATAGTTGGGTATTATGACGAAGTTCTTGTTCATTACCTTTCTTATATTCTTCTATCATTACTTCTATTGTAGATTTTTGTATTTTGGCACCACAATTTTCCTTGTTTAAAAGATCAAAACATAGTGCATTTGCAAAAATATATTCCAATGTCTTCATAGTCCCATTTACTCGATGTTATTAGTTAACCATTCGGCAAGGTCAATAATTTGGATTCCTTGGTAATCATATTGAGGTACGCGAGTACGAGCAATGATGAATTTTGGATAGACATCCTTAATTTGTAATAATGGTGTGTACTCTCTTTCAAATGTTTCTGGAGAACTGATATTATCACTCACTTGGATATATATCTTCTCAGAGCCACGCATCGCTACAAAATCTACTTCCTTTTGATATAACTTACCCACGTATATCGTATAACCACGTCGCAATAGTTCCAATGCAACTATATTTTCATAGATACGTCCATAGTCCATGTTACGCGTTCCCAATATAGCATAACGAATACCACTATCAACAAGATAAAACTTATCCATCATACGCAAATATTCTTTCCCCTGAATATCATATCGCTTAACCTGATAGAATAAAAACGTACGGCATAAATAATCCATATAATTCCGAACGGTCACATGATTAGTGTTCATTTGCTCTGTTTGCAAAATACCAGTAACACTTCTTGCGGAAGTCGTATTACTAACATTTCCCATAAGATACTCGGCAATCTTATTCAATAGAAATGCATCGGAAAGTTTATATCGCTGAATAATGTCACGCTCTACGATTGTTTGGAACACTTCGCGTATATAATTTGTTTTTTCCGATTGCGTAGAATATACATAAGCTCCCGAAAAACCGCCATCTTGCACATATTGGTCGAACTGAGATTGGATTTCTTGCTCGCCAAAATAGGTTCGATATTCGGCAAAACTAAACGGAAAGACTTTAAGAGTCATTACACGACCAGTAAACAAAGTTGCCAAATCAGAACCTAACAGAAAGGCGTTCGAGCCCGTGATATAGATGTCATATTTGCCCGAAGCATGGAGACTGTTTATTGCTAACTCGAATTTCTTGCAAAACTGCACCTCATCAATAAAGACATAATTATTTTTACCTGAGCGATAGTTTTGCTCTATGTAATCATGCAAAGCATGATATTCTTGCAAAGGTTCTGCTGATAGCAAAGTAAAATCCACAAAAATGATATTGGCTTTCTTATCATGTTTTTTCAGCCATCCCATATATGTACGGATAAGTTCAGATTTGCCAGCGCGTCGGACTCCTGTAACGACTTTTATATCAGGTGTAAGTCGCACATTTTGTAGGCTTTTCAAATAGCTCTTACGTTCAATGATTCTCATGTGTATATACCTATTTTATAGATTTTCACTTTCCAAATCGTGTTTTTTTTATAGTTTGGAAAGCGATTTCGTGTGCAAAGGTAGTAATATTTTAGCAATTACGCAAGAAAATTGCGCAATTTTGCAACTTTAGTATTCTATTTCTTGATCAAGAAGCCGATGATAAAGCCGCGGAGGGTGGTGTATGGTTTGGGATAAGTCGTTGGGTAGCGGTCGGCTTTCTTGCGATAGTCGGCAAATTTTACTTCCCACTCGGCACGGAGTGTTGGGTCTTTCAAGATAATTGTTGTTTGCTTGACTGCGTCTGCGAAAGCCGTGATAGTGCGTTGGCGTTCAGGTGCTACAGGGCCTTTATATGGGCGTTTGATAGCATAAGCATGGGTACGACCGTTGCGGGTGCGCATGACAATCTTGTCGGTAGAGTTGAGCTTGCCCGAGATAGAATCGAAAGGGTGAGAGAGGACTGTGCGAGCCATAGTTGAGGTAATTATGAATTTTGAATTAAGAATTATGAGTTAAGTGGCTGCAAAGGTACAAAAAAGATATGAAATAAGCAAATTTGTGGAGAGAAATTTTGCTATTTTTAGGGATTATTTGCGATTGGGGTTTGAGGGAAACCAGCCACGTTGGACACGCTTCTCCTGCTGGAATAGTTCGAGAATAGACCAGAAACTGGAGAAAGCAATAACCCCTAGAATCACAGACAGATACATATTATTGGCAAACAACGAACCAATAAGCATACCTACCCCCACCAAAGCAAACACCCACCAACACTTGGTGCCGAAATAATACTCGCCTTTGATCACCAAAGGGTGAAACAAGCCAATACAAAGAAAAGCAACTAAACCGAGAACAATACCTGAGAAATTCATATTTGATTATTTAGTTAATAGATCGCTTCGCTGTAGATCGCTCGTTACACTCGCTGTAGATCGTTACGCTATCGCTCCACTGTAGTTTCCTAGTAGTCTACAGGGCGTAAGCCCGATCTTCCATCTACAGGCGCTCTGCGCCGATCTACAGCCCGAAGGGCGATCTTATTTAATCTTATTTAATGACAGAACATAAACCCGACATAGAGGCGTGGGCCAGTAGGATAGACTATGGAGCGTTGAGCAAATGCCAACATCCAATCTGCACGAAGGCAGACATGCACACGGGGAGTGAGGCAAAAATCAATACCCGCATACGGATTGACATACATGAAACCTTGTTTGTGCAAGACGGCAGACTCTTCGGGTAGCCAATCATCTTCGCAACCCTCTGCTACCGCCAACGTGTGCATGGCTCCACCGCCTACCGAGCCGCCAATAAAAGGCCAAAAACGTTCGCCACGCCAACAAGCATCTGTCAATACTCCGCCCCAACCCGTGCGGACATAACTACCTGATTGCAAGTAGTTTCGCTGATTGGTCAATTGGCTATTCATCGTAGAAACAAAGCCCTCGCAGCCCACACGAAGATGTCGCTTGAGGTTGATGCGTAGTGAGCCGCCTATACCGCCTGTAACACCCTGCGAGGAGAGGGATTCGCCCGTGGGAAGAACCGCAGCTGGATTGTCGCCAAACAGATAACCCACATGCACCATCATGCCGCCACTATAGCCCTGAAAAATAGCCGTGGAGTCCTTGGCAGCAAACACCCAAAGCGGGCAAAAAAGAAGAAAAAGAAATAGTCTTTGTCGCATAATCCTGAAATTTGCGGCAAAGGTACTAATATTGAAACAAAACTGACTTAAATCTACCTTAAATTATCACGCCAACGGGATACGAAGTTCATTGACAGTACCATTCACATCCAACGACAAGGAGAAATAATGGCTACCCAAATGAGATTTGATACGAATAATACCCGGGTGAGAAACAGGCAAAAGGACTTGCAAAATACCGTCTAACATCTGGCGGAGATCTTGTGGCGAAATAGTAATCTCACTCACGAATGGATCAAGGTGCAAACGAGGAGTGAGTTGCTTGGCTTGAAAGTCTGACTTATGATCAGTAATCCATTGAATAGCAAACTCTTGTATATTAAGCGTATGGAGGTGCTGTTTGGGTTGCGTATGCAAGATAATACCCACATTACGAATCGATTCGATGGGGTGTTGGTTGTCAAAACCCAGCTTGCGGCGCAAGGAATGGAGATGCACATCAATCGTGCCTGTGTCGTACTGAAATTGCTGTCCCCAGACATGGTTCAAGATATCCTCGCGCGAGCATATTTGGTCAGCGTTTTGCGCCAAGTATTCGAGCAACCGAAACTCGATATTGGTCAGTCGCACGAACTGCGCACGACGTATCACACAATGCGAGGAAGTGTCTATGAGTATGTCGGTAAAGCGATATTTCATCGGGAATGGTGAATTTTGAGAAGCAAAAGTAGTGTATTTTTTTGGAATGCACAAGTTTTATGCGATTTTTCTTGCGTATGTGAAGAAAATTCACTAATTTTGCAGGCTTTTTCGTAACATGCGCAATACGCGCATGCGTTACATACAAACAAAAGACTATGCAAAATATCAGAAATATAGCCATCATCGCACACGTTGACCATGGTAAAACGACCTTGGTTGACAAGATGTTGTACACTGCTAACCTTTTCCGTGAAAACGAGCAAAAAGGCGAGCTTATCCTCGATAACAACGAGCTGGAGCGCGAGCGCGGTATCACCATCTTGGCGAAGAACGTAGCCATTGAATACAAGGGCTGCAAGATCAATGTGATTGACACTCCGGGCCACGCCGACTTCGGCGGCGAGGTGGAGCGCGTACTCAACATGGCAGACGGCGTGCTACTGTTGGTAGATGCCTTCGAAGGTCCTATGCCACAGACTCGCTTCGTGCTGCAAAAAGCGTTGGAGCTCAATCTCAAACCTATCGTAGTCATCAACAAAGTAGATAAACTCAACTGCCGTCCAGATGAGGTACAAGAGGAGGTATTTGACCTTATGCTTAACCTCAACGCAACCGAGGAGCAGCTCGACTTCCAAACCATTTATGGCTCTGCTAAGAACGGCTGGATGTCCACCGATTGGCACAAACCAACGACTGACCTCACCGCACTCATGGACACCATCATCGAGCATGTGCCTGCGCCAGAGATGTTGGATGGTACACCACAGATGCTTATCACGAGTCTCGATTATAGTCCATACCTCGGCCGTATCGCTGTGGGACGCGTACACCGTGGCGCCTTGAAGAATGGTCAGAATGTGACCTTGGCAAAGAAAGATGGCAGCAAAGTGCGTTGCAAGATCAAAGAGTTGCACACTTTCTCGGGCATGGGTCGCATGAAAGTAGAGGAAGTGAAGTCCGGCGATATTTGTGCGCTCATCGGTATTGAGGGTTTTGAGATTGGCGATACTATCTGCGATTACGAAAACCCAGAGGCACTCGATCCAATTGCAATCGATGAGCCAACCATGTCGATGGTGTTCACCATCAATGACTCGCCATTCTTCGGTAAGGACGGTAAATTCGTGACTTCTCGTCATATCCAAGACCGCTTGAACAAAGAGTTGGAGAAGAACTTGGCGTTGCGTGTAGAACGCGGAACAGATGAGACATCGTGGAATGTGTTTGGTCGTGGCGTGTTGCACCTCAGCGTATTGGTAGAGACCATGCGTCGCGAAGGATATGAGTTGCAAGTGGGACAACCACAGGTAATCATCAAGGAGATTGACGGCGTGAAGTGCGAGCCAGTAGAGCAACTGACCGTGAACACCCCAGAGGAGTGCTCGGGTAAGATCATTGAGTATGTGTCCACCCACAAGGGCGAGATGACTCGTATGGAGATGATTAACGACCGTGTGCAATTGGAGTTTGTGATCCCTAGCCGTGGTATCATCGGTATGCGTACATACGTGCTGAACGTATCTGCGGGTGAGGCGATTATGGCACACCGTTTCTTGGAGTTCCAACCATACAAAGGTGAGATCGTGAAACGCAACAATGGTTCGCTTATCGCGATGGAGAGTGGTACTGCTTACGCGTACGCACTAGACAAGCTGCAAGACCGTGGACGCTTCTTTATTAGTCCACAAGACGAGGTGTATGCCGGTCAAGTAGTGGGCGAGAGCTCGAAAGAGGGCGACATCGTGATTAATGTGACCAAGTCGAAGAAATTGACCAATATGCGTTCGAAGTCGGCAGACGACAAGGCGGTATTGCCACCACCTGTGATCTTCTCACTCGAAGAGGCATTGGAGTATATCAAGGAGGATGAGTACGTAGAGGTAACACCAAACTACATGCGTATTAGAAAGATTATCCTTGATGAGTTGGAAAGAAAACGCGCGAATAAAAACTAAAAAAACAATATAAAAATTATGCAATTTAATCAAACAGAAATCAAAGACCTCACCGCGGTTATCACTCTCACAGTGGAGCCAGCAGACTATCAAGAGGCAGTTCAAAAAGAACTTATCCAAATTCGTAAGAAAGCTAACATCCCAGGTTTCCGTCCAGGTATGGCACCAAAGGGTATGTTGCAAAAGATGTACGGCAAGAGCATTCTCGCTGAGGTAATCAACAAGGTTATCGGCGAAGGTCTCAACAAGTACATCGAGGAGAACAACCTCAACCTTCTTGGCGATCCATTGCCAAACGAGGAGCTCACTCCTCAAATGGATCTTGACACACAAGACACCTTCGTATTTGCATTTGACATCGCAGTAGCTCCTGAGTTCGACGCGTTGCTCAACGGCAAGAACAAGATCACAAACTACACCATCACCGTTACCGATGAGATGGTTGACAACCAAGTAAAGAGCTACGCTCAACGCTTTGGCGAGTACGTACAAGCTGAGGTTGTAGAGGAAGGCGACGTAGTAAAAGGTCTTCTCACCGAGCAAAAAGAGAATGGTATCGTGAAAGAAAACGGTATGTTGACTCCAGCATATATGTCTGATAAGAAGCAAGCTAAGCTCTTCGCTGGCGCTAAGGTAGGTGATGTGATCACCTTCAACCCAACCAAAGCATATAGCAACTCTGTAGAGGTAAGCTCAATGCTTGGTATTAGCAAAGAGGAGGCAGAGGCATTGACATCTGACTTCACCTTCGAGCTCCAAGGTATCACCCGTCACCAAGCTGCTACTATCGACGGCGAGCTCTTCGCTAAGGTTTATGGCGAGAACAATGTAGCTGACGAGGCAGACTTCCGCGCTCGCATCAAAGCTGAGATTGTAGAGAACATGGCTGAGGACGCTAAGTACAAATTCGGTTTGGACGCTAAAGAGGCTGTGATGAAGAAAATGGCTAAGGTAGCATTCCCAGAGGCATTCTTGAAACGTTGGGTGAAAGCTACCAACGAGAAGATCACCGAGGAGGAACTCGAGAAAGATTTCCCAGCAATGCTCGACGAGCTCCGTTGGCACTTGGCTAAAGACCAACTCCTCAAGCACTTCAACATCCAAGTAGAAAAAGAGGATGTAGAGGCATACGCTAAGCAAGTGGCTAAGATGCAATTCATGCAATACGGCCTCATGCACGTAGAGGATAGCTACTTGGCTAACTACGCTGAGCAAATTCTCAAGGATGAGAAGCAACTCCGCGGTATCGTTGAGCGCGTAGCTGACAACAAGGTTTACGAGGCACTCAAGGGCGTAGCTAAGATCGAAGAGAAAGAGATCAGCCACGAGGAGTTTGGTAAGTTGTTTGCGTAATGAGAATTCACTTTATTGCTATAGGAGGTGCCGCCATGCACAATTTGGCTATGGCGGTGGCTACCAAAGCAGGATATGTCGTGACAGGGTCGGATGATGAGATATTCGACCCTGCACGCACACATCTCGAGAAAGCAGGACTACTGCCTAAAGAGATGGGATGGCATCCAGAGAATATCACCTCTGATATCGATGCTATAATTTTAGGTATGCACGCGCGCGAGGACAACCCAGAACTCGTTCGCGCACGCGAGTTGGGAATAAAGATATACTCTTTCCCTGAATACCTATACGAACAAACCAAAGACAAGATCCGTATCGTAGTGGGTGGTAGCCACGGCAAGACCTCTACGACCTCTATGATCTTATATGTGCTCCAACGCCTGGGCATTGAGGCCGACTATATGGTGGGTGCACAGATTGAGGGCTTCGAGCGAATGGTACGCCTGTCGGACACCGCTAAGTATGCTGTCTTTGAAGGCGATGAGTACCTGACTTCCCCACTCGACTTGCGCTCTAAATTCCTATGGTATCACCCACATGTGGCGATACTGACAGGTATAGCATGGGACCATATCAATGTGTTCCCTACCTTTGATGGATATGTGGACACTTTCCGTAAATTCGTGGATGGAATCGAGGAAAATGGCACATTCATCTACTACAAACATGACTCTAACTTGTGCGAGATAGCATCTCAAGCACGAACAGATATACAACAGTTCCCATACGAGGCCTACCAAGGCGATGTGCGTATGCGCATCTTCGGTCGCCACAATATGGAGAACCTACAAGCCGCAGCATTGGCCTGCGAACAGATTGGTGTAAAACGCGAGGACTTCTACCGCGAGATTGCCACCTTTACGGGCGCAAGCAACCGATTGGAGTTCGTCGATGAAATCGGCGATAATGTAGCATACAAGGACTTTGCACACTCTCCAAGCAAGCTCCGTGCTACGGTGAATGCCGTACGCGAGCATTATCCAGAGAAGCAGTTGGTAGCGTGCATGGAATTGCATACTTTCTCAAGTCTGATGGCAGACTTCTTGCCTCAGTACGAGGGATGTATGGAGCAAGCAGATAAAGCATTTGTGTACTTCAACCCTAAGGTTTTGGAGCACAAGAAACTGCCACCTATCTCCGCAGAAGAGGTACGCAAGGCTTTTGGCACAGAAAATGTAGAGGTGTTTACCGATAGTCAACTGCTGCAAGCACGCTTGCGTGAGATTGAGTATAAGAACACCGCCCTGCTGATGATGAGTTCGGGTAATTTTGATGGCGTGAACATCCCTGAGTTTGCTAAAGAATTGATTGGAAAGAAGAAAGAGAACGACCAATCAAAAAAACAAACTGAACCACCCTACACACATTGTCTGAACTGTGGTGCGGAACTTCAAGGTAAGTATTGCCATGTTTGCGGACAAGAAGCAACCAGTAAAACACCTTCTGTTGGCGCATTTATAGTGGAGTACGCTAACCATGCGTTTATTTGGGATTCGAATTTCTTGAAAACTCTTTGGAACCTGATTAGTCGTCCTGGTTATTTGACCAAAGAATTTATTGCAGGCAAGTTTGCGTCGCACGAACATCCGCTCAAACTGAATATGTTTTTGCTGTTTGTATTCATCACGCTATTTGCCCTATTTGCAGGAACCGAGAAAATGAACAGCACTGTTCATAATTTGACCCACAACGAAGCTGTAATTCCTGGCGTTCATTTTGATTTTATGATCAAAAATGGAGAAATAGATACTACACAGATCACTCCACAAGATACTGTTCAGTTGCTAGCACCGCTGTACTTCGCAAGACAGTATCCAGGATTCATCAGTTGCTTAGATACACTAGAATACACGAATGACAAAGGTCTTGACAAATGGATAGCGGTTATTCCGCATACATTCATTGAGGATAGCATTATTGTGGAGTACGAAAGCGGTTGGTATCGTTTCAATCAGGAAATGAATGCAGCCCAACAAGAATTGATGTTAATAAATTCCATTGGGCAAGAAATGGTGGATCTCATTGCTCGATACTTCCCATTGCTTGTATTGTTCACAGCCCCATTTCTAGCAATGTCGCTGCGAGTGGTGCAACGCAAGAACCGCCTACCTCGCATCCATCATTTTATCTTTGCCATGCATTATACGGCATTTCTTGAAGTGCTGATGATATGCATATACTTGCTCTATCTAACCGTTTCACCATCCATAGAGTTGTTAAATTGGATTATGGCGATAGGATCTTGCTTGTATCTCACGATTGCATTCCGCCGAGTTTATGAAACGAAAACTTGGATAGGAGCTGCACTCAAAGCCTTGCTTACAAGCTTAATTTACATGCTCATCGGTCTAGTGATATTCCTCGGAATACTCTTGGTTGCCTTCATTGTGGCTCTTAATAACACTTTGATATAAAGATTGAATTATATTCATATGGACAAACAAACCAAACGCGATTATTTGTACATGCGCATGGCGCGTACATGGTCAGAAAATAGTTATTGCGTGCGACGCAAAGTAGGTGCGATCTTGGTAAAAGACCAAATGATCATCTCTGATGGATACAACGGCACTCCTAGTGGATTTGAGAATGTATGCGAGGAGAACAATGTGTCCAAACCTTATGTGCTTCACGCCGAAGCCAATGCCCTGACCAAAGTAGCACGCAGCAACAACAGTAGTGAGGGAGCCACCTTATACGTAACTGCTTCGCCATGTATGGAGTGCGCCAAGCTCATCATCCAATCGGGTATCAAACGTGTGGTTTATGGCGAGAAATACCGCATCATGGATGGAGTGGAACTCCTAGAGCGTGCTGGTATACAAGTAGAGTATATGCCAGATCAGGTTGAAAGTTGAAAGTCGAAACTAACTAGACACCTTACACTAAAATATAAAAACTATGAAAAAGTACGTATTTCCAACTATTACAATCGTTTGCCTCATGGTAGGTTTTCTGATTGGTAATGCCGTTTCTAACAAAGTAAACGCACAGCGTTTTTACATCCAAAACGGACAACTCTTCCAACAACCCGAATCAAAGATAGACCAAGTGTTGGGTCTGATTCAAGCGGGTTATGTAGATCCTATTAATGTGGACAGCATCACCGAAGAAGTAACCAAGGAAGTTATCAAGCGCCTTGATCCCCACTCTGCTTACATTCCTAAAGAGGATTTGGAGATGGTGAATTCGGAACTTTCTGCCTCTTTCTCCGGTATTGGTATTCAGTTTTCCATTCAAAACGACACGGTACAAGTAGTATCTGTCATCTCAGGTGGCCCATGCGAAGGTATGGGTGTGTTGGCAGGCGACAAGATCGTTATGGTCAACGACTCGAATTTCACGGGCAAGACCATTACCAACGAGAAAGTAATGCACGCTCTGCGTGGTCCAAAAGGTACAGAGGTCAAGATTGGTATTGCACGCAGTGGCACAGACGAGGTGCTAGACTTTACCATCACTCGTGGCGATATCCCTGTACACTCAGTAGATGCGAAGTTCATCATTGAGGCCAAAGGCGAAAAAATTGGTTTTGTGCGCGTGAGCCGTTTTGCCGAAAAAACGTATGACGAGTTTATCTCAGCTTTGGCTACCCTCAAAGGACAAGGTGCAACTTGCTATATCATAGACCTACGAGAAAACTCAGGCGGTTATATGGATCAAGCCATCAAGATGGCCAATGAGTTCCTAAGCCGTGGCGATATGATTGTGTACTCCGAGGGTCGTGCTTATCCTCGCTATGAGGCCAAAGCCAATGGATCGGGTCGATTCCAACGCGAGAAATTTGTGGTCTTGATTGATAATTTCTCTGCATCAGCCAGCGAGATTGTGGCAGGTGCTATGCAAGATAACGACCGTGCAACGATTATTGGTCGTCGCAGTTTTGGCAAAGGATTGGTACAACAACAGATCCCTTTTGCAGATGGTAGCGCCATGCGATTGACTGTAGCTCGCTACTATACTCCATCGGGTCGTTGTATCCAAAAACCTTATAAACTAGGCGAGCAAGAGGATTACGCACAAGACTTATTGGATCGTTTTGAGCACGGCGAGTTCTTCTCTGCAGATAGTGTACATTTTGCCGATTCCACCGTATATTACACCAAACAAGGTCGCCCTGTAAGGGGTGGCGGAGGCATTATGCCAGATGTGTTTGTAGGTCGTGATACGACACTCTATACGCCATACTTCAATATCGTCTCAAACCGTGCATACACCTATCAGTTTGCATACCAATATACCAACAAACATCGCGCAGAACTCAGCAAGTACACCGATTGGCAATCGCTTGAGAAACATCTACTCAAAGCCAACTGGGTACCCGAGTTTGTGGCATTTGCCAAGGAGAAAGGGGTAGAACCAAACGAGAAACAACTGGCTACCTCACGTCCTTTGCTCGTGCGTATTGTGAATGCATATATCGTGCGTAACATATTGAATGATGAAGGATTCTACCCGCTCTTTGAGCGAGATGATGATATAACTAAAAAAGCAATCGAAGTACTCTGTGAATAAGCGTTTACAACAAATACAGGAGTTTATCCAATACGATTTGTGGCGTCAGCCACATATGGAAATCCATGCTCCTAAGAAACGTTTGTTATACCGTTCCTTACAAACAATCATTCTAGTCGCTCGTGGATTCAAGGACCAAGTATTGGTGGTACGAGCCAACTCATTATCTTTTGCCCTGCTCTTCGCCTTTATTCCTATGCTGGCGTTGATATACGCCATAGCACGCGGGTTTGGCTTTGAAGAGACGGTACAAGACACCATTTCTAGTAGTTTTCTAGCGGAGGCAAATGTGGCTCCCGTCCTGCTAGAATGGATTGAGCGCTACCTAGAAACCGCCCGAGGAGGTTTATTCCTAGGTATCGGTTTGATTGTACTTACGTGGGCGGTATATGCATTCTTTAACATGCTAGAAAACTCCTTCAATAGCATTTGGAACGTCAAGCAATCACGCTCATTTGCTCGCCGTATGACCAACTATGTTATGACACTACTATTGGTTCCTGTATTGATAGTCGTAACATCGGGTATATCCATCTTCTTAAACTCGACAGAAATCTTAGCACCTGTATTGGATGGCATACTACCTATCCGCAAATTCATGTTGCGTTTTCTTCCTTTTGTAGCCACGGCGGCCGTGTTCACATGGATATTCATAGCTATACCTAATACCAAGGTTAAATTCTCATCGGCTATTATTCCTGGTATCCTCATGGGATTGCTCTATCAACTGGTACAAGCCCTGAGTATGTTCCTAGTTGTACTCTTTACTCGTATGAGTATTGTGTATGGTGCATTCTCCGCTATTCCATTGGTATTGATTTGGTTAAATATTACATGTTGGTTGCTGTTGATAGGCGCAGAATTAGCGTTCGCTATTCAAAACAACGATATGTTTGCCTACGAGAAAGACCTAAAAGCCATGTCGCGCCGATACAAAGACTATGTGATGCTGTATTTGTTGTCGGTGATTATTCGTCATTTTGAGGCAGGGGAAAAACCTCAAACGGCCCAAGCAATGGCAGCCAACAACCAATTACCTATCCGATTGGTACAAGAACTACTAACTCAATTGGAAGAAGCCGCGATTGTTCATCGCGTATATATAGAGGATGAAGAGGAGCAAGCGTTTGTTCCTGCACTAGATACCAAAGCTATTACCGTAGAAATGGTGATTGGACGTATTTCAGCACAAGGAACAGAAGAGTTCCTCCAACATACTCCTGCAGAAATGCAAGCTTTCTGGCTACGCTATCAACAGATGATCGATGCCAACCATTCGGATGACATTCTAGTTAGTGAATTAGCTTAAAGGAAAAAGGCAATTATCCTTGACCTTGTGATTTATAGGACATAGCACCTTGTTTGGGGTTATGTCCTATTGCTTTCATTTGGCGCACAAAGATTTGCTCGCCACAACGTACATACAGGTAATTACCACTAAACGCCAAGGAATGAACTTGACCCGCAGGCAATGACAATATCGCACGTACACGACCGTTATGGTCCGCTACCTGTACCCCCATAGGTGTTGCCACATAGAGATTGCCCTGGGTATCAAATGCCATATTACCCGCACCAGCAAGTGTACCATTGCTCAAATCATGTAGGAAATAGAATGGTTCGCTATATAGCATATTGCCTTGCTTATCCATGATGGTAGAGATCAGGTGGTGGGTATGTTCTTGTGCGGAAACACAGAAACGATAGTCAGGGGCGACTGCCACGGCACGAGTACCCTCAGATAGAACGCTTACAGTAGAGCTGCTCTTGACTGAAGGGTGGCATAGTGCGACATACTTACCATCAGCTAACTCCTGCACAGACTGACAAGCACGCAATCCTTCGGCTACTTTCTGACCGTTCTTATACAAAGTATTGGAACGCAAACTCAGTCCTTCGCCCATGAGACGCTCACCTGATTTGAGCGTAGATACCACTTGACATTGACCTTGAGCATCGAGTTGGCATACTTGATTACCTGAGGTAAAAACAATCTTACCATCCGCCGCTGGATAGATATCTCCATCTACGGCATTAGCTGTTGGAAGAGCCACCCAATCATAGGCAGGATCAAGAATCGCCTGCAACATGCCATTATTGGATGTACCCTTGTTCACGCGGGCAGGATAGCCTTTCCACAACCAACGCATGGCATCTGGGAAAGCGAGTGTACCATACTTAATGCTGTGATTGCCTCTATTCCAATGGTGGAAGGCCTCGTAACCCGCAAAATTAAAGGCAGACTCCATCAGCAGGTTATACTCAAACCATTCGCCAAAGATAGGATTCCACACGTCATACCAACCATCTTGCATATATATTCTAAGAGGTTTGGGCTCGGTCTTGCGCACCACAGCAGGATACTCGTGACCGCCACGCATAGCCACGAATGTGCCTACGGCAGTATATACGCGGGAGAAGAGATCCGGACGATTCCACGCCGCTGTGAAAGCAGCTATACCACCACTACTTGCACCTGTGATAGCACAGTCATTAGGGTCCGAGGAAATATTGATGGCTTGATTATCTTGGGTTTTGAGTGTACGCACTTGAGGCAACACCTCTTGCTCTATGAACTGAGCCCAGGTGTCGTCGGTTGAGTCAAACTCCTTACAACGGTTGTATCGAACGACATTCTTATCCTCATCATACACCACACCTGGATTAATGAACACACCAATGGTGACAGGCATCTCGCCACTTGCTATCAGGTTATCGAGGACAGTAGTCGCATCGTATAGAATACCATCCATACACACCAGAAGACAAGCTGGTGCAGTATCGCGATATTGTTGAGGAATATATACTAGGATCTCGCGCTCTGCACCAGGATAGCGAGGGGATTCTTTCATCATAAACTTGATGACCTCTCCTTGTTGATCCTCTGCCACTTTGACCGTAGCAGGGTCATACGGTGCTGCGATATTGTATGCTTGTTGTGCCAAAAGCGTGCATGATAACAATAATGCACAAATCAATCCAATGTGTTTCATGGGGATAGAATGAATCGGTTATTTCTTTTTCTTCTTAACGGCTCTATCTGGCATTGCCATTGGGCGTTGGGCGAGTTTCTCCATCGTCTCATCAAACGCAGCAAAATCACAGGACAACTGACCATGTGACAAACTAGCGATATCATCTTTGAGGCGCTCTACACCAGACTCCAATTCGCGATTCCATGTTGCGTTTTTCTGACGCATACATTGTGCAATATACACGATCATCGCTTGTTTTTTGTCTGTATCTTGTTCTTCAACAGCTAGTTGCACCATATCTTGTATGATACGACCGTAGTTGCGCATACGCACGATAGTTGTCTTACGTAATCCTTGCATATTGGTTGATTTATGGATCATTATTGAGCAGTTTTGGTTTTAATAAGATAAATCATTGTAGGATAGTGGTCTGCGTAACCATTTTGCCATACGCCACTCTTCACAGTACGTAATGGGGTACCCTTGTCTTTACCCTCTTGAACAGTGAGGAAATCCTTGTTGAAGATCTGCGATTTCCAATACACCCATTTGCCCTCTTCCAATTTGGCATTCATTAATGGTTCAGAGATAAAAATCTGGTCAAACAGGTTCCAACTACCTTGGTATGCCAAACTACCTATACCACGATCTAGTTTTTGCCACATGGTATTGAAGAACCCTTGTTCGCCCACCTCTTCACGTGTTTTCTTAGCGCCCATAACTATAGCACAACTATGGTTGAATGGATCATCATTCAAGTCACCCATTACCACAATCTTAGCACGAGGCTCCTTAAGATAAATACTATCGCATACTTGTTTGCAGAGCATAGCAGCAGTATCACGGGTAGCACGACTACTCTCCTCACCACCATAACGACTAGGCCAGTGGTTTACGCTAATATGCAATTTATCGCGCACGATCTTGCGATCATCATCCAACATATATCCTGATATCCAGAGTTGAAGACGACTCTTCACCACGCCACCATCGGCATAATGTGCTTTGAGTTCATAGCCTTTGGTAGATACAGGTTTAAACATCGCAGGATTGTACAAGAAACCCACATCCACGCCACGGCGATCAGGACCTTCCAACAAGATAGGTTCGTACACACGATTATGTTTTTCCTTAAGTACGCGGCACAAATCATAGAGACAACCTATATTCTCTACCTCGGATACACCCACACACGCAGCACCACGAGGGTCTTCATCTGTACCAAGTTGAGAAATAGCATACGCCATTTTCTCCAATTTTTGCTCATACTTGAAGCTAGTCCACTTCATACCACCATCAGGCAAGTATTCATAGTCATTCTTACCTTCATCGTGAATAGTATCAAATAGATTCTCTAAATTATAAAATGCGATGCATCTTACTTGCATTTCTTGACTTGCAGCACACGTAACGATTGTTACTGTGGTCAACAGAAGCACCCAGAGGGATTTCAAAATGGTATGTTTCATGATTTTTTTATTAAATATGTTGCAAAATTACTATTTTTTTTTGGATTGTCCAAAACTTTTTTGTAATTTTGCTGCGATTTCAATAATTTATACTCAAATAACATTATTTGAGCAACAACTTTAAATACTTACATACTATGTCATCAGTTAACAAAGTTATTCTAGTCGGCAACGTGGGAGCCGATCCAGAGGTACGTTATCTAGAGCGTGGCACAGCTATTGCTAACTTCAACTTGGCTACTACTGAGCGAGGTTATACCATGCAAAACGGGACACAAGTTCCTGATCGTACCGAATGGCACCCAATCGTATTGTGGCGTAATCTGGCAGAGTGGGCAGAGAAATATGTGCGCAAAGGTATGAAATTGTACGTAGAGGGTAAACTGCAAACTCGCACATGGGAGAAAGATGGACAAGTACGTCGCAAAACGGAGATTATTGCAGAGAACATCCAAGTATTGTACCGTCCAACGGAATACCGCAATGAGACTGCTGCCGAAGGCAACACGTCGGAAAGTGAGATTCCTAGCAACCCTGCCATCCCAACCTTGGAGATAGAGGATATCTTTTAATACCTCTGCATGGAAATGAAAAATAGCGCCCGTTCGGCGCTATTTTTTTATATTAGACTACGTATTTCCTCCAACTGCTGACGCACTTTCAACAGTATTTCTGCTGCTCGCTGGCGGGAATCTGTTTTTTTTGTTCCCTGTTTCAGCTCTGTTTGAATCGCCTCAATGCGGGTGATGTGCAGATCATCACGAATAAACTTGATCTGTTTGATGAGTTCTATATCCTGCAAGGTATAAAAACGTTTACCTTTGTCATTCTTAAAAGGTTGGAGCTGAGTAAACTGTTCCTCCCAATATCGCAAAGTGGATACAGGTAACTGAGTCATTTGGCTCACTTCTGAAACGGAATAATAGATTTTCGTAGCCATATTTTCTGTCCTTTATGGTGCCAATATCTTGAGCGTTTTACCGGCTCTGATCATATCGGATGTAAGTCCATTCCACGCTTTGAGGTTTTTCACTGAAACACGGAATTTAGCCGCTATGCCTCCTAGCGTGTCGCCCTCCTTGATTTTATAATACGTCACGCCATTGACGGTATATGCTCCATTCACGCTAGTCTTTTGCCACAGATCAATCTCTGTACGGCGATTATGCAGCAATTCGTTCGCCTTATGTGCCAATATCTGCTCCTGATTCTCAATAAACGCGCCAGACTTATCCATTGGCAAACAGATCGCGTACTCCTTGTTTCCTGGCACTATATCTCGCGCATATTGAGGGTTCAACTGACGTAGCAATGGCAGCGGAATGTCCAATATTTCAGCCACTTGCAACAGGTGAATACGTTGACTAGTCACAATCGTATCCGTAGGCACCAACTCGCTAGTGGTCAGATTTGTTAACTCAGGAAACAACACCGAATCTGCAGGGATAGAATCCACTACGAACAAAGGATCTTCTTTGGCAGATATACCATGGTAAGCCGCAAAATTCATCGAATACACGGCCGCGATATACAATGGCAAATAGGCTCTGGTCTCTTTGGGCAAGAAAGGATAAATGCTCCAGAAATCGCGTTTGCCACCTGCTCTGTAAATCGCTTTATTCACATTACCTGGACCGCAGTTATAGGCCGCTATTACCAAGTTCCAATCTTTGAACACCTCATACAATGCATTCATAAATTTAGCCGCAGCATGGGTGGACTTGATGGGATCACGTCTTTCATCCACTAGGGAGTTGATCTCCAGTCCATATTTCTTACCCGTAGCAGGCATAAATTGCCACAATCCCACCGCTCCCATATACGAGCGAGCATTGGGATTGAGTGCCGATTCTATCACAGGCAGATATGCCAATTCGTATGGCAAATCATATTGGGATAAGATATCTTGGAATATAGGCATATAGTACTGCTCTTTCTGCAACAGACCAGCCACTAGTTTAGGGCTATGGTACAAATAACGCAGAATATAGCGACGAACGATCGTATTATACGGCAGTTCGACCACATATGGCAACTGCTGCATACGCTCGATAAATACCGAATCAGGAGTTTGTTGTACAGGTTCCGCAACGATCGTATCCACGAGCTCAACCTCCGTCTCAATAATAGTAGGCGATGGGATAGAATCGGATGCGAGATTATCCGACGATATTGTATCGCCAAGAATGAATAGGAATATTAATAATAAAGAATTCATTATATACTCTTTTTAGAATGTCAATGCCAATTTCAATTCCACATTTCGTTGACATTGCATCTCATTGTAATACACTTGTGGATAGACGTTTAGGCTCAAATCAGGAGAGATATCAAAGTCGAACAACTGAGCATCCACATAAGCCTCCACAATAGTCAATGCATAGACCAGCACCATTGCTGCTATGGATAAATCGCGGTAGCGGCGAGTGGTGTTTTGCCAATCTGCCAGACGCTTCTGATAGGTCGCAACTCCACCTAAATTATTAATCGTATAACCTTCTGGCAAAATCGCTATATATGACTTACTCGGGTCATTGGATACGGTCGAGTTCTGGATATCATAGTATATATCTCTGTATGCTTCTTTGTATGCCAGATATTGGTCGCTGGTGTACATCACAGCATAAGCACATCCCATCAATCCGCCATACACAATCGGCAGTTTCCAATAACTACGATTATAGATCTGTCCACCTCCAGGGAAAATGGTTCCCAACCAAACCGCTTTGGAAGGATTGGGTTTCCAAAATAGTTTCTCTATTGCTTTTTGCTGCGCAATACTATCCGCAGAGGCATTGGTCTCAACAACATTCGCTTTACTCGTTGTTGAGATGCTCATCAGCAGGATAATTAACCAAATAATATATCTATAACTATGTCTCAAGACAATAATGCAATCAATTGATTGAGTTCATCCTCATTCTTGAATGAGATGGTCAATTGAGTAGAAGATATCTTCACTTTTCTACCTAATTTTTGCTCCAGCAACTGCTGTTGTCTCTCATACTTGCTCTGTACACTTTTAGGCAATTTAGCCACTTGCTTGGCATTGGTCACCAGTTCCTCTACCTTGCGTACAGAGAGGTCATTTTGGAGAATCTTCTTGTAGATATCTAACTGTTGTTCAGGCGATGGCGATCCCAATATGGCACGCGCATGTCCCATATCTATTTTCTTCTCCTTTATGCCTAGTTGAATTTCTGCTGGAAGCTTCAACAAACGGAGATAATTGGCCACCGTAGCTCGTTTCTTACCCACTCTATCAGCCATTTTCTCTTGTGTCAGTTGATGGTCATCCATCAGTTTCTGATACGCTAGAGCAATCTCTATGGCATTCAGATCTTCACGTTGAATGTTTTCAATCAACGCCCACTCCATCACTTGTTCATCTTTGGCAGTACGTACATACGCAGGGATGGTCTCTAGTCCCGCCATTTTGGATGCACGATAACGACGTTCACCGGCAATAATCATATAGTTATTGCTAGCGTTCTTACGCAATGTGATAGGCGATATCACACCATGCTCCTTGATAGATTGCGCCAACTCTTCCAATGCCTCTGCATCAAAATCATGACGAGGTTGATCAGGATTAGCGTAGATGTACTGCAATGGTATTTCACTAATGGATGATGAACCTGCGGTAGAAACATGCGTTGTATCAATCAGGGCATCCAGTCCCCTTCCTAATCCGAGTGTTTTTTTCATGCTTTATTTCTTCTAATTAGTTCTTTGGCTAGGTTAATATAATTCTTTGCACCTTTGCTGTTCTTGTCATATTGAAGAACCGACAGACCGTGACTAGGCGCTTCGCTTAATCTCACATTGCGCGCAATAACGGTATTGAATACCAAGTCTCCAAAATGACGTCTTACCTCATCGTGCACCTGTGCAGACAGACGCAAACGAGCATCATACATCGTGAGCAAGAATCCTTCAATACGCAAGGCTGGATTGAGATTGGATTTAATAATCTTAATAGTGTTCAACAATTTAGCGATACCCTCCAATGCAAAAAACTCACATTGTACTGGTATGATCACACTATCACTTGCTGTGAGTGCATTGATAGTGATCAATCCCAGAGAAGGCGAGCAGTCGATGAGGATATAGTCGTACTGATTCTTCAATGGCGATAGGATCTGCTTCATCAAGTTCTCACGATTATCTTTGTCTAGCATCTCAATCTCTGCGCCCACGAGGTTAATGTGCGAAGGGATGACATCCAGATTAGGCGTATCGGTATGGATAACTGCCGTGTGAGGATCAATATTCTCTATCAAACATTCATAGATGGTATGTTTAAGATCTTTGATCTCTATGCCCAAACCTGATGATGTATTTGCTTGAGGATCTGCATCAACCAATAGTACGCGTTTACCTTCTGCTGCCAATGCTGCAGCAAGATTGATAGAGGTAGTTGTTTTACCCACTCCTCCTTTTTGGTTTGCTAATGAAATAATTGTTGACATATATTTATTTGTATTTATTTTTACTGTTTTTAAATTCCCATAGGTATCCCACATTCACACTTAGTCCCATTGGACTAGCCATCTTGAAATGCTGCAACTGTCCTACATCAAACAAGGCTCCTAGACTATAATCAAACCTTGCTTCCAATTGAAAGACTCCTATCCTATTGGTTCTGTAATAGCACCCCAAACCAGCAGCGGCACCCCAATCAAAACGATTCGTGATTTCATTGTGCTGCTCTTGAGTAAACTGATAAGATCCTGGATTCGTTACTTTCGTCTCTTCGCCAAAACAGTATCCTATTTGAGGTCCTAGGTTAAAGAACAGACGAAAGTTCTTTTTTCCCAGCGCAATATGCATCAAGAATGGCAACTCTATATAATGCAACTGCCTAGTGTAAATCGTTGGAACCGCCCCCTGGTTCTCATAGACTTCCGCCCAACCTCGTTGCATATAGTTGCACTCCACTTGCAATGCACATACCCTATGCTCTGCATAGCGGAACACCAATCCGCCATTAGGACTCAGGGGCGAGTGCAAAATATCCAAGGGTTGAACACTTGGGTTGAACAACACAGTAGAGGCTTTGACACCACCATGTACACCCAAAAATATTTCAGGAGTACTCAATCTGTTTTGTGCCGTAATCATCTGCGTGATCACAAGCAGGAGTAGCAATATGTATCTTCGCGTATGGGTCACTTACGTATTACACTTATTTTCTTGTTCTCGTAACCTGCGTGCACAGACGAAGGTTGATATTGAATAGCCGACTGAACACCTATCCAATCTTCTGACAACAAAGTTGTATCTGATGACTGCAATAGTTCGATAAAATGTTTGGTCAAATCATATCCCAACAAGTCATATCTAGGAGATTGAGCCGATGGCTTGGTATCAAAATACGTAGCATAAAGTTCCTCATATGCCTCTGGTGAAACCAGTTCTTCATAAAAAACAGAGGTATAAATCTGTGGAAGCACTATTTTCTCATTCTGCCATGAATAACGTGATAACAATGTGATTCGATGTATACCTACTGCTTGCAACAAATGCGGCATAACCGATTGCAAATTGCTATATTTCTCAGTGTTGAATATCACGATATTCTCTTTATCCGTAACAAAAGCATCTCCCACCGAATCCAACAATATCTCACGAATCGTCGTGCTAGTGGTAGGTATATTATGACGCTTCAAGGCAGCGTGTATCTCTTGAATACTCTTAGGAACACTCTCGCCCTCTTTGGGTTGAATCACTACGCAGTTGACTGAATCTACACTAGCTGCCAAGTACTCCGCCAACACCTCCGCTTCTCTCTGCGCAGATGGGTTGAATTGGAACACATTTGGATTATTATGCGTAGGTTTGATATCCGAAATAAATGGCACCAACATCCATGTGCTATCGCGCTGTGTGAAACTTGCTACTTTTTGCACCTGTTGTCCATACGCTGGACCTATGATCGCATCCACATCCTGCCATACACTATCCGATAGAATCGTTTCCAAACGAGCAGTCGTTTTCTCCACATCGTAGGTATATAGTTCTACGAACTGTCCCGTTTGTTGAACCTCATAGATTGCCATGAGCGCACCCATGTAGAACTCCACAAAACGCTCCATAGATGCATTTCGTTGAGTCGTATTAGCATGCATAGGCAACATCATAGCCAAACGCAAGGTATCACTTGATAAGCTAGTAGGCAAGGTATCCACCTGAGCTTTTATGGTATCCTCCTGCTGTACATCACAAGGTGCAACAATCACTTTTCTAGGGATTATCTTCTTCACTTTAGGCTCCACTGGCACATCATCCTTTATAGAGATAGGCACCAGAATAGTCTCTCCATACACCAATCCCGTTTGTTGAATTTGAGGATTCGCTTTTAATAATTGCTCCTGAGGGATATTAAATATTTTGCTCACACGATACAGACCCACACCTTTCTCGACTGTGTATATGTAATACGCTTTCCCATCTATCGTATCAATCTGATAGTCCATCTGTTGCGCCTTGAGTGCCACAGAAACTACACATAATAACAACACTATAATAGCACGCATTGGATTCATATTTAGTTTTTCACATATTTACGTTTCTTCATCACAACGATTACTCCTCCCAATAGGCCCAATATTGCCAACGGAATAACCATACTCATTACCTGCGCTTGGATTCTCATTTTTTGCGCACGTTGATCGTTAATTAATCGCAAGGTAATCTCTTTTTGACGCAACTCTAACCAGCCCTCATTGTCCGTCAAATACAACACGGCGTTCAGCATAAAATCTCGATTGCCAAATTGCGTTTTAGTATAGCGATTATATCCCAACGGGAGCGGTTGATTTTGCTGCCACTCATTGCGTATAGCACTACCCGCCGCCACCACTATCTGTCGCGTAGGCACACTCACTCTGCGCGTAGGAGCGGACGCCACGATGCTCTCTGGGGCACCCAAATGAGCATACAACGAACCAAACTCACCCTCCAAAGTCACCGCCACAGGGATATAAGCATACTGATACGACTGTTCATCATCCACACCCATACTCAGGTTTATCTGAGCAGGCACCGCCGTTATTTTGCTCGCAGAAGAGGTTGCCAGCAACACCTCTTTGCGGATACCATCTTCGCCTCCCACTAGTTCTACCGCACTCACCATGGTGGCGGTTAACTGTGCCACATTGCGCGTAATAGAGGACTGCTGCGAGGTGAGCAACAGCGGAGCGTAAGTCCATGGCATAGGTTGCCAATTTGGTTGTTGCGCATTGGTGGACACATCCACAGGCACAGGCAGACACTGCAGGTCTTGCACCAATCCGTGATGGATACGCACCCCGTATCGGAACAGCATATCGTTGATATCCAAATCGAGCGCCACAATGGGGGTTGTACCTTGGGATGCCAAGAAGTCGGAGGAGAATCTCACACCATTGACCACCCATAGCACACGACCACCCTGCATGATATACTGATCTAGGATATACTTATCCTCTTCCGAAAATGGCAATTGTGGGTCGGCTATGATCACAGCGGCATAATCATCCAGTACGCCAGCCTCATTACCCAGACAACCGCGATCCACTTGGTAGTATTGGGCGAGCAACTGCGTCAAGTCATACACATCCCGCTCCTCTAGTTCGCCATGCCCCTCCAGGAAAACCACTTTCTCCACTTGGGTCTGCGCCAAACCACGAATAGCATCCACCAGACTATATTCCAGATTCTCAATGCTATTGTTCAAATTCTCTTCCCCACTCAAACCGCGCTGATTCTGCAGCAGGTTCACCACACGCTTCTTACCCTTGTACTCCACCAAAGCATAAGGATACACGGTAGTCTGCGCCATTTTGCCTTTGTGGGTACGCTCGTGGATTACTATGGGGTCCAACCCTTGTACCAGAGTGGCCTCCAACGGACGACAGCCTATACGCTCTGCGGTGTACACCGAGAACTCCGATAGCAACTCGCTCGCCGCTTTTTGCAAGCGCGTAAAACCAGCATTCAACTCTCCCTCCAGTAAAATAGTTACCATAAGAGGAGAGTCCAATTCTTTAAGCAGTTCTTTGGTAGGTTGAGAGATGGTATATCGTTTGTCGTCGGTCATATCCCAACGGCACACCACTTGATACACCAGTACGTTCATAAGCACCAATGCAAGTAACACCAATATACCTACTCTGCCTTTCATCCAACTAACACTCTTCTATTATTGGATAGCATTCCACACCTCTTGGTTGATCACCACAGGATATTTCTCGCGCAATTTTGCTACCCACTCTTTCTCCAAGTAGTCTTGGTAGTCGGTAGTCACCTTAGCACGCTCATCGGTGTACTCTTGTGGCGCTTTGATCACCTTACCCACGAGCAATACAATAGGATATTCCTCGCTAGGAGTGTATTCCGCACCCTTCACCTTGAAACCATATTTATCCACTGCGCCATTAGCCCCTTGTTTCCACAAGCCACGCTCCACGCGAGCATACATCACGCTGTCTACGTTCACGCGTTGGTTTAGATAACTCATCACAGAGTCTGGGTTAGCACTCTTCACGATTTGTTTTGCACTCTTAGCTGCCACCTCGTTCTTAGCATAGATCACACAACCCTTGAATCGTGGCTCGTCCCATGTGTATTGTTTTTTGTTGGCCTTGAAGTAGGCTTGCAATCCCTCTATATCTTGGTTAGCCTTGTCCCATACCTCGCGCAATGACACATCAAACAACAAGATACCATCGTGGTACTCGTTTACCAAGTTGCGCAAATCGGCATATTTCTCTTCCAAATGGGCATCGGCATATGCTCGTACCTCCTCATCGGTCATGCTCTCTGACAAACCATACTCTGCACGAGTCTTATTGATAAAACTTTGATTAGCAATCAGCATACGTTGATCGCGTTCCACTTGTTTGGTGATTTTCGTGCGCATACTATCCAATGGCTGAACACCACGTTTACCATATAACTTAATCACGTGAATACCATATTGAGATGGGAATGGTTTGCTCACTTGACCCACTTCCATACCAAAAGCGGTCTCCTCAAATGGACGAACCATTGCACCACGACCAAACCAACCCAGATCGCCACCACGAACTGCCGAGCCTTTATCCTCAGAGTTAGCGCGTGCTAGAGCAGCAAAGTCAGCATCCTCTTGAATAGCAAGTTGATAGATACTATCCATCACAAGCAACGCCTCTATCTGTTTTTCCGCATTACCTGCAGGAGTCATCTTCATGATATGAGCTGCTTGTACTTCCTCATACTCACCCTCCTCTTGCACTTTAGCAATATGGAATCCATAAGGCGAACGGAATACCTCTGTCACACCTCCCACAGGAGTGTTATATACCGCATCCTCAAATACATATACATAACGGAATGGTTGAATCCAACCCAATTCACCACGATTCTTTTTAGCTGCTGGCTCCTCTGACACCTCCGCAGACACATCGCCAAAATCCTCTACCTCTTGCACGGTAATCGTCTTACGACCTTTCTTCACTTGCTTTGGAAGACCCTCTGTTACACGAACACGAGCCTCATTAATACGTTGCAACGCCGCCGCAACAGCCGCAGAATCAGCATCTTGAGGACATTGTACCACAATATGCGCTGCACGACGAGGCTTAGCGATACGATTATAACTCAACACCACCAAACTATCGATAGCCGCATTATCCTTCATATATTTAGGAGTAGCTTGAGCACGATAACCCGCCAACTCTTTCTTAAATGCAGCTGTCGTATCTACACCTTGTGCCTCAGCCTCAGCCACTTTGAGCTTGAAATTCACAAACAAATCCAAATACTCTTGCATGGTTTTCTTCTCCACACTAGACTCTTGATTGTTCTTCTCGTAAATGTACATAAACTCAGATACCATAATTGGCTTACCTGCAATCGTCATCAATACCTGATCTTCTTGCGCAAAACTGCACATGCTTGCGCACAACACTAGTGCACTAAACAAAAATTTCTTCATTTTTTGACTTATAATTTTGTTAATACTATCATTTTTTGACTATTTACTGAAAATAGCGCGCAAAGTTACTAAAAAATTTTGAAATACGCAAAAAAAGTTGTAATTTTGCACGATTTTAACAAATTACTACATATGACGAATATCCATACTTTTATCCAACCTGCACAACACGTTGTGCTACTCACGCACCAATCTCCTGATGGCGATGCCATGGGTAGCTCTTTAGCTATGTATCATTATATCAAGTCATTAGGCAAAGAGGCTCACGTGATTGTACCCAATGCTTTCCCTGAATTTCTTGCATGGATGCCAGGTGCGGATTCCGTCTTACTATATGACACTCAAAAAGCACAAGCAGACATCTATCTCGAGGCAGCTGATTTGGTAATTTGTACCGATTTCAACGCACCTAGTCGCATTGGTGCCCTTGGCGACAAGATGCTTTCGCTCACTTGCCCAAAGGTAATGATCGACCACCACCTTCACCCCTCTGATTTCGCCGATTTCATCGTATCTGTACCCGAAGCCTCATCCACCTGCGAGCTAGTGTATAACCTCATTACCACTACAGGCGCAGCCGATCTACCATCTACAGGCGCAGCCGATCTACCACTCAATAGCAACATCGCCCAATGCCTCTACACAGGGCTCATGACCGACACGGGCAACTTCTCCTACAATTCCAATCGCCCACAAATCTACCCCATGATTGCCAACCTCATTGAGGCTGGTGTGGACAAAGATGCTATTTACAACGCCGTTTTCAACCAATATTCGGTGGATCGCATGAAGTTAGTTGGCTACTGCCTCTACCAAAAGATGCGCGTTTTCCCCGAACATCATGCGGCGCTTATCTACCTCAATCGCAAAGAGCTCTACCGCTTCAATTTCCAAAAAGGTGATGCAGAAGGTATCGTCAATATGCCTCTCCAGAGCAAGGATATCCACTACTCTGTTTTTATGCGTGAAGACAAAGCGACTCCCGATGAAATGGAGAAAAATGGCGGTATTAAGACCAAAATCAAACTCTCTTTCCGCAGCCAAGGCGACCGCCCTGTGAATGTGTTTGCTAGTGAGGTTTTCAATGGCGGAGGTCATGCCAATGCCGCAGGCGGCGAGTATTACGGAACTCTCGCTGAAGCCGTGCAACTGTTTTTAGACAACTACGCTAAATATTTCAAAGCATAACCCATCACCCGCCTTTACACTTTATACCTTACACTTTACACCCTACTCAAATCCAATCCAGCATAAAGAACATTACTAATTTTTTAATTAGTGATGCATTGATGCATCTGTACCATTGTTTTTATAAAATTCACGCGGGCGCGGGCGTGAGTTTTTAATAAATGTCGCATCGTTGCATCAATGCATCACGCTTGTTAGTTTACCGCTCTTATTTTCTTGTAAAAAAATACTTACTTTACTTGCATATGTGCATTTTTTGTCGTACCTTTGCAACCGATTCGGTAAAGCGTTACCTATCAATACATATTTAATATTGCGTTATAAGCCCAGACTTGATTTGTTGAAAACTGGACACTTTCAATAATCATTAATTACTCAAGTACGGTTTTATGTACGCTCACGTTATCAGCGTGAGTTTTCCGTGCATAGATTTGAGTAATTAAGGTAGTCCAGAATCCTCAACAAATCAAATTGAAGCGAACGAAAGTTCACGCTTTTTTGTATGTACATACGAACAAAAATAACAAACTATAAATCAACAATTTAACGGAGAAAGCCGAAAATCCGAAGAAGAGTAGGCAAGAAAAGAAAAATACTGGTATGAAAAAACATGTAAAAATTGCAATGTTACTATCTTTTGTAACATTAGTGACAACTAATTTAAGTTCCCAAACTTATACGATAATCTCTCGTAACAATCAGGATTCCATATTACTATTTCCCGACAATGCTGGTGCAGCATTGAAATCTCTTGCATCTTCTCTCCCAGGTGCACAAAAAGAGTCTGAATCGCTCAAATTTTTAATCAAGAAAGTTGAGAATGGAAAAGAAAGTCTTGTATTTATTGATTTTGTAAATACACTTGATAAATACTTTGTTACGTATGAAACAGATATGAGTACGCCAGTAGAATGGTTATATCAATCTTATGGTTTCAAAGATATTTATAATTCACTGACACGCAAAAACGCCATTTATTTAGAGGGTAATCTATTAGGAATTTCTTTTGCTATTCATCAAAGACCAGAATTATATAACGACATAATATGCATAGATAAAACCACAAAAATAGCCGCACCAATAAAAATAAACTTACTAGAAAAAACTTTAGAAGTGGTAGAACAAGATCGCCTTCCTGTGTTGATAAGAATGGGTATAAGTGAAGAGGTTGCTAAAGATGCTATTGCAAATCCTGATTCATATTTTTTGGCTTATCTACTAAAAAGTGCCAATTTTGATACAAAATATAGAGAGGAACTGCGCAGTAGATCAGATGGAGATAAAATTAATACATTATCAAAAAACTATACAGTTGAACAACTTAAAGAGATGGGGAAAGGGTGTAGTAAAGAATTAAAAAAATATGATTTACATATGAATTGATAGAATTAGAAAATACTTTACTCTGTCTAAATAATTATTAACTCACTTTAAATTATTTAAAGTGAGTTTTTTATAGCCTCTTATTTCAAACTACTCAAAAAGGAAGTAAATAACACTTCTACTTGCAAGTAATTTCCTCTCTCCCTTATAACTTTTTCTTCTCAAAATTTGCACATTCGCAAATTTTATTGTACCTTTGCACACGCATTCAGTTTTTAGGGAAGCCAGTGAGAATCTGGCACAGACCCGCTGCTGTGATTTGCAATATCGTTTGTTCCGAATCTAAGTCACTGCCTATCAGGTGGGAAGGCTGAACAAACGAGCAATAAGTCAGAAGACCTGCTGCATGCTAAGGGCATCCCCACTCGCCCACGAGGCTCGTCGGGGACCCCGTAGTTGAACACTCTCGTGGTATAGAGTCAGACAACATGCGTAGATTAGTATCCATATTATTTTTCACACTCACGTGTGTGGCAGCATTCTCTCAAAACAATGCCGCCGACTCTCTTTTAGCCTTATCGCCTGATAGCCTCATCGCCCGTTATATCGACCTAGAGGAGTACACCATTACTGCTCGCATCAAAGAGAAGGATATCATTATCCCTCAAACACTTTCGGGCACGCAACTCAAAAAGATGAATGCCCTCAGCGTAGCCGATGCCATCCGCTATTTCTCGGGAGTACAAATCAAAGACTATGGTGGTGTGGGCGGTATCAAAACCGTCAATATCCGCAGCATGGGCACCAATCACATGGGCGTGTATTACAATGGTATTCAGCTAGGTAACGCGCAAAACGGACAAATTGACCTCGGCAAGTACTCTCTCGAAAACATCGAAGAAATCCAACTCTACAACGGCCAGAAATCCGATATTTGGCAGTCTGCCCGTGAGTTTGGTGCAGCAGGTAGCATCTATCTCACCACCCGCCGTCCACGTTTTGCCGAAGGCAAAAACGTGAATGTCAAAGCACAAATGCGTGCAGGTAGTTTTGCCCTCATTGACCCTAGCCTTTTGCTCGATGTCAAACTCAGCGAAACGATGTCGCTGACCATGAACGCCGAACTCATCTCTTCCAATGGCAAGTACCCCTTCCGCTACCGCCGCGTGACACCTTCGGGCGAAGTGGCATATGACACCACAGCCATCCGTCAGAACGGCGACATCAACGCCATCCGCGTGGAAGCCGCTGTCAATCACTACTATAGCAACACGGGCTTTTGGAAACTCCAACTCTATCACTATAACTCCGAGCGCGGCGTACCAGGCGCTATCGTCAACAATGTCTGGCGCAATGGCGAACGCCTTTGGGACCGCAACTCTTTTGTACAGACCTCGTGGCAAGACGAACTCTTCAACCGTTGGTCCGTGCGCGTGAATGCCAAATACGCTAACGACTATACCCGCTATATCAACAACGATGACAAACTCATCCATGTGGAGAACCAATACCTCCAGCAAGAGGCATACTTCACCATGGCGCACAAAGTGCGCATCTTCGATTGGTGGGATGTAAGTGCTGCCTATGACCTGCAATACAATGCTCTCAGCATGTATGCAGAAGCCTATCGCTTCACCCATTGGCTCAGCGCCGCCACCGCCATCAATATCAAAAACTACCTACGCCTCCAAGCCAGCGTATTAGGGACATTTGTTCGAGATGCTTCACAATCAAACAACTCTGAACGCGAAGCCCTGAACAATACTGAACAGCCTGCCAAGCAGGCGCTGAACACAAAGCTGACTCCAGCTTTGTTCCTCTCCTACCGTCCTACGCAGCTCGTTGACCTCCGTCTCAACGCCTTCTACAAACAGAGTTACCGCTACCCAACCTTCAACGACCTCTACTACACCGACATGGGCAACGCCTACCTCAAACCCGAGTTGGCAAAGCAGCACAGTGTCGGCTTGAGTTTCACACAACCTTTCCGCATCGCGGAGCAAAAAGGATCTGAGTTCCGCCTCAATGCCGATTACTACTATAACCGCATTTCCGATAAGATCATCGCTTACCCCAAAGGCCAGCAGTTCCGCTGGACAATGCTCAACCTCGGACTAGTGAAGATTAATGGTGTGGATTTGAATGCGCAACTGCATTTCGTATTACCCAAGAACTTCTACCTTACCGCCAAAGCGCAATATACCTACCAAACAGCCATCGATGTCACCGACCCAAATGACTCCTACTACGGTGACCAGATACCTTATATCCCTTGGCATTCGGGTAGTGCAGTCGGTATGTTTGGCTGGCAAAACGACTGGCAGCAGTATGGTTTAAACTATAGTTTCATCTATGTCGGCGAACGCTATAACCAGCAGGAGAACATCATCTACAACTATACCCAACCTTGGTATACTCACGATTTGAGTCTATTCGGAGAATGGGACATCAAACCTATATCCCATAGCCGCAAAGCGGCGTCCAATAGGCAGAATGCCGTCCAATATCCTATAACTTTGCGCCTCGCGCTAGACATCAATAACTTGTTATCGCAGGACTACGATGTTATCCTCAACTACCCAATGCCCAAACGCAATTACAAATGTACTATCAGCATCACATATTAAGAACCAAGACAAATGACCTTAGAGTGTGGCAGTCAATGCTGATTAGTCTTTGCTCCTTGCTCCTTATTCCTTGTTCCCTCATCTCCTGCCGTGGCGATGAGATTATCTTCCCTGCGGAGTATGAAGTTTTGCCGATGGAATCGAGAGAATTGAGCAGTTTTGCGCAGAACGAACCCATTGGTATGTACCTGCTCAACGAAGGTAATATGGGTAGCAACAAAGCAACAATCGACTACCTCGATTTCAGCAAGGGCATTTATATCCGTAATATATACGGCGAACGCAATCCAAATGTCATCAAGGAGTTAGGAGATGTAGGCAACGATATCCAAGTGTATGGCAATCGCCTCTATGCCGTCATCAACTGCTCACACAAAGTGGAGGTAATGGACTTGTGCACTTGCCATCGCATTGGGCAGATAGACATCCCTAATTGCCGTTACATTCGTTTTCACGGGGATAAGGCGTATATCAGTTCCTATGTCGGTCCCGTGAGCATAGACCCAAATGCCCAACTGGGTGCCATCTTTGAAGTGGACACTGCTACACTTCGTGTAACTCGCAAAGTAACAGTGGGTTATCAACCCGAAGAATTCGAGATTATTGGCAATCACCTCTACGTCGCCAACTCTGGCGGCTACCGCGCACCCGAATATGATTCTACACTTTCGGTAGTGGATTTAACGGACTTCCGCCAAATAAAGAAGATACCTGTGTGCGTCAACCCCCATCGTGTACGCAAAGACCAATACAACCACCTTTGGATTACCTCCCGTGGCGATCACAAAGACATCCAACCACAACTAGTGTGCCTCCAGCCTTTATCCAATAGCTCATCAGAGCGTCCAATATGCGGAACGCCGTCCAATAGCCACACTGTGGCGTCCTATAACATATCACCATCTGAAATGGTGATTATAGGCGATAGCATGTATTACTACGGTTCCCATTGGAGCGATGAAACAATGTCCAACCAAATTACCTATGGTGTCTTCAATATCCAATCCCCAATACCCAATAACCAATATCCAATAACCAATATCCAATCTTTTATTACCGATGGAACCGAGCAAAACATCAAGATTCCATATGGCATACAAGTAAATCCATATACTGGCGATATATATATTACAGATGCAAAAAACTATGTTTCAAGCGGTCGACTACATTGCTACTCTCGCGAAGGCAAATGCAAATGGAGTGTGCGCACGGGTGATATCCCTGCTCATATGTGCTTTGTCTATCGTTAGTTGCGAGCAACCCGACATACCTATGGTCAATCTCGGCATAGATGACACCTATGCCATTGAGCGCATGCGCACCCTTATTCTCCATCCTGAGTATGAGGGCGAAGCGTATGAGTGGTGGCTTTGCGAGAGCAAGGAACAAGGAGCCAAGAGCCAAAACGAAATACTTTTTTCCACTGAGCGTAATCTTATCTTTTGCCAAAAGGACACAGGTACATACTTTTTTCGATTGAACATTATCGACCAACAAAACCCTGTTACTCACCAATTCAAGGTAATAGTTTGGGAGGAACAAGTGGCGTATTCCCCATATATTTCTAACGTGTTGGAATATAATCCTGCTCCTGGTCAGTTTATCAACACCATGCCGCAGTATGAGGAGGGGGACACCTATGCCACCATGCTGCAAAAAGTGGAAGAATCCATTGCAGGCACTAACCGCACGCTTATCTCCCTTGGCGCATGGGGTGGGTATGTTACTTTCACTTTCGACCACTCTGTAGTCAACACCCCCAATCAATCCGACTTCCTCATCGAAGGTAACTCCTTTTATGCATCTGCTACCAGCAAAGGTGGCAGTAGCGAACCTGGCATCGTGACGGTCAGCATTGATATCAATCAAAATGGTTTGCCTGATGATCCATTTTATCAACTTGCTGGTAGTGAGTACGTTAACCCAAACACTCTACACCATTATTCCCTAACCTACTACCGTACACCAGCTGACCATATGCCACAACCTGATAAGAACAATTCCATTACCGACTCTACCTATATTCGTTGGACAGACAACCAAAATCAAGCAGGTTATCTGCATAAAAACACCTTCCATACGCAAGAGTATTTCCCTCAGTGGCTTGCGGATTCCGCGCTCACTTTTGTGGGTTCTCGTTTGCCGAATAATGCTTATGACCCGAATGGAAAAGGCGCATATTGGATACAACAACCCTTTGAGTACGGCTATGCCGACTGCCATCCCAACGATAGTATTGCTCGCTGTTCGTTTGATATTGATTGGGCAGTTACAGATGATGGCCACCCAATCTATTTGCCCTGTGTGGACTTTGTTCGCGTCTATACGGGTGTCTTCCAACAATGTGGTTGGACCGGCGAAATTTCCACTGAAATATCCCATGCCCGCGATTTGCACGTAGAATAGATTATTTCCTTTTGTACATCATATGTCTGAGATTTTTCCTATCGTTAGTCCTGATGGTCAGGTTATTGGTCAAGCTAGCCGTGCGCATTGTCACGATGGCAGTCATTTGTTACATCCCGTCGTTCACTTACACGTATTCTCGCCTTCGGGTGAACTTTATCTCCAGCGCCGTGCTATGCACAAGGGGCTGTTACCCGGTTATTGGGACACAGCGGTAGGTGGTCATGTCAGTTGGGGTGAGAGCATTGAGCAGGCACTTGCTCGTGAGGTAAAAGAGGAGATCGGCATCACGGATTATGTGCCTGAACATGTGGAAACCTATCGTTATGATAGTGATCGCGAGAGTGAGATGGTGCATGTCTTCCGCACCACTTATGCAGGTCCATTTTTCTGGAACGATGGCGAGGTAATGGATGGCAGGTTTTGGAGCAAAGCTGAACTTCGCGAAGCGATGGAGAAGAATATTTTGACTCCCAATCTTGAGATGGAACTTCAACGCTTTGGGTTTATCTAAAAACAACGGCTACCCATCGAAATAGATATGGAACTCTATCGTTATGAACCCGTCATGAACCCGTAAAAGACAGGGAATAGACTGAGAAAAACTCACGTTCTCCGTTATACCTCCGTAATCCCTCCGTAAAAAGTAACTAGAAATAAGGGTGTAATAATAACTAGGGCATGCTTGAATGAGCATGCCCTAGTTGTAAGTTAAAAAGTTTTACGCTCGCAATGCGAGCTGTTTCAAAAGTTCTAGGATTAGAGAACGCCAATCTCTTTCAAGACAGCAGTAGTTTTAGCGACAGCCTCCTCGCTTGCTGCGAAAAGTGCCTTCTCTGCCTCGTTCAATGGCAACTCAACGATCTTCTCAATACCGTTCTTACCAATGATACATGGAACACCAATAGTGATGTCGTTATAACCATACTCACCCTCAAGATAAGCTGAACATGGGATCATCTTCTTTTGGTCGTTGATTACGCTATCTGCTACCGCAGCAGCTGCTGCACCTGGAGCCATCCATGCACTAGTACCAAGAAGACCAGTCAATGTAGCTCCACCAACCATAGTGTCCTTAGCTACTTGTTCGAGCTCCTCTGCGCTAATCATCTCGCTAACTGGCATACCTTTGTATGTAGCGAAACGAGTCATAGGGATCATAGTAGTATCACCGTGACCACCGATTACAAAGCCTTCAACCTCGTTAGCATTGCAACCCAATTTTTGGCTCAAGAAATATTTGAAACGGCTGCTATCCAAAGCACCACCCATACCAATGACACGGTTGCGTGGCAAACCAAGTGCCTTGTATGTGAGGTATGCCATAGTATCCATAGGGTTAGATACAACTACAAGAATAGCGTTAGGAGAGTACGCCAAGATTTGATCAGCAACACTCTTAACAATCTTAGCATTCACGCCGATAAGCTCCTCACGAGTCATACCTGGTTTACGTGGAAGACCAGATGTGATAACAACTACATCAGAGCCAGCTGTTTGGCTATAATCGTTGGTAACACCTTTAACTACAGTGTCAAAGCCCAACAATTGAGCGGTTTGCATGATATCCATGGCTTTGCCTTCTGCAACGCCTTCTTTGATGTCGATAAGGACAACTTCGCTGGCAACTTTCTTAACTGCCAACACATTTGCGCATGTAGCACCTACGTTACCTGCGCCTACTACGGTTACTTTTGACATAATGATAATATAGGGTTAAAAAGTTTTAAATGTTCTGAATGTTTTTAAAGGTACTAAAAAAAAACTTAAAGGTTTGCAAAGGTACAACAAAATTTGCATATACGCAAATTTTTTGTTTTAAAGTTTTAAACTTTCCCTTTGGCGGACCTCTCTTGAGAGGGCTAAGCAACGCTCATGCAAGCGCACCACATCGCTCTCCAAGCGAAGAATCTGCGGAGCAAGCTCTGCCTGCAAGGCCTCATCCGCCTGCATATATTGCATGCGTAACTCCTCTAACTGCGTTTGCGCCTTGAAATGTCGATCTTGAGTCTGTTCCCTCTCAATGAAGAGTCTTTTTGCCTCCTGAGAGAGGAAGTCATCGACCGAGGTATAAACAACCGAGTCATTGACCACAAAAGAGATGGCATCATGTGGTTTGAGTTCCTCTGGCATCGCTACCACCTGCGTCTGCTCCAACTCCTCTCGCTCCGCACGCGTAAAAGAGCGCAACTGCGCATAAGCCACTAGACTATCGGGTGCCATGCCACGACAGTATTGCTTTTGCTCAGGAAGAGCCAAGGAATAAATATGCACATAGCCCTCAGGAGCAAAACGATCCGTTGCCAAATACCCAACGCCCTGATTCTCATCCAAAATATACATATACTCATTCGCAGGAGAGTTATAAGGGAAACCGATATTCTCAGGAGTTGTATAGAGTTCGGTAGTTGTATTATAGCGCGAGATATAAATATCCAAACCACCCAAACCGTTGGTATCCTTAGCTGCAAAATAGAGCGTGACACCATCGTTGAGCAGGTAGGGAGACATCTGATATTCGGTGAAATTGATGGTCGCAGGCAGTGTGTCTGGCGTGGTCCACGCATCAAGCAAGCGATGAGAGGAGAGCAAGATTTGGATCGAATCCACGCGTTGCGACCAGAGACGATGGTCCCCACGCTGATTGGTAAACCCTATGCCGCCCAAAGAATCGTACAGCAAGCGTCCCGCCTCTGGAGAAAGGGAGCATTGCAATAAGATTTGATTGAGAGGTACAAGCACCGAATCGATTACCGCTACTCGTTCCACACGGCGCAAATAGCGCTGGAGCTTCTCTGCACGAGCAATCTGCTTAGCAATATGAGACCCACGCTCATTGGGTGCCGTCAAAGTAGCAAGGTACTGATTATACGCCTCTATGGCAGCCTCAGCATGCCACTGCTGAAGATAAATCTCTCCCAAATAGAAATACTTGAGCATATAGCGGTCGCCCGCCTTATCAAAATACTGTAATGCAGTCTGGAGATCACCCAACTCCTGCGCACAACGCGCATACCTATATAAATACAAGGCCTCACGTGGATAACTCCTGAGGAGTTTGCCATATTGCTCCTGTGCTGTGGCGTAATCGCCCGCCTGATAAAGCTTATCTGCACTAGAATGTGTCTGCGCTACTGCAAGCAACGCACAAGCCAAAAATAGTATGAGTGAATAGATTTTTTGCATAATTTGCTGCAAAGGTACAACTTTTTTTTGACATATGAAAAAAAAGTTGTAATTTTGCACCTGATGAAGCATATTCGTATCATATCACCATCCGGAGCAATAGCTCCCGAACTGATCACCCGGGCACAAAAACGCTTGGAGTCTTGGGGTTACCGTGTTTCGATCGGAAAGAACGCCAGGCAACAATATGGCCGCTTTGCAGGCACCACAGAGCAACGCCTAAGTGACCTGAACGAGGCGTTTGCCGACCCTGGTATAGACATCATCCTCTGCAGTCGCGGAGGATATGGATTGCAACAGATACTGGACCAAATAGTGCTCCCTACTCGCCCCAAAACGGAGTGGCCATTGATAGTGGGATACTCGGATATAACCGCCCTGCACAGTCTAATGGCACTACGCGGAGTACAAAGCCTGCATATGTCGATGTGCAAAGACCTGAGCGAACTAGCAGACGACGACCCTACCCTAGTGGCTATGCAAAAAGCCTTAGAAGGACAGACTACCAAACTATGGAACGAGGAGCGAAAAGTGATAGGCGGCAACCTGAGCGTGCTCTATGGTCTGCAAGGTACACCATGGGACATCCATCACATCATCGACCAAATGGACACTGCCCCTATCCTACTCCTAGAGGACATAGCCGAAGCACATTACCACATAGATCGTATGATGAACAATCTGCGTCTGAGCGGCGTGCTCGAACGCCTGAGCGGAGTGATTATAGGACATTTCACGGATTGCAAGGACGATGAACGCATGGGATGCAGCATCAAAGAGACGATACGACAAGCGCTCAGCGGGTATGACTACCCTGTTATAGAGGCACCCGTGGGACACGAGCAACCAAACATGCCAATCATGTTGGGTTAAAAGCGAGAGGCGAGGTATTCTTGTTCGCTTTGACCGGGAGTGGGATGCAATTCGGCTTTACCCAACAATCCTAAAACCTCCAAATCCATAATCGTAGAATAACCACTACGAGCAATAATCCTAGTACAATCCTGCAACAAAGGAACCAATTCTTCATCTGAAAGATGAGGAACCACCGTTATATTACCATGATGGACACACGTCTTAGGACGACTAGGCAAACCCTGAACCAAAAACAATGACTCACCCGACTGAGAAAAACGCTCCAACAACTGACGCTCGAAAATCGTTCGCTGAGGCTCCAACCCCGAAAGAACAGCCAAAGTGTAGGGTTTAGGATGTTGAGTGTAGGGTGTAGAGGCAAGAGACGAGAAACGAGAGAGGGAACCAATATACTTAACTTTGTGGTCCAATCGTCCACCATGACATAAAGCGCCAGCTAAATTATGCTCCTTATCCGTATAATCTGGCACCCATACCTCGTGATACCTATTAATTACACACGCGTGCAATACGCGCGCAAGAGGCTCAAAAATGCGCAAACGACGAGGCAAACGCACATAGAGTTGATGCGTCATATAGACACAACGCGTAGCACGCGTGAAGAGCCCGAAACGATTATCCGAAATAATTAAATCAAAATGCTCTATGGTCAATTGCTTGCGCAAATAATAATGATCAGCGATAGTAAAGCGCAGCAATGCTGGTATAGCACGGAGATAAAAACCACGTTGGCGGTCATTAACCGTATAACGCAACTCCAGAGAAGGAAGCGAAATCACACGCAATTGCGGAAAATGGCGCTGGAGTACCAACAGACTATCTCCATCACCAGCAAGCACCACCTCATCGCCCTGCTCCAGATACTGGCGAACAAGTGGAATACAACGGGTAGCATGCCCGAGTCCCCAATTGAGTGGTGCTATAAGAATTTTCATGCGGAAACAATGACATCTATACCCTTCTCACGCAAAGGTGCCGCTATCTCGTTCATCTTCTCCAGCGGAATCTTATTAAGGGTCTTGAGCGGAGTGGCACGGTCAATGACATAGATCATCACTTGCTTAGGATGCAAGTGTTCAACCGCCTGATACCATGCCGCTAGTTCAGCAGAAGTGGTGTTATCGATTACTTGGCCATTATACTCTCCCATCAAGAAACAGGTTTGAAGCGTAAAATCACCATCGAACATCGACAAACGCTCCACAATCTGCTCCACCGTGAGCGCGGAATTGATGGGTTTATCTATCAAACGCATCGTGGAGGTAATTGCCGAATCTAACTTAAGTATTCGGTTATCACACAAACGCAAAGCCTCTACCACATCCTCTCGGAAAAGTTGGGTAGAATTGCTAAGCACCGAAATCTTGGCATCTGGACAATACTGATCACGCAAAGCACAAGTATCCTGAATAATACCCAAGAACTCAGGATGCAAAGTAGGTTCGCCATTGCCACTGAAAGTGATGACGTCTAGCGGAGAATCTAGAGTAGAGAGTGTAGAGGTGAGGGAGTCACGAACTTGCTGACGTGTGGGGAGTTGAGGATGGGATACCGGTTGGTTCCAACCACATTCGCAATACACACAATCAAAAGTACATAGTTTAGCATCTGTAGGCATAAGATTAATGCCCAACGACACACCTAGTCGTCGAGAGCGGATAGGACCGTATGTGATAGCGTTGAAGAGCATCGGGATCGAGTAGTGTTGAGTAGGATTGAGTAGTGTGGGGTTAGACGATAACGCGGTTGCCGAGTGCCTTACAGAGTTGGGCACGGATCTGCTCAAGGGTTTGTTTTTGTTCCAAGAGCGTGATCTGCATCTGCCAATCATCCTTGGACTTCTCCAACAAAGCATGAAGCGCATCCAAACGTTCGGTAACAATGGTGTACTTCAATTCCAACAACATGCGTTGCACCATATCTGGCAATTCCTCTCTCTCATCGATCTCCACCTCTTGTACCACATTCTCGGACACCGTTTGTTTGTTATAAATACGACTCAGTTGATACTTATCCGCAATCATCTCTGCCGCAAACTGATTAATGGCTGGGTCTGGATGGTGCTGATAGAAAGTAGCAGCAATAAACGTATCGTTGTAGTTATTCATAAACTCATCAACAATCTGCTTATGTACCGGATTATCGAATTCAATATTATCGGCACGTAACTCGTTGATAATATACTCACCCACCGAAAGTGTACGACCATCCTCAAACTGATAAAGTATATGCTCACCATAGCGCACAATAACCTGCATTAGATTGAGAATATTTTTTTCACGAGGCGTCAACACTTGTGGTACATTGACCAACTGAAGAGGGTTTTGAAGCGTGGTTGGAGTAGGAGTAACATCGGGTTTGCCCTCTGTGCTTACTAGAGCAGGAGGAGTGACTTTACGCTTAATATCCTCCATGTGTTTGGCTCTGAGTTCGCGTACCTTCTTGGCCAATATATCCTCTGGGAATGACAAGAGAACAGCCGTCTCCTTGACATAGACCTGACGCTTGATAATATCCGGAATCATAGCGATGGATTGGGCTATGGTCGTGATCATCTCCGAACGTTTAGTAGGGTCGTTATTTGCCTCTTCGCTGAGAAGTTTGGTTTTGAAGCGAATGAAATCCTGTTGGTTGTTGAGCAAGAACTCTTGCAAATCAGCTGCATTCTTCTTGCGCGCAAAGCTATCTGGGTCCTCGCCATCTGGAAGGAGAATAATGCGGACATTGAGTCCTTCCTCCAACATCATATCTATTCCGCGCATAGCCGCCTTAATGCCGGCTTTATCGCCATCGTAAAGGAGGTTAATATTTTCCGTGAAGCGATGGATGAGGCGGATCTGTTGGTAGGTGAGCGCAGTACCACCAGAAGCCACGACATTCCTAATGCCTGATTGTACGAGTTGGATGACATCCATTTGTCCCTCCACCAAGTAGCAAGCATCATTGCGAGAAATCTCTTGCTTAGCTTGGTAAAGACCAAAGAGTTCGTTGTGCTTCTCGTAGATAAGAGAAGTGGGCGAATTAACATACTTACCCGCCTTGTCATTTTGAACCAAGATACGTCCCGCAAAACCGACAATCTTACCACTGACTGAAATAAATGGGAAAATCACACGCCCACGGAAGCGGTCATACAGTCTTCCGTCTTGACTCTTGGCACAAATACCAGTACCTACGTATGGAGGATTAGCCGCATCGTTGAGTAGATATTTCTCGTTATATCCTGCTTTTTTGGCTACTTCCCAGAATTTAGTTTTTTCTGGGGCATAACCTATTTGAAATAATTTGATGATATCATCTCTCAATCCTCGTTGACGCAAGTAAGATAGGGCTATCGCTGAACCTTCAGGGGTCTGGGTAAGTTGCTCTTGGAACCATTTATTGGCAAAATCATTGACCAACAACATCGATTCGCGATCGTCTTGTTTTTGCTTATCTTCATCGGAGAGTTGTCGCTCCTCGACCTGTATATTATACATTGAAGCGACAGTTTTGAGTGCCTCCACATAGGAGCACTGTTCAATCTCCATAATAAAACCGATGGCATTACCTGCCTTGCTACAACCAAAGCATTTGAATATACCCTTGGATGGGGAGACATTGAACGAGCCTGTCTTTTCGTTATGGAACGGACAGAGTCCGATTAGGTTAGCGCCCCTACGTTTGAGAGTAACATAGCGGCCTACCACTTCTTCTATTTTTGCCGCTTCAAAAATGCGGCTTACCGTTTCTCTTGGAATCATTGTGTAATAGTTTAGAGTTTAGTGTTTAATGTTTAGAGTTATTTAGATTGCCAAAGATAGATACCCACTTTGATCTGCCATTGGTCAAAACGACCACGGGTATATGCATCATGCCCAATAAAACTTCTCTCCTTATACGGATTAATTAAGCCAAAATCATATCCGCCACGCAAGAAATATCGGTCATATTGAAAACCAGCACCCAATCCCCATGTGACATTGATACGCTTGAGTTCTTTGTCCTTCATATCTTCTGAGTAGAAGGAATTATCCTTTTCTAAGGTTATCTCCTTGCCATTGTTGGTCTTATATAATTTACTTGTTAAATCCAAACCACATTGCAAAGTTGGACCTGTATAAAGAATGATCCAAGTACGTTTAGCTATCTCAAACTTGTATTGCCAATCAATCGGGATTTCCAACTGATGATACTGCCCCGTGGTACGTTCTTGAGGATAGGGGTACGTCCCAACTTGTTTCCAAGCAGAAGTATGATTACCAAAAGTGTAATTTAAGCCCATACTCACACCAAAACCTTTGATTATCGTTGCATCATACACAAGACCCACCTTAAATCCATTATATGAGGTGGAAAAAAGACTAGTTTTAGTAGTTGGTGTATTTAGTCGTGCAATAGGTTGAGCAAATCCCAATTGGACGCCAAAGTAGTCTTGCGCACTAGCCATGGTAGTAGCTGCGCAAATAAAAAATATCAATGTTAATCGTTTCATAAGATATAATTATTTTCTATTTCGTTTTCTTGATGACGAATTGGTATATTCATCCTCCTCGTCTTCTTCCTCCTCTTCTGCTGAAGCAGCTGAAACGGCTTGTGCATATGGTCTTGGTGTACGCTCGGGACGGAGGAACACATCACCCGGACGGCGAGGGCGTTCTTGCACCGCCCAAAAGAAAGTGATCAAGAACTTATCTTCATCGGTAGCCTGACTCAGCGGAGACATCACACCCGTAGTCGCTGTGGTAAACACCACATAATCTACCTTGCGATCCTTGAGGTAAACTTGGATGAAACTACTCTGCGTCTTATTCACGCCCAAATAGGAGCCATCCTCCTCGCGAGGGTAAAATACCGTTTCGGCATTGCCCTTCACATCCACCAAATAGATATCTCCATCGCGGACATAGGCAAACATCTCCTTACCCGCCATCTGGTTAAACTCATTATCCCCCTCCCGCTTGACCATAATGGCATTGCCCCAACCATGAAGATAATCCAACTCATTGTTCTTGAAATGGATTGTCATCGTGTCCGCAGACGCCTGATTGTCCTCGTTCCAACACACAGGATCACCCACTAATAGAGCCACAGAGTCCTTGCCCACATAATGCATCGAATCGCAGACTAACTGGATATCCTCCCTATAGAGACGAACATTGTAGAAGGCACGAATTTGCATATAAGAAGTATCGACCCATTGCGTATCAGGAGCAGGATACATCCAAGTCGAATCTACCAAGACACTATCCTTAGGCACTAGAACAGGTACACGATGAGGGAACTGACGCGTAAAAAGCGTATCCGCATGTATGTAGGTGTACATCGTGGAATCAGACCAATCGACCAACATAGCGCTATCGGTGGCATATCCATTATCAGAATCTTCCCACAACTCACCACGATGGCCATAAAGCGTCACTTGGTGTGTAGAATCAACACTCTGCATATTGCCTATAACACGACCATGGCCCGCTAGTTTATCGTAATAAATCGTATCACCCGTCAGTGTCATACCATCGGCATGGATAATGCGCGAACGATTGAGCAAGAGCGAGTATTCGGTCTCGGTATTGTACCAACCATTGGAAGAAAGAATAGTGGTTTCCTCATCATAAACCACACGAGTCGGACTCACTAGATCCGCCTGGTGGGTAGCCGTATTATAACACAAAGTATCGGAAGTTAACACGAAATTAGGATGGACCAATCGCACATCCCCACTGAAGACCGCTTGGTCATTATAAGGGGTGTATTTTCCGCGCAAGGAAGTAAGCGTATTGATATTATCCTCGATCATACCGCCCTCGAAATAATAGGCGACATCATTAGCACGGTCGTAATTAAGATAATCTGTGGTCAAGGTAGCACCATCATGTACGAGGCGAACATTGCGACGAAACTTAGCCATCTTGGTATCACCGTAATAATACAACAGATCGCCCCAACCCTCGAGACTGTCCCCTTGAATCAAATGTACGTGCCCGAAAGCATGCAAGGAATTATCCTTCTCATAAAAGTATGCCGAGTCACAATACATCAATGCCGAATCGTGACGAAAACATACATCACCTATCAAGATCTGTACATCCGGCAGACGTTTTTCATCGAAAGACAAGGTTTCAGAATGCTCCAAATACACCATAGACTGTTTCGTCTGCTCGGCATAACCATACAAACAGAAAAACAGCAATACTACTATGTAAACCAGTGACCTCAAACCCTTTAGAACTTTTAGAACAGCGAAGCAGTTAGAACTTTTTACCCTTACTCATGAACCCAACCTGGATATTGGAAATCACATCCACGCCATGCAGGATCAATAGAGACATAGATCTCCTTTTGCTTATTGCGAATCCATTGGTCGATCAACTCGCCACTTAACTTCTGCGCATACATGTCGCGAATCACCTGAAAATCATCCACCAAATTCGCCTTATGCGCATCGCGTTTGCTCTTGAGACGTACAATCGCACAAATCTCCTTGTTCTTAGTTCTATCTACCATAGCAAATGGTTGACTCACCTCGCCCTCGTTGAGCACATAAATTTGCTTGGCAATCTCTGCTGGCAAATCTTGGTACTCAAACTTACTAGCACCGGTATTCATATTGGTCATCATACCACCACTCATCATGGTGTTTTTATCCTCTGAGAACTGCGCAACAGCCAACTCAAATGGCATACCGCTATCTACCACTAAACCACGGATAGAATCCAAACGCTCTACAGAACGCACTTTGTCATCCACAGAAACACGTGGTTTGAGCAGAATATGACGACAATTGATGCGATCACCTTTCTTCTCAATCAACTGGATAATATGGTATCCATACTCCGTCTGAACAATACGAGAAACACGCTTAGGGTCTGTCAAGTTGAATGCCACATTGGCAAACTCACTCACCAACTGTCCCTTACCCACGAAACCCAATTCGCCACCACGTTTAGCAGACTCCACATCCTCGGAATAGAGGCGCGCCAACATACTGAAATCAGCATTGCCCGTATGCACACGCTCCGTAAACTCACGCAAACGAGTCTTGATACGCTCGGTTTCCTCCAATGGAACAGCAGGTTCAATACTCAAAATCTGCACTTCCACCTGAGCAGGCACCATAGGAATAGAGTCCTGTGGAAGAGAATTGTAATATCGGCGAATCTCCGCAGGAGTAGGATTGATATTCTCTGTCAACTTGGATTGCATCTGCTGAATAATCATTTGATTGCGCACCATGGTCATCATCTCTTCGCGGATCTCACTACTGGTCTTGCGGAAATACTCCTCCATCTTCTCTTTGCTACCAATTTGGGAAATGTAATAATTCATTCGCATATCCACCTGGCTACTAACAGAAGACTCATTTACCTCTACAGAGTCCAACTCAGCTTGGTGCAAAAATAGCTTTTGGATAGCCAACTGCTCTGGAATGACGCAATAAGGATCGCCCGCAATAGGTTGTCCCTCGTATTGCGCACGCAGACGCTCCTCCTCTACTTCACTTCGAAGAACAGCCTCCTCGCCAACAATCCAAATAACCTCATCAATCACATTGTCTTGAGCGACTACCGCAGTGGTCGAAAACCAATAACCAAGGACTAATAGCCCATAACCCAATAATAATTTATTTCTCATATCGTTTCAACTTACCGTTTTTAATTGATTTATCATATAATTCGTTACGCATACTCTCCAAAAACTCTGCACGACGAGCTCGCAAAATATTCATCTCAATATCCTTGCGCGCATAGTCGAGCGGCATCACGCCACCCGCAGGGTAATAATCTACCACCTCCAATATATAGGTATTGATGGAATCTTGCAACTCCACTAGTTTGTTCTTACGAACGAGTTTGCTCAGTTCTGCCTTCTCCAAAGGCATACAGTCTAGCACCTCCTCACATAGTTTCCAGTCCTCTACAAACAACTCATACCCCACACCATACTGATAGACATATTTCTCAATCCACTCCAAGGATTCTGGGTCATCGAGTTTGCCTAAATGCTTGCGCAAATCGACCATATTAGGAGCACCATTAGGCATTACCACCAAAGCACCCTTAAGAATCATCTCACGCAAAATCAATTGCTGACGATGCGCCTCATAGAAGGCCGATATCAAGGTGTCCTCTATCATCTGTGGCATACGCTGCGCCACCAATAATTGCTCATACTCATGCATATACAACGAGCGACGATAATCCGCCACAAGTTCTTCTATCTTGCGATTGCTTATACGATGAGAAGTCTCGTACATTAACAATTCGACTGCCCAATCTTGAATATACTCCTCCGCGATACGCGCACTATCAGCACCACTATACCCTTTTGTTAATTGAGTGATCTCCTCCATGGTCAAAATCTGACCACAGCATTCCGCCACAGTATCTCTTCCGCGTTCCTTTCCCAAAAAACCACAAGCACTAACTATCGCAGCGCAAGTCAACAGCATAACACCGCGACCAACAAGAGTTGTTATTTTATTTGACAAAAACTTAACCATACTTTTAGAATTTGCAAAATTACTACTTTTTTTTCAAATACACAAGTATTTGACAATGTTTTCTTGGGTTTTCCCGTTATCACTCCGTTACCACCCGATAACTTTAGCGATATTCTACATAGATTTTATTGCCATCTACTATCGTGGGTAATGTGCGAAACTCATAAATAGGAGCATGCACACCCTCTGAGATTTGTCCATTGACTTGCGGCAAACAATGCTTGCTCACCTCGGCATGTATCTCATCATACAGACCACTATCCAAAATATGCTGCAACCATATTGCACCACCCTCCACCAAAACGGAATGGATATTGCGTTGGGCTAAATCGGACAAAATATACTGCCAATCGGTATTCTCACGATAGACTATCGTAGGCGCCTCATCAGAAAAAATACGGCAACCCTGTGACAAAACACCGTGTCTATCCATGGTAACACGTATCGGATGGCGTCCACTCCAACGCGTATTCAACAATCGAGGATTATCCAACAAAACGGTGCGCGTACCAACCATAATGGCCATATTTTCAGCACGTTGTTGATGCACCAATTGTTTGGTCAAAGAGGTTGAAATAAGCAAAGGTGTACCGCTATTGCGCGCCACATCGATATAGCCATCCGCGGTCTGTGCCCATTTCAAAATCACATATGGGCGATGCTTAGTATGCAGACAAACAAAGCGCTTGTTCAAGGCTCTACACGCATCCTCTAACACCCCTACCTGAACATCTATGCCAGCCTCCTGCATCATCTTCACACCTCGTCCTGCTACCTGCGGATTAGGATCCAACATACCGACAACCACACGTCCGATCCCCTTGCGAATAATCAACTCAGCACAAGGTGGCGTCTTACCATAATGACTACATGGCTCTAGACTAACATACAATGTACAAAACGGATAGTCAATACCCTCAGGATGAGCCATCTCGGCATTGCGAATACAATTCGGTTCAGCGTGAGGACCGCCATATTGCTCATGCCATCCCTCACCCAAAATCACATCCTCTCCTGCAGCATTATGCCCTACAAGTACAGCACCTACCATAGGGTTAGGAGCCACATAATACTCGCCTAAACAAGCTAATTGAAGGCATCGATATATATATTTCTCATCCATATTTGCACACATGATTTTTTTTCATTACCTTTGCAGCGTGAAACAACTCATTAACCATATTATCTCAGAACTGCGTGGACATATACCCGAGGAAGAATTGAGCGAATTAGCCTATTGGATCGTAGAGGAAACTACAGGTCTTACGCGCGCACAGATCCTAATGGGCTGCAAAGATACAAAAAAAAATGTATATGAGCAAGAAAAGGATTCTTTTCATTGGCATAGGCTACATTTTTTTGCAGGATCTTCGGGGGAATGTGCTTCTTGGCAGGCGGAGTCCAAAGATACTGAAAATACTCCAAATATAGAAATAATTTTGGAAAAACTTCGCGCACACGTGCCCATTCAGTACATTTTTGAGCATACCGAATGGATGGGACTCGATTTGCGAGTTACACCAGCCACACTTATCCCACGCCCAGAAACGGCCGAATTGGTAGAGTGGGTCAAAGAGACATGTAGTCATCAACAACCGCTACGCGTAGTGGATATTGGTACAGGAAGTGGGTGCATCGCTATTGCACTCAAACGAGCTTGCCCTCTATGGGACATCACAGGAGTGGACATTAGCACAGAAGCCTTGGTCATCGCACAAGAGAATGCGAAGCGCAACCAAGTACAAGTCAGCTGGAAGAAACTGGACATACTATCCGAAAACCTCGATTTCATCGATATAATCGTGAGCAATCCGCCATATATTTGCCAAAAAGAGAAAGCAAATATGGACAAGCGCGTGTTGGACTACGAGCCACATAGCGCACTCTTCGTGCCGGATACAGATCCTCTATTATTCTACCGCCGTATCGCCGAAATGAAAGCAGCCAAACAACTCTTCTTTGAGATCAATGAGGCATATGGTCAAGAGGTGTGCGACATGCTCCAAGAGTTAGGTTATCAACATATTACACTCAAACGCGATATTTATGGCAAAGAACGAATGGTCTATAGCGCAATTAACTGCTAAGGCAGAAACCTATTGTGCAGCAGCAGAACATTGTGTCAGCGACATACGCAATAAGTTGCTACAATGGGAGGCTACCGAAGAGCAAAGCAATGAGATTATTGCTCATTTGGTGCGCCATAACTACATCGATGAGCAACGCTATTGCCATGCCTTTGCCCACGACAAAGTATGCTATCAGGCTTGGGGAAGAATAAAAATCAAGGCACATCTATATGCCAAGCACCTGCCAAGCGAAGCCATTACGCAAGCACTAGAAAACATAGATGAAACAGAGTACCAAAAGGCATTGGAGCGCGTTATCTGTTCGAAAAAACGCACCCTCAAAAGCACAGACCCTGCTGCACGCGAAAAACTACTGCGTTTTTGCATGCAACGAGGATTTACGTACGAAGAAATTAGTGAATACCTATAACCCAATTACTTGGATTGAGTGGCTTGGTAGATAAGTGGTGCAATTTCGCTATTATCATGCCATCCTGTGAAACGCTCCGCGCCCACACCGATCGCAAAAATAGGCACCGCAGAGGCGGTATGTCCACCACTGGTCCAACCTAAACGAGATTTCTTATTGAGTATAGCCAATGCTTTGGCAGCCAACGCGTTAAGATCCTTATACAAGGTCTTAACCACATCCTGATGACTCATCATACTAGCAAAAGCATCTTGCAGATTAGCATCTTCCTCCTCAGTCATTTCAACTAGGGTATATAAACCTGTATTGGCAGCAATCAGTTGCTTCATTTGCTCCCATTGCAAGTTCTTACCTTCCGCCTTATGCAGATCAGACAACTGATCCGATAGTTTATCCAAAGAACATTGTTGGTTAGCCAAGACCTTAAGATTGAGTACATAATCACTATTTCCTAGCGCCATACCTCCTGTCTCATGGTCGGCAGTGATCACGATAAGTGTCTCATCAGGATGTTGCTCATAAAAACGATACGCCACCTTGATTGCGTCATCAAAATCTATTACCTCATGTAATACCGTGGCACCATCATTTGCATGACTAGCATAATCGATCTTACCACCTTCTGCCATCATAAAAAAATGATCATATGTCGATAGATGCTTAATAGCCAACTCTACTAATTGGCTCAAATTCAAATCCTTGTCTCCTCTATCAATCGCATAAGGAAGAGCACCAGCATTACGAGAACGATTAACGAGACGCTCTTCGGGTACCACCAAGAGTTTCTCACTTTCTATCTTCGCCATGGCATCTGCATAGCCACCTGCCAAGGTATAGCCTTTTTGTTCCGCAAGATCATATAGATTAGGTGCAGAAGGATTGTTCTTGTCTTGCGGACGAGAGAAACCAGAGCCGCCGAAGAAATCAAAATTGGACTCGGTCAATTGGGTACCAATGATGTAATAATCGTTTCGAGATGGAGTGTGTGCATAGTGAGCAGATGGTGTGGCATGATCGATGGTCACGGTGGTCATAATACCTATACCCCAACCTTGCTCTTTGAGTTGAGAAGCCACACTATAAACGGGCGTACTATCATGCGCAAGACCTATCACACCATTATTCGTCTTCTTACCCGTAGCTAAACAGGTACCTGATGCAGCGGAATCGGTAATGCCACTGGATGAAGAGAAAGTAGCAGCTTGTCCAGAATAAGGGAATGTGGTCATTAACAGCTGATTACGACCAATTTTACCCTCCAATTCGGCCAAATACATTTCCGTAGATAATACTTGATGAGGGCCCATACCATCACCAATAAACATAAATACATACTTGGCTTGTGCCATTGTCATTATAGCAACAACGAGCCCACACAACAAACTAACTAATCTGCGCATAATAAATTAAAATGTAAGATTATTCCTCTAATAAATCAGGGCGTCTCTCCATGGTATGACGCACACTCTCCTCGTAGAGCCACTCCTCTATCTTAGCCTGGTGACCTGAAAGCAAGATCTCTGGTACTTTCCAACCCTTGTAATCTGCAGGACGGGTATATACTCCAGGTTCTAACAAACCATCCTGAAAACTATCACTCAACGCACTCGTCTCATCTCCCATCGCTCCAGGAAGAAGGCGAACAATCGCATCGGTCATAATAGCAGCAGGCATCTCACCTCCCGTCAGAACAAAATCTCCGATTGTATACTCCTTGGTAATCAAGTGATCACGAACACGCTGATCAACTCCCTTATAGTGACCACAAAGGATAATAATATTTTCCTTTAAGGACAAAGTGTTTGCCTCTTTTTGGGTAAAACGCTCGCCATCAGGCGCCGTGAAAATAATTTCATCGTAATGACGCTGACTCGTGAGATGAGTTATCGCACGATCAATAGGTTCTACCTGCAAAACCATTCCTGCACCAAAACCAAATGCATAGTCATCTATTTTACGATGTTTATCAAGCGTAAAATCGCGGAGATTATGTACATAAATCTCTACGATTCCCTTGTCTTTCGCTCGTTGAATAATGGAGTGATTAAGAGGAGACTCCAACAACTCTGGACATGCTGTCAATATATCTATTCGCATATGCTAAACACTAAACTCTATACACTAAACTTAAGGAACAGGATCATAGCCCGATCCACCCCATGGATGGCAACGCATAATACGCTTAATACCTAACCACCCCCCCCTGAAAATCCCATATTTCATCACGGCCTCTACCATATACTGGCTACAGGTTGGAGTATAGCGACAAGATGGCGGAGTCAAGGGCGAAATGCAATAGCGGTAGAAATACACCGGTAACAAGAACAGATGTCTAATCCACTTTTTCATGAGATAACTGATTAATCTTAGCCAAAGCCTTGCGCATCGCCTTATCAATCACCTTATAGTCTTGCATGCTCTTGTCAATATAATTGAAGGCTATATGGTACATCGGAGTCTCGATCAGGGTCTTGTTTAAACGATATGCCTCACGCATCTGTCGGCGCAAGCGGTTGCGATCCACCGCATGACGGAACAAGGATTTGGGCGCCCATATTAATATTCGACTGGATGCATCTGGCGCTTGCATATAACTCACACGCAAAGGCCAGACCACAAAGCGCTTTCCCTCTTTGTACAATTGTTCTACGGCGTATTTACCGCACAACTTCTCGGTTTTTGGGAAAGACGCATCCATGATTATTCTTGACCTTCAAGGTAATCCTTAATCGCTGTGGTAATGCTTGGATATTTGGCAGAAGGAGCCTTAATATCCACTCTAAAACCAGCTTCTTCCAATGCTAAGGCGGTATTTGCTCCAAAACATGCTATCACCGTATCGCCTTGCTCCCATTCAGGGAAATTCTTGCGCAACGCAGCTACTCCTGAAGGAGTAAACAGCACAATCATGTCATAATCGAAGGGTTTTTCCTTAGGCCATTGAGTAGCTACTGTGCGGTACAAAATACATGGCTTGACAATCACCTTGTTCTGAGCAAACATATTGATGTCATCATCATTATGTACATCGGATAAAACCATCAAGTACTTCTCTTGTGGACGACGATGCATCGCAGGAAGAAGGTCCTCAAAACGATTATTTTCTGCAGCAAACACTTTGCGTTTACGGTATTGGATGTACTTTTGCAAATAGTTGCCAACGGCTTCAGAAATACAATAATAATGCATTGTATCAGGTACAGCAAAACGCGTCTCCTCTGCAATTCGGAAGAAATGGTCTATGCCCAAACGAGAATTGACAATAATAGCGGTATAGTCTTCCAAATACACATGTTGGTCACGGAACTCTCGTACACTCAAGCCTTCTACTTGAATCAATTGCTGAAAATCACACTCTACACCATAAGTGCTCTCCATATCTGCATATGGATTGCGTTCTGTTTGAGGGCGAGGTTGAGAAACCAAAATCTTTTTAATCTTTTTCATCTATAGTTATAGTATATTTTTTATCCAGAGAATAGCCCCTACCAGCGGGATAAACTCCAAACTAATGATATATAGCGATATATACAATATCGACAGGATGTTTTTGTAGAATAATTGCACCGATTTAATAAGCAATATACCTATATACAGCGACAATAACGCAAATAATACAATCACGCCCAAACGTTCCATCCTTGACGACAAGACCACTAGTGGTAGCATACCACACAAGGCATTATTGAGGAGTGTTCGCTGATCCAAAGCTCCCTCTAGTACTCGATGCGATACAAACACCGCCCCAACCAATCGAATCAACAATTCCTGAACGAGATATGCCAACGACATAATACCAAATATTATGCCATAATCCACAAAAACAAAACCTTCTCCCTTCACCAGCAACATCTGCACTAGCAAAGCTACCACCCCCACTCTAAACCCCCAAGTCGTATATTGCAACTGGCCACCATTGGATAAATACGTACGCTCTCCACGACTGAACAATCCACGAAAAACCATGCTTATTTCGGGAACAAACATACTATTGAGCAACCACAAAACCACCAGCAGCAATAATATCCATGCTACCCAAGACTCCGATACAGGAGATGATATGCGACTTATCATTTCCATAACCCAATAGGATTGATGATTAAATAGCAGCTAATCGGCGAGTGGCAGGATCCCATTGAGGTCCGCCCAATATAGCAGGCAAGACTTCTTCTGGAGTAGAAACCACCACATACATATCCTTGTGAATCGGGCGCATCATTTGCTCCTCTACCATCAAATCGATACACGCCAACAATCTATCGTAATATCCATCCGTATTCAATATCACAACAGGATTGCTGTGCAAGCCCAATTGCTTCCACGTCAAACACTCTAACAACTCCTCAAAAGTACCTATTCCGCCAGGCAATGCCACCATAGCATCGGATATATTGCAAATGGTCGCTTTGCGCTCGTGCATGGTCTCAGTCACAATAGTCTTCGTACTGCGTGGATTATTCCACCCCTGCTCTACCATAAAACGAGGTATCACACCTACTGCCTCTCCTCCTGCATCAAGAACACCTTTCGCCACAGCAGCCATCAGTCCTATTCCTCCATCACCATAGACCAAACGGATACCATGAGATGCAAAAATAGTCCCCAAGGTCTCAGCCGCCGCCATAAACGAAGCACGAACTTTATTGGAACTGGCACAATATACTGCAATCGATTTTATCTCTTTTTTCATCAAAATTATGATTGGAATATACTTCCTTACGAAATCGCCTGCAAAATTACAAAAAATTATCGATATATTTGGTATTTTAACAAATTATTTGTACTTTTGCACCCAGAAACATATATTTTTAGAGAAAATGAGCATTGTAATCAAACAAATCACCACCAAAATCGGCTTATTCAAATTTGTCAAGTTTGGTAACGACTTTTACAAAGATTGTAAATATTTTTGTCCACACTTGATCTTGGACGATATGGCTACGTTTAACACCAAGAAAAATCCAGCATTTGATGTCTGCGAGCATGTTCTTTATATGGCGTACAAAGATGGCAAAGCAGTAGGACGTATTGCGGGTTTGATTAACCACCAAGCCAATCAAAAATGGGGCGTTAAGCATGTCCGTTTTGGTTGGATGGATTTCATTGATGATTTGGAGGTGAGTCGCGCCCTATTAGATGCTGTAGCAGCATGGGGAAAATCCAAAGGAATGGAAACACTCAATGGTCCTGTAGGATTTACAGATTTTGACTTGCAAGGTCTACTCATAGAGGGACACGACCACCTTGCACCGATGGCTTCTCTATACAACTATCCTTACTACGAGCGCCATATGAATGAATATGGTCTGACCAAAGAGAATGACTGGATAGAAATGCAAATATATCCACCAGCAGAGATTCCAGAACGCTTTGGACGAATGGCCAAAATCGTACAAGACCGTAGCCACGTACGAGTAGACAAGGTGAAAAACTGCAAAGAACTAGTCAAAAAGTACGGAACATCCTACATGGATGTGATTGATGTTGCCTACCAAAAACTCTATAATTTCCAACCTCTCACACAGCGACAAAAGCAACATTATATGGATATGTTCTTCCCACTGCTCAACTTTGACTTTGTCACAGTTGTTGTCAATGAGCAAAATGAAGTGGTGGGCGTAGGTGTAGGTATGCCAGATATTTCCAGGGCACTTCGCAAGTGCAAAGGAAGACTATTCCCATTTGGATGGTTGCACATACTCAAGGCTCTCAAATCCAAAACATATGAAGCATTTGACTTGCTAATCATTGCAGTTAGACCTGACTATCAAGACAAGGGACTCAATGCAGTGATTATTGCAGATCAATTCCCATATTTCGTTCAATATGGCATTAAGGAAGTGGAGACAACTGCGATCATGGAGACCAACTTCAAGAATCTAGCGCACTGGGAAGTCTTCCCACATAAATACCATAAACGTAGACGAGCATATATCAAAAATATTTAATACATGCCCATCAAAAAACAAGACGATATATTCAAGCATGCTTACCAATTACTCTGTGAGTATATTGATAAACATCAATTGCGACATACCAACGAGCGCAAACTTATATTGTCTTCTGTCTGTTCCCTACAGAGGTTCTCTGTAGAGGAACTTAGGTTGAGTCTTACTTCTCTTACGATAAGTCGCGCAACGGTATATAACGCGCTTGTCATAATGGAGAATGCAGGTATCGTGCACCGTCTTGAAAAAGATTTTGGCAAAAGGGCAGTACAATACGAATTGGTATTTCTCCGAACATCATCCGTCAAAATTCTATGTCAGCATTGTGGACGTGTAAGTGAAGTAAAAGACTCTACCATCCAACGTATGCTAGAAGACAAAAATTTTACCAATTTCATCCAAGAGCGCTTCTCCTTATATATATATGGACACTGCAAGATTTGCAGAAGAAGACAAATGACAAGCAAATTAAACAAGAACTAACTATATGAATACTTATTGGATTCTCTTTATCGCTATCACAGTTGCATCATGGCTCGTTAGCGCACTCATGGAGCAACGTTTCAAAAAATTTAGCCAAGTATATTTGCCCTTAACCGGCAAGGAAGTGGCAGAAAAAATGCTCCGAGATAATGGTATTTATGATGTGCAAGTTGTATCTACTACCGGACATCTAACCGATCACTATGACCCTCGTACCAAAACGGTAAATTTGTCAGAATCGGTATATAATTCTAATTCTGTTGCCGCAGCAGCTGTGGCTGCACACGAATGTGGACATGCGCTGCAACACGCGCTAGAATATGCCCCTTTGCAAATGCGCTCCGCATTGGTTCCTATCGTGAGTTTTTCTGCTAAATGGGTAACCTGGGTATTGCTAGGTGGTATTCTACTGCTAGAGACATTCCCTAGTTTATTGCTCATTGGCATCGTGTTGTATGGTCTTACTACCCTATTCTCATTCATCACATTACCTGTGGAGATCAATGCTAGTACCCGAGCTATCGCATGGTTAGAACAAGCAGGTATTACCAACAGCGAGACAACACCAATGGCGGCAACTGCTCTTCGTAGCGCAGCATACACCTATGTAGTAGCAGCTCTCGCATCATTAGGCACATTACTATACTATATATCCATTTTCCTAGGAGGTCGCCGCGATTAGCATTTGTAAGAGAAGGAATCGTTGTCGCCCAATGCCACCTAGCGGTTGTCATTGCGACAAACGCATTCCGACAAAGATCCCGTAGCTTAGCTGAATAGAGCGTCAGATTCCGGTTCTGAAGGTCCTGGGTTTGAATCCCAGCGGGGTCACAGAGTTGTTCCGATTGTAGGAGAAACAAGGTCTACCGCAATACAGCGGGGCACTAAAGTAACTAGCGCAAAGGTAGCGCAAATCCTATGGTGAAAACAGTTCATTTAGCACCTAGTTTCTTGAGGACTTGGTCGGAGATATCCAACTTGCTAGCAACAAAAAACAACAGACCATTTGGCCTGTTGTTTTTTATTGTAATATCTACTAATAATTACTTAGCAGCTTTTTTCTCTTTGCGTTTAGCGATAGCCTCTTGAATATCGTATGCAAGAGGAGTAGCCACGCAGAGAGTTGAATAAGTACCTACAATCACACCCAACATCAATGCGAATACAAATCCACGGATGGTCTCACCACCGAAGCAGAAGATTGCGAGCAATACCACGAAGGTAGACATAGAGGTTGAGAATGTACGGCTCAAAGTATCGTTCAACGCATTGTTCATGTTGAGCATGAGTTCGCGTTTTGGATATAGACCTTTATATTCGCGCACGCGATCAAATACAACCACAGTATCGTTGATAGAGTAACCGATGATAGTCAAGATAGCAGCGATAAATGATTGGTCAATCTCCATAGAGAATGGCATTACCTTCCAGAGGAGCGCATATGCACCAAGCACAAAGAGCGCATCGTGTGCCAAACCAACCAATGCACCTACTGAGAACGCTACATTGCGGAAACGGAGCAATACATAGAGGAAGATACCGAGCAACGCTGCCAAGACTGCCCAAATAGCAGATTGGGTAATATCGTCAGCTACAGCAGGACCTACCTTTTGAGATTGCATAATACCTACCTCAGGGTTGATCTCGGTAGATTTGAACTCATCAAATGTTACATCCTCAGCCAAGAAAGGTTTGCAACCCTCATAGAGCAATGCCTCAATGGTTGCCTCTACATTGTCAGAATTGTCGTTAATGAGGTAGTTGGTAGAGATACGTACTTGGTTAGCGTCACCGATGGTGATTACATTGAGTGCGAAGTTCTCCTCGTCATTGAGTTCTGCCTTAGCAGCCATAAATACGTTATCCAAACTTGCATTTACCTCCTCTGTATTCACATCTTGAGCAAAACGAACGATATAGTTGCGACCTCCTGAGAAATCGATACCAAGGTTCAATTTACCGAAGAAATGTGGGTTAAGTGCCAAAGCACCCAACACAACGATAATTCCAGAAATGATGTAAGTTACCTTACGACCACCGATGAAGTTCACCTTGGTGTTTTGCAAGAAGTTTTGCATCAACTTGGTAGTGAAGTTCAACTCCTTAGCATTCTCTCTCTTAGCATATGCTTCAAGCAACATACGGCAAACGAACACAGCAGTCAAGAAAGAAGACACGATACCAATCATATAGGTAACAGCGAAGCCCTTGATAGGACCTGTACCGAAGATAGCCAAGATAGCACCAGTCAAGAATGAGGTAACGTTAGAGTCAATAATCGCAGAGATAGCACCGCCGAAACCGTCCTCAATAGCTTTGCGCAAGCCCTTACCTGCACGACGCTCCTCGCGGATACGCTCGTAGATAAGTACGTTAGCATCCACTGCCATACCCATGGTCAACACGATACCAGCGATACCAGGCAAGGTCAATACAGCGGAGAAAGAAGACAAGATACCTGCCAACAAGAATACGTTGCAGAGCAATGCGATGTTTGCAAACATACCAGCGGTAAAGCCGTAGTAGCAAATCATGTAGAGCATGATAAGGATAAAGCCCAACACGAAGCTCCACATACCTGCAGTGATAGCCTCTTGACCAAGTGATGGACCAACTACATCCTCTTGGATAATGCGTGCAGGAGCAGGCATCTTACCTGAGTTCAAGGTGTTAGCCAAGTCCTTAGCCTCTTCTACAGTGAAGTTACCAGTGATTTGTGAGCTACCACCAGCGATCTCGTTTTGTACAGTTGGGAAGCTATATACATAACCATCCAATACGATAGCGATAGATTTGCCGATATTGTCACGTGTGATACGTTGCCAGTCACGTGCACCCTCAGCGTTCATGGTCATACTAACATTTGCGTAAGCAGATGTTTGACCGAAGTCAGCACGAGCGTCTGTGATCACATCACCCTCCAATGAAGGACGACCGTTAGCTTGAGATTTGAGTGCTACCAATTGATAGTATGCATCCGCAGCATCAATAGCCTTAACTGTCCAGCAGAGTTTCAACTCGCGTGGGAGAACAGATTTAGCTACTTGTGAAGTAAGCATAGCCATCACCTTAGCAGTATCAGTATAGTGTACGGTACCTACTACAGGACCACGGTACGCTTGACCTGTTTGACTAATAGAAGGATTGAGCACAGCGAACAATGGATTGTTCTTCTTGTACTCCTCTACAGCAGCCTTTTGATCAGCCTCAGCTTGTGCCAAACTATCTGCCTCAAGATTCTCAACCAATGCATCTACATCATCAGCAGCCTTCTCTTCTTTCTTAACTTCCTCTTTGACCTCTGCTTTAGCAGCCTCAGTGCTAGCATTTACTTTTGCAGCCTCGGTATTGATTTGAGCCAATTGTGGAAGAATCTCAGACAACTCGTATGTCTCCCAGAACTCAAGGTTAGCAGAACCTTGGAGGAGTTTACGAACACGCTCAGGCTCTTTGATACCTGGCAACTCTATGAGGATACGACCTGTTTGGCTGAGTTTTTGGATATTTGGTTGTACAACACCGAAACGGTCGATACGAGTACGGAGCACGTTGAATGAATTATCAATTGCACCCTCAACTTCCTCACGAACTACTTTCTCCACCTCAGCATTAGTTGAAGTCAATGACACTTTATCTTTCAACTCAAAAGTAGAGAACACAGATGCCAATTGCGCATTAGCGTCCAACTCATAGAATGACTCGAAGAACAATGTCAAATAGTCTGCTCCTGAAGATTTTTGTTTCTCGTTTGCCTTAGCGATTGCTTGGTTGAAGATCTCGGTAGTATTGTGACCGCTCAACGCACGGATAATGTCAGGTACAGACACTTCCATAGTTACGTTCATACCACCCTTGAGGTCAAGACCCAAGTTCAATTCTTTCTCACGGCACTCTTTCAATGTGTAGCCGAACCACACCTTCTCACCAGCGATAGAGTCCAAATATTGGTACTCTTTCGCAGCATCACCTTGTGCATACTCTACTGCTTTGTTGTCGTAGTACTTGGTCACAAATGAAAATGACAAGTAGAACGAGCTCACCAAAGCAAGGCAGGCAGCCAATGTGATAACTAGTCCTTTGTTTTGCATAATGATTTTTGTTTTTATTTTGTTAATATTTAATTTTCTCTAACACTACTCTCGTTGCCTCGCGTATGCGCACAGCGGGTACAATACACGAAAATAGCGTGCAAAGGTACAACAAAAAAAGCACATACGCAAATTTTTGGCGAAAAACTTCACTTTTTTCAGCAAAAACCGCGTATGTCTTCTATTGTACGCCCCTTATTTTAGGGCATTCTCACTCACTACTCCACTCCCGCAGCCACCTCGCGATAGTCGTGCAAACTCAGATTATCACTTACAATTTTGACTGCCACTAGATTCTCAAATCCCAGCGCAGCAATATAAGCCAACTCCATATCAAACACACAATCCTTATAGTCCGATTGAAGCACAAAATCGGTATTACTATAGCAGACCGATGTCAGACACTCTGCGGGTGATTTGAGCCACGCTGATGGCACATTCTTGAGCAACAATTCTGGCTCTGGATAGCTCACGCAAGGATGGTTCAATTTCGCCTCCTGCACACACACCACCGAACCGATCTCATAATTGGCACTACCCGCATAACCTATATTGATTATCTGTGCATTACGAGGAATATCTTGCAGCGTTTTCATCACATTGATAGCCCCCACGCCAGTCACAATTATCTCCCATACAGTACCATCTGCCATATGCCATTTACCATCTCTCATCTCGCCTTTGAGATGCTGTGCAATGAGTTTTTGTTCGCCTATAAAATCGCCCGCTTCAGCGATGACTATAAAATGCTTATCCATAGTGAGTGTATTTCTATTTTTTGTGCAAAAGTACAACAATTTATACACATACGCAAGTTTAGCCAACAATATTTTCAAAAAATACACACAATATGCCTCACATATGTTTGCACATATGCATTTTTTTTTGTACCTTTGCGGCGATTTTGCTAAAATGCATATACAATAACAGACTATGATATACAAGATTACTTTTTCATGCGACGAAGTAGATGGCTTTCGCCGCGTTTTTGAAGCAGACAGCGATGCTTCTTTTCTAGAATTGCATACTGCTATTTTGAAGAGCATGGGCTTCCCTGATGACCAAATGACCTCATTCTTCATGTGCAACGATCGTTGGGAGAAAGAGCAAGAAGTTACCCTCATTGAGATGGGTAGCAACTTTGAGTACGACAATATGATCATGGAGTCCACCCGCTTGAGCGATTTGATGGAAGACCGTGGTCAACGCCTAATCTACGTCTATGATCCTATGTACGAGCGTTATATCTTCGGTAGTCTGACCGAGATTATGCCAGGCATCATGTCTGGCGTAGAGTGCACTGAGAACCGCGGCGAGGCGCCTAAACAACTCCAAACAGAAGATGTTGCCGAAGCCACTCGCGCCAAGGATGCAGCCTGGGAAGATGACGATGTGTTCAGCGATAGCCAATTTGATATCGATGACTTAGACGCCGAAGGATTCCAAGACTTGAGTTGGGACGACGGTTCCATGTTCTAATGCCCAAACTAGTTGTCATACTAGGTCCTACTGGAGTAGGAAAAACCGAGAAGAGTCTAGAGTTAGCCGAGCAATGGGGTTGCCCCATTGTGAGTGCTGATTCAAGGCAAATTTATCGTGACCTGCCTATTGGCACCGCAGCGCCTAGTGCTGAAGAACAAGTACGTGTCAAGCACTATTTTATTGGCACCAAAGACCTCCACGAGACCTACAACGCTGGGCAATACGCAAGGGACTGCAAAACGCTGCTCGCCGAGCTATTCAAGACACATGAGCGAGTACTTATGGTAGGTGGTAGCATGATGTACATAGATGCGGTGTGCAAGGGATTGGACGATATTCCGGATGTACCCGCCGAACTGCGTGAGCAAGTGCGCACTCAATACCAAGAAAAAGGACTAGAATGGCTACAAACAGAAGTGAAGCGGCTAGACCCTGTTTATTGGCAAGAAGTGGACAAACTCAATCCACAACGACTCATGCACTGCATAGAGGTGACACTAGCATCCGGCCAACCCTATTCTACCTACCGCAAAGGAGGACTCACAGCGCAGGAGCGAGGGTTTGATGTGGAATATATAATGATCGAACGCCCACGCGAAGAGCTATACGAGCGCATTAACCTCCGTGTCCACAAAATGATTGAGTTAGGACTACTACAAGAAGCACAGCATGCGTTTGAAAAACTTGGGTTACTCAGTAATGAACCACTGGATGAGAACAATATTCCTAATAGCGTTAACACCGTGGGGTACAAGGAATTGCTTAAATATTTTCGAGGCGAATGGAGCTTAGAACGAGCCATCGAAATGATACAACAACATAGCCGACATTATGCCAAGAGGCAAATGACTTGGTGGAGAAGAACAATGAATAATATCACGGATAATCAATAAGAAACAATGAATATGAAACGAAGTATAGCATATTTATCAATGTTACTAGTATTCTGTGTGGGATGTAAACGTATAAATGTAGATTTTAGTTATACCCCAACCGAACCACGCGCTGGGGAAACCGTTACATTCACCAATCTCTGCACGGAAGGTGAAGAGTGGTCGTGGACTTTTGGCGACAACACCACCAACTTAGCTAAAAATCCCAAACACATTTACAAAAAACCGGGTACCTACCTTGTAACCCTCATGGTAGATAGTGCCAAATACAACACTTGCACCAAACAGATCACAGTGTACGACACCGTTCCTACCTTTGTCTGCTCTACCGACTCTATTTTACACTACCAAGATGTGACATTCACTGCCAATGTGTACAATCCATTCAATCATGCTTTGACATACAATTGGATTCTACCACAAGACTGCGAAATCGCAAGTGGCACGCTAGATGATTATGCGATTACTGTGTTCTTCACCTCTACTCTCCAAGATTCAGTACAATTGCTCATTACATTAAAAGACACTACATACAATATCAAAAAAGCGGTCAAAGTTCACCTAACTAAGGCACCTGCTATCGTCATGTGCAAGACGGATCATACCATTTTTCGTCAACGCCTAATCAACGATCGTATCGAAAAACCTAGTACAAATACTACCAGTGAGGATTCATATGTTATTGAGCATGCCTGCGACACCGCTGTCACATTCAACGGAACAACTTTCTACGCAAGTCAATTATCCAATCAAATACCTGGATTTGCAGAACTACAAGTACAACGCATACAAATGGATGCAATGGCACAAAAATGGTATCTCACCACTAGCGATGGACTGTGGGTAGCCAATTTTGACGGAAGCTGCTTGGTACCGATTGATCCAACAGCTACAGGAGCCATTTATGTAGATGCCAATAGAAACCGTCTATATTGGGCTAGCAATAGCGGTACTTATGCTATGCCATTGATTAAGAGCAAAAATAATCGCTTTACTACCGAACCTCAACAATATAATGACATCAACACTGTTAACTTGATTACCATTAACGAGAAACTTCAATAATCACGATGCAACCAGAATATATATTCGAAACCAGTTGGGAAGTGTGCAACCGTGTAGGCGGCATTTATGCCGTACTTTCTACTCGAGCAGCTTCCATGCAAAAAGAACATAAAGACAAAGTAATTTTCTTCGGTCCCGATTTCGGCGAACACTCCAATCTCACTTTCAAAGAAAGCAAAACCCTCCTAAAAGGTTGGCGCCCACAAGGCGTCCGCGTAGGTCGTTGGCAAGTACCTGGCAAACCTATTGCCGTACTCCTCAAATGGGACGAGATATGGGCACACAAAAACGAGATCTATGGTCACGCATGGGAGAAATATGGTGTACAAAGCCATGCTGCCTACGGCGACTACGACGAGAGCAATATGTTTGCCCACGCAGTAGGACAATTGGCAGAGAGTCTCTATAACTTCCTCGGTCAACCTTCTACCGTGATGCATTGCAACGAGTGGCAAACAGCCTTTACTATATTATATTTAAAGGAGCACTGCCCTAAGATAGGCACCCTCTTCACCACCCATGCTACGGGTATTGGTCGTTCTATTGCAGGTAATTACAAACCTCTCTATGACTACTTCGATGGGTATAATGGCGACCAAATGGCGCAAGAACTTAACATGGTCAGCAAGCACTCGGTGGAGAAAACCGCAGCGCACCAATCAGATTGCTTCACTACCGTCAGCGAGATCACCGCTCGCGAGTGCAAGCAGTTGCTTGATAAACCAGTAGATATCGTTACTCCAAATGGTTTTGAGCAAGGATTCGTACCTAAGGGCGAAGCATTTGATGCTGCTCGCAAAACCGCTCGCAAAGCACTCATTCAACACGCTAAAAATCTCGGTTTTGACGTCAAATCTACCGATCTACTCGTTGGTACAGCAGGTCGCTACGAGTGGAAAAACAAAGGTATTGATGTCTTTTTAGAGGCAATGAGGCAATTAGGAGAAAAGGTTAATGACAAAAAGCAAGTCGTGGCTTTCGTCATGATTCCATATCTGGAGCAAGCCAACTTCTCTGTGGGTAATGTACATGTTATCTTCGTGCCTACTTACCTCAATGGCAACGATGGCGTACTCAATCTCCCTTATTACGACTTGCTTATTGGTCTTGATCTCACTATCTTCCCTAGTTATTATGAACCCTGGGGTTATACGCCATTGGAGAGTATGGCATTTCACGTACCTACTATCACTACTAGTCTGAGTGGTTATGGCGCATGGTGCGAGGAGCAAGGTTGTACTACTATTGATAAGGGTGTAGCCGTTATTGCCCGCAATGATAGCAACTACCAAGAGGTAGTCAACAGCATTGTTGAGACCATAAAGACATATCTTGCTATGAAGCCAAAGCAAATAGCAGTCACCCGTGAGGCAGCTGTGGAGTTGGCTCTCAAAGCCGAATGGCAACATTTCTTCTGCCACTATCGCGAGGCATATAATATAGCACTAGAAAAATCGCTTGCTCGTTAACGAACAAGCGATTTTTCTATATTACCAAAGAACTACAAAGCCGAGTCCAATATCATCATTAAGACAAAACCTGCAGTAAAACCGAGAGTGGGGATATTGCTGTGTTGTTCGGTTTGCGCCTCCGGAATCAATTCCTCGACTACCACATACATCATTGCACCTGCTGCAAAAGCCAAAAGATAAGGCAACGCAGGAGCGATGAAACCAATAAGAAGTATTGTTAAAACCGCAGCGATAGGCTCAACGATTCCAGACAAAGCACCTATCAAGAAGGCCTTAACTTTGTCCATTCCCTCTGAATGCAACGGCATAGAGAGAATAGCCCCTTCTGGGAGATTCTGTATCGCCAAACCAATCGCCAAGGCCCAAGCAGCAGACATAGGAATCATACTACCCTCTGCCATAGCACTTGCCAGGATCACACCTACCGCCATTCCTTCTGGGACATTGTGGAGCGTAACCGCCACTGCCAACATCATTGACCGATTCCATCGGCAGTTTTGGGTCATGCCTTCTGGGGTATCCGAACCGATATGCAAGTGAGGAATAAACGTATCCAAGAGCAGCAGGAACAATATACCAAATACAAATCCCACCGCAGCAGGCACCCAACTCACACCTCCCACTTCCGCTCCCATCTCCAAACTAGGCAAGAGCAATGACCACACACTAGCAGCCACCATCACACCCGAAGCAAAACCCAAAAGCAGTTTATGCAACGAGCTTGCCATGGATCCTCGCACAAGGAAAACCATCGCTGCACCTAGAACAGTGCCTAAGAAGGGGAGAAGGAGGATGGGGGGCATCAGGTTGAAAGTTTAATGTTTAATGTTGAAAATCAAATGTTTAGAGGGTAAGGATACGATAAGCGAGGTAGGCGGCATAGCAAAGGAGAAGGAGTGCCCCGTGCCAACGGCGAATCTCGCGTTTCTTATTCAGATAAACACATCCCAACACAAACGCACTACCCAATGCCGCCATGATAGCATCTACCTCCAATCCTTGGTATCCAGGCAATGGCATCACGCATGCGCTTGTACCCAAGATAAAGAATATATTGAAGATATTGCTACCTACTACATTGCCTAGAGCAATATCGCAGTTCTTCTTCATGGCTGCCATACAAGAGGTCGCTAACTCGGGCAAGGATGTACCCAATGCTACTACAGTCAAACCAATAATTGCATCACTAACGCCCAAGGACTGTGCTATACTAGTCGCACTCTTGACGATGACCTCGCCACCAATCACCAATCCAGTCAAACCGCAAAGAATCAAAAGCAGTGCTTTCTTGATGGACATAGGTGTATAACTCTCGTCACTATCGCCTGCCTTAGCACTCTTAAAAGTCTGCCACAGGTAGAAGATAAAGAACACCCATAGGATAGTACCACCCACACGGGAAATGAAACTCATACTACCTGCACCCCAATCCAACGAACCAAGGTCATGCAAAGATGGATTGTCAACATGGACATTCATCCATCCCTCGATGTTCAACCACGAAGGACTATTGTAGATGGCGAACACCAATACAATCAAGGCACCCAAAGCACTCCATGGGATATCAAAATGACGCGACTGACGTTGCGATGAAATCGGATAAATCAGCGCCGTTGCACCCAAAATGACGAAAATATTGATGATATTACTGCCTAGAACATTGGTAATAGCAATCTCAGTACTCCCCTGTCCTACTGCCACCATATTGACCACAAACTCAGGCATGCTAGTACCAAATGCCACCACGGTCAAACCGATGACAATATCGCTAATACCATATTGTTTAGCCAAACCTGAAGCTCCATCTACGAGCCAACTAGCACCCTTGATGAGCGCTGTACAACCAGCAACGATAAGTAGAATAGCTACCCACCAACCCGCTTCAAGCCAGGTATTTAGAAACTCGAACATCTTTACGATTTATATTGCCCACAGATCTCACAGATATTCACAAATCCGTGTTTTATCCGTGTAATCCGTGGGGGGGATTATACATTGAACAGGAAGTGCATAATGTCGCCATCTTGCACAACATACTCCTTACCTTCGATACCAAGTTTACCTGCTTGACGACATTGTGATTCGCCACCGAGAGCGATATAATCCTCGTACTTGATTACCTCGGCACGGATGAAACCACGCTCAAAATCAGAGTGGATAACACCTGCACATTGAGGAGCCTTGCTACCTGCTTTAAAGGTCCAAGCACGCACCTCGTCGCTACCTGCGGTGAGGAAAGTGCGAAGTTCAAGCAAAGCATACGCAGACTTGATCAAACGACTAACACCAGACTCAGAAAGTCCGATTTCAGCGAGGAACATCTCACGCTCTTCGTATGTCTCGAGTTCGGCAATCTCACTCTCAATCTTAGCAGCCACGATCAGCACTTGTGCATTTTCCTCTTTTACTGCCTCGCGTACTTGCTCCACATACTTGTTGCCATTGACAGCAGATGCCTCATCTACGTTGCAGACATAGAGCACAGGTTTGCTAGTGAGGAGCATGGTCTCTTTGGCTACTAGTTCTTCATCTTTGTTGATGAGTTCTACTGTACGGGCAGACTTACCTTGAGAAAGTGCATCGCGGTATTTGAGAAGAACATCGAGTGCTACTTTAGCTTGTTTGTCACCTCCTACGCGCACTTGTTTCTCAATCTTTTGGATACGAGACTCCACGGTCTCTAGATCTTTAAGTTGGAGCTCCGCATCAATGATATCCTTATCACGAATAGGATCTACGCTACCGTCCACGTGCACCACGTTGTCGTCGTCGAAGCAACGAAGAACGTGAATAATCGCATCCGTCTCACGGATATTAGCAAGGAACTTGTTGCCAAGTCCTTCGCCTTTACTAGCACCCTTTACCAATCCTGCAATATCCACGATTTCAACGGTGGTTGGTATAACACCGCGCTCTGGTTTGCACAGCTCGCCTAGTTTGATGAGGCGCTCGTCTGGCACCGTAATCACACCCACATTAGGTTCGATGGTGCAGAAAGGGAAGTTAGCCGATTGTGCCTTGGCATTGCTAAGGCAGTTGAACAGGGTCGATTTGCCCACATTAGGCAGACCCACTATACCACATTGTAAAGCCATATCTTTTCATTTCGCTTTGCTCACGTCGTGTGGCTCGCTACGCTCACGAACGATGGCTCCGCGTTATTAACTCTAAATTCTTATTTCTTAATCAAGCTGTGACCAGTCATTTCTTTAGGTTGCTCTACGCCAAGGATTTGGCAGAGAGATGGAGCAACGTCTGCGAGGATACCATCTTCGAGTTGAGCATCGGTATGATCCTTGCTTATATACACGAATGGCACTGGGTTGAGAGAGTGCGCTGTGTTAGGAGTACCGTCCTCGTTCATCGCATTGTCGCAGTTACCGTGATCCGCAATGATAATGATCTCGTAGTCGTTCTTGAGCGCTACGTTCACCACTTTATCCACGCATTCATCGATAGTCTTAACCGCTTTCTCGATAGCTTCGTAGATACCAGTGTGACCCACCATATCGCCATTAGCAAAGTTGAGGGTGATATAGTCATACTTTTGTGTATCAAGTGCCTCGCAGAGTGCCTCTGTTACCTCAGGAGCAGACATCTCAGGTTGGAGATCGTAGGTAGCCACCTTTGGTGAAGGAATCAAAATACGCTCCTCGCCTGCATACTCTGCCTCGCGACCGCCGTTGAAGAAGAAGGTCACGTGTGCAAACTTCTCTGTTTCAGCGATACGAAGTTGCCTAAGACCAGCGTTAGATACAATCTCACCCATGGTGTTGGTTACGTTCTCTTTTGGGAAGAGGATGTGCAAACCTTGGAATGAAGAATCGTATGGAGTCATGCAGTAGTATTGAAGATTAGGGATAGTCTTCATACCTTGCTCTGGCATGTCTTGTTGGGTAAGCACGATGGTGATCTCTTTCGCACGGTCATTGCGGTAGTTGAAGAAGATCACTACATCACCTTCCTCAATTTGTGCGAGAGGTTTGCCATCACGAACATGTACGAGAGGTTTGATAAACTCGTCAGTTACGCCATCTGCATAACTCTCTTGCATAGCTTGAACCATGTTCTCAGAGGCTTTACCTTCACCGTTCACAAGGCAGTCATATGCCACTTTCACGCGCTCCCAACGTTTATCACGGTCCATCACATAGAAACGACCTTGGATTGTAGCAATCTCACCACAAGTCTCTGCCAAATGTGCCTCTAATTGTTCGATGAATCCAAGACCAGACTTAGGGTCGGTATCACGACCGTCCATAAAGCAGTGAACGAAGGTTTGTCCGTCCAAACCATAGGTTTTAGCAATCTGAGTAAGGTAGAAGAGATGGTCGAAAGAAGAGTGTACACCACCATTAGAGGTCAATCCCATGAGGTGGAGCTTCTTGCCTGTCTCCTTGGCATAACCGAAAGCAGATTTGATTTCTAGGTTTTCGAGGATGCTACCGTCTTTGCAAGCACGGTTGATCTTTACGAGGTCTTGGTACACGACGCGACCTGCGCCGATGTTCAAGTGACCTACTTCGGAGTTACCCATTTGTCCATCAGGCAAACCCACGTTTTCGCCACTCGCTTGAAGTTGGCTGTGTGGATACTTCTCCAAAAGTGCATCCCAATGTGGGGTTGGAGTAGCAGAAATAGCGTCGGCTTTAGATTTGTTTCCGATTCCCCAGCCGTCGAGAATCATAAGTAATGCTTTTGACATAGTTGTATGTTATTTTAGTTATTTTCCGTAGTTTTCATAGCCGCCTTGTCGGCACTATAACAAAAATCATGCAAAGGTACAACAAAAATTGCATATGTGCAAATTTTTAAGCAAAACTATACAAAAATGGAGCACTTCACGTGAAATGCTCCATATATCAAGTTTGCAAACTAGTGTTTATCGAACGTATTTTTTGAGAATTGGTAGGATCACGCCTTCCATAACGGTATAGCCATCAGGATTAGGGTGAACACCATCTTTTGAGTACTTGACTGGCAAACCACCTTGATCATCCACCAATGCTGAATAGTAATCCACGTAAGGGATTTTATTCTCCTTAGCGTACGCCTTGATCATCTCGTTGAGTTTAACAATATCCTGTGCAGGCTGAAGGTCAGGACGCCACTTAAAACGATTAGCAGGAAGAGTCGAACATACGATAGGTTTGATACGATGGAATCGGGCCAAATCGCACATTGACTTGATGTTTTGTAGGATATGTTCATGAGTGATAGGACCGTTATTTTCGGCGATATCATTGGTACCACAAAGGATAACAACCACTTGAGGTTTGAGGTTGATTACATCTTCTTGAAAACGAACGAGCATTTGCGAAGACACTTGACCACTAATACCACGACCCAAGAAATGATTAGCAGTAAAAAACTCTGGGTGAGCATCTGGCCAACAATCGGTAATCGAGTTACCCATAAACACCACTTTAGGTTGATAGGCGAGAGAATCGTTTTTACCCTCGTAGCGATAGAACTGTGCCCAATCTTTGTTGGTAGCATAGAGTGTAGTTGCTACCATGATGAGCGAAAGAAATAATAAGCGTTTCATTATCAGTATTTTTAAGATTTTTATACTATTTGTTTGCAAAACGGCGCAAAATTACTACATTTTTTTGACATATACAAGAAAATGCTTGTGTATTACGAAAAAAAGTAGTAATTTTGTCGCGTAATTTGAAATAATTAATAATATCCAAATACATGAAAAAGACATTTCTACTACTGAGCCTGCTTTTGAGCATGGCTATTTCAAGTCTCTATGCAGCAAGTCCTAAGGAAGAGTTTCGTGCCACATGGTTAGCTACCGTGTGGAGCATTGACTGGCCTAAGACCTCTGCAACTACCGCAGCTAATCGTACTGCACAGCAAAAAGAGCTAACCGACATCTTTGATAAGATGAAAGCGGGCAATATGAATGCCGTATGCTTGCAAGTGCGTGGTCGTTCTGATGCATTCTACAAGTCCAGTTATGAGCCATGGGCTGCGGAATTAGCAGGTAGTCGTGGCAAAGACCCTGGTTATGACCCATTGGCATTTGCCATTGAGGAAGCACACAAACGCGGTATGGAGTTGCACGTATGGGTAAACCCATTTCGTGTGACTAGTACAGGTACGTTGTCTACTAGTGATAAGGTTTGGCAAAACGCTGGTCAATGGATTATCAAGTATAACAATGGTTCATTCTCCGGTCAGATCATTGACCCTGGTTATCCTGAAGCGCGTGAATACGTGTTGGATGTACTAATGGAAATCGTAGAGAACTATGACGTGGATGGTATTTTGATGGATGATTATTTCTATCCTTATGGTGGTACAACCACAGAGGACTCTAAGTCGAAATCTCTACACAAACCATCTTCGGGTATCGTGGACCAAGACAAGGACGGTTCAACCGATGACGACTGGCGCCGCAGCAATGTGGACGATATGATGAAGAAGCTATACGACCGCATTCAAGCCACCAAACCATGGGTACGTTTCGGTATGGGTACCTTTGGTATATGGACCTTGAAATCTACCGTAGCGAGCGCATATGGCATCAGTTTGCCAAGTGGTATCACTGGCTTAGACGACTATGAGGAGCAAGCTTGTAACCCAGTGGAATGGGTAAAAGGTGGATATGTGGATTATATCAACCCACAATTATATTGGCCTACCACATCCACAGGTCAAAGTTACGAAAAACTCGTTAAATGGTGGGGGCAAGATGTATGTCAACACTTCTCTGAGTTGCTACCTGGCAAACAAAAAGTACATTTCTTCTCTAGCCAATCATGTAGCAGCAATACCGCTTCATCAGAGATCATCAAGCAGATTGATCTTAACAGAAAGTACTTGTCTTCAGGCTATACCGGTTCGGTCTTCTACAATACCACAGCCTACTTGAAGATGTATAGCGCATTGACTTCTCGCTTTGATTATAAGGCACTTCCACCTGCTATGGACTGGAAGGTAACCACTACTTTAGGAGCTCCAGAGAACCTTACTCTCTCAGGTTCTACTTTGATGTGGTCGCACCCTAGTGCTACACGTTTTACTGTTTATGTTTATCCTAAAGGCACAAGCTTAGAAACAGCCAAAACAAACCCCGCTTATTTGAAAGGAATCGTTTACGGCAATAGTTATAGCGTAAGCGGTATTGATTTGAACAACTACAATGTGGCCGTATTTAGTTACGACCGCTTTGGCGTAGAGCATGCTGCTGCGGTGTATGGAGAGAATTCAGGAGGTACAGATCCAGGTACCAACCCAAATCCAGAAACAGGCAAGATCACTTGGGAGTTGAATGGTGGTGAGGTAAAGACTGTGACAGTGCCAGGGCAAGAAGACTTGTGGTACTCGTTTAAGTCAGCAGCTGGATTAACTAGTACTTTAGGACTTTTGAGTGATATTTCCGCAACCTCTAACCCATGCAAAGAGATTTGTACCTATCTGACAGCCACTGAGGTGCAAAAAGTGTTTGCTAATTCCGAGTGGACATGGTTGAAAGATTATATCATGAGCACTCAAAATGCACAAGCGGGTCAAACTGTCGCTAGCAGCACTGTACCAGAATTGACAACAGACTTGACAACTGCGGCATGGCGTTATGCGATAGCTGCATTCTTCTTACAAACCCAATATACATCATGGCCTTATTCTGCTTCGTTTACCACTGCGGGCAACCCATCTACTTGGGGCGCGGCATACCAAGCCGCTCATGGAGGTGCATCGTTGCCAAGTTACGTAACAAGCACATTCACCCTGCCTACCCCAACTCACCCACAAGGATATACCTTCTTAGGTTGGTATGATAATCCTGAGTTTACAGGTAGTCCTTTGACCACTATTCCTGCGGGGTGGACAGGTACGCTATATGCAAAATGGGATACAGGTTCTACCGAGCCGGTTGATCCTACCAAAGAGGTTATATTCTGGGTTCTTAATGGTGGACATGTGCCAGCAGAAGTACCTACTAACTTGGAATTATGGGAGAATTTTAAGCCTTATTACAACACATACTACGGCCTCAGTCGTTCGGATATGCCAATTGAGAAAGTGGCTACTTTTGCCAATTCTAAAATGCAAGACATCATGACCAATAGCGCATCCGAATACAAATGGTTGGGTGATTATATTCAATCTGTAGCAGGTACACTATCGGATGAAACTGCTTGGCGTTGGCATGTACATGCATTCTTCAACTGCAATGATGGTACCATACAAGGTAATCAGCTTGCAGCTACAGCTGACTTCTCTATTGCTGGTCAACCAAATAAATGGGGATCTGCCTATCAAGCTACTCACACAGCAGTACTACCTAAGTATGTAACAATGACTTATATCCTCCCAAACGCCTTGAAAGAGGGTTTTACCTTTGAGGGATGGTATGATAACGCAGAGTTTAAAGGCTCAGCACTCACATCCATCCCTGCAGGCTGGCAAGGCACTTTATATGCTAAATGGGCAGAAGCTAACACTGAGCATCCACAAGTGATCTTTTGGTATTTGAATGGCGGTACAGTCAATGTAGAATTGCCTAAGTATGTGACAGATAACTACACCTTACCTATTCCTACACGTGCAGGTTATGTGTTTGGTGGCTGGTACAGTAACTCCAATTTTACAAGTGCAGAAATCACATTAATCACAGCAGGTTGGGAAGGTTCGCTATATGCAAAATGGGTAGAAGAAACACCAGAAGAAGTGATCTATTGGGTGCTTAACGGTGGTTCTGTCAGTGGTACATTGCCATCATTTGTTACCAGCACCTATACCCTTCCAACGCCCGTACGCGAAGGATATGTATTTGCCGGATGGTATAATAATCCTGAGTTTACAGGAACAGCGCTCACCACTATTCCTGCGGGCTGGGAAGGAACTTTGTATGCCAAATGGACTGCCGAGGAGAATACCGATGATATCAAGTGGGAACTAAATGGCGGTAGCTACAAGAATGGTACACTGCCTACATCCGTTTCCAAACGTTATACTTTGCCTAAATCATGGGAATTGAATCCTCCATACAATGGTTGCTCGTTTGAGGGTTGGTATGACAATGCAAGCTTCTCTGGAAGTAGTTTAACGCGGATCAGTTCGGGATGGAAAGGAACTTTGTATGCTAAATGGGACTGCTCTAGCAGTACAGCAGAAGTGATCTTTTGGTACTTGAATGGCGGAAAAGTAGAAAATGGTTCTGCCACTGTACCATCACAAGAAACATTATGGGAAAACTTCAAGACGGATTATAACAAGTATTTCGAAACATCCTTAAATACCGAAATGTCCAACGCAGCCAACTTCCTCTACTCAGGTAGTTCAAAGGGTAAGGAAGTAGGTACATTGATGACTGATGCGAATGCAGGTTGGAAATGGTTGGGTGATTATATCATTTCTATTGCAGGTTCTCCTCAAGACAACAACTTGTGGTGGCGTAGAGAGTTGCATGCATTCTTCAACACGCTATCCAACTACTATCTGCCTGCAGGTTCGTATGCTGCCGACTATTCTACCGCAGGTCAACCATCAGCATGGGGTCCTGCTTACCAAGCAGCACAACCAGTGGAATTGCCAAAATATGTAGTAGAGACCTATATATTGCCTACGCCTGTGCGCGAGGGTTACACTTTCCGCGGATGGTTTGACAATGCCAACTTCGAGGGTTATGTTTTGACTTCTATCCCTGCAGGTTGGGAGGGTTCTCTCTATGCTAAATGGACCCAAAATGCACCAGAGGCAGTTATCTTCTGGGAACTCAACGGAGGTTATACTCGAACCACTCTACCTACCTATGTAACAGAGACCTACGTCTTGCCACCGCTTGTTAAAGATGGCTACATCTTTGCAGGATGGTATGACAATCCTAAGTTTACTGGGAATGCTATCACCGAGATTCCTGCGGGTTGGGAAGGTACCTTGTATGCTAAGTGGGAAGCAGGATCTAACGAACCAGAGACCACTGCTATCAAGTGGGAACTCAACGGTGGACAGGAAAACCCATATAACTGGTCTAGCAAACAAGACATGTGGCTCAGTTTCCAAGATGATTACCGCGAGTTCTACGGCGTAGAGATCCGCAATTACGCAATGGATAGTTGTGCTAAATGGACCTACGATGCATGCGGTGATGGCAAAGCGATCACTGAGATGCTCACTTATGAGGAGAAATGGATCTGGTTGCGCGAGTATATGGAGAAAGTAGCATACAATGCTAACTTCAACAATGGTCAGTTGGGTACAGCGGTATTGTTGCGCTTTAGCTTGCATGCGTTCTTGAACAACTCACCTGCTAATGATAACACCTATAGCGGCAACCCAGACTACACCTTGAATGGACAACTCAGTTATTGGTATCTAGATTGGGGTTATACCTGGAAAGGTTATTTGCCAACGACATTAACCTCCACCTATGTATTGCCAAAACCATATAAAGAGGGACGCACATTCTTAGGTTGGTCAACCGATCCAGAAGGCGTAGGTTATATTTACGAATTACCTGCGGGCTTTATCGGTACGGTATATGCTATCTGGGATGTAATGGACGATGTGACCACTTCTGTGGATGGAGTAAATGCTGCACAACAAGGTCAGATGTATGACCTTTTGGGTCGCCCTGTGGACGAGAATTACAAGGGCGTGGTAGTCATCAAAGGCCAAAAATACATACTAAAATAAGAAAAATTGCTCAAAAAATTTGGTCAATGTGTGGGCTTTGCCCTCGCATTGATCGACACAGCAGTAACTTCGGACGCCGCCTGTGTGAATAGCCTATTATTCACACATTCCCCCGAAGCTACGGTCGCTCAATGCAGCCCAGGAGCACTTTTTTTATCCAAAAATACTTTTTTTTCTTAAAAAATTTGCTCATGTGCATTTTTTGTAGTACCTTTGCACGCTTTTTCGGCGCATTGCCGCAAGCAAAACAATAAATATTAACTAATTTAAATTAATTAACTGTATGTTAAATCATTACGAAGCCGCTTTCGTGTTGACTCCCGTTTTGTCTGAACCACAGATGAAGGAAGCGGTAGAAAAATTCGAGAAACTTCTCGTGGAGAATGGCGGTTCCATTCTTAACCGTGAGGAGTGGGGTTTGAAGAAATTGGCTTACCCTATCCAAGGCAAAACTACGGGATTCTACGCCTTGTTGCAATTTGATGTAGAACCTGAGGTTATTGCAAAGCTCGAGACAGCTTTTCGTCGTGATGAGCGCGTATTGCGTTTCCTCACTACCCGTCTTGACAAGTACGCTTATGAGTACTCTGAGAAACGTCGCAATGTTAATCTTAAAAAGGAGGAGGCTTAATTATGGCACAAAATGACGAAATCCGCTATTTGACCCCAAAAACAAACGAGGCAAAGAAGAAAAAGTACTGCCGTTTCAAAAAGAGCGGTATCAAGTACATTGATTACAAAGATCCTGAGTTCTTGAAAAAGTTCTTGAATGAGCAAGGTAAGATCCTTCCACGTCGTATCACTGGTACAAGCTTGAAGTACCAACGCAAGGTTGCTCAAGCTGTTAAGAAAGCACGCCACTTGGCGCTTCTTCCATACGTAACCGATATGATGAAATAATGATTAATTAACCATTTTATTAGAAAGGAAACATTATGGAAGTAATTTTGATTCAAGACGTAGCTAACTTGGGCTACAAGAACGATATCGTTAAGGTTAAGGACGGTTATGGCCGCAACTACTTGATTCCAAGTCGTTTGGCTATCATCGCTAACGAGAGCAACCGCAAGCAACTTGCTGAGAACCTCAAACAACAAGCTCACAAGATGGCTAAATTGTTGGCTGACGCTCAAGCATTGGCTGAGAAATTGGCTAACACTGTAGTTACTGTGTCTGCTAAGGCTAACGAGGATGGCAAAATCTTCGGTACTATTACTACTGCTCAAGTATCTGAGGCACTCGCTGCTCTTGGTATTGAGGTTGATAAGAAGATTATCACTATTGACGAGGCTGTGAAGACTCTTGGCGAGGCTACTGCTACTGCTAAACTTCACCGCGAGGTTAAGGCTGAAATTAAGTTGAACGTAATCGCTGAGTAATCGGCTAAGAAAGGAACTAAGTATTATGAAAAAAGGAATTCATCCAGAGAACTATCGTATTGTAGTTTTCAAAGATATGTCTGATGGTACTCAATTCTTCAGCCGCTCTACAGCTGCTACAAAGGATAGTATCGAGATTGATGGCACAACCTATCCACTCATCAAGTTGGAGATTTCTAACACCAGTCACCCATTCTATACTGGTAAATCTAAACTTGTTGATACCGCAGGTCGTGTTGATAAGTTTATGTCTCGCTACGGCAACCGCCGCAAGTAATCATACAACAGCGAAAGGCGAGCTTCGGCTCGCCTTTTTTATCTCTTACGCTTTACACCATACACTCTATACCTTACACTAAACACATGAAAAAGACCCTGTGGCAAGAGTTTGCCCGCAACACATTGATTTCCCTTGGCATCTACGCTGCCTTATTCCTTATATTATATATACTAGAGTGGTTTGTGCCTTCGCTCCGTGGCACCTTGTTGCAATGGCATGATTTGGCATTCATAGTAGGTATTCCTGCTAGTGTGGCGGGTACTGCGTATGTGCTAACCATTCGAAATCCCAAAAACTATACTGGCTTTGTGGGCGCGATCACAATGGCTGCGCTCTTGGCATGGCAGTTTGCATTGTGGGGAAATTGGGATTTGGTGGTATTGCATTTTGCTTTATTTATACCTTTTCAAACAACCTCGCTGCTCCGTTGGAGAAAACAAGCTTTGGAGAGCAAGGAGCAAGGAACTAGGAACCAAGATATATTGCCCTCGTGGCTCAATGCCAAGGGCGTGGTTTTCAATATTGTATTTACCATTGTCATTGTATTGCTAGATGTGATCTTCGTGAGTTGGATGGCGGGCAATGACTTCGCAGATAATCTACTCAGCAAAGTCATGGGTGGCTTGATGATTGCTGCATCTATTCTGGCAAATTTCTGGATGATTCACAAGAAGATAGATACATGGATTTGGTGGATAGTCTATACCTTGGCTGGAATGGTGATTTATGTCTTAACTAGCAATATCTTCACGTTTGTATTGTTCCTTATTACGTTGGTACTCAATACAAAAGCCGCAATTGAGTGGATTAAAGTTGTGCAAGCCAATAAAGGTGCTGTTTGTTAATATTTTTTCTCCGTGTACCTTGCCTTTGGGCAGAAATCTAAATATTTTTTTTGCCACCCTACGCAGCCCAAATAGGCGAAAAACGAGCCTATAAGTGAACTTCTACTCGTTTTCTTGCACATTTACATTTTTTTTCGTACCTTTGCACCGAATTTACTGATTAAACGATGAGACGCAAACAAGATACATCTTTTAGAGTGGAGGCAGCAACCGAATTGATGCCTTTTCTACTCGCTAAGTTAGGCGGAATGACCCGCACCAGCGTGAAGCAGCTACTAAGTCAACGACGAGTGACTGTTAACGCAGGCATTCAAACCCGTCATGACACGCCGCTCAAAGCAGGCGATGTGATCAATATCCTACAAGGTCGAGGAAACGTAGAGCTCCGTCACCCTAAACTGCGTGTTATCTACGAAGATAATGCCCTGATCGTGGTGGAGAAAAAGAACGGACTATTGACCGTACCATACAACCCAAAGAGCAGCGAGATGACCGCCTACTCTATCCTCAAAGACTATGTACGCAAGCAGTCTAACCGCAATACCGTGCATGTAGTGCACCGTCTTGACCGCGAGACCAGTGGCGTGCTGGTATTTGCTAAATCCGCTGAACTACAGGAGTATATGCGCACCTATTGGAAGCAACTGGTGACCAAACGCACCTATGTAGCTGTAGTAGAGGGGCATTTGGAGAAGAAAGAAGGGACCATCACTACTTGGCTAACAGAGGACCCACACACAGGCATGGTATATTCGTCGCCCAAAGACGATGGCGGACAAAAAGCGGTCACACACTACAAGGTGATTAACGCAACCACTATAGGCGAAGGCGATCAAGAGATGCTGATCTCGCTCGTTGAGTTGAACTTGGAGACAGGTCGCACGAACCAAATCCGTGTACATATGCAGAGCATCGGTCATCCCGTGATGGGCGATAGAAAATATGGTCGTGGCAATGAGTACTCACCTATTGACCGATTGTGTCTGCACGCCCGCACACTGGAGTTTATTCACCCAATGACGGAGAAGAAAGTGCGATTTGAGGCGCCGCTGCCAAAGGAGTTTAAGGTGGTGGAAAGTTGAAAGTCGAAAGTTAAGATAATAAAAGAAGCTAGACGAATTTGTCTAGCTTCTTTTGTATAAATAGGGTAAGATGGATTAGAAAGTGAGAGTGAAACCAGCGTGAACATTGATTCCTGCTTGGGCATAATACCAACAGCAACGAGAGGCGTCTGCGAATCGACTGGCCTCTGCTCCACCATTACTAGCATACTTAGCATTGAACACATTATTGATCTGACACAATAAGCTCAAGTCAGGAGCATTGGCATTAGCACACCACTTCTGCATAGGTAAACGATACTGCAAATTCAAATTCGTGGTCGAATACGCACGGAGCATCGCATTAACATCCTCGGTGTTATCCAAAAACTGACGACTCACCACCTGCGTCTGTACCGTTGCCGTGAAACCGTGGGTGTCAACGGTAAACAAAGACATCGCCGTACATGTAGGCGAGAAAGCAATCGTGGTCGTACCCACCACAGAATCCTGACCTACCCAATTCCAATCATCCTGATTATCATAGAGATCAATATACTGATGATAATTGAGAATCTTATTGCGAGATACCACCACATTGGCATCCCAACGCAACCAAGGTAGGATCTGTACCCCTGTCGTAAACTCCACACCCATGCGGTAAGAGTCTTTTACATTGGTCGTCTTATACGCTCCCACATCATTATACTCGCCCGTGAGAATAAGTTGATTGTCATAATCCATCAAATAGAGATTAGCACCCAAAGTAAAACGTTTGTGAGCAAAAGTATAACCTAACTCATAGTCATACAATGTCTCCGCCTTAGGCAAACCCGTATAGGTATTAGTGGTAGGATCAAAGAGCACATTCTCCTTGTAGTTATTGCGAGAAGGTTCGCGATTAGCGATAGCAAAAGACGCCGAGAGGAGATGTCCACCATGGCGATAAGTCAGTCCCGCCTTGGGGTTGAAGAAATGGTAATCCACCGTGAGTGGCAGAGAGGTCATATCCTCGTCATTGATACCATCGCGAGAGTAGCGCACATAGCGATACTGCATATCGGCATAGAGCGTCAATGACTCCTGCGCATGGTTGATGATGCGCCAGTTGAGTTTGGCGTAGGTGTTGGCATCGAGTTTATTGGCGGAGTTGCGGTAGTATTCGTAGGGGTAGGGGCTATTGGCAATGGGCGATGGGCTATCGGCAAGGTAGTGGAGGGTGCCGAAGTGGTCGCCGAGATAGTGGTGAGCAGCCATGCCTAGTTGGAGGTCAAGAGACTCGGATAGGTACTTGGCTGAGAGGATAGCACCATAGAAATGGTTATCGAGGTTCTTGCGGTACATGCCATAGGTCTTTTCGGAGGATGAGAAACCCCAATAGGAGAGTTTCTTGCGTTTGAACTGCTCATAATAGCCTGCGCCATGGGTATAATGGGCAGTAGCAGAGAGTGACCATTGAGAGTTGAAACGGTGATTGACAGAGAGTTGGGCATGCTGTTGGGCGTAGTTGTCCGTCTGGTTGTCGTAATACGCAGTAGAGTCATTGCCCTGGCTATCGGTAACGGTATAAGCACCTGCAGGATTATAGCGACGGTCGGCGCCATTGATACCATAAGCGGTGTTATTGTCTACTCCATCCCAGCCCATACCTGTTCGCTCGGAGCCACCAAAAAAGCGTGCTACGACCTGTGTGCGAGCCCCGTAATGCCCTAAATCCGCATAATAGGAATAGAGGTCAGAGGCTGTGCGATAAAGGAAGCCGTCGGAGTTGACTTTGGAGAAACGGGCGTTGACTCTCCAGGAGTTAGGCAGCACGAGCTGGGTAGAGAGCATCTCACGGAAAGTGTTATACATACCACCGTTGAAGGAGAGGGTGACCTCTGAGGCGAGAGGAGAGAGGCTATCAGGCGATAAGGCAAGTGAGGAAGAGGTAGACATATTGATGCTTCCTCCAAAAGAGGCAGAGCCATTGGTGGAGGTGCCTACTCCGCGTTGGACTTGGAGCTGGGTAGTAGAGGCAGCGAGGTCGGTCATGTTAACCCAAAAGACCGTTTGGCTCTCGCCGTCATTGAGTGGCACATCGTTGATGGTGGCATTGATGCGCGTGTGGTCGGTACCACGAAGACGGAAATAGGTGTAGCCTACTCCTAGTCCGTCGTCACTAGTGGTGAGCAGCGCCGGGACGGTGGAGAGGAGATAAGGGAGATTCTGACCCGTGTTATCCCGATTGAGAAGATCATGGGAAATAGTGGTCTGAGCGTTAGTGACTTGCGCGATAGGCGCGTTAATGACAACCTCATCCAAGTGCTGGGTGAGGGAAATGGTGTCAGATTGCGCATATGCAATGACACCTACCGCCAACAAGGCGGAGAGAAGAATAGAGAATTGTTTCATACTTCCTTAGCAGCATTACCTGCCCAGGTTCAAAGGGTATAATCTCAGCCGTGAGAGGCACCCCTGTAGTTAATAATATAGTTAGCTAATATCCCTTAGACGCTCGGCTTGCACCTAGGGTGTATTATGCTGTGTGATATTTATAGTTGGTATGAGAATGTCACCATCCAACCCCATTCGTTCATTTTATAGGTATCAAGAGGTTTGGTGCGTAGGATATTGTTGAGTCCGAAATCGTATCCCGCTTGGAGGCGATAGCGGTCCCACTCCAATCCACCACCTAATCCGAATTGGATATTGGTACGATAGAGTTCTTTGGTCACATATCTATCATGAGAAGTAGTAGGTACGCCTTGATCCTTTAACCACGAAAGGGTTGTAGGGTCCACCTTAGTCTTCAGTATATCGTAGTTGGTCAGTCCAATATTCAATTGTGGACCAGCATAGAAGAAAAGATTGAGTTTTTTCCATACCTTAATATTATAATACGCGCGTACAGGAATAGTGAGTTGAAGTTGCAAAAGGTTGTGCTGAATGACATTAACCTGAGCAAACTCTGGCGTACTAATAGGCCAATGTTGGTTCTGGCGGCCACAAGTGAAGGTGAGCAATGCGCCAGTTTGGATTGAGAAATGACGTGGCAAGATAAAGTCCACAGTAGCGCCCAAACGTACACCGTGCATATAGACAGCGGAAGTATCTTGGGTACGATGATTGAGCTGGGCATATCCTACCTCCAATCTCCATGGGGTCGCAAACTTATACTCTTCTTGTTCTACCTTACGAGTTGGATCAAAAAAACCTTGCTCTGCTGTATACAAATCAGGAAGGGTGTTTTTTTGCTCTTGCGCAAAGGTATAAACAGATATACAAGTAAGGGTTACGAGTAGTATAAAATTTCTTATTTTCATTGTATTATGGACTTTTTTCGGGCACAAAGGTACTAAAATCTTGCGAAATACGCAATTTTTTGGCAAAAAATATGCTTTTTCTTGAAAAATATTTGCACAATTCAAAAAAAGGTAGTACCTTTGCAGTCGATTTCCGCCATTTTGGACAGGAATGGTGCCATCGTCTATCGGTTAGGACAAGAGATTTTCATTCTCTAAAGCGGGGTTCGATTCCCCGTGGCACTACAAGATAACATAAGATTAGTAACATTTATTAAGATTTATTATTAAGATGGCAAACCATAAATCATCTTTGAAGCGTATTCGCCAAACTGCAACTCGTAAAGCCCACAACCACTACTACGCAAAGACAGCTCGTAACGCTGTTCGCGCTTTGCGTGCAACAACTGACAAAGCTGCTGCTGAGCAAATGTTGCCAAAAGTAAGTTCTTTGTTGGATAAATTGGCTAAGCGTAACATCATTCACCGCAACAAAGCAGCTAACTTGAAGTCTAGCTTGGCTTTGCACACTAACGCTCTCTAATTAGCACACTAGAAACCACAATATAGTGGGGCTGCCTATGGGTAGCCCCTTTTGTGCTATAATATCATCAACTCTTTGTAGAATCTTGGAATTCTTTCTTTGGAAATCCTAAAGATATTCGCGGATTGCGGTATCGTTAAAAGCCTTGCGTTCCGCATCACGTAGCCAACCCCACTTATTAAAATATTTACACATATTTACCACATGTATCCACAACATTTTCAGGGATTTATAAGATTCCTTAGCATGATCATGAATAATGGTTACATGAGGGAAATAGACCGTTAAGTAGTTGCGATGAATACGTCGGGTGAGATCCATATCCTCGGGATACATAAAAAAGCGCTCATCAAAGAGTCGTGCCTGTTTGACCGCCTGAGTTCTAAGTAGCATAAAACATCCGCTAAGATAAGGGACATTCATAATCTTATCATACCCCGAGGCACGCATCTCGTATCGATGATTGCGTTGGGCAGTCCAGGAGGATGGCAGGAAACGACGGGCGAAGACATCTAGAGGTGTAGGAAGAAGTTTGCAAAGATACTGCAACTGACCATCGGGGTAAGTCACTTTGGGCATCAAAGAACCCACCAATGGATTTTGAGCAACAAAATCCACCATACGATCTAAATCATTGGCTTCCAAAATAATATCGGAATTTACTACTAAATGAAACGGAACATCATCGTAGATAGATTCTCGGATAGCAATATTGTGAGCAGCGCCATAACCTAGATTGGTAGAATTATGCTGATATTGAATACGTTCTGACTGCAAAGGAAGTTGCTCCGCAGCCTGAGGCGAGTTATCAATCCAATACACTCGATCCACATATTGCGACTCAAGAAGCACCTGGGTGAGAGCACCTACTTGCTTCCAATCTGGACGATATAAAACAATGGATACGTTGAGCATGGATTATTCTAGCACTAAAATCTTCGCAAAGGTACGATGATTTTTTTGTTTGGCAAAATTTTTATTCATTTTTCTTGGTTTTATTCATTTTTTTGTACCTTTGCGACCCAATCATGTACACAAAAAAAAGGAGTCCCGCGGGACTCCTTTTAGTTTAATCATTTAAGAGGAATGATTACTCAGCAGACTCTGTCTCAACAGCAGCAGCCTCTTGAGCAGCCTCTACTGCAGCAGCAGCGAGAGCATCAATAGCCTCTTGGCGTTTTTTAGCTACCTCAGCAGCTTTTGCCTTGTTAGTCTCTACCTCTTGAGCGAACAATGCTTTAGCTACAGCAGCTTTCTTGTCTGCCTCAGCCTTAACAATGTTACCGTTCTTAGCATCTTTTTGTGCTTTCCAAGCATCGAAACGCTTTTGAGCCTCTTCAGCAGAGAATGCACCCTTAGCTACACCACCGTTCAAGTGCTTCATGAGCATAACGCCCTCACCAGAGAGGATGTTGCGAACAGTGTCAGTAGGTTGAGCACCAACGTTAACCCAGTACAAAGCGCGATCAAACTTAAGATCTACCTTAGCAGGGTTGTTGTTTGGGTTGTAAGAACCGATACGCTCAATAATTTTGCCATCACGTGGCGAGCGGCTGTCAGCTACTACGATGTGGTAGTAAGCGTAGTCTTTGTGACCATGACGAGCCAAACGAATTTTTGTTGCCATTTGTTTGTTTTGATTTGTGGACTACAACTACACGAGTTGCGTGTCCGGGTTAATATTAATGGTATGCTTTTTTCACGAAAAAGCGAGCAAAGGTACTGCTTTTTTTTAATACTACCAAATTTTTAGCAAAAATTCTTGCCTAAGTGGTGTTTTCGTGGTAGTTAAGCGGGTTGGTTATCATAGGGATTGGACAGCGAGAAGTCATGGTGATCTATCGGTTGTCTATCGGTAAAGTTCCGATGAGATTCCGATGAAGTCCCTATGAGGTTCCGATGAAGTCCCTATGAAGTCCCTATGAAGACAGAGGGCAATAAGATGGGGAAAAGGTAGAAGAGTGAATGGCTAATAACGGATGAGATAGATAAAATCTATCTTTTTTTACAATTAATTTCTCGCATGCTTGCGTATGTGCATTTTTTGTTGTACCTTTGCAGGCTAAATTGTGTAAGTATGCTATTTCGTGAAATCATAGGACAAGAAGAGGTGAAGCGCCAGCTTCGCCAGGGTGTTCGTGAAGGTCGCATTGCCCATGCTCAATTATTGAGTGGTGAAAGAGGTGTGGGCAAGATGGGATTGGCTTTGGCGTATGCCCAGTATGTCAACTGTCCTAATAGGACAGAGGAGGATTCGTGTGGCGTGTGTCCTACCTGTTTGCAGTATCAGAAATTGCAACACCCAGATTTGCATTTCGCATTCCCAATAGTCAAAAGCGACGCCGGGGATGTGTGTGATGATTTTGTGGATAAGTGGCGCGAAATGGTATTGGATAGTTGCTATTTCGACAGCGACGACTGGGGCATAAAAATGGGCGCAGAGACCAAGCAAGCGATGATTTATGAGAAGGAGAGTAGTGAGATCTTGCGCAAACTATCGCTCAAGAGTTTTGGTGATGGATACAAGGTGATGATCATTTGGCAACCAGAAAAGATGAACGTTAGTTGTGCCAACAAGTTGTTAAAACTACTAGAAGAGCCACCCCACAAGACTTTGTTCCTACTCGTTAGCGAGCACCCGGACCAGTTATTGAGCACCATATTATCCCGTACCCAAGAGGTGCGCATACCTCGTTTGAGTGAAGAGATGATAGCGAATGCCTTATTGGCAAAGGGCGAAGTAGAGGATAGACAAATGGCTGCAGATCTGGCGCATATAGCGAATGGTAGTTATCTAGCAGCCCAGAAAATGGCGATGGTCACAGAGGAGCAAGAGGGATTCTTTAACGACTTTGTGGCATTGATGCGCAATGCGTGGTTGGTAGGTCAGAAGAAAGACTACGGTGCACTATTGGAATTGCGCAAGTGGAGTCTGGCTATGGCAGATGCCAAGGAAGGACGCGAGAAACAGAAAGCTTTCTTGCAATATGCACAGAAACAGATTCGCGAGAACTACATCTACAATTTCCAATGCGCTGAAATGAACTATCAAACCGCAGCAGAGAGACAGTTCTCAAGTAAGTTTGCGCCATTTATCCACGAGGGAAATGTGGAGAAGATGATGGACGAGTTGAGCAAAGCGGAGGTGCAAATTAGTCAGAATGGCAATGCCAAAATCATTTTCTTTGATTTGTGCTTGCAGATGATTGTGATGGTTAAGAAGTAGTTGAGTGTTTAGTGTTTAGAGTTTAGTGACGAAGAATATATATGAAAGAAGATTTTATGATAAATAATGGTTCGTGCCAGATATCAGAGAAGTCGTGTAAGCGCAATTCGCACCACATGCTTCCTGTGATGGACTGGATGAGTGACGTCCCTAGTGCTGGCGAAGAAATGGACTTGGTAGAGGTGCAATTCAAGAACACCCGCAAGGGGTATTACCATAATATCAACCATCTACCATTGGAGAAAGGTGTGGTGGTCATTGTGGATGCCAACCCAGGTTATGACATGGGCGAGGTGACTTTGACGGGCCGATTGGTACCTGTACAAATCAAGAAGAGCAACATCAATCTTGAGCGCTACGAGATTCGCAATATCGTCCGTGTGGCTACCGAAGAGGATAAGCAACGCGCTGCCGAGGCACATGCCAAGGAGCAAGAGACTATGATCAAGTCACGCCAATTGGCCAAGGCGCTAGGCTTAGAGATGAAAATTGGCGATGTGGAGTATCAAGGCGATGGCACTAAAGCGATATTCTACTATATTGCTGAGGGTCGTGTGGATTTTCGTCAGCTCATCAAGGTATATGCTGAGACCTTCCGCATTCGTATTGAGATGAAGCAGATTGGTGCTCGTCAAGAGGCAGGACGCATTGGTGGTACCGGTCCTTGCGGTAGAGAGTTGTGTTGCTCAACATGGATGACCCAGTTTACATCAGTAGGAACCAACGCAGCCAGAATACAGAACTTGTCGCTCAACCCTCAAAAACTAGCAGGACAATGCGCCAAATTGAAATGTTGTTTGAACTACGAAACACCTATCTACGAAGAGGCTGTCAAAAAAATGCCATCGCGTAATATTCATCTGGAGACACTAGATGCAACCTGGTATCTCTTCTCAACCGATCCATTGAAGGGCGAGGTGACCTACTCTACCGATGCACATCATCCTGCTAACTTGGAGTCTATTCCTGCTAGTCGAGCAAAAGAGATCATAGACATGAACCGCCGAGGAGAGAAACCACTCACTTTGGGTGGCAAACAAGGAACGATGCCAGTCGTAGAGGTGGATTACCAAAACGTGGTAGGACAAGATGATTTGACCCGTTTTGACAAGAAGAAAAACAAAAACAATCAAGGTCGTCCAGGACGAGGACATGATCGCAAACATCATCACAACAGAGGCAATGAGAAGAAACATTCTGATACTAATCACTAGTCTGCTGCTCGTTGGTTGCCAAGGTGATATCATTTATACCGCTTTCAAGACTCTACCCAATACGGGATGGGAGGCAGACTCTAGTTTATGTTATCAACCTGTGATCACGGATAGCATCGTCGACTGCCAAATGCAGATTACGATTCGCCACACAGATGCATACCCATATCAAAACCTCTGGTTGTTTGTGGACATTGAGCAGGATAGTCTTTTGCTCACTCGCGACACCATCGAATGCTATATGGCTAACGAGCGAGGTGAATGGTTAGGAGGCGGATTGACTGTACACGAATTGCCACTATTGTATAGCGATCACTACCTATTTACCAATAGCGGCGAATACCGAATATCTATCACACAAGGTATGCGCAATGATACATTAACAGGAATAAAAGAAGTAGGCGTAAAAATCATACGAAATGAGCAAAAATAAGTTAAAGAAATTTGCGGAGATGGAGACCTTCCACAATGTGTTTCAATGTGGGGCACAGGAGGTGGAAACGAGTGCTGTGCTAGCTATGGCTGGTCATTGGCGCGATAACTATTTTAAGAATGACAACCCTATCGTTTTGGAGTTGGGTTGCGGTCGTGGCGAATACACCGTGGGATTGGCTAAACGAAATCCAAATAAAAACTATATCGGTATTGACATTAAGGGTGCTCGTATGTGGGCAGGTGCCAAACAAGCGGAGATAGAGGGTATAAGCAATGTGGCATTTCTGCGAACCAACATAGAAATGTTGTGTCGATTTTTTGCACAAGATGAGGTAGATGAGATCTGGATCACTTTCCCAGATCCACAAATGAAGAAGGTGACCAAACGATTGACCTCTACCTATTTTATGGAGCGCTATCGCCAAGTGTTACGCCCAGATGGTATGATTCATCTCAAGACCGATAGCCCATTCCTATACACCTATACCGAGGCGATGGTCCTAGAGAACAACTATCCGATTGTGGTGAATACCAGTAATCTCTACGAAGCGGATGCTAGTCCTAAGATAGAAGAGGCAAGATGTTTGCAAACCCACTACGAGAAACAGTGGTTGGATCGCGGGTTAACCATCAAGTATATCACTTGGAAACTGCCCCAAGTCATCTCGCTCATAGAGCCAGATATAGAAATAGAAAAAGACGATTATCGTTCATACGGAAGAAACTATGTATCCACAACAAATAATTGATGCACTCGAACACGTCCGCTACCCTGGTACGGGCAAAAACCTCATAGAAAGCGGCATGTTGGAAGACGACATCCGCATTTCGGGCATGGAAGTGTCCTTCTCTATTATTTTTGAGAAAGACAATGATCCATTCCGCAAGTCGGTAGTCAAAGCTGCCGAAACAGCTATTCACACCTACGTGGATGAGAATGCTGCGGTACATGTACATATGAAATTCCGCAAGCAAAACACCCCTGTGAAGTCTGACGAAGGCACTTCGCTCAAGGCCAAACATGCCATCGCGATCCACTCTGGTAAAGGCGGTGTGGGCAAATCTACTGTGGCAGCTAACCTAGCCATCACACTAGCCAAAATGGGATACAAAGTGGGATTGCTAGATGCCGATATACACGGACCATCTGTACCCAAAATGTTTCACACCGAAGGTTGCCGTCCTATCTCTACCCCAGTGAACGGACGCAATCTCATCGAGCCTATTGAGCAATACGGCGTAAAAATGCTGTCTATCGGTTATTTTGTGGACCCTCAACAGGCAGTAGTATGGCGCGGAGGTATGGCTAGTAATGCCATCAAACAACTCATTTTGGATGCCAATTGGGGCGAGTTGGACTACTTCCTCATAGACCTGCCACCAGGCACGAGCGATATCCATTTGAGTCTTGTACAACATCTTCAACTCACAGGTGCCATTGTTGTGACTACCCCTCAACCCGTAGCGCTAGTGGATGCACGCAAGGGAGTGGATATGTTCCAAAACGAGAAGATCAATGTGCCTGTTCTAGGATTGGTGGAGAATATGGCATGGTTTACCCCTGCCGAACTGCCAAATAACCGTTACTATATTTTCGGCAAAGATGGTGGCAAAGAGCTGGCTCAAGAGATGAATATCCCATTGCTAGGTCAGGTACCTCTCGTACAATCCATCCGCGAAGGTGGAGACGAAGGTATGCCTATCGCCATGCAAGATGGACATCCTGCTGCACAGATGTTCGCAGCCATTTGTAACACTTTATTAGAGCAATAATGAATCAAAAACAGATAACCGAACTCGGCACCGCCTCTATCCGTAGCCTACTCTTCAAGTATGCTATGCCAGGCATTATCGCCATGACTGCCATGTCGCTCTATAACATGGTGGACTCGATTTTTATCGGTCATGGTGTAGGAGCGCTGGCATTATCAGGTCTTACAGTAGCCAAACCATTTATGGATATTTGTGCTGCATTTGGCACATTGGTGGGTGTAGGTGCAAGTTCGTTGGTAGCCATCAAGTTGGGTGAAAAAGACTATCGTTCTGCTAACGATATTTTGGCCAATGTGATCATTCTCAATGTCATATTGGGCGCCATCATTATGGTGGTGGGATTGTTTTGGTTAGACCCTATCCTCTATGCTTTCGGAGCTAGTGATGCGACCATTGCGTACGCCCACGAGTATATGGAAATCATCCTTTGGGGTAACATCTTAACCCATATCTACTATGGTCTAAATAGTATGCTACGCTCGGTAGGTCATCCGCGTATTTCCATGTACGCCACCATATTAGCCGTTTCGCTCAATGTGGCATTGGACCCTATCTTTATCTTTGTGCTTGACATGGGTGTACGAGGAGCGGCATTAGCGACAATCATCTCCCAATTGGTATCTGTCATTGTAGAATTGATCATCTTCCTCAATCCCAAAGAGGTTATTCACTTCCATCGTGGCATTTGGCGACTCAAGCGTGATATCACCATGCGTGCTTTAGGCATTGGAACAGCTCCTTTCCTCATGCATATGGCTGCATGTTTTGTGGTAATTGTACTCAACAACCAGCTCTTGCGCTATGGCGGAGATATGGAGATTGCCACTTTCGGTATGACCAATCGGTTTATCTTCTTCTTTGTGATGATCGTCATGGGTATCCAGCAGGGTATGCAGCCTATTGTGGGATACAACTATGGTGCACAACAATACGATCGTATGCTTAGGGCCTTCAAGTTGGCGGTCTATTGCGCTACTTGCGTGATGAGTTTTCTCTTCCTCTTTGGTGAGATATGGCCCGAAGGATTTATTCGTCTCTTCACGCATGATGAGCTGCTCATTGCCCAATCTATTACGCCAGCCCGCATTATGCTTGCTGTTATGTTTGCTATTGGTTTTCCTATGATTACTGGTAACTTCTACACTTCTATCGGCATGGCACCTAAAGCGATATTCTTGAGTTTAACTAGACAAGTATTATTCCTCATTCCTCTAATTATAGGTTTGCCTTTGTTGTTCGAATCGCTCGGCATAGCACCTATTTGGGGTGTATGGTGGAGTTGGCCAATAAGCGATTCGCTTTCGGTCATCATAGCCATGATTGTGTTCCATCGAGATATGAGGAAATTCAAATTTCTTAATCAATAACCCATATGACCATACTCTGTATAGAAACATCCACCAATTGTTGTTCGGCAGCCATCACCATCAATGGAGAAGCCCAAGCTATTCGAGCCAATCTCACAGGGGCTAATCATGCTAGCGAACTGCCTTTGTTCGTAGAGGAACTGATGAATGAAGCCAGAGCCAAGCATTGGAATATCGATGCAGTAGCGCTATCACAAGGACCTGGCAGTTATACCGGACTACGAATAGGAGCAAGTCTGGCCAAAGGACTATGCTATGGACTCAATATTCCACTCATTCCCGTGGACACATTGCAGATACTCTGTGCAGCCGCGGTCACTGAGCAGGTTCCACAGGATGCACTATTATGCCCTATGTTGGATGCTCGTCGTATGGAAGTGTACACTTCGATGTACACACGCGAGTGCGTACGCACGAGGGATATTGAGGCCAAAATAATTGATGAGCACGCTTTTGAAACCGAATTAAAAGAACAACCTATCTACTTTTTCGGCAATGGCGCTGGCAAATGCCAAGAGTTCATTCAATCTGCAAATGCTCATTTCATGGATGGTATTCTACCTCAAGCTCAATACATGGGAGTGCTCGCAGAGCAGTTGCCTCAGTTGGATATCAAACAAGTAGCATATTACGAGCCATTCTATTTAAAAGAGTTTATCGCGGCGCCTAGCCATATTAAAGGATTAGAAACAAAATAATATATCGATATGAAGTTACACAACTATGCCATATTACTAGCACTTACGAGTTGCTTGATTGCATGTTCTACCAAGAAGAACACTGCGCTATCTCGTGGGTTTCATCAAATGCAAACCAAGTATAATATTTATCACAACGGTGCTATTTCATTTCTTGAAGGAGAGCAAGCTATCATAGAGGCCAACAAAGATGATTTCTCATCTGTGATCAGTCTCTACCCTGTTTCGAACCACGAAGCAGCACAAGCTGCCGTATCCCAAATGGATCGCACCATAGAGAAATGCCGCAAGTGCATCAAACTGCATAGTATCAAAGCTAGACCCAAGGTCAATTATGACAAAAAACGCAACAACCCTAAATACGCGGCATGGTTGGAGCAAGAGGAGTTCAATAACCAAATGGACAATGCATGGATGATGCTAGCGAAAGCCGAATTCCACAAAGGCGAGTTTCTCGGTAGTATCAGTACCTTCAACTATATCATTCGCCACTATGCCAAGGATGCAAATGTCGTTGCACAATGCCAACTATGGACTGCCAGAGCATATGCTGAGATGGGATGGCTCTACGAGGCGGAAGATGTGCTCAACAAAGTGCAAGTGGATAACCTCAGTCGCAAACACGCACCTTTGTACGCAGCGGTGAGTGCGGATATCAAACTCAAAACCAAACAATACAAAGAGGCCATTCCATTTGTCAAACTCGCTCTGCCCGAAGAGAAGAGAAAAATGTATCGCCCTCGTTTTCAATTTGTATTAGGACAATTATACCAACTCCAAGGCGATCGCAAACAAGCGAAAAGTGCATACGAAAAAGTTATCAAAATGCAACCATCCAACGAGATGGATTTCAATGCTCGCTTGCGTATAGCAGAGCTCAACGACTCGCCCAAAGAGGCTATCAAGTTACTCAGCAAAATGGCCAAACTGGACAAGAACAAAGACCTGCTCGACCAGATTTATGGCGCTATAGGTAGCGTATATCTCGCACAAAAAGACACCACCAAAGCACTCGAATATTATACCAAGGCCATTGAAAGTAGCACACAAAACGGACTAGACAAAGCCCATATCCTTGTGATTGCCGGAGATATCTACTACGAACAACGAGACTATATCAAAGCCAGTCCTTGCTACAAAGAGGCTACCCAAATCCTCTCTGCTGAGAGCGAGCAATATGCTCGTATCCAAAGACGATCTGAGACCCTTGACGAGTTGGTAGTAGAGTATTCTGTGGTACAATTGCAAGACTCGTTGCAAGCCCTATCCAAACTCTCCGAGGCAGAGCAACGAGTAGTCGTAGACTCTATTATTGCACGCCTTATTCGTGCCGAAGAGCAGGCCAAAGAGAAAGAGGAACAAGCCGCACGCGATGCTGCCAATGGTGTAGGACCACGTAGTGTCAATACTTCTAATATGCTTGGTGGCGGTGCACAAAGCAGAGACTGGTATTTCTATAACCCACAACTCCTACGCTCTGGTCAACAGACTTTCCGTACCCAATGGGGCAACCGCCCACTAGAAGACGACTGGCGTCGCTTGAGCAAGGCCATGAGTAGTTCGGCATATGGTGACGACACAACGGATGAGGAGTTACCTACCGATTCTCTTGCAGCAGAGGGAGGCGAACAAGCAGCTATGGAGACGGACGAGCACAAACCAGAATACTATCTCCAACAGATTCCTAAAACGGATGCGGATATCATTCAGTCCAACGAACTGATTGCGGCAGCATTATATAATATGGTATATATCTACCGCGACCGTGTAGGCGATCAAGAGCTCAGCGACGAGACATTCCGTGAGTTCTGCAAGCGATTCCCTAACCACGAACTCCTAGTTGATCTCTACTATATGCAATACCTGACCGCACTCAAGACCAACGATATGTTGGCTGCGGAACAGTATCGCCAAGATATTATCCGTCTCTTCCCAGGTACCAATGAGGCATATATCGTGAGCCAACCTGATTATTTCAATAAGCTCCGTCGTATGTCCGTAGAACAAGACTCGCTCTACGAACAGACCTATAGGGCCTATAGCCAAAATCAATTTACTGTTGTCAAAGAGAACAAGACCTATGCGGAAACCAATTATCCACTTTCTCCGCTCATGCCTCGATTCCTCTTCCTCAATGCCATTGCCGTGGCTAAGACCGATGGACAAGATGCTTTCGTTATTCAGTTGCAAGACATGGTTGCTCGCTATCCTGATAGCGAATTGGCTTCTATGGCCAAGGACATGCTTGCCCTCATGGGACAAGGTGCGGAGAGTCAAGTGGGAGACCTCTCTTCGCTACAAGCGAAACGCAATGCAGAACCTATCCAAGAGACCGCAGATAGTGTAGAGGTAAGCTTCGATCCTACTCGCAACACCCCTGCGATGTTGCTATTGGTGATCAATCAGGATGAACAACAACTCAACCAACTCCTCTACGATATTGCGCTCTTCAACTTCTCGCAATTCATGATCAAGGATTTCGATCTCAAACAAGAATTCCTTTTCGCCAAGGACCAAAGTGCTGTGATCGTGTCTGGATTCGAGAAAATGGACGAAGCAGAATGGTACCACAATCTCCTGACCAAAAATCCTGAAATCAGTCAGAAGTTAGTTGCTAATAACGCCCAAGTCATTAGCATTACGCAAACCAACTTCGAAATCCTCAGCCAACACTTCACATTGGCTGACTACCTCGAGTGGTTGAAAACGAAGTGATAGATACCCAAAAAAAGGATGACCGATTGGTCATCCTTTTTTGTAGCGGGACCCAGGATTGAACTGGGGACCTCATGATTATGAATCATCAAATACATATATTGTTACTTTCGATTCTATTCTTATAATATAGTGAATACAAGTTATTTACAATTTACTATTCTTTTCTTTTCGTAAACTTTCTTGAAAAATGTTGGTGGTTTTGTTGGTGGTTATTATTTTTTTTCGTACCTTTGCAGCGTTTTATAAACATTTTTAATATGTACACTACCGCACAAGTATCATTGGTTTGGAAGCCCTACAAGAAAAACGACCAAAGTTCTATCAAATTAAGAATTACCTACAAGCGTGAAAACAAGATATACGCTACCCGAAGCAAAGAATTGCTATCAAAGGAGGAATTTGAAAACAAGCGATTAAAGAAAACTAGAGAAGCAATAGAAATTGCTGAAATTGATTGTACAATCGCTAATTCTATATGCGAAGAACTTGGAACATCCTTTACTTTCGCTCAATTTAAAGTTTTGTTCGACCAAAGGGTTAACGGAAAAATAATTGAGGCGGAAGAAACGACATATGATGTACTATTGAGAGCATATCACACTCAAAAAAATCCAAAACCAAACACAATAGAGAGTTATAGAACAGCAGTTAATTGGATAAAGAAATATAACCCAACACTTACCGTTCAAGACACAACTCCGGAGTTAATAAAAAATTTTGAACTTTGGCTAAAAAAACAATATAAAGCCAAATACAACAAAGATATATCCGCCAACACTTTAGGTATGTATATGCGAGGGTTAAAAGCTTTATTTAACTTCGCGATTGAACAAGGAATCATAAAAAAGAACCCAACAAGTATTATCAAGATTTCACATGCAGAAAGAAGCAAGCGAGCAGTGGAGTTGAGCGATTGGAATAAATTTATAAAATATAAACCCACGACAGACAAAACAATGTTCGCCTATGATTTTGTCATGATTTCATTTGCAATGTGCGGTGCTAACATTGCAGATATTCTTCCTTTAAAGAACCGCAACATTGTTAACAACCAAATACAGTTTGTGAGAGAAAAAACAGAACGAGTAGATACTAATGTAGGGATTCCATACTCTAATTATCTTAAAGGACTATTCAAAAAATACGGAACTGTTAACCCAAGGAAACCGGAGGCATATATTTTTCCTTTCTACACAAGCGAAATGACAGAAGAACAACAAGCACATAAACGGAGTGACATTGTAAAGAAGATTAATAAGGGAATTAGAATTATATGTTTAGAAATAGGAATAGAGCCATTTACAACATATAACATACGGCATACATTTGCTTCTAATGCGGCAGAGCACGATATACCAGCTGAACAATTAATGATGTTATTAGGTCACAAAAATATTAGGACAACCCAAACCTATTTAAAGTCTATAACCAACAAATTAATGAACAAAACAACTGATTATATCTCATCTATGATTTTAATAAAAGACGAATAAAGTATTATAGTATTCAAAACAACTCGCCCTTCCGAATCAAAAATATGACATTCAGGAAGGGTTTTTCTATCTATAACCATTATAAACACCTTATCTAAATTTAGAATTAGATGACTTAAATTTATTTATACTTTTTGTCTTAAAAGCTTGCGTATGTCAGAAAAAAGCTGTACCTTAGCTTTATAATTCAATAGGGATAATGTCCCTTTGTATTCAATAAAAAAGTGTGTTCAAATAAGTTTATAATCAACCGGAAAACAACATAAATATTGTATCCAACTTATACTTTGATTATTATGACAGCAATTATTTACGCGAGAGTAAGTTCTACCACAGACCGACAAACCACAGACCGACAAGTCAATGACCTTATGCAATATGCCGCAGCAAATCAAATGCAGGTAATTAAGATATTTGAGGAGAAAATCAGCGGTGCAAAAGAGAATAAGGATAGACAAGTATTGCAAGAGACACTTGAATATTGTAAACAGAAAAAGGTAGATTATGTCTTATCTAATGAACTTTCAAGAATAGGAAGAAATACTTTTAATGTACTTGAAACTATTAAATTCTTGATAGATAACAATATCAATCTCTACTTACAGAAGGAAAAATTTACTCTATTACAAGATAATGGCAAACCCTCTCCATTTGCTGCCATTATGCTTGCCACATTGAGTACATGTGCAGAGTTGGAGAGAGAGAATATTGCTTTTCGCTTGCAGTCAGGGCGCAAGCAATTCATTGACAAAGGAGGTAAGTTAGGTCGGAAAGAAGGTAGTTACAAGAGCATAGAGCAGAAGAAAGAGGAATATGCAGAGGTGCTGCGGTTGTTGCGGAAAGGAATCAGTATTCGCAACGTTGCAAAGTTGTCTAATGTTGGAATCAGCACGGTCCAACGACTGAAAAAAGAGTTTGAGATAGCATAAAGAGCAATAAGAAGAACGGTTAATGCCGTTTTTCTTGCTTTATGTTTGGTTCGTTCATTTTTTTTTCGTATCTTTGCAGTCGAAACTTAAAACAATTTGCCGATGAAACAATAAACAAATCATCTACATACGTATAAGCATTTGCTTTATTAGAGGACATTTCATTTATCCACAATCTGAATTACCTTCCAATAGTATAGCGAATGTTCACACTTTTGGTGTGGACTTTCTGTGTATATTGGAGGTAATGGGAGTGGATACCCTGAAATGCCAATAGAATGAGCAGGAGTTCACACCTTTTTATATATCAAAACCCAATAGGAGTAATACCGAAAATCCTTCAAAGAGTAGGCATAATGCATTAAAAACAAATCAAATGAAAACAACTTATGTATGTCCTGACTGTGGACAAGAGATGGAACACAATTTAAATGATTGTCCTAATTGTGGCAGCCCAGCTACAGAATTTATGGTAAAAAATCAACCTTATTCAGAGAATGTATGTAATGGAGAAAAAATATATTATGTTGATGGTGCTGTAAAAATAACTAATAAGTTATGGAGTTTCTGCGGAGATGACGATATAAAATCTGTCATAACTCATTTCCCAGTGGATAATATTAGTAGTGTAAGTCTATCTAGAGATAACCGTTTTATCTTTGTGTTAATATTGGGTGTACTTTTCTTTATCGCAGGTATCGTATTAATAGCGTGTTTTCCAAGTGAAGTGTGGTTGCTATCTATTATAGTGGCGGCAATAGCATTAATTATTATTGCCCAAAAAATCAAAAATAAAAGGAAGATTGTTATTAAACCGTTTAATGGTACTGTAAGTTTTACTTACACTTTGGAAGATATTGATGAGGCAAAAAGACTCTTAAATCCAATGCTAAAATGTTTAATTGAAAATAGGTAAATAAACAATACTGTATCATTGCGATAAGAATAGGTGTACTGCTGCGACAAAATTCTTGTAGATTGGTTTGTAATCATTAAAGCTGGTAGTCTAACTACCAGCTTTTTTTGTGATAATAAAAAATAATATCAAACTGTTTATTTGTGCGGATAAGGCAGCCTAACTATCAAAAAAAATTGTTGAAAAAAACAGCCTAAGAATTGCGATGTGCTGCGGTAGTAAGCATTAATTACTTCATTTTTTATATTATATATAATAAGGTGTAGTTTTCTTGGGGATTGTAGCCCAATATCTTTTCATGGCTTCTGATTGTCTTTTGGATGTTGTTTGTTCCTGCGCTGCGGTCTTGTTGGCATGATACTGTTTCATAGATGTAGAAATCTTTTGCTTTGTATTGTCTGGTAACTCTCTGTATATTCTTTTCATGGTTTATTTAGTTTGTATACTATAAATAGTTGAACTTTTAAAATTTGTATTTTTTTAAAAAAAAATATGCGTCCTATTGGTGGGTATGCCTATTATACTACTCTATCGGCTATTTTTTGGGGGTGGGTTTCGTAGAGTTGTTTTGAAAAAAATGTAATAAAAATGTTATGTATAATTATATTTCTCTTTACATATTTAAAAAAATACTATATTTGTATTAAATCAATAAATAAGTTGATGTTAAATATAAATAACATTAAAAAATTATGGGAATAAAAATTACATTTTCAATTAAAAACTATAAAACGAAACCGACCGATTATAGTAAAATTCACCTCAAGAAAGAGCAGGTAGAAAAGCTGGAGAACTTTTATGACAAGGTGCGTAGTGGTTATGGTTTTTGTAGCAACTTCATGGACCAAGATGAAGAGTTTGGGTTTAGCAGAAAAACTACATCAAATTTTGATTACACTAATCTTGTAACAATAGATATTGATGAGGAAAAAAGTATTAGTCCATGTGAGTTTTATTATCGTCTTCCTAACGAACATAAACCCACTTACATATACACATCATATCGGCACAACCCACAAGAAGGACAGATAAAGTATCACCTTGTGTACGTATACCACGATAAAATTAAAAGCATTAAACAATATCAATATGAATATGATAAGTGGACAAGGACTATTAATCAGACCTTTCCTACGATAATATTTGACAACGCCTGTAGGTCAGGAGTACAGTACATTAATGGAAGTAATAACAGCTTACCTTGTTTTGAAGAGTATATAAGCGATAATCTGTTCTATCCATCCAATACAAATGACATCAACAACATATGTCCGGTCAAACATAATAAGTTAAAAAATGAATACATATTAAACTTAACCGGACAGTACAATGAGGATTTGCATAGTATGAAAATAAAGGATTTTATAGATAAGTATCGCCATATATACCCATACATTGCTGAAAACAAACTTGAATACAATAAGAATTATAATGGGATTCGGTATGTGGACTTAGAAAAAGACAATGTAGAATACATAAAGATATTTAGGCAATGGTCAAGAACTAAAGAAGGCAAAAGAGAAGTCACAAGAACCAAACAAGGGAAACGAAAAAAGACATTATATATTAAAGGACTATACTTCCGAAAAATATGGGAACTGAATGGACAACCGATAACAGATGAACATTTGGTATTCTGCCTGTTGTGTGAGTTATTTCAATATATGAACTATTCAGATTTTCCAATAGAAGAAGTACTTAATGTTGCCCAATATGTCCAATGTGCTGACCTGACCAATCTCAAGCATAAACAACCGAAGTACAAGATAGACCCTTCTATTAAATCTGAGGGTTATTCCATTCAACAAGCAAGTGCCATAGTACGAGGTCAAAGGACAATGGAACAGATAGCACAGTACTATGATTTTAGCAAAACTATTCGTGAGAACAGAGAAGATTTGTTAAAGATTGGCGGAATACCCTGTAGTCGGGGTACTTTGATGAAATTTTTAAAATGTTATAAAAATAATAATATTTAATAAAAATAATAGCAATGAAAAAGATAATAAGAGAATTAAGTAGTATCAAGATTAATGATACAAACAAGACCTTTAATGGTTACTACTCCGCGGACCAATATTCAAAATATATGTTTGAATTATTTACCGCAGCAGATGTTTATAAACTAACTAACGCTGAATACGTAAGAATGGTTAAAAGTCAAATACAAGACATTCCAATAGCATTAGACGCATATTTGCCAATATCAAAAGAATGCGTTGAGAGTATAAAAAAAGACGCATATAGAAGCCCGCATTTAAAGTTTGAAGCAGATTGGTATCAAACCTTATACGAAATTAGAAATGTAAAACTATATTACTACGATAAACTCATGGATTTGCTAGCTTTACCAGCTTACACCCAAGAACAACAAGAAACCAAAGAGGAAGAGTATATCAATTATCAAGAGTTAATAGATAGGTATAATTTCAAAGGAGTAAAATCAGTTAAAGATAAGAGTTGGCGGAAAAAACATAATTTCTATCCGTGCAAACAAGAGGGAAAAGGATGTGCTATTCGAATAAGCGTAAGTCTATTAGAAGAGTGGTTAAGAGGAAACTACAAATAAATGTTGGTGGTTTTGTTGGTGGTAGAACAAAAAAATCAGACATTCAGGGTTTTACCTAAGTGTCTGATTTATTTTTTGTAGCGGGACCCAGGATTGAACTGGGGACCTCATGATTATGAATCATGCGCTCTAACCAGCTGAGCTATCCCGCCATTGCTCAAAAGCGACTGCAAAGGTACAACAAATATTTGAAACCACCAAAAAATACGACATTTTTTTCGCTTTTTTTCGTATTTTGTACCTATTATTCCGCTTTTTTACCTTAAAACCATTTCAAAACTACAAGTTTACCCTCAACAATGCATGCACATCTGTGCGTGTATGCTTCTTGTCATGCGCCGCAGCCCATGCTCCTTGATAGAGAGTTTCGCTCACTCGTAGATAGAGTGCAAAAGTGTCGTTGATCTTATAGCGTGCGTTCAGCGAGAAGCGTCCGCCCAAACCATATACAAAAGGTATCGCGTACGCGTATAGGACATCATTCTCGTACATATATACCCTATTGTTCCACTCCCTTGCATCAAATGCCTGCGCTCTCAATTGCAGCACAATAGGCACCCGCACAAAGCGATACTCCACATCCTGAAAGACAGACCATCCGTAACTCCATTTCTCTTTGGCATACACCATATTCGCATCAACTTGCGTTTTCAATCGCCATGATCCTAAGTCCCACATGCCATTCCAACGCGCCGAATAGGTATCTATCTCGTTCTTGCTTTTAGCCCTGAGACGCATATGCATTCGGTAGTCTTTTTGCGGCACAAAATCCGCTTGTGCCATGGTCTCGTATCCCTCTTTCCACACATCTCCAAACACAGATAACTGCCAGTTTCTCAGTCTATTATACTCCACTCCTAGATATCCTCCATGCTCATCATAAATCTTTGTTTTAGAAGACAATGCATTAGCATATATATTGTCATATTCAGGCGAATAATACCGATAAATCGCTAGCAGATTGAGGTCACTAATTGGATTTACTCTCACTCCCATAATCGTTCCCCATCCCCATTGCTCTGTATGCGATGCTGCCACCTCGCCCCACACATCCACCTTGCCCCAATTATACCGCACATTCGCTCCCATAACTCCTTTATCGCTCAACTTTTGACTTTCAACATTCGACTTTAAACTCTCCACTCCCGTCACGCCTACTTTCAGTTTTTTCCATTTGGCGGTGGCATTCACGCCCACTACATGTTGCCATGCTTCCTCTTTCTCTTTGCGTAGTGAATAGAAGGCGCTCACCTCCGCCCATTTGATTCGAGCGGTCGCCCCCACGCCGTGAAAATAATTATAACTATCCCCTACCGAACTAAACTTCTTCAAACCCTCATCCGTAGTAGCTGTGGACTGAATATAGGCACTTTTCCCCCTTTTGAACGGACTTCCAACCACCAATCCATAACCAAAACTCGCTTGATAATTACCTGCCACGATGGTTTTCATCGGACCAATATCCTTCAACTGAATATATCCCCCATAATTTATTTTTTCCCATGGAACGCCTGTCGCTCTATCTAATGTCACCCCCGCCTGCACACGATTTTGGTAATTAAATCGATACCTCAACTTTCCATACATCGGATCACCCTCAAAATCCTCCATATTCCGTGCATCCAGCCTTAGCGTCATCTCATGCTTTGCATATCGAAAAACCTCCCGAAAATACACCTCTCGCCTCATCGCCTCTTCGCCTCTCGCCTCTTCGCCTACCTTCACAAATGGCAACAAATTCCGTATCTCATAATCCTTCAGACAATCAATCAGTTGCAATTCGTACAACTCCTTAAAACCATGCTGATACTGATACATCAATATAGCATCTATCTGCTCGTCGCTTAGGAACATTAACCGACTTAATTCCTCGCCCGTAACCTTATTCAAATCCATCGGATTTTCGGCTATGCTCAATAGCTCTTCTTCGATGTCTTCATACGCCAAATCGCCATCCTCCGACAACTGGTTGAAGATATCCTCCAACACATCCTCTACACGAATATCTTGACCAAGTGTAGCCATTGCTACACACAGTCCCCAAAATATAAATATTCGTCTTATCTTGTACATTTCGGCTGCAAAAGTACGAAAAAATCGCGACATACTAAAAAAAATTTGTTTAATACATATTTTTTTATTATCTTTGCACCCGAAAATGAAACCTAACAAACCATATCTTCGTATTTTCAATACGCTGCTTATCCTTGCGGCGTATGGTTATTTGGCATATCGTCTTATCATTTTTGACGATTATTCATCTTTTCTCAGCGCCTTTCGCACCAACAATATCGGTCTGTGGCTCACCCTCATCGCCACCCTTCTGCTCATGCCTCTCAATGTCGTGGCAGAAGCGGGCAAATGGCGTTTGCTGCTTCGCAAAACCGAACCCATGACCATCTGGGGCGCCCAACGCCAAGTCTATTACGGCTATGTAGGCGCATTCATCACGCCATACCACGCAGGCGATTATCCCGCTCGTGCTATGCTCCTCAAAGACAAGAGCAACTTCTCCGCAGCCGTTGGTCTTGGTCTTGTCGGCACGGTGGCTCTACTCGTCGTAGAACTCATCTTCGGCATTCCTGCCACATGGCTCTTTGTCAGCTACCATCCTGCTATCCCCATGCAGTATTTCGCTGTAGCGTTCATCGTCTTGGTGCTCTTGCTCAGTTTCTTGCCTCACCTCGTGCGCTACCTCTCTCGCCACGAGTGGCACAACACCCAGATGCGTCAGCTCTCCCTTGCGCTCTCGCATATGTCCTATCCGCTCTTCATGAAGACCATCGCATGGTCCATGCTTCGCTATATCATCTGGGCACTCCAACTCGCCCTCGCGCTACACTTCTGCGGCGTGGACATGACCTTCGTGCAATACATGATTGCCATCCCATTCTACTATATGGTGGTGGCAGTCTTCCCATCCATACCTGCGGCTAATATCGCCATCCGTGGCACTTGGTCGCTCATCATCTTCGGTGTCTTTAGCCCGAACACAGCCGGCATAGCTCTTGCCGTCGCACTCATCTGGCTCATCAATACGGTCTTGCCTATGCTCATCGGTTCCATCCTCTACCGCAACGGCAAAACCAAATAACTACTAAACATCTAAACTACTGAACTTCTAAACAAACAACAAACATATGACACTTCATTTTTCAATCAACTACCAAGCGCAATGGGGCAACCAACTTGCTGTCCTATATGCTATGGATGCTGACCTGCAAAACGCATCGCCTTTGCAACTCCCTATGGATTGCCATGGTTCTGCTGATTGGTCTGCACAAGTCACTTTGAGTGACATTCACAAGTACATTTCTTATTGCTACGTGGTGCTTGATGAGCAAGGCAACATTATCCGCCGCGAGGCTAAGAACCATGTGGTAGAGTGCCAACCAGGCCATGTGGTACTCCGCGACCTTTGGCAAGACAAATCTCAATCACTCTTCGCTTCTAAGGTCTTCAGCCAAGTGCTCTTCGCACACCGTGCACCTGTGGCTACTAAGAAAGCTACTGGCAACATCACCGTTAAGGTCAATGTGCCTCGCCTCGAGCGTCATCAGGGTGTAGCTATCATGGGTAATATCCCTGCTCTTGGCGAGTGGGATCGCACCAAAAAACTCCCTCTCACCAATAGCCAATTGCCTATCGCCAATAGCCACAACTACAACCCAGAATGGGTTGCTACTTTCCACGCTAAACTCGGCTCCGTAGTGGAGTACAAGTATGTCATCTACGACCTCAAGTCTGGCGACATCGTGGATATGGAGTGGGGCGAGAACCGCAAGATCTGGGATGTACAACGCGCTAAGCACTATGTCATCTCCGACTCTCCTTTCCGCTACACCCAAGCCAACTGGAAGGGTGCTGGCGTAGCTGTACCTGTCTTCTCTCTCCGCTCGGAGAACGGCTTCGGTATTGGTGAGTTCCAAGACCTCAAGCTCCTCGCTGACTGGGCTGTGCTCACAGGTCAAAAGATGATCCAAACCCTCCCAATCAACGACACTACCCTCCGTCACAACAACCTCGACTCATATCCTTACAACGCAGTTAGCGTCTTCGCGCTCCACCCAATCTACCTCAATATCGAGAAGATGGGCACCCTCACTCCTACCCAACTCAAAAAGTATCGCAAGACACAGGAGGAGTTCAACGCCAAGACCATCGCGGACTACCAATGCGTGTACGACGAGAAAATGAAGTACTTCAAGTCCCTCTACAAGACCGACAAAGCTACTCTCTTCGCTTCTGACGAATATAAGACTTTCCTCGCTGCCAACGAGGGCTGGCTCTTGCCTTACGCAGAGTTCCTCTCTAAGCGCGACAAACAACCTAAGGACTTCTACTGCTACCTCCAGTTCCATGCGGACAAACAGCTCCGTGAGGCAGTGGACTACGCACACTCTGTAGGCGTGGCATTCAAGGGCGATATTCCTATCGGTATCTCTCCTGACTCTGTGGACGCTTCCACCGACCCACACCTCTTCAACCTCTCTGCTTCCGCAGGTGCGCCACCCGATGACTTCGACGCACGTGGTCAGAACTGGGGCTTCCCTACCTACAACTGGGATGTCATGGCTCAAGACGACTACCAATGGTGGAAGTTCCGTTTCACCAAGATGGCGGACTATTTCGATGCATACCGTGTGGACCATATCCTTGGCTTCTTCCGTATCTGGCAAATGCGCAAATCGGATGTTTGGGGCCTCTGCGGTCACTTCTCTCCTGCTATGCCATATTCGCTCCAAGACCTCTGGAACATGGGCGTGAAGCTCGACGAGGATCGCCTCACCAAACCATATATCCGTGCTAATTTCTTGGGTGACACCTTCGGCTACGATACCGAGTATGTGAAGAACAATTTCCTCCACACCAACGACGGATACATCTATTTCTTCCCTGAGCATCTCGACACCCAACGCAAGGTGCAACAGTTCTTCCTCAACCCAGAGAACCGTGCTGCTCACGAGAACAACTGCAATATCGACAATGTCCTCAACGGACTCTTGTATCTCCATTGCGAGGTGCTCTTCGTGCGTGACCAGAAGAACCCATCAATGCTCCACCCACGCATTGCGCTCTACCAGTCACACAACTACCAAGAGCTCTATGCGGACCAACGCCAACTCTTGGCTGACATCCACAACGACTACTTCTACCACCGCCACACTTCTTTCTGGCGCGAGTCTGCACTCAAGAAGTTGCCTACACTCATCGCTTCTACCGACATGCTCTGCTGCGGCGAGGACCTCGGTATGGTGCCTACCTGTGTGCCTGATGTCATGAACCAATTGCAGATCCTCTCGCTCGAGATCCAACGCATGCCTAAGGATCCAACCGTAGCTTTCGCTCACCCAGCGGACGCTCCTTACCATAGCGTTTGTACTATTGGTACCCACGACATGAACCCAGTTCGTGCTTGGTGGGAGGAGGACCGCCAAGTCACTCAGAAGTTCTACAACGAACAGATGGGCTGGTGGGGTGAAGCGCCACAGGAGATGACGCCAGAAATTGCCGAATTCATCGTTAATCAGCACATGTATAGCCCAGCAATGTGGGTGATTCTCCCATTGCAAGACTGGTTTGCTATTGATGGTGATATTCGTTTGGCTGACCAACACGCTGAGCGCATCAACCTGCCTTCTAACCCAGAGCATTTCTGGAACTACCGCATGCACCTCACCCTCGAGGACTTGCTCAAGAAGGACGCTTTCAACGCTCATGTGAAATCCCTCACGCAAGTGCGTTAATCACGCCTCTTGCCTATAGCCTAAAAAGAGCATTTCCACCCGAAATGCTCTTTTTTCTTGCCTCTAAACTGCGCTGCCAGCGCTCGACGGTGTCCCGTCTCGCGTGTCCCGACTCCCTAATCCCCCGCCTTTACACATTGTTCATTATCCCGAATATATTCGGGTAATCTCGCCTCTAAACCCTAAACTGTAGCTCGCTTGCGAGCGTCCTCTAAACTGCGCTGTAAGCGCTCGGCGATAGTTCGCCGAGTTCCCTCTATCAACTACGTTACATATACGATAGATACACGATAGATATACGTTAGATACATATATAAGTACCGTAGGAACACCATATTTATCAAATACTTGCACTATTCCACTAAAAAATCACAAATTTCCCCTACAAAACTTGCAAATCTGTAAATATTGTTGTACCTTTACCCTCTCATTTCACTATCAATTCGCCGAGCGCGGACGATGTTGGTCCGCGCAATGTTGTTGATTAAAGTTGTTTAGGTTGTTGACAATACATCTACTTTGATATATTGGATAATTTTGTATAATAAACTATAATTTTTGTTTTATATATGGCACGCACCACTCTCTCTCATCCCTTCGACTCCATGTCGGGCAAACTCGGTTCCACCGATAAGATTATCATGCGCACTCGCAATGGTCGCACGCATGCTTATGTAGTCAAGCATCCGTATAAAGGCCCTCTTGCGCCCTCTCGCCAAAAGGCTGTTTCTTCTTTCGCTGAGGCAGTCAAGCAAACCTCTGTCATCATGAACACTCCCGAACTCCGTGCTGAGTGGGAAGAGAAGTACGCCGACTACCGCAAGAAAGCCGACCGCTACCCAAATACTCACCCTAATCCTTATACCACTTTCCGTGGCTTCATCATCGGCTCCTTGATCCACGCTTCTGAATAGCTCCTTGCTGCTTCTTTGTCCATTAGCCCCCCAATTGTATTGGGGCACTTGCCTCCGCCACCTGTCCAGTTCTCGGCGGGGTCCCCGATAACGCTCGCGTTATGGGGTGCACTTGCGGTAGTTCACCGAGCCAATTTCTCATAGTTGGTTCAGTTCTCACACATACCCCCGCGAGTAATTCCGCACCTCTAATTAGGCACTTCGTGCTCTCCAATTTGCGCAATCTTAAAGTTGTACTTTAAATTTGCGCACTTTTTAGCATCATTATATCCAATAAAAGCACCTTAATTGCACAAAATACCCCTAAAAAATAAATAAATCCATTATTTTCTTGCACAAATAAAAAAAAAGCAGTAATTTTGCGCAATCTTAAAGTTGAACTTTAAATTTGCGAACATTATGGAGTATATTTATCGTGCTATTTCAGACAGTATTTTAGAGGCTATTCAGTATTATTCTGTTATTACGATTACTGGTCCTCGTCAGGTTGGAAAGACTACTTTATGTAAGAATTTATTTCCCGATTATGAGTATATCAATTTGGAGCGTCCTGCACAACGAGCTGTAATAGAGCAAGATATAGAAGCCTTTTTCAAAACTAATACGGCTAACCTTATCATAGACGAAGTGCATCATCTCCCACAAATGTTATCTTATATACAAGTACTGGTAGATGAAAATCCTGCCCGCAAGTTCATCCTTACGGGCAGTAGTAATTTTGCCCTCCTACATCAAATAACTCAGACCTTGGCGGGTAGAACATCGCTGTTTACTTTACTACCTTTTGCGATGAATGAACTCCCTGCGACAAAGGAGTTATCAACCAACCAATTGATGTATCAAGGTTTATACCCAGCTATTTATACCAAGAAAACGCCTGCACGCCTACTGTATCGGGATTATTATAATACATATGTAGAGCGAGATATACATCAATTGTTGAAAGTGAAGAACCTACAAGCTTTCCAGACTTTCATACGCTTATGTGCAGGCCGTGTGGGTAGCGAATGTAACTTCTCTTCGTTGTCTAACGAGGTTGGAGTATCTACACCCACCATAACTGAATGGATTAATATTCTCCAAGCATCCTATATTCTATGGAAATTACCTCCATATTTTGCCAATATTAACAAACGGCTTGTGAAGACCCCTAAGTTGTATTTCTACGACACAGGACTGTTGTGTTATCTACTTGGTATAGAGAACGATAAGCAACTTGCCACACACCCACTAAGAGGTAGTATCTTTGAGAATATGGTTCTTAATGAAGTCTTAAAGAATCGCCTCAATCAAGGAAAAGACAATAACCTCTGTTTTTATCGTGAGAACAAAGGCTTCGAGGTGGATTTAGTTTGTCCTCAAGCAATGGGTTTAAATATTATGGAAATCAAATCAGCTCAAACATTTACAAAGGACTTTATGCGTGGTATCAAGCATTTGGAGGAAGTATTAAAAGAGCCTATCCTTAGTTCTTGTGTGGTGTATGATGGAGACTTCGAATCCCCATCTCCTACAAGAGGAATAATCAACTTTAGAAATCTTGCAAAAGATTAACGCCTCTCTACTTTTTGCTCAAAAAAACAGATTTTTCTGAGCCCCTGACAACTTTTAGCAGTTTGACACAGTAATTTTGCGCCCGAAATAGGTTTTCAAATACTAAAACCCCGACTTTCTACCAAAATATTTGCATTAATGCAAAAATTGTTGTAACTTTGCAGGCTAAATGTAGAATTGAACGAAAATAAATATTATGGCAACTGTAAAGAGATATTGTTTTTCAGGACACGAAACATTTTACTGCAAATCTTTGTGGCTGAAAAAAGGTTATGATTTTCGCCTTGGAGGTAATACCTTCAATCAAGAAGATGCAGTCGTAAAATTAGGCGTAGGCAAAAATATGGTTGCATCCATCCGCTTTTGGTTAAAAGCGTTCGGATTGACTGTAGAGGATTTGCCCACTGATATAGCAAACATTGTTTTACACAATGATGGAGATCCTTTTCTAGAGGATTCTAACACTCTTTGGTTACTTCATTATTTGCTTGTTTCAAACAAGATATCCAGCATTTATCATCTTTTGTTTGTTGAGTATCAACGTGAGAAAAAAGAATTTGATAGAGATTTACTACAAAACTTTATCAAGCGTCGTTGCAATGTACCAGAGCAAAAGAATGTGTATAACGAGAATACTGTTAAGAAAGATATTGGTGTTCTTCTTCATAATTATCTCGCACCTAAATCCCTATCTAGCGTAGAAGATTTTACAGGCATTATGATTAGTCTAAATCTTTTGCGTAGATTAGACAAAGGAGAAGTCTATGTCTTTAATGAGATTGCCGAAAACGCTGTAGATTACTTTATTGTATTATTTGCTATTCTTGATACAGCAGGTGATGAGACGACTATTTCTTTGGATAAAATCCAAGAACTCGCACTCACCTTTGGTATGCCATTTACCAAGTTTATTGAAGTCGTTAGAAAGATAGAGACAAAATATCCCAAACAAATTCATTATTCTGAAACAAGTGGTGTAAGAAATATCCAGTTTACTGGTGCTAAACTTGATAAATATAAAATCTTAAGAAAATACTACAATCAATGAGTTATATTCCATCTGTCAATATAGAACAAGGTTTGAGCGATGATTTTCAGTATGTAGTAACATCCAACTCTCAAACTGTGTGGGGAAGCATCATTTCTAGTTTCAATGATGGTCTTCATTCTTTTACAATTGTTGGTAACTACGGAACAGGTAAATCTAGTTTCATAGCTGCTCTACAACGCGATTTACTTAAAGATACTAATGTCTTGGTTCAAAGGAAGGACGTGCTAGGTTGTAGTAAGTTTGAGTTTATCAATATTGTGGGTGATTATGAATCACTCTCTACGCTTTTAGCTAAGAAACTTGGTATAGATACATTTGCAACAACAGAGGAAGTTATTGAAGCACTAAATCAAAAGTACAATGCCCTCAAACGCCAAAATAAATTTTTGTTTATTGTAGTAGATGAATGTGGTAAAGTTCTCGAACATGCAGCTGCAAACAATCCTGAGAAAGAATTGTATTTCTTGCAAAAATTGGCGGAGTATGTTAATGCGAAGCACAGAAATATCATTCTTTTGACCACCCTTCATCAAAATTTTGGCACATACTCTTACAAACTGAATGATGCACAACGTAATGAATGGATGAAGATTAAAGGTCGTCTAAAGGAACTGGTATTCGTTGAACCTATTGAGCAATTGCTCTATCTGACTGCAAGCCAACTGAAGAAGAAGATAGCCACTCCTACTGACATAGCCAAAGAGAATCTTCGTGCATTATATTGTCTTGCTAAAAAGAATAAAATCGTTTCATACGATTTAGCATTAAGCACCTCTATGAGTCTGTATCCTTTAGATCCTATTTCTTCTACATGCTTGATACACTCTATGCAGCGTTATGGTCAAAACGAGCGAACATTATTCTCGTTCTTGATGGCTACTGATAGGTATTCAATTAGTGCTTTTAAGGTTACAGACTACCGAACATACAACCTCGCAGAAGTATACGATTATGTAGTTTACAATTTCTATTCTTTCTTATCCGAAGCGAATGCTGATTCTATGGATTGGCGTTCTATGCGTTTGGCTATCGAACGAGTAGAAAGTGGTATTCTTGCAGATAATCTTGTGGATGGAGCATTAGCTATCGTCAAATCTATTGGCCTGCTTAATCTGTTCTGCAAAAATGTTACTATTGACGACGAGTTCTTAACTACTTATTGCAAATTTGCTCTAGACATAAAGAATCCTGATAGGTATATTGAATTACTTAAATCGCACAAGATAATTCGTTATGCGACCTACAAGTCACAATACATCTTATTTGAGGGAACTGACATAGATATCGAGAGCGAATTATATAAGGCAGCTACTATCGTTCTACGTCCTACTCTAACTGTTGAAAATGTGCAAGATTATGTTAATGCTAACATCATGCTTGCTGTTAAATCTTACTACACGACTGGAACTCCTCGATACTTTCAATATCATTTATCCAACACTCCCATCACAACTGATCCTCAAGGTGATATAGATGGTTTTGTTAATCTGGTTTTGCCTACTTATGCATCGTTCACTGATGTAAAGGCAGCATCTAACGAACAAGGTAAAGCCATTTTATATGCGTATTTTCTCAACACTGATGATATTATTTCCCACTTGCATGAAGTAATTAAATTGAAATATCTGCTTGAGAATGTTGTCCTCGAAGATAGAGTTGCTGCAAATGAAGTAAGGAATATTTTGAATTATGAGGTAGAATTGTTGAATAAAGCATTGAATGAAAGTCTATTTGATGGAACGAGTGTATTTTGGTGTTTCCAAGCCAAGAAGATTTCAATCCGTAGTCAAAAAGATTTGAATAAACAATTATCTACGATTGCAGATACGATCTATCACAAAACCCCTATATTGCGCAATGAATTATTCAACCGTCATAAGGTAAATTCTGTCATATCTGCAGCTCGTGTCAATCTGTTAGATGCAATTCTTACAAACTCTGACCAAGAAGATTTAGGATTTAGCAAATCTGCTTATCCACCAGAAAAAAGTATTTACTACACATTGTTACGTGAAACAGGTATTCATCACAGAGATACTGATGGGCAATATATTTTTGGCGCACCAACTTGCAATGTGACCGAATTATGGGACGAGTGCTGCAAGTTTGTTCAAAGCTCAACTGACAAGCCCAGAAAATTAAGCGAATTGATTAAAACTCTCAAATCTGCACCATTCAAACTGAAACAAGGTGTTATTGATTTTTGGCTCCCAATATTCCTCTATATCAAACAGCAAGACTTTGCTTTATACGAGGGCGATAGATTCGTCTTATCTATCACGAAAGAAGTGTTTGAGATTTTGCAAAAGCACCCTAATGAGTTCTCTGTCAAATCGTATAATGTTTCTGGCGTAAAGGCTGATTTCTTTAAGAAATACCGTCAATTCTTCCACAAAGATGATACGATTTCTATCCAAGGAGATTCGTTAATTGGCGTAGCAAAACCATTCTTGCAGTACATCAAGAATCTGAATGATTATGCAAAGCATACATATAAGTTCGATAATTCCTATACTGCCAAATTCCGTGACATCCTTTTGGAAGCGACCGACCCAAGCAAAACTTTCCTTGAGGACTTACCAGCAGCTTTTGGTTATAATGATTTGAACAAAGAAGAGTTCCTTGAGCAATATCTTGTGTTGATTAAGAGAGCATGCCAAGAGTTGAATAATTGCTTCTATAATTTTGTATGTCGTATTGAGAGCAATGTGCTCCACCATCTTGGTATAACTTCTGACTATGATAGTTATAAGGCTATTTTAGTAAATCGATACAAAGGTATCAATAAAGATTTGTTAACTCCTAAAACTCGCTCATTCTTGGATCGAGTACTTGCTTTCTCAGATAACAAAACAGAATTTTACTCTAAGATCGGTCTTGTCGTATTTGATAAGAAAATCGAGCATGTTAAAGATTCCGAAGAAGCATTGTTCATCAAAGAACTCTTGCACTTATTCTCAGAATTAGATCACTTTACATCACTCTCTGAAATAGAGATTGATTCCAATGATGAGGCATTTAGTATTGATTTCGTTTCTAACCGAGGAACAAGCGTAAGCAAACAAACGTATCGCTTGCCACAATCCAAACAGACAGAAGCAAAATCCAAAGCATCTGAGTTGAATAGTTTACTAACAGGTGACAACGAAATGGATATCTGCATCCTCTTAAGTCTCCTAAATGATAAAATGAAATAATGGAAGTAAGACATATATTAGGTATATCAGGCGGTAAGGATAGTGCTGCATTGGCAATCTATCTTAAAAACAAGTACCCTCACATGAATATAGTTTACTATAATTCAGATACTGGGTGCGAATTGGCTGAAACTGATTTGCTCATCAGCCGCCTTGAAACATATCTTGGTGGTATCACCAAACTTCGCGCAGCTGAGGGCAGTCCAGAACCAACACCATTCGAACACTTCCTCAAAGCCTCTGGCAACTATTTACCATCTCCACAAGCGAGATGGTGTACGCAGAAGATGAAACTGGCTGAGATGGAACGCTTCGTAGGCGATATACCAACCATCTCGTATGTCGGTATCCGTGGAGATGAGGACCGTGAAGGATATGTATCAACCAAATCCAACATCCAATCTATCTTCCCATTCAGAAAGAATATTTGGAGCATTGATGTCATCCACAAAGTACTCCACAATGACAATCTTTCCAAATTGGTTGAGTTGTATAAGTTATATACTCCTGAATCCATCGCCGACAAAGTATTAGAGGTCGCTTCGATGCCAGTTACTAAAGAGTTCTTCTATGGCAAGAAAGCTAATGCCCTACTGGATTTGGATGTAAAACTATTTAATAAGGTTGTATTTGAAAGCCTCAAAGGAACTGACTGTCCAATTGGTATGCTGGATGAGTTCCCTTTGATAGACAATGATGATGTGTTAGTTAAGGCTGATATTTTTAGAATCCTAGAGGAGAGTGGAGTAGGTGTTCCTGCATATTATAATCCTGTCCCATTCGAAGTGGATGGAAAGATTGGTTACTATAGCCGCAGCCGCTCTGGCTGCTATTTCTGCTTCTTCCAACAAAAGATAGAATGGATTTGGTTGTACGAGCAACACCCTGACCTTTATGCTAAAGCGATGGAGTTTGAGAAAGATGGTTACACTTGGAACCAAAACGAAAGTTTGGCTGATTTGATCAAACCTGAACGAGTTCGACAGATTAAGTTAGATGCCATTAAAAAACAAGAGGCAGCTCGTACAAAAGAACAGAATTGTAAATTAATAGATACATTAGGCTCATCAGAAGAAGATGCCTTCTGCGCAAGTTGTTTTATATGAATTAATCATGAAAAATGTTTTACAGCACATATACTCTGTTTGTGAATGTGAGTCATATATTAGAGTCGACACCAATGAACTTTGGTTTCAAATGCCTCAAGAGTATTGGTTTATTGTTGCTTTGTTTGATTTAGGTTGCTTGTATAATGAATCCGAAGAGATACCATTTTATATGAATGAATTAGACCCCAATAGACTGATAAAAATAGAGTTTTCTAACATACAATCTATAAGAATTTATGTTGGGGAGTTTGTTGATGAAGATGAAGGTAAAAAAATATCTAAACCTTATTCTTACATAACAAATTATGTCGCCAACAATCTTTGCGAAACATTCCCCAATTCTGTTATGTCATATACAACTAAGAAGCATTGTTTTCACGAAGAATTTCTAGGCTGTCCTGAAGTCAAGGAATACGGGTCTATATTGTATGTAAATAAAAATTCTTTTAATAGTGATTTGGTAACACACACAGAAACATTATTTCACAATATACAACAAATTGGAGTTCCTGCATTTTACAATATTAATAGAGAACCTATAGACAATCACGATATCCGAATTCTTCCTTCCAATACTAAAGTTAGAAGGTTAGGATATTTAAAATTACTTTTGTCAATGTTTTCTGATGTTGATAAAATACCTATTTCCATTATTTATTCCAAATTTGAGACATTATGTGTTCAGTATAAGGAATATTTACAAAATTATAAAAATAATAAAGGTGAAATAAAAAAAACTTCAACTGGCGTTTCTGCAAAACCTTATATTGAGCTAGCAGAAAAATTAGGATTCCTTAATAAAATAACAGGATATTATACGCTAGGAAAAGTCGGTAAAGTATACAATGCTATTACAGATCATGTGAATATTATAGAAGAAAATATATTCACACTTAATAGCATCGATGTTCCATTTTTCTTAGAATTAATATTAATGGAAGATTACCTGTACATATCGACAATCTTGAGATTATTATATCAAGAATCAGAGATTTCATATGACAAAATTCGAACAATATTCCAAACCGAATTACTCAATCAATGTTGTATTTATTTTGCTCGTGAAGACATATCGTTCATAAGTAAGCACTCTATAAGAGCTCAAATTTTGAAGATTAAAGACTGGAAGAAATCTTTAACATATTTAGAACATATTATAATGCCAAGAATAAATTGGCTTTATGATATGAACGTCATTACTATTAATGGCAATTCATTCTGTTTAACACCAATTGGAAAACGTTTATATGTTAATTTGACAATATGGGATGATATTAGTATGACTAAAATAGTATCTCCTCAATGGCAGATTAATAACTATTTTATTAAAATGTATGATACAATTACTGATTGCTGTTGTGGAATTTTTGACATAACTACTCACAAACATTTGATGAAAGAATATATAGACGATGCTTTTACGTTATTTAAAACATTGGCGCCCAATAGAGTAACATTCTCTCAGTTAGCTCAATATGTTAAATACATGCTTTATTATAATCACAATCTATTGGTTGACAATGCTGATATCAAGGAACTCTTCTTAGGATTAGAGTTTTACGAATATATATTTAAATTTCAAAATCAGTATAATGATGGATATATACAAAAAAAATAAAATTATGAATAAATTTGATAAATTAAATCTGAAAGGTAATCCTTTTAGAATCACACCGTCAACAAATGTAACTGAAATTATTTGGGCGGGTTTTCCTGAACTAAAAAAACAGATAGAAACGAGAATAAAATATTCTATTAATATCCCTAATTCTAGTCTTGTTTTAAATTGGGGAGAATATGGTAGTGGTAAGACTCATGCTTTAAGATATTTTAGTACACAGCAGGTATTAAAAGATATTGCAGCTGAAAATACGATTCCTTACTCTATTGATTTGAGATTTCCAAAAAGCAAAGAACCAGTAAAAGAGTTATTCACACAAATCGTGGATAAACTAGATATCGTTAGACTTCGAAGAGATGTTGAAGAAAAACACCTCAACATTCAAGATATTCTGATGAGTGTTACAGATAATACATTTATGCATAAGGTTTTTTATGCAATGTTTGATCAAACACATAATTTGTTTACAACTGATCCAGAAGGTCTAGAGTTTAAGTCATTCTTATATGGAACAGAAGATTATAAAAAATATCAAGCAAAAGGTATAATACGTAAACTTTCGACCGATTACGATTACATAGAGTTTATATCTATTTTATTTTCAATATTAACCTATGATAAAAGAGTACATTCATGCATTATACTATGGATTGATGAGTTTGAAGACATCTCATTACTTAATAACGCAAATATTAGTAATGTTAATAATTTTGTTAGAACCCTAATAGACAAATGTCCTAACAACCTATTGATGTTTCTTAATTTGACATTATCAGCTATGATTAGTGTTGCTGATTTAGGAGAGTTCTTACATGAAGCCGTAAAGTCACGTATAATAGACAGAATCGAATTCCCAATTCCAAATACAAGCGAATTAAAGACATATTTAAAAGAATTGCTCAATAATCCAGCATATCGAATTACTACAACCGATAATCTATATGCGCCTTTTAGCTCGGAGGTTATTGATGCAGTCATCCAAAAATTAGGTAATGCATCTCTGCGCAAATACAATGAGACTTTTTCTAGACTAATTGAAATTGCTGCATATGAAGGTTATGATGAAATAAATAATGCACATTTTGCTTCGTTAATAAATGAAATTATCATTTGGCAATGATTATTCCGGTTATTTTGGATACATGTACAATTATTAATCTTCTTAGGATAGATGAAGATAAGTTTTTGTATAATTTGTTGATAAAATTGGATATTAATATTTGTCAACAAGTATATCACGAAGCATATCACACAATTAATCAAAAAGAATTTACTGAATCGCAAAAAGATTATATCAATCCTCTAATTCCTACATTTGCCAAATATATTAGAGATATAGATGATAATTTTAAGGAAAAATATATTGGCAACATAAGTTCTTTTTGTAGTTATCACAAAGAGAATGGAGAATTGTACTCAACTTTATTAAGTTTGTACTTATGTAGGGAGAATGGATGTAGAGTTTATTTTTATACAGATGATTATCCTGCAAAGGAAACTTTTTCTAATTATTTTAGTTTTCAACAAATAGGAACAATTGGAGATACGGTCGATTTACTTTTGTTTTTATACTGGGGGAATACTGATTTTAAATGGGAAAGATTAAAAAAATATCTACGTGATTTGTATTCAGAATTTGCAACACCTATAAAAACATTATTTAACAAGGTAAGTGAAAATAAAGAACATTGGATACATAAAAGTCCAAGAGATCAAATGTTGTACGACAATCTACATAAATTAGAAATAGGTCTCAAAGATGTAAATTTTGATGAACTTAATGCTGGAATAGAATTTTTTCACACAAATAAAGATAAATACAAAGAAATATGTAACCTCTTAGCAACTTATTCAAATCTTAAATCTGATGCAGGTGTCGCAAAAAAACTTCATAACATCATTAACTACACTCGTACGCACACGATATACAAGAGAATGTAATGCTTAAATCTAATATTACATGGCCCAAACATAGGCGGTATAAATCCCGAACAGAATGGGAACCTGTTGGTTTCTTTTCAGATTGTTTGTGCAACGCTTATAGATTTGATCTGATGTTGGGATTTTTCTCTACATCGGCTATTAGTGTTTTAGCAAACGGATTTGCTACATTCCTATATAATGGCGGCAAGATGCGCTTAATCATCAATGATATATTGAGCGAAGAAGATAAGGCTGCTATTCAGAAAGGAACAGCAACCGATGATTTGCCATATTTTGATTTGACTAATATCCATCAAATTAAAGATACACTAAGCGAAAGAGATAGACATTTCTTTGATTGTATCGCTTGGTTAATCCGTAATAATAAGATAGAAATAAAAGTCATATCTCCAAAGAGTGGTATAGGTATCTCTCATACTAAAGCTGGAGTATTCTATGATAGAGTAAATGAAGTATGCTTTGATGGATCATGTAATTTTTCGAGAACAGCACTTTTAGAGAACATAGAAAGTATTTCAGTTTCTTGTGGTTGGGATAATGAACTTGAGAGTGATAAGGTTCAAGCAATAAAGGAAGATTTTGAACGTATTTTCAGAGAAGAAGATGATTCAGTTTCATATAAGAATGTCTCTGATATTAAAACTCAAATTACGAAATATTTTACTGATAAGTCTCTAGAAGAACTATTAAAAAACGAGACAGAGATTATTAAGAAGCAAACTAAAGTCTTCGTTTCAAAATCTACAATTCAAGCACTAAATAGAGCGAGAGAGAGAGTTGATGCGATAATCGAAAGATTGGGTGGAAAACAAGAAATTCCGACATCCACATTTAAAGAACCATCATTCCCTTATCCATCAGGTCCTCGTGAATATCAAGTTGATGCATTCAATCGCTGGAAAGTTACCCAAAAGGGGCTATTCGCGATGGCTACTGGTACTGGTAAAACGATTACTTCGCTCAATTGTTTATTGGAGATATACAAAAGATACCACTATTATAAAGCGATAATTTTAGTACCTACTATTACGCTTGTAGAGCAATGGGAAAAAGAATGTTTGAAATTCAATTTTACAAACATCACAAAGGTGTGCTCTAAATACAAGGGATGGCAAGCTGTTATTGATAATTTAAAGATGATTGAGTTGTCCGACCCTAACAATACTGTATCGTATGTAATTATTTCTACATATTCCTCTTTTATTCGTCCTGGTATATTCTCAGACTTGAACGCATTGTCAAGGAGAAATCTATTACTCATTGCTGACGAGGCACACAATATGGGCAGCCGCTTAATTGCTCAACGTTTAGATAGTATAAAATATCTTCGTCGTATTGGCTTGTCTGCGACTCCTGAACGTCAATTTGATGATGCTGGTAATAGAAAACTAATGACCTTCTTTGGGTGTAATGAGGAATATACTTTTGAGTATTCTATGGATATGGCAATACACAATGAGCTACCTGCCTTATGTAAGTATAGATATTATCCTCATATTGTTCGTCTTACGATTGACGAAATGTGTAGCTATATCGAACTATCAAAAAAAATAGCTAAGATAGCTAATTTTGATGATGAGATTAGCCAAGAAAAACTCAAAAGATACTTATTAATCCGTAAACAGATTATTCACAAAGCGGTGAATAAGAAGAATGTTTTCAAAGAGATTCTTCAAAAGCATTTGGAGGAATACCATTCTTTGAAATACACATTGGTTTATGTTCCAGAAGGAAATACACCTGATGAAACAGCTGATATTTTCGATACAAGAGACTCTATCGCGGACGATGCAGACTCACTACACTTAATCAATGAATACACTACCATCGTTAGGGATCTAGACCCTCACATAACCGTTAAGCAGTTTACGTCGGAATCCAAAGAGCGAGAAAGTATGCTAAAAGACTTTGCAGAGGGAAATTTAGATGTCTTAACGTCCATGAAATGTCTAGACGAGGGCGTTGATGTTCCAAGAAGCGAGTTAGCAATATTCTGCGCAAGTACAGGCAATCCTCGACAATTTATTCAACGCCGTGGTCGTGTGTTGAGATTGCATAAGGATAAAAAGCGTGCTATCATTCACGACCTCATTGTTATTCCAGACGAGGGCTCTATTACTAAAGATTGTTTTGAAATTGAGAAGAGCCTCGTAGAAACTGAAATTAAACGAGTAAGAGATTTTGCATTGCTGTCAGAAAATAGCAATGAAACTCTAAAAACTCTAGATGATGTATTAAATTATTACCAAATATCACTTTTTAGTTAAACACACAACATGGCTAACTATTTATCCAATGGAGATAAAATTCTCCAGAAAGTCCTATCTGATCCTAAATTGATGGAATTAGGAAATTATGACCTCAGTGAGGTTGATACCATTGAAGATGCTTTGGTATCCGAAAATCATGTGATTAAATCGGTTGCTATGCTCATTGAGTGTACGCAAGCGAAACAAACACCCAAAGAAATATATAATCAAGTATCAAGTTACTTAAAGGAAATGCTATGAAACTTAATAAGATTATAATAAAGAACTTCCGTAGTTACTATGGTGAAAACGTGTTTGAATTTTCGCCAGGACTAACCTTAGTTATTGGCGATAATGGTGATGGAAAAACTACATTTTTTGAAGCTCTAGAATGGCTTTTTGACACAAGCGTTGAAAGCAAACCCGAAGCGCATATTTCTGCTATGCGTAAAGCTGAAATGTCGATTCACGAAACAGATGAAGTTTCTGTTTCATTATCGTTTGAACATAACGGAGAAAAAGAAATTTGCAAGAAATTTACTTTTGAAAAAATCTCTGATAAGTCCGCGCCAACAAGGGACTTTTCGTTCTATGGATACACTGTAAATGGAACAGAGAGGTCTAAAATGCCTGGAAAGAATTTGCTGGAATCTTGTTTCGACTCCGTTTTGCGTCGCTATTGCTTATTCAAAGGTGAGAGTGACTTAAATGTATTTGATAATAGTACAGCGTTAAAAACACTTGTTGATACTTTCTCTGGCATCAAACAATTCGACGAGTTAGTCGATGTTGCTTCTCATTGCGAGCAGGAGTCTGATAAGTTAGTTCGACAAGAGTTAAAGAAAGATAAAAAACAAGGCGAGAAGACAAGTGAACTTGATAGAAAGTTAAACTCCGTAGAAACTAAAATTCGTGATACAAAAGACGATATTAAACGCAGGGAGCAAGCAGTCTTAGATTTTGAGGCACAATTAAGGATTTTAGAGGACAATCAAGAAGCGTGTGAGCAATTAAATGATATAAAGCAAAGAATTAACAGCAAAAAGAATTTAATTAACCAAAAACAAGTTCATGTTGATGTGAACTATAACGCCTTATTGCTGGATGATATGTGGGTATTGCGCAGCTTCCCTTCTATTTTAGCTGAATATCAGAAAAAAGCGTCTGCATTTAGTCAAGAAAAAAGAAGATTGCAAAAAGAAGAATACCAAAGGCGCTCTAAAGAGCAAGGAAAGCAAGAAGCTTATGCAGAACTGCAAAATCTTGCCAATGGCATAGCTCCACTTCCATGGAACTTACCTGATAAGGGAACTATGGAAGAGATGATAAAAGATGAAGTATGTAAAGTATGCGGACGACCTGCACCCAAAGGATCTGAAGCTTACGAATACATGGTTCAACGTCTCCAAAATTATTTAGATCATATTTCACAAGAAGCTAAAAAACGCAAACAAGAAGATGAGTATAAGCCTTTATTTATCAATGAATATATCAATGAATTGCATACCAAAAGCGTACAGGTTAGCGGCGATGTGGAAGAAGAAATTTCAAAACTTAAAGATGTCATTATTGATAGACTTGCTTTTATTCGTTCAAGAAGCGAGGAAGTAGAACAATTAAAGAAAGACTTGCAGGAGGCAGAAGATGATAAAACACATCTGTTGATTCAGTATTCTAATTTATCGGAAGATATGTTAGAAAAGGGCTTCAAGGACTATAAAGGTTTGTCTGAGAGTAGCAAGAGAGCAGAGGTTGAATTAGAGGGACTTAAGGGTAAATTGGCTAGATACGAAGAAGAAAAAGCTGAAATCAAAAATGAACAAGCGCAAATAGTACCTACTAATGGTATTGTCAAAGTTTATCAAAGAGTGCATATAGTCCTTGACAAGATTTTAAGAGCTGTTGAGCACGCAAAAGAAAATAATGTGACTGAGTTCCTGGAGATGTTGCAAAATGAGGCGAATAAGTATTTGCAACTTTTGAATGATGGAGATTTTCATGGTATTGTCAAAATCAAAAGGACAGCAGATGGCTCTGCAAGAGTGAGTCTATATAGTTCAGATGATACCCTTATATCGAATCCTGGTGGAGCTCAAAGAACAACGATGTACATGTCTGTCCTTTTTGCAATTTCTAATATTACCACATTAAAACGTGAAGAAGACTATCCACTCATCTTTGATGCACCTACTTCTTCATTTGGTGAATTTAAGGAAGATGTGTTCTATAATATCATAGATCAGATAGATAAGCAATGTGTTATCTTTACGAAAGATTTGCTATTGTACAATCGTGATACAAAGGAAAGACATTTGGATGAAGAAAAAATAGAACAATTATCTTGTTCTGTTTACAGAATCCAAAAAGCACCTGGGTATGATGTAAACGACCTTTCAACAATCAAAACGGTAATTACTAAAAAGAAATAAGTTATGACAGAGAAATTATATGATGCTTGGGCAAAAAGAAATCCCTATTTTGAAATTCGCTACAAAGATAACATTGTTGAGAAATTTACCGACTATGGTAAGGGTGTAACGAGTTTAGGTTCTGCTAAAGGAAAATTATTTGGTGCTGGATATGAAATGTTGATAATTGCGTTCTTTATCGGTTTGTATCATAACCAAAGAAAGAAACTTAATGAAGATAGCAGTAAAACGAAACAACTAGGTCAACCAATTCAATATTGGGGTAATATTGATTCCGTAAAGGGACGAAAGGCATATCCTAAACTTAGAGAATTTATATTTATAGCATTGGTCGCTAAAACAGATATAAATCTGATAGATCTGGATAAAGGTTTGATTACTGTACGTAGCGCTGTAGATGCTCTTATGCGCACCATGGAAGAGTATATCAATTGGGGACTTCACTATATGGAGGACAAACTTATAGATAATCCTAATCATTATTATAAGCAAACTGCTTTTCTTGAGGAATTTCTATCTTTCGATGTAGAGGATGAACTACTAGAGGAACAACCTGAATCGCTTGATGAACCAAATGATTCTGTACGGAGAATTGAGGAAGAAGTTCCACAACCAAAACAAAAACGTGCCAGAATTGGACAGAAAATAGAGCCAATAAGCAAGAGGGTTAATAATTCAGAACTCCCTGATGAGTTATAATCCCCATTCAACACATATTTTCATGTGATAAAATGTCTATCTTGTTCAAAATATTACTAGCAACTGTAAGCACCATCTTTTGTGTTGCGCTGGTTTACACCACATGCAGAGTATGGAAAAGGCGAATTTCATATCACGGGCCACGCAATCTTGCTTGCCAAGACGAACCACACAATAAAAAACTCAGAAAAGTACAGGACGAAATGTTTGAAGAAGTTTATAACGATAACAGAGCATAAACTAACATAATTCCCCCTACCTCCCCATAAAAACCTATTTATTTGCATTTTTCTCTATCCACTGACAACTTTTAGCAGTTTTATATACTACCTTTGCCGCGGAATTTAAAATTAACGCATTATGACACAGAAACAATCATTAAAACTTTTTGAAGAGCGAAACGTCCGCACCATTTGGGATGACACACAAGAGAAATGGTATTTTTCAGTAGTGGATGTAATAGCAATCTTGACAGATAGTGCTACGCCTCGTAATTATTGGAAAGTACTAAAAAATAGATTAAACAAAGAGGGTAATGAGTCGGTTACAAATTGTAACCAACTGAAATTATTATCTTCAGATGGAAAAAGATACCTTACCGATGTTGCCGACCAAGAGCAACTGTTCCGTATCATCCAATCCGTTCCTTCGCCCAAAGCAGAGCCGTTCAAACAATGGATGGCCATGGTAGCAAGTCAGCGTATTGACCAGATGCAAGATCCAGAGCTCAGCATCCAACAAGCCATTGCCGATTATACACGCTTGGGCTATTCGGAGAAATGGATCAACCAACGCATTCGTTCGATTGAGGTGCGCAAGGAACTGACCGACGAATGGAAACGCGCAGGGGTAGAAGAAGGACAACAATATGCTTCGCTCACCAACATCATCACACAGGCATGGAGCGGAAAGACTGTGGGCGAATACAAACAGCACAAGGGCTTGCATAAGGAGAGTTTACGTGATAATATGACCAATCTCGAATTGACACTCAATACCTTGGCAGAGATCACTACGGCTGAGTTGCACAAACAAAATAATCCTCAAGGTTTTCGCGCAAGTGCTAAGTTGGCGAAAGAAGGTGGCGATATTGCAGGCAATACACGCAAAGAGATTGAATCACGCTTAGGACATAGTGTAATCTCCGCCATGCGCGCATCGGATGCAATTCTGCCTATCGAAGATGGAGAAGCAAAAAAAGAAGAACAAATCGCAGAGCAGTAGTTTAGAGGTGAATTAGAAGAGGGGACAACTATTAGGATTTTCCGAATAGTTCAAGCCGAAGCTACTCTCTCCCAAACATCCATCTCACACATAGCTTGCTCCTTTTTTCTTACAAAACCAACGAATTTAAATAAAAAAGGAGCAAGCTAAAGATAATCTAAGAAGATAATTTGGTAGTTTCCTTTATTTTTTGTATCTTTGCACTCAATAATCATAACATTAACCACTAACACCCAAATTTATTATGACTAAGAAAATCGTTGTTTTTACTGGAGCAGGCGTATCCGCAGAGAGTGGATTAGGTACTTTTCGTGGCTCTGACGGCATGTGGGATCGCTACCGCATAGAAGATGTATGCACCCACGAGGCATGGCTCAACAATCCCCAACTCTGTGTAGAGTTCTACAACATGCGCCGCCGCGAAACCCTCGCAGCGCAACCCAATGCCGCACATCATGCCATTGCACGACTACAAGAAGCTTTCCCTGACACCCAAGTCATCACCCAAAACATCGACAACCTCCACGAGCGTGCAGGTAGCCACGATGTTATTCACCTGCATGGCGAAATCACCAAGCTTCGCTCTGAAACCAACCAACTAGCCACCATCGACTTAGATGGTTGGGAGCAACACTATGGCGACCGCCATCCCGATGGCTCACTTCTTCGCCCTTATGTGGTGTTCTTTGGCGAAGATGTTCCTTATTTCCCTGTGGCTTGCGAAGTGGCTAGCCAAGCGGACATCCTCATTGTGGTAGGTACCTCGCTCAATGTTTATCCTGCTGCATTTTTATTGCAATATGCACCACCATCGGCAGAGATTTATGTGATAGATCCCAACACGCCCGAACTCGGCATCTACCGCCATCGCGCCCACCATATCCAAAAAAACGCCATCATCGGCGTTCCCGAACTCGTGGATAAACTCATCCAATCGCAACCATAATACATCGGTAATATATCCATAATATACCAATTTTTATCATTTTTCTGCCAAGCGAATAGTTTGGCACGCTATTTGATATAGTAGCATATGCAAACATGGCAAGCACAGCCTAACGAGAGGATGTTGCCATTAACCTAAACCTAACTATAAAATTTATTTATTATGTTACCTACTATCAAAAGGCAAAACAACTGGTTGCCAACAATCTTCAACGATTTCTTTAACGACGAGTGGTTCCCTATGCGCAGCATGGCGGCTAGCACACCTGCTATCAATGTCAAAGAAAATGACAAAGCATTTCTTGTGGAAATAGCTGCTCCAGGCATGACGAAAGATGACTTTAGAGTGCACGTCAACGACCAAGACCAATTGGTGATCTCCGTGGAGAAAAAACACGAAAACAAAGAAGAAGACAAGAACACGAAGTATCTGCGTCGAGAGTTTAACTACATGCGATTCGAACAAACACTCCAATTGCCCGAAAATGTGGACAAAACAACCATCACTGCCAAAGCATGCAGCGGAGTGCTACACATCGAACTGCCTAAACTGGCTACAACGCCCGAAAAGAAACCAGCTCGCGTCATTGAGATTCAATAACCCATAGACTCCCTACAGGGAGATCTACGCAAAGAGTTTTTCATCATGGATAAGGTACACGAAAGTGTATCTTATCTTTTTTGTAGTAGAAATAGATTATAATCTATTGTTTTTTTATAAAAATGCTCATTTCACTTGCATATGTGCATTTTTTGTTGTACTTCGGACACTGCCTATTGGAAACAATTCTTATCTCGCTATGCTCGAACGAATTTTCCAATATTCCCCCGTAGCTACGTTCGCTCAATGCAGCCCATACTCCAGTTCGCTCGAAATTTTATAAGAAAATAGGCTACGCCTTAATTATCCGCTACCCATCATCTCATTTTCAAGCAAGCTTGAATGAGTGATGAATACCGTATAAATAGATTAAAAATCTATTGTTTTCTTATAAAATTTCTCACTTTACTTGCGTATGTGCATTTTTTGTTGTACCTTTGTGCCCAAATTGTGCCTGCGCGCACGCAAAACGAAAAACCATGAAAAAAACACTCTCCCTTATCCTCTTGACAACCATGTTCTGCCTAAGCATCTTTGCAGAACAACCTAAGCATGAATTTCGAGCTACATGGTTAGCTACTGTTGGTGGCATTGACTGGCCTAAAACCAAAGCTACCAACGACGCTAAACGCGAACAACAAAAGCAAGAGCTGATCGACATCCTCGACAAGATGAAGGCCGGTAATATGAATGCCGTTTGCATGCAAGTTCGCTCACTCTGCGACGCCATGTACGTGTCTTCTTATGAGCCATGGTCCGTAGCATTGACTGGCACTCGTGGTAAAGATCCTGGTTATGATCCTCTTCAATTTGCAATAGACGAAGCACACAAACGTGGTATGGAGTTACACGTATGGGTAAACCCATTCCGTGCGTCTACTAGCACGCTTGCCAGCTCAGATGTGCTATGGAGCAATGCAGGAGATTGGTTGATCAAGTATAACAACAGTTCGTTTTCTGGCTACATCATCGACCCTGGCTACCCAGAGTCACGTGCTTATGTGGTGAAAGTGCTGATGGAGATTGTCAATAAATACGACATCGACGGTATGGTAATGGACGACTATTTCTATGCCTACGGCGGTACTACCAACGAGGATGCCAAAGCACAAGCAAAACATTATAATCCTTCAGATGTGATTGATGTGAATGGCAATGGAAACACGCTGGACGACTGGCGCCGCAGCAATGTGGACAAAGTCATCAAAGCTACTTACGATAGCATCCAAGCCGTCAAACCATGGGTACGCTTCGGTATGGGTCCTGGTGGTATATGGACCATTGACAATGGTGCAGCTCGTGCATACGGCATCAAACTACCTGCAGGAATCACCGGAGGCGACATCTACAACAACCTATATTGCAACACCGTAGAATGGGTAAAAGGTGGCTATGTGGACTATGTCAATCCACAGATCTACTGGTCAACCCAAGTAGCAGCGCAAGACTTTGATGTGCTCTGCGAGTGGTGGGCAAAGAGTGTATGTGAACATTTCTCAGACCAATTACCCGACGGTAAGCGCGTGCATTTCTTCCCTTCAACCGCCTTGTACAAGGTGTATAATGAATCTAACGGCTTTGAGGACGGTGTGAAAGAGATAGAGCGCCAGATGGACGCTACCCGCACACACCTATCATCTGGCTACGCAGGTGCCGTTCACTACAATACCACCTCGTATCTAAAGATGTACGAAGATTTAGCTCAATCGCACTATATCTATGAGTCACTCACTCCACCTATGGAATGGAAAGTGCAAGATAGCCTAGCTGCACCTAGCAACCTCAAACTGTCTGGTACAACCCTCACATGGTCACACCCTACCGAGACACGTTTCACCGTATACGCCTACCCTAAAGGCACTGGCGTGAAGACTGCCACCCGCAATCCGCTCTATCTGCAAGGCGTAGTATATGGCAACTCATTTAACACGAGCGCTCTTGGTTCACTCACCAATACGACTATCGCAGTCTATACCTACGACCGCTATGGCGTAGAGCATGGTGTGGCACTCTACAATGCCGACCCTAATGCTACCGAAGAACCAGAGCCAGAGAATCCTGATCCTGGCACAGACCCTAATCCAGAACCAGAACCAACGATAGATATCACATGGGTGCTCAATGGCGGACAATTGCCTACTGTAGAGGTACCTACCAACCAACAATTGTGGGATCAATTCAAAGCAGACTTTGACGAGTTCTACTCAGCTATCTATCCTAATTATCTAATCCAAGATTACCCTATCCATGCCGTGCTAGAGCTCACATGGCCAAAATGGTCAGACAACTGCTTTGTCACCGAGTTCATCACCCAGCACCCAGATTGGATTTGGCTAGGCGAATATATCCAATCCGTATACGGCAAGATCACCGATGTTAAAATATGGCGATACAACCTCTATGCGTTCTTCAACGCAACCGATGAGGTACGCTACGAAAGTGGACAAGTGATCAATGTCAGCTGTGGCGATTTCATCGAAGCCGGTCTACCATCTGCTTGGGGACCAGCTTACCAAGCTGCCAAAGGCATGATCACCCTACCAACACAAGTAACTGCCGAATATACCCTTCCTACTAACCTCACTCACCCAGCAGGATATCCATTCCTCGGATGGTGGGACAACGCCACTTTTGCTGGCAATCAACTCTACTCTATCCCTGCATATTGGAAAGGTACACTATACGCTAACTGGGAAGGATACGACCCTCCAACCGCTGTGGAGAATATCGACTGGAGTCAGCCAGTAGAGGTGTACGATATCTTGGGTCGTCGCATCAACAGTTTGGATCAAATGCAGGGTCATGTGTTGATTATCAAGCAAGGAAACAAACTATTCAAACTTGTAAAATAAGATGAAAAAAAGCGCTATCATACTATTTTGCCTATTGGTAAGTACCACGAGTTTGTTGGCTAATCTTAAGCACGAGTTTCGTGCTACATGGTTTACCACCCACTATGGCATTGATTGGCCTAAAACCAAGGCAACCAGCGATAGTAAACGCGAACAACAAAAGCAAGAAATGACCGCCATCTTTGACAAGATGAAAGCCGGTAATATGAATGTAGTGTGCATGCAAGTTCGCGCGCTATGCGACGCTACCTATAAGTCATCTTACGAAAACTGGTCATCGGTCCTAACCGGTACCCGCGGCAAAGACCCTGGATACGACCCTTTGGCTTTCGCTATTGAGGAAGCTCACAAGCGTGGCCTCGAACTCCATGTCTGGGTCAACCCTTTCCGTGTAACCAGTTCCGACACCATCGACACTAGCGACAAGGTATGGCAAAACGCTGGACAATGGATCATCAAATACGATAACGGTTCGTTCGATGGCCAGATCATCGACCCAGGTTATCCTGAAGCACGAGAATATGTCTTGAAAGTGATGATGGAGATTGTCAACAACTACGATGTTGATGGTATCCTTATGGATGACTATTTCTATCCATACGGTGGAACTACCACAGAGGACGCTGCATCTAAGGCGCTTCACAAACCAGCCAACGTAGTGGATGTCAATCAAGATGGTGACACCGATGACGACTGGCGTCGTGCCAATGTGGATAGCTGTATGAAAATGCTATATGATAGTATCCAAGCTGTGAAACCATGGGTGCGTTTTGGTATGGGAACCTTTGGTATTTGGAGTACCCAAAAGAAAGCAGCTCAGGCATATGGCATCACACTGCCAAGCGGCATCAGCGGACTAGACGACTACGACGTGCAAGCATGTAACCCAGTGGAATGGGTGAAAAATGGCTATGTGGATTATATCAACCCACAACTATATTGGCCTACCACATCATCGGGTCAAGACTACGATGTGCTATGCAAATGGTGGGCGAAAGATGTATGTGAGCATTTTACTGAGCTATTGCCTGATGGCAAACAAGTGCACTTCTTCTCTTCACAAGCCACCTACCGAGTAGATGATGGTGCATTCGGCGTGGACGAGATCAAAAAGCAGATCGATGCCAATCGTGCTAATCTGTCATCTGGATACACAGGCTCGGTATTCTACAATACCAAAGCCTATGTCAATATGTATACATCCTTGGCAGCCACACACTTTGTCCACAAGACGCTCACGCCGCCTATGACATGGAAAGTAAAAGAAACTTTGGATGCCCCAACAAACTTGAAGATGGATGGTACCAAACTAAGCTGGGAACACCCTGATGCGGAGCGCTTTACCGTGTATGTATATCCAAAGGGATACGATGCTACTATGGGTATGCAAGCACAATACCTCAAGCAAATAGTCTATGGCAAAGAGATAACAATAGAGGCCAACGAACTACTGAATAGCATAGCCGTATACAGCTATGACCGCTATGGAGTCGAGCATGGTGTGGCAGTATGGAACGAGGTGGCTTTTCCTGATGCAGATCCTAACGCTACAGAAATCACATGGGTGTTGAATGGAGGCGAATTCAAAGGATGGGATATCCCTACCAACGAAGAGCTATGGGAAATGTGGAAAAAGGATTATGTGACATTCTATAGTAATAAATACGGCAGCCAGTTTGTCGCAGCAGAGGACCGCGCAATGAACGATGTGCTAGGCTTCACATGGATTAATTCGTTAGGTGATGGTTACGCGATGGACTTTATGACTCAAGATACGACTTGGGCATGGCTCAGAGACTATATGCTAGCCATAGCTCAGGCAGATGGCTACACACTAGATAGCGACAAAGAGTGGCGCTATCACCTATATGCCTTCTTCAATTGCGACAATGCCTCTTACCGTGTAGATGGATATTGTCCTGGTCCTACTGCCGATTTCACCCAGGCAGGTCAACCTCAGGCATGGGGACCCTATTCACCCTATATGAAAGAGGTGGATGTAGAGTTGCCTAGTCAAGTGACAGAAACCTATATTCTGCCTACTCCAACCCATCCAGAAGGGTATGACTTCCTAGGATGGTCCACTACGGCAGAGTACAGCGGAAAAACAGTTGTGGTGATTCCTGCGGGATGGGTAGGAACCTTATATGCGTTGTGGGATACTCCACCGATAACATCGGTAGAGGACATGGAGAACAGCACGGAGATACGCGTGTATGATATCATGGGACGATATTTGGGAGACGATATACATGCTGTGCAAAGTGGCGTAGTGATTATCAAACAAGGAAAAAATACATACAAACTAATAAAATAATTTATCAAACATGAAAAAGATTTTTCTTTTCCTTTTCGCATTGGCAATGGGTGTTAGCACCTTGTATGCCAATCCAAAGCACGAGTTTCGTGCATCATGGATGACAACAGGTTTTAGCATCGACTGGCCAAAGCAGAAAACACCTGATGCACAAAAAGTAGAGTTGCAACAAAAATTTGATGCATTGGTGGCAGGTAACCACAATGCTGTATGCTTGCAAGTACGCTCTTTTAGTGATGCCATCTACAAATCTTCTTACGAACCATGGGCAGAGTGCTTAACAGGAACTCGTGGTCAAGACCCTGGTTACGACCCATTAGCATTTGCCATCGAGGAAGCACACAAACGTGGTCTCGAGTTGCACGTATGGGTGAACCCATTCCGCGTGACTAGTTCAGGTACATTGAGCACAGATGATCCTGTATGGAAAAACGCAGGACAATGGATCATCAAGTACAATAACTCATCCTTCTCGGGTCAGATCATAGACCCTGGTTATCCTGAGGCTCGCGATTATGTGCACAAAGTAATGATGGAGATTGTGAACAACTACGATATCGATGGCATCTTGATGGATGACTATTTCTATGCTTACGGCGGTACCAACACCGAAGATGCTGATTCTCGTTCTAAGCACCTCTACAAGGTGACTGATGCCGATAAAGACAATATCTATGTTGATGACTGGCGCCGCGCTAATGTAGACTCTGTGATACATAGACTCTATCGTGATTTGCAAAAAACCAAACCATGGGTACGTTTTGGTATGGGTACCCCAGGTAGCTGGAGTAATAAAGCTCCTGCAGGCGTATACTACGGCATCAGTTTGCCAGCTGGTATCAGCGCCATGGAGTCATATGACTACCTGTATTGCAACCCTGTAGAATGGGCTAAAAAAGGTTGGGTAGACTACCTCAACCCACAGATCTATTGGTCAACCAAAATTGCGAAAACAGACTACGATGTTCTCTGCAACTGGTGGGCTAAGAAAGTGTGTGAGAACTTCTCAAACAAATTACCTAATGGTCAGAAGGTACACTTCTTTGCATCACAAGGTGCTTGCTATGCAGTAGATCCATCTGAAATGCCAGGATACGACGATGGCGTAAAAGAGATCCAAGCGCAGATTGATGCTAACCGCGCTAACTTGTCATCTGGTTATACTGGTTCTGTCTTCTTCAGTACCTCTGACGCGATCATCTTGCGCAACGCTATTCGCGAGTCACACTTCCAATACAAAGCTCTTCCACCAGCTATGGATTGGAAATCTAAAACCAAATTGGCAGCTCCTACTAACGTAACCGTTAAGGATACCGTACTCAGTTGGAATCACCCTACTGCAGAGCGTTTTACCATCTATGTATACCCACGTGGTAGCAAAGGTATGGCAGCAAAGAACAATGCCGCAGCAGCTACTGTTCCTACTCAAGAGGAGTTGTGGGCAAGTTTTAAGACGGATGCAGATTTGAGCGGATTAGGTACATTGGCAACTATCAATACTGGCGATATGGTAGCTTCATGCAAAACTATTTGCACCAAACTCAATGCTACTGAGGTACAAAAAGCTTTCAGCAATTCAAACTGGACATGGCTGAAGAATTACATCGCTAAAGTACAAAACGCTCAAAAGGGCAATACTGTGGCCACTAGCACCGTTCCTGAATTGACCGACGACTTAACTGCTGCTACATGGCGTTATGCTATTGCTGCATTCTTCCTACAAACCCAATATACCGCTTGGCCATATTCAGCTGACTTCACTACAGCTGGTCAACCATCTGCATGGGGACCTGCATACCTAGGCGAAGATACCGGTTCTGGCGATAATGGTGGTAATAACGGAGATAATAGCGGTACTACTACATCTAATACTCCTGCTCCTCAGTACTTGAAAGCCGTTGTATATGGTAAGAGTTGCCGTATGGATGGTTGGGGTGACCTGAGCAAACTGACTGTTGCTATCTACAGTTACGACCGCTTTGGTGTAGAGCATGCTGCTGCATACTACGAGGGCAATGAGGTATATGAACCTAAGGTATCTATCTATTGGGATTTGGATGGCGGTACGGTAGATGTAGATCTGCCTACCTACGTAACTGAGCGTTATGTATTGCCTATCCCTCATAAACAAGGTTATGACTTTGACTGCTGGCGCAGTGTAAAAACCAGTCGCGGCCAAAAGATCACCGAAATTCCAGCAGGATGGGAAGGCACTTTGTACGCGTTCTGGAAAAAGAACTCTTCTGCAGTGGAGGATATCCAATTCAATGGATCAATCGAGGTGTACGACATCATGGGTCGCTATGTAGGCAATGAGTTGCCAACCGACCAACACGGCGTATTCATCATTATTCAAGGTAAAAACCAAGCGAAGGTGGTGCTTTAATCTTTGCGGTGAAGGCTGCATAGCAGCGGTGAAAGGGTGAAAGGGTGAAGCGGTGAAAGGTTCACCGAATTAACCGATATTAACCGATTACAAAAAATGAGACTATCGAAGGGTAGTCTCATTTTTGTATAGTCAACACAATGGGCAAGTGGTCCGAATAGCCATCGTTGTACCGAAATCCTACGTAAGTACGATAGGGTTTGGAGTCGAGGTATTTGGTATCTTCTTCCAATAACCATGGCGGAGAAAAGATCGTAGCAGTCGATTGGGTAACAAGCGCGGAAGATACATAAAACTGATCGAGACAAGTCCAAATACCTTGGTATTTATGTGTACCTTGTCCCGCTTTTTGGATAGGAAGCATGAGATTAGTCATCCCCGACAGATCATCTTGGGCAGGAGTATTCATGTCTCCCATGACCACAATATTAGCACTCGGATGAAGCAAGAGAATACTATCTATCTGGGATTGAAGAAGCGATTTAGCATGCTGGCGTTTCCAGTCCGTATTCGCTGCACCACCCAACTGAGAGGGCAAGTGACACATCATCACATGAACGGTATCGCGCTGCTCATACAAAGCCGACACATATAGTATATCGCGCGTATAATCACCCTCCAAAGACAAAGATAGAGCGCGGCTATGGAGAATGCTGATTCGGGTGGAATCGTACAAAAGTGCTACATCCACGCCTCGCTCATCTGGACTCTCGTAGTGCACATAGCGATAATGAAAACAACGCAAGCGATAACACAACTGACGAAGACAGCGCGCATTCTCCACCTCGCATAATCCCACTAGAGGAATACTCTCCCAGCCGCCAATATTCACCAAAACCTGAGCGATACGATCGATTTTGGTTTGATAGCGACGATAGGTCCAATGGTGCATACCATCAGGGAGAAAAGAGGAGTCATTCTTGAGCGTATCGTGGTGGGTATCAAAGAGATTCTCCACATTGTAGGATACAATACGCAAGGACGATTTCTCCGCTACGATCGGCAGAGAAAAGATGAGAGATAGAAAAATGATATAGATTATTCTACACATTGGGCAGCGGCTTGTGCCTTACGAGCAAGAACCTCTTGTTGACGTTGGAACTGCGCTTCCTTCTCGGCTTGTTTGAGCGCCTCGACTTGTTTCTTGGTGAGCGGTTTGGTTTGCAGCAAAGTCAAATAGATAAGCAATGTAGCCCAGGCATCGGTAGAAGCATAGCGTGCTTGCTCTGGCGTGAGGTGAGAGTTCTCCCAATTGGTGAGCTGTTGCGCCTTGCTAATCTTTTTGCCAAAAATAATAGCGAAAATCTTCTGCAACCCCAAATCCATGATACCATACTTGCACACGATAGACTGCAAGTCAATGCAGTTGGCAGGCTTGAAATCGCGGCGACGACGAAGACCATTGATATCATCTTTGAACGCCAAACCTACCTTACAGATAGCAGGATTAGCTAAGATTTGTGCGATTTCAACGGGCAAACCGACATGAGTAAGACGGAAGAGATAGCAACGCTCTTGGGTAGAGATCTGCACCAATGCCGTAGGGTAATGGACACCTCGTTTGAAGGATGGTCTAGCCTCCGTATCCACGCCCAACACAGTGAACTGATTGAGATAAGCCGCAGCTTCTGCTACTTGCTCAGGACGATCCACCACAATAACCTCGCCCTCAAAATAGGTGAGAGGGAGTTCTTGGATTGCGTTCTTAGCAATATGAGCTGGAAATGTATTGGGCTTAAGATTACTCATCGTTACTCAATGATAAAGCATGTAATGGACGAAGAACATTGAGTAGTTTTTGTCCCCAATGTTGCTCAAAGGCCTCCAAGCAAGCCACCAAAGCATCATTCATGACACTTTCGTTTTGGGTTTGGTAATTGCAAGCGAGATCTTTGATCTCTTGGTAGATATCGGCGATATTCTCCGAAATAAACGCTGTGATAGGTTCGTCGGAATAGCGCATATCTTCCATATACACCTCTAGATAGGTATCGTCTGAGCCCAATTGAGCGGCTATGGACTGACGCACCGATTCGTATTCTTGCTCGGTAACAAACTGCTCGGTATAGCCATCCAACTCCAATTCGGCCTTAGGCACCAAACGCGCTTTGAGATAGAGCAATGGCAAAATACTCAATATCTTATCCAAGAAATCCTCTCTCTCGTATTCAGATACCTTTTCGAGATATATGCAAAGTTGCACCGCCACGGTCACAAACTCAATGGCAGGCTGCTGATAGACGAAATGTGTGTTAGAGTTTTCCATACCAACCTAAATTTGCTGCAAAGGTACAACAAAAAATGTATATCTGCAAGTAAAATAGAATGAATATTTGCGAGTGTCAAAAAAAAATAGTACTTTTGCATGATTTTAACAAACTAATATCATATGAAAGTTATTAATTTATCCGAGCAACCTTCTTTGCTCAATCAGTATCTCAAAGAAATGCGTTCTGTGGAGATTCAGAAAGATAGCATGCGCTTCCGTCGCAATATTGAACGCATTGGCGAGATTATGGCTTATGAAATAAGCAAGTATTTAAATTACAGCATAGAGCAAGTACAAACACCACTGGCCGTAGCGCATGTGGAAGTGCCACAAGACCAAGTGGTGTTGGGTACCGTATTGCGTGCGGGTTTACCTATGCACCAAGGCTTCTTGAATATGTTTGACCATGCTGAGAATGCGTTTATTAGTGCTTATCGCAAGGAGACGATTGGCAGACGAGGAGACGACAAAATAGAAATCGTGTCTGAATATATGGCAGCTCCATCTGTTGAGGGAAAGACATTGCTATTGGTGGATCCTATGCTAGCGACAGGTTTGTCCATGGAAGTGGCGTTCAAAGCACTTTTGAGCCACGGCACTCCTAAAAATGTACACATTGCATGTGTTTTTGGTACACCACAAGCCATTGAGTACTTGCAAACGACTATGCCAGAGGATTGCACGTTATGGTGTGCTGTGATTGACCCTGTACTCAATCCTCATAAATACATTGTTCCTGGATTGGGAGACGCAGGTGATTTGTGCTTTGGAGGAAAACTATAAGCGTTATTTATGCGGTTGATTCGAGGATATTGGAAGAGTATTGTGGTTTGCATAGGGATTCTCTATGTGAGTCTGGTGCGTGATCCTGGAATCAGTTTGCCCACCTTTGTAGGAGCAGATAAATGGGTACATGCTTTGATGTACGCCATACTAGGAGGCATGGTGTGTTGGGATAGTATGCGGATAAAGATGAGTGGTTGGCGATTATGGTTCACAGCCATAGTGCTGCCTATGCTATACGGAGGAGCGATAGAGGTGCTACAAGAGCAATGGTTTGCTCCTCGTAGTGGCGAGTGGATGGACTGGGGAGCAGATTGCGCAGGAGTGATAATAGGTGCCACAAGCATAATGATAATCAAGCGACTATACAACCGATATGCGTGAAGAATGGTTAAATAGGATTGCATTGACATGGGCCAATCGGACTCGTCCAAGGCAAGTACGTGCCTTATTGGATCGCCACGGGAGTGCCACGGAAGTGGTGGCTCGTTATGGGGAGATGGTCAATCGTGAAGCCATGGAACATGCACGCAAAGAACTCGATTTCATCGAGAAACACGAGATCGGTACATATTTCTACAAGGACACGAATTACCCCTATCGTTTGGCTAATTGCGTGGATGCTCCCATCATTCTTTACACCAAAGGAAATGTCAATCTAGACAACAAACATATGCTCAGCATCGTGGGCACACGCATGCCCTCCGAACGCGGCAAAGACTGGTGCAGACGGTTGGTGCTGGACTTAGCAGCCCAAGTGCCCGATTTGACGATTGTGAGCGGACTGGCATATGGTATAGATGTGGTAGCTCATAGAGCAGCAATAGAGGCAGGTATCCCAACGATTATCGTTCCGGCTCATGGTTTGGATAGGATTTATCCCGCCGCACATCGCCATGTAGCTGTTCAGTCCCTAGACAAAGGCGGTCTCGCAACGGAATATACCTGTGGTACAGAACCTGAGCGATTTAATTTTGTGGCACGCAACCGAATAGTAGCAGGACTATCGGATGCGGTAGTCATTGTTGAGTCCAAACGCAAAGGCGGTTCGCTGATCACAGCAGACATGGCGGTGGATTATGGACGAGATGTCTTTGCTTTGCCAGGGCGCGTGGAGGATGAGTGTAGTGCAGGATGCAACGATCTCATCAAGCGCAACAAAGCGCATCTGATAGAGCATGCGGAGGATTTGATAAAGAACATGCAGTGGGAAAAGCAAACGCCACAAGGAGTACAAACTCAAATGGTAGAACTACTATACAATTTGAGTGAGCCGCAGCAGAAATTGTATGACTTACTGCGCGAAGCAGAAGAGGGATTGCATATCAACCAACTCGTTATGGAAACACAGATAGGATACAATATTGTATCTGCTGAATTGGTGATGATGGAACTACAAGACGTGGTCAAATCTATGTCAGGAGGTATGTGGCGCGTTAAAAATTAAGGTTTTGCTTGCATATTTAAAAAAAAAGCAGTACCTTTGTGGCCAATTAATTTTTGGAACTTATTTTTTACTATAGAAACATGGATACATTACTTAAAAATTTAGGTGCGATTTTGGTATTGCTCGGCGTTGTATGCTTGGCTATTTACTATTTCGGAGTACAAGTTAACGGACTTCTCGTAGCAGCATTGGTGCTCCAAGTAGGTGGTCTGTTTGCACACGTTATCTTGAACAAACGCTACCTATAAGCCATATAGGAATCTATCCTATTTAGGCTAATTGTCCTATTGCCGTCAAAAAGCTATGGCTGAACAAAACGACTCTGTTAAACAACATTTGACGGGCATGTACCAAGACTGGTTCTTGGACTATGCTTCGTATGTGATATTAGATCGTTCCGTCCCCGCTATCGAGGATGGTCTTAAGCCTGTGCAACGTCGTATTCTCCATGCGATGAAAGCAGTAGATGATGGCAAACTCAACAAAGTAGCTAATCTAGTAGGTCAAACCATGCAGTATCACCCTCATGGTGATGCTAGTATCGGAGATGCCTTGGTACAATTGGGACAAAAAAACTTGTTGATTGACTGCCAGGGAAACTGGGGTAACGTACTCACAGGAGACGGTGCGGCAGCGCCTCGTTACATAGAGGCACGATTGAGCAAGTTTGCGCTAGAAACAGTCTTCAATCCCAAGACCACCCATTGGATGATGTCCTATGATGGTCGCAAGAAAGAGCCTATCCATTTGCCCGTTAAGTTCCCACTCTTGTTGGCACAAGGCGTAGAAGGTATCGCGGTGGGTCTTAACTCTAAAATCCTACCTCACAACTTCTGCGAGATCTGCGATGCAGCCTTAGCGCATCTACGTGGTGAGGAGTTTCAGTTTTATCCAGACTTTCCAACAGGTGGCGAAATTGATGTCAGTAAGTATAATGATGGCGAGAGAGGTGGCGCTATCCGTATTCGTGCTAAAATCCAAAAGTCTGATGATAACAAAACACTGATCATTACGGAAATCCCTTACGGAACAACCACCACCAAAATCATCGAAACTATCACTCGTGCCGTACAAAAAGGCAAGATTAAGATTCGTAAAGTAGATGATTTTACCGCCGAGGAAGCACGCATCGAAGTACAATTAGCGCCTGGTAGTTCGTCCGACAAGACGATAGATGCCTTGTACGCCTTTACCGATTGCGAAATCAATATCTCGCCTAACTGCTGCGTGGTACAAGACAAGAAACCTGTCTTCACCAGTGTGAGCGAACTGTTGCGCATGTCGGTAGAGCACACCAAATCCCTGCTCAAATGGGAGTTGGAGATATTGAAGGGTGAGCTAGAGGAGCAATACTTCTTTACATCGCTGGAGAAAATCTTTATTGAGAATCGTATATACAAGGAAGAGGGTTATGAGAACGCTCCTGACAAGGAGAAGCTGATCGCTTTTGTGGACAAAGCCCTAGAGCCTTGGAAAGAGAAACTCGTGCGCGAAGTGCGCCGCGAGGATATAGAGCGATTGTTTGAGATTCGAATGATTCGTATCACTCGTTTCGACGCAAAGAAAGCGGACGAGTTGATGAAAGATCTAGAGAAGAAAATTAAAGCAACGATTAAGAATCTCAAGAATCTAACCGAGTACACCTGCGCATGGTTTACCTCGCTCAAAGAGAAGTACGGGGCGAAATACCCACGTCGTACAGAAGTTCGTAACTTTGCGAACATCAATATCAAGACTGTCGTTGAAGCCAACGAGAAGTTGTATATCAACCGCGAAGATGGTTTTATCGGTACATCCTTGAAGAAGGATGAGTTCCTCTTCAACTGCTCGAATATAGACGATATCATCATCTTCCACAAGGATGGTAAATACAAGATCGTTAAGGTAGCGGACAAGATCTATGTGGGTAAGGATATTATCCATATCGACATCTACCGCAAGAACGACCATCGTACTATCTACAACGCTATTTATCGCGATGGTAAGGGCGGAATATACTATATGAAGCGCTTTGCCGTGACTGGTATCGCACGCGACAAAGAGTATGATCTGACCCAAGGCAAAGCGGGCTCACGTGTAACCTACTTCACCGCCAACCCTAATGGCGAAGCAGAGGTGATACGCGTAGCACTCAAACCAGCATTGCATCTCAAGAAACTGGAGGTGATCAAGGATCTGAGTGAACTAGCCATCAAGAGTCGTACCGCACGCGGTAATGTGCTGACCAAATACGATGTTAAGTCGATTACCCTCAAACAAAAGGGTCACTCTACCCTAGGCGGAAGAAAAGTATGGTTTGATCCTGATGTCTTGCGCCTGAATTACGATGGACAAGGTATGTATTTGGGCGAGTTTGTGGAGGACGATCGTATCCTAGTGATCACGACCACGGGTGACTACTATACCACTAGCTTCGACTTGACCGCACACTTCGACCAAAACTTCTGGCGTATTGAGAAATTTGACCGAGACAAAGTATGGTCGCTAGCCATGTGGAATGCAGATTTGGGGTATTATTATGGCAAACGCTTCCAACTGGATGCACAACTCAAATCGCAAAACATGCTAGGCGAGAACGCAGATAGCAAGATGACCATCTTGACCGACAGAGAGGAAGCAACATTCCAACTGACCTTCGTGGATGAGACCAAAGCAACGATGGAAGTACTGATGTCCGATTTCATCGAGGTGAAATCGCCTAAAGCCAAAGGTAAACGCTTTGCTACGTGGGAAGTAGCTAAGATAGAAGATATCACTCCCGAGCCAGAACCAGAGCCAGAGGAAGAAGAGGTAGAAGGCGAGAACGAAGGCAATGAGGGCAATGAAGGTAATGCAACTCCAGTAGTAGATGTACCATTCACCATCAGCAACGAAGTGCCTGAAGACAGTAAACCAGTAGATGAACAATTGAGTCTATTCTAATAAATCACTCAATATACCATGATAATCTCCTCTAAGGATAGAGGAGATTATTTTTTTGGCACAGTATTTGTATAAGAGAATACGGTTATGCACAAATACACCTTATTATATATATTACTATGGTTGGGCGGACTAGCAAGCGTGTGCGCCAAACCCAAACTAGCTATTCCAGATTCACTACAAGTGCTTCACTTTGAAGTAAACGGTGTTCCCTTTGATATGCAGCGCGTAGAAGGGGGCGTGTTTATGATGGGCGGTACTCGCGAGCAACATCGCGAGCGTGTCTCTACGGATCTTCCTACACATACGGTAGCGGTAGATGCCTATTATATAGCATCGACCGAAGTGACCCAAGCATTGTGGAAAGCGATCATGCCAGAGTGGGAATTCATAGAGGAAATGTATCTTCCTAATTTTCCTATTTGCTATATTAGTTGGAATGATTGCCAAGAGTTTATCCGCAGATTGGATAGCATTACTGGTATGCCATTTCGATTGCCTACAGAGGCAGAATGGGAGTTTGCGGCACGCGGAGGCAACAAGAGCCAAGGCTATCGTTTTGCAGGAGGCAATATAGTAGATAGTGTCAGTTGGGGGTTGAGCAACGCGGGTTTCCGCACCCACGAGGTTAAGCAGAAACAGCCTAACGAGTTGGGCTTGTACGACATGACTGGCAATGTGAGCGAATGGTGCTGGGATTGGTATGCACCCTATTATTTAGGCACCGAACCTAATCCACAAGGCCCCGCTACGGGCACCGAAAAGATTATGCGAGGTAGCAGTTATAGTAACTGCCAAGAAAATAGTTATATTTCCCATCGCTATATGGCTATTCCCACAGAAGCGACAAACTACTGCGGCATGCGCCTAGCCATGACACTTCCTAACGAGCCAAGCCTTCAAGTAAAAGAAGAACCGGAGTTGGTAAAGAAAATGAAAATAAAGAATGTGCGCCTCAAACTAGTGTATGTCGCGAGTGAGGAACCCTATTATATATCCGAAGAGCCAGTCAGTTGGCGTGTGTGGAACAAAGTGATGAACTTACCCAACGACACCCAATGGTCGCAAGCAGTGGTGGATAAGACGGATATCGAATGGAATCAGTTCTTGGAGAAATTAAGACGCCAGACACACGAGGCATTGCTGTTTGCTTCATCCGAGGAGGTAAAACAGGCAATGGAGTTAGGTGTCACGCAAGAGCCTAAGGTCAAGAAAAATAAACAACGCCGTTGGGAGAAGGACACCCAAAGCATTCAACGCCATCGTAAAACAGCCCAGAAAGCGCAAAAATGGGCAGACTTAATAGGTGTCCGCATTAGAACAACCGACGACCCTACTCTTAAACTCTATTCTCCAGAGCAGCAAAACGACCAACCACGATGGGTGGTGATAAGGAAGAAGTAAAACACAAAAAAAGACTGCCGTTTGGCAGTCTTTTTTGTTGTGTATTGTCGATATTAACCGATTTTCACTGGCATTAACCGTATAACCAATACTTATCGTTTGTAATTCTCCCACTTGGTGTTACGCATATCGCCAGACTTGAGGAACTCCTCGTGCATAGCCAATGCGCAGCTCAAGGTGTGAGGGGTATGAGCAGTCTTAGACATCTCCAAGTACTCGTTCAACAATGGGCGGTATTGTGGGTCCACACAGTTGTTGATGATCTCGTGAGCACGTTGGATAGGGCTCTTACCACGCAAGTCAGCAATACCGTGCTCGGTGATGATGATCTTCACAGAGTGCTCGCTGTGGTCGTGGTGGCTTACCATTGGCAAGAATGCTGAGATAGCACCACCCTTAGCGGTTGATGGAGTAGTATAGATGCTAATGTATGCGTTGCGAGTAAAGTCGCCAGAACCACCGATACCGTTCATCATCTTGGTACCACATACGTGGGTAGAGTTGATGTTACCGAAGATATCTGCTTCGAGTGCGGTGTTAATGGTGATGAGTCCAAGACGACGAGCTACCTCTGGGTTGTTAGAGATCTCTTGTGGACGAAGCACGATCTTGCTGCGGAAGAAATCGAGGTTATTGACGATCTCTTGGAGTTTATCGGCACCAATAGTCAATGAGCAACCACTAGCGAACTTCACGCGGCCAGCGTTCATCAACTCTACTACTGAGTCTTGGATTACCTCGGTGTACATCTCAAAGGCAGGGATGTTCTTGTTATCACCCAACGCATAGAGTACCGCATTAGCGATGTTACCCACACCTGATTGGATTGGCAAGAAAGATGCTGGGATGCGACCCTCTTTCATCTCGTTCTCGAGGAAAGAAGCTACGTTAGCACCGATCTTAGCAGTAGTCTCATCGAGTGGAGTAAAACCACCTACCTCGTTAGGACGATTGGTCTTCACCACAGCTACCAATTTCTCAGCAGGGATAGTCACGCAGTCGCTACCGATACGATCAGCTACGCTGTAGATAGGGATCTCGCGGCGTACAGGTGGGTCAGCAGGCTCATAGATATCGTGCATACCACGCATAGAAGCAGGCATAGCCTCGTTAAGCTCTACGATCACCTTGTCAGCCAAACGGCAGAAAGTAGGTACATTACCTACACCGGCTGTGAGTACGATTTCTACTTCGTCACCTTTCTCTACAACTTGACAAGCCTCAACGATAGCGAAGTCAGGTTTTTGCATAAAGCCGTAGCGAAGGTCTTGTGCGAGTTCGCTAAGGTGCATATCAAAGTAGTGAGCACCTTGTGCGTTGAGCTCAGCGCGGAGGTCTTTGCTACCTTGGTATGGGGTACGGAACTCGATGGCGTGTGCGCGTGCGAGAGCACCGTCGCAGCTGTCACCAGTAGAAGCACCGGTGTACATACCAATCTTATATGGTTTGCCCTCAGCATGGAGTGCCTCAGCCATCGCTGCGATAGCAGAAGGAACTTCCTTAGGAGCGCCGGCAGGGGTGAAACCACCCATGCCACATATTGCTCCGTGAGGTACCAATTGCGCCGCCTCGGCAGCGGTCATAAATGGGAGTGCCATGATTACTCAGCTTTGCCGTTAGAACCGAGAACGTTAACGATTTTGTGCTTGTAGAGCTCGGTCATCAAATCACGAGCTGGACCGCAGTATTTACGTGGATCGAACTCACCTGGGTTGGTAGCGAACACTTTGCGAACAGCAGCGGTGAAAGCCAAACGGCTATCAGAGTCGATATTGATCTTGCAAACTGCGCTCTCAGATGCCTTGCGGAGTTGCTCCTCTGGAATACCTACTGCGTCTGGCAATTTACCACCGTATTGGTTGATGATGTCAACATACTCTTGTGGAACTGAAGAAGAACCGTGGAGTACGATTGGGAAACCTGGGAGTTGCTCCATGATAGCGTCGAGGATATCGAATGCCAATGGAGGAGGAACGAGTTTACCAGTTTGTGGATCTACTGTACATTGCTCACGGGTGAACTTGTAAGCACCGTGGCTAGTACCGATTGAGATAGCGAGTGAGTCGCAACCTGTGCGAGTAGCGAAATCTACTACCTCTTCTGGTTTTGTATAGTGGCTCTCAGCTGCGCAAACCTCATCCTCAACACCTGCCAACACGCCGAGCTCTGCCTCAACGGTTACATCGTGTGCGTGAGCGTACTCAACAACTTTCTTGGTGAGGGCGATGTTCTCCTCGTATGGGAGGTGTGAACCATCGATCATCACGCTAGAGAAACCGAAGTCAACGCAAGATTTGCAAGTCTCGAAGCTATCTCCGTGGTCGAGGTGCAAGCAGATTTGTGGCTTCTCCCAACCCAACTCTTTAGCATACTCTACAGCACCTTGTGCCATGTATTGGAGAAGAGTTTGGTTAGCGTAGTTGCGCGCACCTTTAGAAACTTGGAGGATAACTGGACTCTTTGTCTCAGCAGCAGCTTTGATAATAGCTTGAAGTTGCTCCATGTTGTTGAAGTTGAAGGCAGGAATAGCATAGCCACCTTCGATTGCTTTAGCGAACATCTCTTTGGTGTTCACCAAGCCAAGATCTTTGTAACTTACCATAAGTGTAAAATGTTTATTAGTTTAATATGTTTTGTTATTGTTTTTCTTTGTTCACCATCCGAGAATCGCGTGGATTCGAGGATAGAGGAGGAATGTTGCTCGCCCAATGCCGCTGGCGGCATTCATTGCGACAAGACCATTTCGATGACGTCGCCATTTGGCGACAAAGGTACTACAAAATTCGCACATATGCAAATTTATCGCGCAATTATTTGTAAAATGATAGATGTATCTATCAAAATACATTGGTAATGGGTGAAAGGTTATAGAGAGAAGGGAGAAAGGAGAAAATAAAAACTCGGATGCAATTGCCTGCACCCGAGTTTTGGTATTGAAAGAATCGTTTAGCGATTACTTGGTTTTCTTACTTGCAAGAATGAAGTAAACGATCAGAGCGATATATGCTGCCACGCCAACAAGGGCTGCACCATTGCTTGCAGCCCAAGCGCCTAAATAGCACTCTACGCCACAGAACTTAATCAAAGCACTTACAACACCCATCAACGCACCACCTGCGATGAAACCAGAAGCAATCAATGTACCCTTCTCATTGCGAGCCGCAGCCATTTCCTCTGCCTTCTCACCATCTTTCTCGCGCTTACGAGAAACCAGCCAAGAGATAGCACCACCCACGAGCAATGGGGTATTCAAACTTAATGGGATAAACATACCCAAAGCAAATGCCAATACAGGTACACCTAATATATTGAGCACCAATGCCAAGATAGCACCTGCGAGATAGAGCATCCAAGGTGCGCCTTGACCACTCATCAATGGCTCAATCACCGCAGCCATCGCGTTGGCTTGAGGAGCTACAAGGGCGTTGTCACCTACAAAACCGTATGTCTTATTCAAAATAATCATCACACCACCTACGGTAGCTGCACTCACGAGCGTACCGAGGAACTTCCATGTCTCTTGTTTGCGAGGGGTAGTACCAATCCAATAACCGATCTTGAGGTCAGTAATGAAACCACCCGCCATAGACAAAGCAGTACAAACCACACCACCAATCACCATAGCGCCTACCATACCGCTTGCGCCCTTCATACCTACAGCCACGAAGATCACAGATGCGATGATAAGGGTCATCAAGGTCATACCACTAACAGGGTTGCTACCCACGATAGCAATCGCATTAGCTGCTACAGTAGTGAAGAGGAAAGCTATCACAGCCACCACGAGGAATGCCACCAAAGCCTGCCAAATATTGCCCAATACACCGATCCAGAAGAAAACCAAAGTAATGAGCAGCGCCACTGCAATAGCCAAAACGATGAACTTCATACTCAAGTCTTTCTCTGTGCGGAGTGATGCGGTAATAACGGCTTTGCCTTTGCCACCTAGCTCTTTGCCTGCCAATCCAACGGCAGATTTGATCACGCCCCAACTCTTTACAATACCGATTAGACCTGCCATAGCAATGGCACCAATACCGATATTACGGCCATAATCCTTGAACATCAAGTCAGGATCCATCGCCTCCATACCAGGTACGCTACCGATGAGTGGAAGCAATACCCACCATACGAAGAAGGAACCCGCGCAGATAACCGCAGCGTACTTGAGACCAATGATATAACCCAAACCCAATACCGCAGCAGAGGTATTGATAGAGAACACGAGTTTGAACTTAGCAGCAAGCGCCTCACCCCACCCTGTCATACGGGTAGTGAGTTGCTCGGTCCAGAGACCGAAAGTAGAAACAGCAAAATCATACAAACCTCCGATTCCAGCGGCCCAAATGAGGGGTTTGGCTTGGTTGCCACCGCCTTCACCAGACACAAGAACCTGGGTAGTAGCCGTAGCCTCAGGGAATGGATATTCGCCGTGTTTCTCTTGTACGAAATACTTGCGGAAAGGAATGAGGAACAATATACCCAAGCAACCACCCAATAAGGATGACAAGAACACTTGCATAAAGTTGACGGTGATCTCAGGATATTTGGCCTGCAAGATGTAAAGTGCTGGTAATGTGAAGATAGCACCAGCTACGATCACACCAGAAGATGCACCGATAGATTGAATAATCACATTTTCGCCGAGGGCGTTCTTGCGCTTCATAGCCGAAGAAAGTCCCACAGCAATGATAGCGATAGGAATAGCCGCTTCGAAGACTTGACCTACTTTGAGGCCCAGATAAGCAGCGGCGGCGGAGAAGATAACTGCCATCACGACACCCATGATCACGCTATAAGGGGTGATTTCTGGGTAAGAATTTTGTGGTTTGAGAATAGGCTCGTACTTCTCTCCTGGTTTGAGAGGACGAGAGGCGTTCTCAGGAAGTTGAATTTTTTCTTTGTTTTCCATACCTTAAAATTTTTGAAAAATTAGTGTGCAAAGGTACTACAAATATTGGATATATGCAAGAAAAATGCAGAAAGTTTTTGCTAAACCTTGCGTATATTCAAAAAAATGCGTACCTTTGTCGCCGTTTTTAAAATTAAGAATTTTATGTTAAAGGATATTTTATCAATTACAGGCAAACCAGGACTCTACAAATTGGTGAATCGTGGTAACAATATGTTGATTGTTGAATCATTGTTGGATGGCAAGCGTATGCCTACTTATGCTCGCGACAAAATTGTTTCTCTTGGTGAGATTTCTATGTACACCATGGGCGATGATATCGCACTTAGCGAGGTATTGACCAAGTTGGGCGAGAAAGAGGGTTTGAAGCAAGCCTCTATCGATCCTAAGAAAGCTGACAACGATGAGTTGCGCGATTTCTTTGGCGAGGTATTGCCTGATTTTGACCGTGACCGTGTATATCCAAGCGATATTCGCAAATTGGTACAATGGTACAATATCCTTGTAGGTGCTGGTATTACTGACTTCACCGTAGAAGAAGGTGAGGAGGTAGCTGTAGAAGAGGTAAAGCAAGAGATTAAGAAACCAGCTCCAAAGCAACAAGTTAAAACACAAAAAGCTGCCGCTTCGTCCGCACGTACAGGCGTTGGCTCTAAAAAAGGTTGATCCTTCAGGATATTATCAATATCATAGAATCTGTAGCTCCCTTGAGTTACCAAGAAGATTGGGATAATTCGGGACTGCAGGTGGGTGATCGCAATGCAGAAGTGAATGCGGCATTGTTGACGGTAGATGTTACAGAGTCTGTCGTCGATGAAGCCATTGCTCTGGGTTGCGATTTGATTGTATCCCATCATCCCCTACTATTCCGCGGACTGAAACAAATAACGGGTTATACCCCACAAGAGCGTTGCGTGTTGAAGGCTATTGAGCATCGTATCGCTATCTACTCTGCCCACACATCCATGGACAGTTGGTTGCATGGTGTGAGTGGTAAAATGGCGGAGAAATTGGGGGTAAAAACATATCGCATCTTGTCAGAGAGTCAAGAAAATGTTGGTTTGGGCGTAATTGGTCAGTTGCCAGAACCAATGAATATGCAAGCATTTATGGCGCATGTTGCTAAAGTATTTGGCATAGAAGGTGCTGGTTTGCGTTATGTCCATGGCAAAGGTGAGCAGGTGCAGAAGATTGCTATTTGCGGTGGCGCAGGAGCAGACCTAGTGAACGAGGCAATAGCACAAGGTGCAGATGTGTATGTGTCGGCAGACTTCAAGTACCACGAGATGCAAGGGGCTGCGGGACAAATAGCGGTAGTGGATATGGATCATTGGGTGAGCGAGCATTTCACACGCGAGATTTTTGAGCAGTTGCTCTCTCCTTATATACATACGCACGTAGCGAAGGCAGATAAGAGTCCAGTACAATACTGGGGATAAAAGAGAATAATAAACTAAAAACAAGATATCATTATGGCAAAGAAAGAAGAACAAATCATGAGCGTAGAGGACAAATTGCGCGCATTGTATGAATTGCAAACCGTTGATACCAAGATCGACGAGTTGCGTATCCTTGCTGGTGAGTTGCCACAAGAAGTAAAAGACATGAGCGATGAGGTAGAGGGTCTTAAGACTCGTCTCACCAACATTGAGAACAGCATCAAGGAGTGCGAAACAGGTATCTCTGAGCATCGTGTACGTATCGAGAATGCTAATGCAGCTATCTCTCGTTACAAAGAGCAACAAAACAATGTTCGTAACAACCGTGAGTACGACAACCTCACCAAAGAGATTGAGTACCAAGAGTTGGATATCGAGTCTTCACAACGTAAGATTGGTAAATTGACTACCGAGTTAGAGAACTTCCAAGCAGATAAAGCAAAGACTATCTCTGATATCGAGGATCGTACCGTAGATTTGAATCAAAAACGCAACGAGTTGGAGGCAATCTTGTCAGAGACCAAAGAGCAAACAGAGAAACTCATGCTCCGCGCAGCTGACTTGGAGAAACACATTGAGGATCGCCTTGTAACAGCTTTCCACCGTATTCGTAAGAATGCACACAACGGTTTGGCAGTAGTGAAGGTAGAGCGCGATAGTTGCGGTGGTTGCCACAGCAAGATTCCTGCACAACGCCAATTGGATATCCGCCTTCGCAAGAAAATCATCGTTTGCGAGTTGTGCGGTCGTATCTTGGTAGATGCTGAGATTGATGCAAAGAAGAAGTAAAGAGCTATTAGGCGAGAGACTAATAGATGAGAGGCGATAAGCCGAATAAGAAAAGCAGCACCCGAAAGGATGCTGCTTATTTTATGATATAGAAATTAGAAATAGACGACTATCTTATTTTGAAAAGAGAGAAAGTGTTGACTATTATGCCTGTAATCCTTCTTCTACTTTCTCACGGACATAAGTCATTGCTTCGTTGATATCAGCAAATTGTGATAGATCTATAGGCTCGCCAATATGAAGGGCGGTAGATGCCTTAGGATTAACAAATAGTTGGCGAGCAGGCATAGCATGATGGAAACCCTTGAGAGAAAGAGGTACAACAGGGAGATTCAAATCCATAGCTATTTTGAAGGCTCCTTGTTTAAAACGTCCCATTTCACCGGTCTTGGTACGCGTTCCTTCGGGGAAAATAACAGTAGAAATACCATCTACCAATTCTCCTTTAATATGCTCCATACTTTGGAGAGCCGCACGAGGGTTGGAACGGTCCACAAAAATATGTCCCGCTACCTTACAAGCAGTACCCACGAAAGGCACCTTACGAATCTCCTTCTTCATCAACCACTTGAAATTATTAGGCAACCAGCCATAAACAGCAAAGACATCTAGAAAAGACTGGTGGTTGGCCACAAACACATAGGATTGTTTAGGATTAACATGCTCGCGACCCGTCACTTTGATAGGTACAAGCAAAAACCATAGCACACTTCTTGACCATAAAACTTGAACTGTGCGAGGCGCCTTGCCATTTTTCCAAGGGAAACAGATGATGGTAAAAAGTGCGGTAAAGATAGTAGCAACAACCACTAATGGGAATCCAATCAAATATTGGTAAAGGATGTAAAGGATTTTCATTTTTATAATGTTTTAAGTGTTTCACGCAACAAGGTCGCTTGTTTCAAAATTTCGGAGATTAGAATTTGAGTTTGTGCATAAATCCGCGATAGAGCGCACAGATGCGGCGAATCTCCTCCCATGTCTCTTCAGGAAGTTTGGTTCCGACGATTTCTACAATGCGTCCCGCAGCAATAGTGCCGATTTCACCACAACGACGAAGATCAAAACCATCGGATAGAGCATGAAGGAAACCACCCGCATAGAGGTCGCCTGCGCCTGTAGAATCTAAGCAATTGGATGTGATAGCTCCAATATGATGCAATTGTGACCCTTGGCGGATATATGAGCCGCGTTTGCCAACCTTAACGACTGCAATATCACATTGTTGAGAGATATTCTCCACTGCCTCTTCTGGATTAAGGTGGGTATAAGCAAAAGATTCATCTTCGTTGGCAAAGACGATATCTACATATTTATATATAAGGTCTTTAAGGAACTGGTGATTCTCATTAACCACATTATAACTTGCGAGGTCAAGAGAGACTGTACATCCTTGCTCTTTAGCTGTACGAAGAGCCTTCTCAATAAGATTATGGTCCTGGACTAGATAACCCTCGACATGGCAAATGTCGTATCCTATAAATGCTTCCTTGCAGATATCTTCGGCTTTCATATCGGCTGCAGCGCCAAGATAAGTACAGAAAGTTCGCTCGCCATCAGGGGTGATGAGCACGATGCAACATCCAGACATAAGGGATGAAGTAAGCATTTGAGGTTGAACATTATTTTTCAGCAGATCCTCATGATAGAAGCGTCCCACCTCGTCATTGCCAATCTTACCAATAAAAGCTGCTTTGCCACCCAACTGCGCAATAGTTGCCACGGTATTGGAGGCACTACCACCAGCTACCATTCGTTTGCGAACAGAAGCAAAACGTGTTTGTAGTTGCTCGAACTGTTGTGCATTGATGAGATTCATGCTTCCTTTGAGAAAACCGATCTCACGAAGATCTCCCTCTGAGATTTGGAGCAAGATGTCTGTCAAAGCGTTTCCTAAACCTAGTACTTTTTTCATTTTAACGTTATTTTTGTCAAAAATATGGCTATTTTGAGCCAAAAATCAAAAATTTCTGCAAAGATAGTAATTTTTTTTCAAAAAAACTTGCTCATATCAAAAAAAAGCAGTACTTTTGCACCCGCAATCGAAAAACAATGGGTTTTGATTGTCAAAAATAATGCTTCCTTAGCTCAGTCGGTTAGAGCATCTGACTGTTAATCAGGGGGTCCAAGGTTCAAGTCCTTGAGGGAGCGCGAGTGTGGTAGCCAAAAGCTACCACACTTTTTTTTGCAAAAAAAAATAACAGGTATTGGAAATGTCAAAAAAAAGTTGTACCTTTGCGCGATTTTATAGTACGTATATTATTCACTTGGTATAACAATATTAATTAAATTAAAAGAATGGGACTTTTTTCGTTCACACAAGAGATTGCTATTGACCTTGGAACAGCCAACACGATTATCATTTGCGATGATAAAGTGGTGGTAGATGAGCCATCCGTAGTAGCGATTAGCAGTACCGACAGAAAGATGGTGGCGGTAGGTCGCAAAGCACAACAAATGATTGGTAAGGGCGGAACCTTGATTCATACCGTTCGTCCATTGCGCGATGGCGTGATAGCAGACTTCTATGCTTGCGAGATGATGATTCGCGGTATGATTAAGATGATTCCTAAACAAAATCGCCTTTTCAGTCCAAATATCCGTATGGTGGTATGTATTCCATCAGGTAGTACCGAAGTCGAGATTCGTGCGGTACGCGATAGTTCGGAGCACGCAGGCGGTAGAGATGTATATATGATCTATGAGCCTATGGCAGCAGCTATCGGTATGGGTATTGATGTGGAGAGCCCAGAAGGCTGTATGGTGGTAGATATAGGTGGTGGTACTACTGAGATCGCGGTTATCTCTTTGGGTGGAATCGTGGCCAATAAGTCTATCAAAGTAGCGGGTGACGACTTGAATGCTGATATTGTGGATTACATGGGTCGTATGCACAACCTGCGTATTGACGAGCCTACTGCAGAGCGCATCAAGATGCAAGTGGGATCAGCATTGCCAGAGTTGGAAGATGCACCAGAAGACTATATGGTAATCGGTCCAAACAAAGTAACTGCTTTGCCTATGCAAGTGCCTATTAGTTACCAAGAGATAGCACACTGCCTAGAGAAGAGTATCGCTAAGATTGAAACTGCTATTCTTCAAGCATTGGAGGCTACTCCACCTGAGTTATACGCTGACATTGTGAAACGCGGAATCTACCTCACCGGTGGTGGTGCACAATTGCATGGATTGAGCAAACGATTAACAGATAAGATAACCATCCCATTCCACGTAGCCGAGGATCCACTACATGCGGTAGCTCGTGGAACAGGAGTAGCATTGAAGAATGTAAACAACTTTGGATTCTTGATACGATAAATGCGAAATCTTATAGATTTTCTCATACGCTATAGCAACTTCCTAATATTTCTGATATTGGAAGTTGTTGCGTTTATACTGATAGGCACTACACATGAATATCAGCAAAGTAGTGTGTGGTCTAGCACCAATCGTATCATTGCGGGCAGCAACACTATTCGTACTTCCATTAAGGGATATTTTCAGTTGCGCGAAGACAATACGCTCCTTGCCGAAGAAAACGCACTACTCAAGTCCCAACTCATGGAACTGCAAAATAGTGTTGAGCACACAGCAGAGCGCGATAGTCAATATATCTACACCCATTTAGATTGGGACTACACCCCTGCCAAAATCATTGATATCACCACGCATAAACAACACAACTATCTGACCCTCAACAAAGGAGCACGAGATGGCATAGAGAAAGATATGGGCGTGGTATGTGCAGATGGACTAGTGGGTATCGTGAGCGCTGTGGCGGAGAAATATTCGCTAGTGGTACCTATCATCCACACCAATATCAGTATTAGTACCCGCCTGAAAAGTTGCGGACAGATAGGTGGAACACAATGGGATGGACGAGACTACCAATATGTTCATCTCACCGATATTGCACGACATATATCCATCAATACCAATGATACCGTCGTAACTAGTGGATTGACATCTGTATTTCCAGAGGGTATTTTAATCGGTGTGATAGATGACATCGAATTAAATCCGGGAGATAACTACCACTCTGCGAAAATCAAATTGAGCACCAACTACCGAGCATTGAAGTATGTTCAAGTGCTTCGCAATAGAAACAAAGAACAAGATCATAGCTATCATGGAATGGATTAAGTATATATTAAAAGCTATTATCATCATCGTACTCCAGGTGCTCGTATTTGACCGATTGCATATACAAGCATGGGGATACCCTATGGTATATGTGCTTCTCTTGCTCATCCTACCTACCCAACTCCCAAGATGGGCAGAAATGCTTATAGGTATGCTAGTGGGACTCATTATGGATGTGTGCAACAATTCCTTAGGTGTACACATGGCCGCGTGTGTAGCACTGAGTTTCTGCAGACCAATTCTACTCAGAAAATCATCACAGGATATTGAACGTATCAAAGGTGAAATCAGTAGTCTGAACATAGGTATGATAGAATATATGAAGTGCGCATTGATCTTGGTGGTAATGCATCACTTCATGGTATTTATGCTAGAAGCTTGGAGTTTGCACAACTGGTGGATGATTATTCTACAAACTTTGCTGAGCAGCATATTGACATTACTTGTAATTCTAGGATACGAAATTATAAGGCGTTAGGATGATTAATGATCAGTTTTATAATCGTAGATATGTATTAGCAGGAATCGCAATACTCGTTGTGGCGGTGTATATCATACGCCTCTTTTCGCTGCAAATCATCGATCAATCTACCCAAGAGAAAGCTGAAAACAATGCCCAGTTACGCCAAACGATCTATCCTTCTCGCGGACTCATCTATGACCGCAACGGAGAACTCCTGGTAGCCAACCAACCTATTTACGAAGTGACAATGATTGTCAGAGAGATGAAAAAAAACTACTTTGACACCGTTGGTTTCTGTCAAGCATTACGCATTGACTCTACCGAGTTTATCGCTCGTATGCAGAACATGACAAACAAAAGTAAGAATCGAGGATATTCACAGTTCTCACCCCAAATATTTATCCAAAACCTTAAACAAGAAGAAATAGCGCATCTTCAACAAGAGAAATACAAATATCCTGGTATTGATATTCGTATACGTACCCTGCGCGATTACACCTACCCTATAGCCTCTCATATCCTAGGTAATGTGGGCGAAGTGAATAATAACGACATCAACAAAGATCCATATTATTCCGCAGGAGATTATTCTGGTCGTGATGGTATAGAGCGCACCTATGAGAAACAACTCCGCGGCGAGAAAGGTGTGGAGATATTGATGCGAGATGCTCGCGGACGCATACAAGGTAAATACCTCGATGGAGCCATGGATCGTCCAGCTCAAACAGGTACAGATTTGCATTTGACAATTGACCGTGCTACACAAGCCGTAGCAGAAGAACTCATGCAAGGTAAAATAGGCAGCGTGGTGGCCATTGAACCTAAGACGGGTGAAATATTGTCGATGGTTAGTGCTCCCAATTGGGATCCACGAAAATTAGTGGGCAAAGAACGTTCCGCTAACTATAAAGAGTTGCTCAACGACCCACACAAACCACTTATGAATCGAGCTACACAAGCTCAATACTCGCCAGGATCCACATTCAAAATACTTCAGGCATTGATAGCATTGCAGGAGGGAGTAATCAATCAATATACACAATATAGTTGCAATGGTCCTGGATCTAGTCCTATTAAATGTACGCACGACCATGGTAGTCCAGTGCAACTAGAAGAAGCCATAGAACAGAGTTGTAACCCATATTTCTGGGCACTCTATCGTGATTTTCTACAAAGGGATGGCTATCAAGATGGACATGTGGCATTCAAACAACACTACGAAGATTGGAGAAACATTGTGGCGAGTTTTGGTTTAGGAGCACGATTCGAGAATACGGATATCCGCGAACAAGCCAAAGGCTATTTGCCTACAACCGCTTTCTACAATAAGATTTATGGCAATAAAGGATGGAAAGCGATTACTATTCGTTCGCTATCCATAGGACAGGGTGAGATATTGGTTACCCCACTTCAACTTGCTAACCAAGCAGCAGCCATAGCCAATAAAGGATACTATATCACTCCCCATTTCAACAGAAATGATTCGATGAAAGTAGATGTACATACTACATTGGTCAAGGAGAAACACTTTGATGTAGTGCATCGTGGAATGGCACGCGTAATGACCGAAGGTACAGGACGTTGGTATAATATACCCGATCTGCAAATTTGCGGTAAGACAGGTACGGTACAAAATCCGCATGGAGAAGATCACGCCTTGTTTATAGGATTTGCCCCTATGGATAACCCACAAATAGCTGTAGCTGTAGCGGTGGAGAATGCTGGATTTGGCGCCACATGGGCGTGTCCAATAGCCACTCTTATCATAGAGCAGTACTTGACCGGTAAAATCGAAAGAAAAGCCCTTTTAGAGCGCATGAAAAATGCTAACTTAATAGACCAACAATGAGACAGAACAGAAGTATCATATCGGGTTTAGACTGGTGGACAATCTTATTGTTCTTTGTCATTGCGCTCTTCGGATGGCTGAATATCTATGGTTCTAGTTATTCGTTTGACCAAACAAGTATTTGGGACTTCTCTAACCGTGCAGGTAAACAACTCGTATGGATTGCCACAGCGGTGGTGCTGGGAACTATCATTCTCATGATAGAAGAAAAAGCATACGATGTGTTAGGATACGTGTTCTATGGGGCAATGATTCTACTATTGATCATAACTCCTATTTTTGCACGAGATATCAAGGGTTCATTATCCTGGCTCACGATTGGTCCTATTAGCTTGCAACCTGCGGAGTTTGCCAAGTGTTTCACAGCGATTGCTATTGCCAAATTCATGGGACAATATGGATATAAAGTGCGAGATTTGCGCGATTTGATCATACCATTTGCCCTGATTGGAGTTCCGATACTCATTATTATGATTGCTCAACGAGAGACTGGTTCTGCGTTGGTATTTTTGTCTTTCTTATTGGTATTTTACCGTCAAGGAATGACAGGTTATGTATTGGGATGGGGAGTGGCAAGTATTATGCTGTTTATATTGGTGATTCGATTTGGTGAAGTAGCCTTGCCGATAGGATTAGGCAATGTGGGTAGTCTAGTTAGTACATTGCTTATACATGCTACCGCCGTAGGCGTATCAATTGCGAAAGAGAAAGATTTTCGCTCACTTGTTATCATTTCACTAGGAGTTCTAGCATGCTATGGAATAGGACTACTTTTGAATATATGGATACAAATTAACTTTAATTATATTGGTATCGCAAGTTTAGCGCTAACAGCTATCTACTTGCTCATTCAAAGTATAAAAAACCGCAAATTATCCTATGGTTGGATCGCGGGATTTGTACTATTCTCTGCTGTTCTTTGCCAAGGATGTGACTACGCTTTTCATAACATCTTGCAACGCCACCAACGGGTGCGTATCGAAGTATTGCTAGGAATGAAAGACGATCCTCATGGAGCAGGTTATAACGTGAATCAATCGTTGATTGCTATTGGGTCAGGACAATTCTCTGGAAAGGGTTTTTTGCAAGGGACACAGACAAAATTGAAGTTCGTACCCGAACAAGATACCGACTTTATCTTCTGTACCGTAGGTGAGGAATGGGGATTTGTAGGTTCAGCTGGACTATTATTGCTTTATTTAATCTTGATACTTCGAATTATTCATATAGCAGAACGCCAACGCGATGAATTCAGCCGAATCTTCGCCTATTCTGTAGCTAGCATACTATTATTCCACGTGACTATCAATATAGGTATGGTATTGGGATTGTTACCTGTGATAGGTATTCCATTGCCGTTCTTCAGTTATGGAGGGTCTTCGCTGTGGGGCTTTACGATATTGCTGGCGATTATGCTAAGACTAGATGCGGCACGTGTGAATAAGATGCAAGGATAGATGGCAGAGCATAATATCATAGGACAGAAAGGCGAGGAGATAGCTTGTGAAACCATGCGAAAGAAGGGATTTCGTGTGGTAGATACTAACTGGAAATTTGGGCATCTAGAGATGGATGTGATAGCAGTGAGTAAGAAAGAAATTGCTTTTGTGGAGGTAAAGACTCGTACAAGTTCTTTTGGAGGGAAACGCCCAGAGGAGTTTGTGGATGAATTGAAAAGACGAAGGATGGCTGCAGCGGCAAATGCGTATATAAAGTTTCATCAGATAGATTTGGTTCCACGATTTGATATTATCGGTATTACGATGGATCCTAATACCTATGAGGTAAAGGAATTGACACATTTAGAGGATGCTTTTTTGCCTCCACAACGTACGATTGGCAAGAGCAGTTTTAGCGGACAAGGCAGATGGAAGCATAGAGGAAGGGTAATAGGTAAATAAGGATATATATAGGATATATTACGGATAAGCAACAGACAGAACATAAGTGATTGATTATATGGAATTTAAGTATGATATTATTGTAGTAGGTGCAGGACATGCTGGTTGTGAGGCAGCCAGTGCCGCTGCTCGTATGGGTAGTAAGACGTTGCTCATCACGATGGATATGAATAAGATTGGTCAGATGAGTTGTAATCCTGCCGTGGGTGGAATAGCTAAAGGTCAGATAGTCAGAGAGATAGATGCAATGGGCGGTCAGATGGGTATTGTGACTGATAAGAGTGCTATTCAGTTTCGTATGCTCAATCGTAGCAAGGGTCCAGCTATGTGGAGTCCTCGTAGCCAAAGCGATAGAAAGTGCTTTATTGAGGAGTGGGTGAAAATACTGACTACGACTCCAAACTTGGATATTTGGCAAGATACCGTCATAGAGTTAGTGGTCAAAGATGGTCAGGTATGCGGAGTGAAGACATTGTTGGGTGTAGAGATGCAAGCGAAAGCTGTTATCTTGACCAATGGTACATTCTTGAACGGCCTGTTGCACTTTGGTAAGACACAGATTGAGGGTGGTCGTATTTCCGAGCCAAGTAGTTTTGGTATTACTGAGCAGTTACGCCAATTGGGTTTTGCTACGGACAGAATGAAGACCGGAACGCCAGCTCGTGTGGATAAGAGAAGTATTGATTTCTCGCAATTGACAGAGCAGCTGGGTGATGAGGATAATCATCAGTTCTCGTATTTGGATACGGTACAGCGACAACTAAAGCAAATGAGTTGCTGGATTACTTATACCAACGAGCAGACACATGAGGTATTACGTAGTGGATTGGCAGATTCGCCATTATACAATGGACAGATTCAGAGTATCGGTCCAAGATACTGCCCCAGTATTGAGACGAAGATTGTGACTTTTGCCGATAAAGATATGCACCAATTGTTTTTGGAGCCAGAGGGAGTGGATTCGAATGAGTATTATATCAATGGTTTTTCTTCATCCCTACCTTGGCAAATACAATGGCAAGCATTGAAGACTGTGAAGGGTTTAGAGAACATTGTTCTCTACCGTCCTGGATATGCCATAGAATATGACTTCTTTGACCCTACCCAACTGCTGCACACATTGGAGACAAAGAAGGTGAAGAATCTCTTCTTTGCTGGACAGATTAATGGTACTACGGGCTATGAGGAGGCAGCAGGACAAGGATTGGTAGCAGGTATCAATGCACATCAGAATATCACAGGTGGAGCGCCATTTACACTGGCAAGAGACGAGAGTTATATAGGTGTATTGATTGATGATTTGGTAAATAAGGGTGTGGATGAGCCATATAGAATGTTTACCTCAAGGGCGGAATATCGCATTTTGCTTCGCCAAGATAATGCCGATGCTCGACTGACAGAGCGCAGTTATGAATTGGGATTGGCAGATGACTATCGTTTGTCGCTACTCAAGAGCAAACAAGAGGGCGAGCAAGCATTGACAGAAATGCTGCGTACAACATCTGTAAAAGCCAAAGATATTAATGCCTATTTGAATCAGATGGGTTATGGTGATCTGCAACAGACATGTAAGTTGATTGATATAGTAGCTCGTCCTAATGTAACGATTATGGGATTGGCAGAAGCATTGCCTGATTTGAAAGAGAAGATAGTAGCGCTCGGAGCAAGACAAGAGGAGATTGTAGAAAGTACTGAGATTAATATCAAATATAAGGGATATATAGAGCGTGAGAAGCTGGCAGCAGACAAACTGAGAAGACTGGACAACATCCGATTACCAAAAGATTTTGACTACAATAGTGTGCAGTCACTCAGTACAGAAGCCAGACAAAAACTAATCCGTATTCAGCCTAATACAATTGGAGAAGCGAGCAGAATACCTGGCGTAAGCCCTAATGATGTAAGCGTATTGCTGGTGTTGATGGGAAGATAATGATTTAGTGTTTAGAGTTTAGTGTTTAGTGAATTGTTTCACGTGGAACATAAGACATTTTTGCTAAATATAGTAAGATAATTAATAATAAATAAAAGATATGAAACATGAAGAAGTGCTCGCGGCTATTCGCGATGTAAAGGATTTTCCTGTACCAGGAATTATTTTTAAAGACATTACTACCGTATTGAGTAATCCAGAGTATTTGAAATGGATGAAAGATGAGATTGTGAATTTGTATCGTGCTTATGGCATCACAAAAGTAGTTGGTATTGAATCAAGAGGATTTATACTAGGCCCAGCTGTAGCAATGGATTTAGGAGCTGGATTTGTGCCAGTGCGCAAACCTGGAAAGTTACCTGCAGAAACTATTGAGGTAAGCTATGCAAAAGAGTATGGTGTAGATACTATACAGATTCACGCAGATGCATTGAATGAGGATGATGTGGTGCTTTTGCATGATGATTTGTTGGCTACTGGTGGCTCAATGGCTGCTGCATTGGAGTTGGTGAGAAAGTTCAATGTAAAGAAGGTGTATATCAACTTTATTATTGAGTTGGACTTCTTGAATGGCAGAAAAGCTATTGGCGATGATGTAGAGATTAGTAGCTTGCTGAGTTGCTAAGCTTTGAGTAAGGAGTAAAGAATAAGGAGCAAAGACAAGTTAGTGGTGAATAATTAAGCACTATTAATTTGTAATTTGCTCCGATTTTATCGGAATATATGTCTAAAAATCCACATATACAAGAGATACTTCGGCGATTGCCTGAAGAGCCAGGAGTGTACCAATACTTCAATGAAGTAGGGGAAGTAATATATGTGGGTAAGGCAAAGAATCTGAAACGTAGGGTAAGCAGCTATTTTCATAAAGAACAGGATCGCTACAAAACCAAATTACTGGTTAAAAGCATAGCTGATATTAAATATGTGGTTGTAAATAGTGAGCAGGATGCGTTTTTGCTCGAAAATAACCTTATTAAGCAGTATCAACCCCACTACAATATCCTATTGAAGGACGGAAAAAGTTATCCTAGTATTTGTATTACGAGAGAGGAATATCCTAGGATATTTAAGACTAGGAAGATTATTAAGGGCATAGGAGATTACTATGGCCCTTATACTTTTGGATATACTTTGGACTTGGTTTTGGAGCTAATTCACAAGCTCTACCCTATTCGTACATGCGCTATGCAGATGAATAAAAGTAGCGTTGAAATGGGGAAATATCGCGTGTGCTTGAAGTATCATTTGGGTAATTGCTGCGGCATTTGTGAGGGAAAAGTAAGCAGAGAGAAGTATCTGGAATATATAGAAGCTGCTCGTAAGATTATTAAGGGTGATGCGCAAGAGATTGGCAAGCAGATAGAGGCAGAGATGATGGAAGCGGCTATGTCGATGCGCTATGAAGAGGCTGGGCGACTGAAAGAAAAGCTCGATTTGATCGAGAATTTCAAGAGTAAAACGGTCATTACGAACTCACACGCTGGCGATGTGGATGTCTTCGGATACGATGAAATGGGGAAAAATGTGTATATCAGTATGCTGCATGTGCATAGGGGAAGTATTGTACAGGGACAGACAATTGAGTACAAGAAGCAATTGGATGAGACTAGAGAGGAAATATTGGCGATGGGTATTTACGAATTGCGAGAGCAGTTGGGAAGTACAACAAAAGAGGTGATTGTTCCGTTTATTCCGGAGATAATTGATGAAAATTTGTATGTGAATATCGCCTTGGGAGGAGATAAAAAGAAGCTACTGGATTTGGCGATGCAGAATGTGCAGCAGTATAAGAAAGACCGAATTCATCAGGAAGATAAGCTAAATCCAGACCAACGAGCTGCCCGAATTTTGGGAGGGCTGCAAAACCTTTTAGGTCTGCCTACCCTACCCTTGTGGATAGATAGTTTTGATAACTCGAATACACAAGGTAGTAATGCGGTGGCAGGTTGTGTGGTGTTTAAGAAAGGTAGAGCATGCAAGAGTGAGTATAAGAAATTTGAGATAAAGACGGTAGTAGGTCCCGATGACTACGCAAGTATGAGAGAGGTAGTCAGGAGACGATATAGCCGATTGGTGGAGGAAGGAAGTGCCCTACCCGATTTGATTATTGCCGATGGTGGATTGGGACAGATGAGCGCCATTAAGGAGGTAGTGTATGGAGAGTTGGGATTAGATATACCGGTGGCTGGATTGAAAAAGGATAACAAGCATAGGACGAATACCCTACTCTATGGTGACCCTGTTCAGGAGTTTGGTATGAAAGTGACGGACGAGATCTTCCGACTGATGGTGGAGATACAGGATGAGGTGCACAGATTTGCTATCAGTTACCACAAAAAGAAGCGAAGCAAGGCTCAGACAAAGAGCGAACTAGATGATATTCAGGGAGTTGGATCAGTTACTAAGCAAAAGATACTGCAGAGATTTGGCTCTGTGGCGCGTGCTAGAAGCGCGAAATTGGAAGAATGGATTGATTTGCTCGGAACTCGCTCAGGGACAAAGATTTACGAGCATTTTAATGGCAAAATAACGCCCTGAGAATTGAATATTTTTTAGGAGCGTGGAACAATCACAGGCAAAATGATGTGTTTTTGAGGAAATTTTTGCTCCTACTCGCTACGCTAACAACAATCACACCAAAACAAGAAATTATTTTAATCCAACAACATCAACAACATTTTCTTGTCAACAACATTGCGCCTCAATCAACTCCCTGAGGCGCTCATGGTGAATTTAACATTTAGTTAAATAATGAAACCATTCTTAAAAAATTAACAGTCGTTTGTAATATATTCTTTTTCTCATTTGTCTAATGGGTGTAGTCGCAGAGAAGCGACCTGAGAACGATTTGTTAAACTTACTAAATTTTATTTTATGGGAGAATTTATGCATGGGTTAGTTCCTATTATTGGAGTGTTGTTACTTTTTGGTGGAATACCTGCCATTATTTTGACGGGTGTGATTATGTATCTCAAAAACCGCCGTCACAAAGTGGAGGAGCACAGTAAACTCATCTCTCAAATGATTGAGAAGAGTGAAGGTGCAAACATTGACTTCAAAGCAATGGCTGAGATGTTGAATGAGACGGACAGCAAAAAGAAGACCACCAAGATGGCAGTGTTGAAACACTTGGAGTATGGTGCACTTTGCTCGTTGGTAGGATTATTTGTTCTCCTTTATGGCTTGTTCATCAACCCAATTGACAAGACGGTTATCATTGGCGGTTTGCTCCTAACTATTGGTGTAGCATTCTTAGTGATGTTTTTTGTGTCAAAGAATTATCTCAAGAAGGAGATTGAGAAAGAAGAAAAAGCACTTGCTGAAAAAGAGTAAACTGCGTTTATCTGTCTGACTTATTTTTCAAAATCACTTGTTTTTCATCAATTTATGGATAAGCAGCAGTTTATTTCCGCCATTGGCGGCTTGCAGGAATCCCTTCGGCGGTTCCTGCTTGTGCTGACTCATGGAGATGAAGAACTGGCTAATGATCTTGCACAAGAGGCCATACTGAAGGCATATTTGCATTGTGCTACCTTTGAGCACAAATCGGCTTTGCAGACGTGGGTGTTTCGTATTGCCTATAATGAATACCTTAACGAACAGAATAAATACTGGAATACCCATCGCGTGGCAGTAGAAAACTACGAGAGTGTTGATACGGAAGTAGCGAGTGAACAAACTGATTCGGCTTTTCGCTATGAGCCACTGTATCAAGCGATTGACCAGTTGCCGAAACAAGAGAAAGCTGTGGTCATACTGTATTATCTGGAAGAAAAAAGTATTCGAGAAATAAGCAAGATCACTGAAATATCGGAAGGCAATATTGCGGTGATGTTGTTTCGAGCCAGGAAGAAGTTGAAAGCTATTTTGAGTAAAGAATAAGGAACAAGGAACCAAGACTAATATGATAACCAATAATACAATAAAGAAGCGTTTGCGTGCGAGTGCTCCGCAAGTGAAAGATAATGAGGCGTTTATGGCGGATACGATTCGTCAGATTGATCTTATGCCATCGCCCAGTAGCGAGTTGCAAGAAAGTTTGCGTAGATACACGATGCTGGAGCAATTGGCCATGCGAATGGATGCTGCTCGATGGTTACTGATTGGCGGGACTGGAAGCGTAGCTATAGGATATGCTATTTTTAGCCATTTAGAGGCGATTCTGAGTGCTATTTCGGTGTTGATGGTGGTGTAACACTACCCTTGCGCAAAGGTAGCGCAAGGGTAGCGGAATTGTTCTAGGATAATGCTCGGAGATTTGTGTTAGAAATTGGTGAGTGTTTGTCCCATGGTGTTGTATATCTTGCCGTCGCGAAGGATGATAATTTGGCCATTATGGAAAACTTTTTGGCTATTAGGCGATGAGGTGATAGGGCTATTAGGCAAGGCGGTATCGTCTTTTGGGAAGCGGACTGCTACATCGTCATAGGCGAAATAGGCAGGTGCATTGAGTCCCCATTGACCATATAAGTCGTTAGTACCAACGATATTGAACGCTACAGCATTCACCTCGCCTAAGACTGATAAATCCCATTTCTTCCATACCGTCACAAGGCTATCTTTCCCATTATAGAGGACAAAAGTGGTACGACTGATCTCGTGACCGTTGGCGTCTTGTCCGATAGCTACGATGTGAAATGTGGTGGTGTCGGTAGCAGGTGGATTATAGCCATCGCCGTACACTAAAGAGTTAAGTACATAGCAGGTGTTGGTGACATACATATGGTCAATCACGCGAGCTTTGCCGTCGGCAAAGGCGATAGTCTGCATTGTGGTATAGTCTGCATTGTAATCATCTACATGACCGTTATGTACGCAAAAGTTCTTAGAGGCATTATTTCCACCTTGAAGAGTAGCGAATTGGAGTTCGTACCAAGCGGTGTTGGCAGGTAGATCATTGTTGCTGAAGCCAGAGTTGATAAAGTTGGAGATGGCATGTCCACCATTCCAATAAGGTGCTGTAAAACTGTGGTTTAGCAGGGTATTTTGAGCATCGTACCATGTGTAAATGCCGCTTGTGGTGTAGGTGAGGGAGCCATTGTACTGAGCATCATCCACGAGATCCGACCAGGTGGAGATGGTCTTGTTGGCATAGTCGAGGGTGTAGGACGTGAAGTGCGCATCTGCGTCCTCAAATGTTAGGGTTCGTAACTCGTAGTCCTGTGCGAGGGCTACATTAACAAGGCATAAAGCCGCAAGAAAAATAGATTTCTTCATGTTGGTTTGTTGTTTAAAGGGTTAATATTATTTGCTCGTTTCTCTCGCTGAGGCTATCAGAGCACCCCAAAAATCAGCAGATTTTTCGGGGACCCCGCTGGCTATCAGGCGAGAGGCGAAAGGCAATGTATTAACCACACCTCCCTGACCATCTACTTCGGATTTTCCCAAATGCGAAGTAACATGGCAGGGTGATGGTCAGGGGTGTGTGGATAGGCGTTTTGACTCCCGAGAAACACACTGACCATCGGATACAACAAACGGGTACTTGATACATCTATCAAATACCTATACGCATATGTGCGTACCGTAAATAATATTGAAAACCTTTGCGTCATGTCGTTGGCTCGATTCCCCGAGAGCGTTCAACTTCACCAACTCCTCGTTGGTGGCACGCAGCAGGTCTTCTGACTTATCGCTCCTTTTGTTCAGCCTTCCCAGTTCGCTAAGAACCAGTGACTTATAAGAATTTGAACATCGGATTGCGAATCACAGCAGCGGGACTGTGCAGGACTCTCACCTGCTTCCCTTACACTGAATGCGGTGCAAAGGTAGTGTATTTTTGTGATATGTGCAAGAAAAATCGCATTTTTGTGCGATTTTTTTGTGTAGAGTGTAGAGGCGGGAGGCGAAGCTGCCGTTTAGAGGATGGTACGAAGAGTCTACTGCTTAGAGGCTAGATGAAATAAAAAAGCCATTTATGCGATTGTGGCATAAATGGCAGGGGAATAACGCTATATTAAATATGTCGGGCAACGGTATCGTTGCGGATTAACTATAAACTATAAGTGATGAGTGATAAGTATTTTAGGGGTTAGTATTGTTACTATCAGCACCTCCTCTATTCTTTAGAAGACATTTCTCTTAATTTTTTTAGGTTCTGTTTCATCATTTTGGGCAAGTCGCGGTACCTTATTCCTATCATCAGCGTCAGCGTCTTTTGCATCATCATAAAGCATACTACGAACAACAACGGACCAAATGTATAGTCGTACCATTCACCCAAATCGTTCTTTACTAAATATACTATCAATCCCACACCAATCACTAACTCCAATTCTGCAGTCACCATACCAGGCGTATAGAACTTTTTTAGTTGAAAAATCTTAATACCCATTATATGCACAACCCCCTCAAAGATGCAGAATGTAGCCAATGCCATGGTAAAGATAGGCATGTCATCCCACACAAATGACATCACGGACATTGCAATCAAAAACACACTTGTTGGAATGCGGCTTGCACGCTTGAGGTCATCGCTCACCTGAAACTGCAATGCCCTCGAGAAAATGTCGATAAACCCGCCAGGATAACTATTCTCTTCCCATTCATGTAGGATAAATAAGGCAGTAGAAACCACCACAAACTTCTGTACAACCGACAATGGATCTATCATTGCCGCACAAACTAACATAATCAAGGAAATGACGGAGTAAATCTCCAATGCGTAATACTTAATGAACTTTCCCATAGTTTTGTAAATTTTGAATTAATTTCGGCTGCAAAGGTACTGCTTTTTTTTGCCTCATAAAAGAGCAAAAATAGCGAATAATTGAGCAATATGTATGATTTTATGTAGAAATATTATATTTTTCTTGTGGATATTAGGAAAAATGAGTACTTTTGTGCCATGAAAGTAGGAATTACTATATGCATCTGCGGTACTGCCGAAAATATATTGAACGGTCGTCGCTACACTATGCAGCGTGGTACGTTGCACATCATTAGTCCGCTAATCTCTTGCGTGGAACTCAGTCAGTCGGAGGATTATGCTGCTTTGTCGCTCATGGATACGCCAGACCAATTGATAGATGTGGTGTATCCTTATCTATCACATCTAGCTGAGCGGAATATGCCCCTCTTTCCCGTGATTGAATTGCCAGAAGAACGATGCTATTACTATGAGAGCAATATCCGTGATATCCTTTCTCAGCAAGCTGAAGTAAGTGTAATGCCACATGGAATCTTGCGCCAAGCTAAAGAAAAACTGATTCTTCTGCGTAAACAGACATTGGTTCTAGAGTTATTAACACATATACTATCACAGCCGACTGCTAGCATCCCCAAGCCATTCACGCATAAGGAGCAGATTGTTATGCAGTTTATTCAGTCAATAGTAAAGAACCATACTACAGAACGGCAGGTGGCTTTCTATGCAGACCAAGCGGGGTTGTCGCAACGGTATTTCTCCTCAATTGTGTCTGAACGGCTAGGCATGACGCCTATTGAGATTATCACCCTTGTGACAATAAATAATGCTAAGCGCCTTTTGCACGAGAAAGGAGTACAGGTTAAGTCTGTAGCGGAACAATTGGGTTTCCCAGAGCAGTTTACCTTCCGCAAGTATTTCAAAACACATACAGGCATGTCGCCAAAAGAGTTTCGCAATATAGGCACGAGATGTGAAATATGGAATTCTGACCAAAAATAGGGCGCTTTTCCCCTATTAGGACTGCCCAAAGAGTCTATTAGGCTATGAGGCGAGAGGAAAACAGAGCGACACGTTGGTGGTCGAGGAGTAAAGCTCCATGCTCTCCTAATCCTGCATACGACAGGTCGGCGATAAACATAGACACTGTAAAACCAATACCGCAAACCATGCATAATTAAGAATGGAGCATTGGTTTTCATGGAGAAAACTCTAAGAAATGAATTTCTGCGGACTTTTGAGAATGTCCTAGAGTGTATTCTCAGAAAGTCCGTGGGAATATCAATCTTTTGGTCAAGTGTCTGATTATCAATCATACTTGATATAAAAGACAGATACCGTAAATACCGTATTTCCCGTATTGCGTAAAATCAAATACGGGATTTACGGGAAATACGGTCGCTATTATTATACCCCCGTAACTACAAAGTTTCAGAATCTATACCAATGGGATAAGCATGGGAAATGAATCACATAATTATCGCATACTAATCTTATAGTAATCACATAGTGAAGGTAGCATACGAACCCGTTATGAACCCGTTATGAACCCGTAATTGGTAAAGTGTAGGGTGTAGAATGTAGGGGCATAGAGTGCCAGTTTAGTGGACGCGCCGATGGCGCTACTGTTTAGGGTTTAGGGGCAGGGAATACCCGAATAATATTCGGGATAATAAACAAACATTGCTTAGATAGCAAACTCCAACAGGCACTTGCGGCAGAGGCATTGGTTGGGGTATTGCTCCACCAGATGAGCACGAGCAGCAGGTGAGAGTTCCACGCCTGCACATTGGCACTTAGCGGGATTCTCGTGCTGACAAATAAACGCTGCACCACAGCGAGGACAAGATTTGTGTTCCATAGTTGCTTGAGTTATGAATTTGTAATGGTTATTGGAAAAACTCTACTACGAGGTCGGCGACGCGTTGGGTTTTTAGTCCAATCATGTGATTCTCGCCTTCTACGATAATCAGATCGGCAGCATCGCCGTAGGTGGCTTTGAACTCTTCGCTACATGAGAGTGGAACAATCTTGTCCTTGCTGCCATGAATCAGGCGAACTTTTCCCTTGTAATGGTTGGCTGTGCCGTAGATATCCAATTGCTGGGTCGTGAGGATATATTCTCTGCCTAACTTCATTATTCCAAAGCACTTGATGTACGCTGGAGGATCTTGTGGGTTGAACTTAGCCCCAAAGAACTTACCATGCAGACAAGCGTCTTTCACTACCGATCCTGGTGCAATAAGTGCTAGCGAATAGGGTTGTATACTATCGCCAGAGGCGGCAATCCTGCCAGCCGTCATTGCCGCTACTACACCGCCTTGCGAGTGTCCGAGCAGTCCGATACGAGTGACATACGGCAAGGACTTGGCGTATTGCCAAATAGCCATGGCGTCGGCAATCTCTTTCTCGATGGTCATTTGCTGCATCTCTCCTTCGCTATCCCAATGACCACCAAAATCAAAGCGAATGGATGCTATGCCCGCCTTAGCCAGTTTTCGGGCGATAGTAGGCATTGGCAGAATATCTTCGCTTGCAAAAATGCCGTGCATCAGAATGACCATGGAGCAAGTGTCGGTGTCTGGATTGATGTCTTTGGGCAAAGTGACGGTCATTGCTAGTCCACCTTGTGGACCATATACTTGATAGTCTTTGGCAGATAGCGCAGTAGCGAATAATGCCAGAAGGATAGCGATGGTTGTTCTCATAGTAAATACGATGGAGTAATTTGCTCCGCAAAGGTAGTAATAAAATCGCATATGCGCAAGGGCTATGCGATTTTTTTGTGTAAAGTGAGGGTGTAGAGTGTAAAGGCAATGAGGTGATGAGGTTATAAGGTGAGGTGGCTATGGAAGTGCTGCATTTGCTCTTGTATCTCATCGCGGGTGTGGCGGAAGGCTGTTAGTCGCTCTTCTTCAGTGCCTTGCACTAGCGATGGGTCGGCGAAACCGATATGTATTCGCTGCGCTACTTTGCCTACAAAAGCAGGGCAGGATTCGTTGGCACCACCACAAACGGTGATGACATAATCCCACTCCTCGTGCAAATACTGCGATACATGCGTCGGGATGTGCTGTGAGATGTCTATCCCTATCTCCTGCATTACCTGCACCGCCATTGGATGTACCCGTTCTGCAGGTTGAGTACCTGCGGAAAATACTTGCAAAGTTGGGTCAATGGATTGTAACAAACCGTGTGCTATTTGACTGCGGCAACTGTTGCCTGTACACAAAATCAATACTTTCATAATAGCCAATTAAATAAATATCCCGAAAGGATGATTAACAATGTCACTACTCCAAAAAATATGCCAATCAGTCGCCACGTCATCACTTTCTTGAGCATGGTAGCTTCTGGGATAGACAAACCGATGATAGCCATCATAAAGGCAATAGCCGTGCCCAACGGAATGCCTTTGGCAACAAACACCTCAATAATAGGTACAATACCCGCCGCATTGGCATACATCGGCACTGCCAATATCACTGCCAACGGTACGCCCCACCAGTTATCGGCTGCCAAGTATTGCTCGAAGAAACCTTCTGGCACATAACCATGCATAGCAGCCCCAATACCTATACCAATAAGGATATATAGCAGCACACCGCGCACAATACCCCACGAGTCGCGGGCAATCGTTGGCAAGCGACGCAAGAAGGGTGTTTGTTCTGCTTGCCATTGTAGGCTCTGCGTGCTGGATTGTTTTTGGGCTGCCTTCACCCAATCACTTAGGTAAGGCTCAAGGTGCATTTTGCCCAAAATGAAACCTGCCAACATCGACAACAGCGTTCCACTGACTACATAAATCAGCGTGGCTTTACAACCGAACGAGCCCAAGAACATTGCCACGGCTACTTCGCTCACCAAGGGCGAGGCGATGAGGAAAGTGAGGGTAACGCCCAAAGGTATGCCACCTTTGGTGAAACCAATAAACAACGGCACCGACGAGCAGGAGCAAAATGGAGTGATACCTCCGAATAGGGCTGCCAGAAAGTAGTCCAGTCCGTATAGTCGGTGTGTACTGAGGAATTGCCTCAGTCGCTCAATGGGGAAATAGGCATTAATAATGCCCATCAGGAAACTAATGCAAAAGAGCAATAATATAATCTTGATGCTGTCATAAACAAAGAAATTGACAGCTATGCCCAAATGGGTGGTGGCGTCTAATCCGATGACGTGATAGATCAGCCAGTCTGCAAATCGTTGAATCATAGTTATAGGAATTGAATGATGATATAATACCCTCCGATGCCGATGAATAGTACGGCTACGAGGAGGTTGAGTATGCGTTGTAGCGATTGTATCTTGCCCATGACGCGTCCGATATTCTGCATGCTATATGCCAATACGATGCTGACGAGCACCACAGGCACGGCGGTAGCGAAAGCAAAGAGCAAAGGCAGCAACCAGCCCGCAGTAGTGCTGAGTGCCAAGGGTAACAATCCGCCAAAATAGAGGATGCCGCTGGTGGGGCAGAACGCCAAGGCAAAAGCGCAACCCATAAGAAAGCCACCAAAGGTGGTAGGCGACTCTTGGCGTTGTTTCCATAGCGAGATAGCAGGCAAGCGTAGGCGTTCGCCTAGCAGCAAGACTATACCCACGAGCAGCATGATGGGACCAATCAGCCGTTCGCCCCATAGCGCGAAGAAGCGTTGCACACCAAAGGCATTGGCTCCTCCGTGAAAGACAATCATCAGTAGCCATGCCAGCAAGGTGTAGGCTGTCACGCGACCGAGTGTATAAAGAAGTCCGCTGAATAGTACCTGATGTTTGCTCTCGATATGTTTGCTCAAGTAGCCAATCGCTGCGATATTTGTTGCTAATGGACAAGGCGAAAGCGCCGTGATAAGTCCCATCAGTAGGGCACTCAGCCATGCAATATGGCTCTGAGCTAAAAGCAATTGCAATGTCTCCATAGGGCGTTAAGGTAGTAGTTGCTGTATGTGCTCGTTAAGCAGTTGTTGAAAACGTTCGGGTTCGGTTCGAGCATAGGCAAAGGCCTCTTGCGTGAGGTCGATGCGCAACGTGTCACGATGCAAGATGAGCGACGACCATGACACTTGGTAGGTGTGGGCAAGGGCGGCGTTTTGTGGGTCGCTCAGGTTAATGGATTGATAGACAATCTTATCGCCCAAGTGCTGCACATAGTGGGTTTGTAGGACTTGCTCGGTCGCCTGCTCGATGGCTAGGCAAGTAGGGCAACGCTTGGCGGTGTGGAAATAATAGATGTGCAACTTGCCGTCGTTGGTGGCGTGCGTGTCTATGGTTTGGCTATTGCTGCCACAACCGAGCAGGAGCAAGGCAATGCTTGCTAATAGATGCCATTTGTTCATGATGTTTGCTTTAGTAGGTGAATGATTTCTTGTTTGCTGAGTAGCCCTGTGGCGATCACTTGACCATCGCGAACGAGGGCGGGTAGGGCAAATACTTCGTACTGGAGTATCTCTTGGATGTCTTCTACTTTGCTTACTTCGGCTTGAATGCCCATTTCTTCTACTGCTTGTAGCAGATTTGCGTGCAAGGTCTTGCATTTGCTGCAACCTGTGCCTAATACAATTAGTTTCATGTTGGTTAGAATTTTGATGATTTATATTGTTGTTTGTATTTTTACGAACAATTAGAGTGTAAGTATGTTGAAAAGTCCATCTTTGGGGTGGCTATCTTTAGGTTAAAAAAGTTTTAAGAGTTCTAAAGGTTACTGACAACAGCAGTCGTTGGCAGAGGTGTTTGTTTTATTAAGTGGTTGGTTGATAAACTCTTGCAGTAGCATTTGTAGGAGCAACCAATTCTGCTGGTTGATACAATATTTCACTTTGGCACCTTCTACGGTTCCTTGAATTAGTCCTGCTTCTTTTAGAGCATTAAGATGCTGACTAACAGTAGCTTTTGCAATTGGTAGTTCTTCTTCTATATTGCCGAAGTAGCACTCCTTTCTGCGTAGGAGGAATTGGATAATCGCAATGCGCGCAGGGTGTGCCAATGCTTTGGTATATGTTGCCAATTGTTCCTGTTTGAGAGTGTATGTCTTGTCTGTCATAGGAATTTGTTTACTGTATTAAATGGGTAATTATTCGAAATTGTTCGCAAAGGTACGAACAATAATTGACATAACCAAATTATTGTGTGATTTTTTAGAAACTTTAACAAGTTAGGCGATGAGGCGAGAGGTTAGAGGCAGGGAATACCCGAATAATTATTCGGGATAATAAACAAACATTGCTTAGACAGAGAACTCCAACAGGCACTTGCGACAGAGGCATTGGTTGGGGTATTGCGCTGCCAGATGTGCACGAGCAGAGGGAGAGAGTTCTACGCCTGCACATTGGCAATTAGCAGGATTCTCGTGCTGACAAATAAACGCAGCACCACAGCGAGGACAAGATTTGTGTTCCATAGTTACTTGAGTATATTTTGATGCAAAAGTAGTGCTTTTGGGTGATATATGCAAGAAAATGGCGAATTTTTCGTCATTTTTAGTTTAGAGAACGACTTAAGCGCTGCTATTTAGAGGCAAGAATATTTGCCAGACCACTGGCAAAAGCAAAACAGTTGGCGGATTATCTCGCGGGGAACTCCGCAAGCACTAAACCTGGGGCGGATAGGCAAGAAATACTCGAATAAGATTCAAATGCCACTGATCCACTAAGGAAGGTATAGGAATAGTGCGCTTATTGTGCGTGTATTGTCCGTTTATTGTGCGTGAATAGTGCGTAATTTACAAGAGAAATAGAGGGATGAAAATGGTGATATATTTGCACATATCAAAAAAAAGTAGTAATTTTGTGCGGGGAATAGGGATTTAGCTCCTTGCGAAATGTATCGGGAGATAATGGATTACATGTTACAAATAAAAATATGATTAGGATTAGAAGAGCAACAATAGAAGATGTGGCGTATATTGCGGAAGGGATATACCATGCGTTTTTGTTGGAAGATAAAGCGCTTTATAATCAATGGATTAAGATACTGAAGGATGTGTGTGCACAAGAGGATACGCATTATAGTTATAGGAATACTTGGATAGCTGAGGTGGGGGGCGTAAGAGCGGGAATGATGATTGCTGTGGATGGGGAACATTATCGTGAGCAGAGAAATAAGATGTATCCGCAGCTGAAAGGGCTGTTTGATGTGGCTTTTGGCAAGGGTTGGGACGAGATGGAAGATGAAGCAAAAGCAGGGGAGTTCTATATTGATAGTTTGGCGGTGTCCCTACCCTATCGGAATCAAGGCGTGGGAACAGCGTTGATAGAAAAAGCGAAGGAGATGGCAAAGGAAAAGGGGATAAGCGTGGTGACATTGGCAGTAGAGCCTGAGAATAGAGCGAAAAAGTTGTATGAGAAGTTGGGATTTGCGTATCAAAGAAGGATTGAGATATTCAATGAGGAATATGAACTGCATGCGGCTGAAATAGTTGTGTAATTGAAAAAAAATTAGTAACTTTGCGGCGAAATTAGAAAATAACAAAAGAATGAGATACATATATACGATAAAAAAGGACATAGAGAAGGGGATTTACTTGGTTAATGAGCAGGGCGAAAAGGTGGCTGCTACCAATATTCTAGAGATATGCGGCGACAGACGGGTGTTTGCCTTCAACGGAAATATGGGTGCAGGCAAGACCACCTTTATCAAGTGTCTGTGCGAGGCAATGGGGACAGAAGATGTGGTGAATAGTCCGACATTTGCGATAGTGAATGTATATGAAGTCAATCCCCACTCCCTCCCTGATGAGTTGAAAGTTGAAAGTTTAAAGTTTAAAGGCGAGATATATCACTTTGATTGTTACCGAATTAAGGACTTGAGAGAGGCGATGGATATGGGTACGGAGGAGTATTTGTACTCGGGTAACTACTGCTTTATTGAGTGGGCAGAGATGATTGAGCCCCTCCTACCCGATAACTTGGTGACAGTAGAGATTGAAGTGCTGGAGAATGGAGATAGGGAGTTGAGAGTTAAGAGTTGAGAGTTATGATACGGGTTAAAGATATACATAAATCTTTTGGCAGTTTGGAAGTGCTGAAGGGGGTAGATTTGGAGATACAAAAGGGCGAAATCGTGAGTATTATCGGCAAGAGTGGTGCTGGTAAGACTACCCTACTCCAGATCATAGGAACATTAGATAAGGCTGATAGCGGAACAGTAGTTATCAATGGTGTTGATGTGAGTGGTTTGAGTGACAAAGAATTAGCAGAATTTAGAAATAAACATATCGGCTTTATCTTTCAGTTTCATCAGTTGTTGCCAGAGTTTAATGCGTTGGAAAACGTCATGATGCCTGCCATGATCGCTCATATGGACTGGAAAGAGGCAGAAGAGCGTGCTACTCAGTTACTTACAGACTTGGGATTGGGCGAGCGATTGACACATAAGCCTAATGAGTTGTCGGGTGGCGAGAAACAAAGAGTTGCCGCAGCTAGAGCGTTGATGATGAAGCCAGATGTGATATTAGCAGATGAGCCAAGTGGTAGCTTAGACGAGGAGAATAAGAGAGAATTGCATAAGCTGCTGAAACAGATGCAAGATCAATATAATCAGACGATTGTGATTGTGACACACGATAAAGAGTTGGCTGAGATAAGCGATCGTGTGATAGAGATGAGGGATGGAGTGGTGAAGAGTTGAGAGTTAAGAGTTGAGATGAGATGAGAAAGAGTATATATATATTGTTGGCGGTAGTGCTGTGTGCATGTCAGGGTGGAAGAGAGTTTTTTCCTAAGAACATGGAGATGGTGGAAGTAGAAGTGGTGCGCTTTGATAGTGCATTGCTGAGCGTTCGTCCTGATAGTGCTGAGACGGATATTAAGCGATTGTACGCTGATTATGAGGTTTTTATGCCTATATATGTAGAAGGAGTACTAGGGTTGAATGTAGAGGATACAACAGAATTGAGTAGGTTGTATGCGAATTTTTTGACCGATACTACTATGGGATTTGTACAAACCAATGAGGAAGTAAGGAAACAGTTTGCGGATATAAAAAAGATACAAAGTGAACTAAATCAAGGATTTACTAGAATGCATTACTTGTATCCTGAATTAGAGATTCCGAAAATATATTTGTTGGTTTCAGGTTTTAATGCATCGATTTTCGCGTATGATGATATTATAGCTGCGGGTGCAGATATGTATTTGGGTAGTGATTACAAATACTATAACCAAGTGGTGTATAACTATCAGAAGGTGTCGATGGATAAGAAGTTCTTGGCGGGGGATGTGTTGAATTATTATATTTCGCAAAATATTCCATATACGAGCAAATATAATCGATTGTTGGAACATATGTTGTTTCGTGGCAAACAGATGTATCTGTTGGAGCAATTGTTGCCTGGAGTACCTAAATGGGAAGTAATGGGATATACCCAAGAGCAATGGGACTGGTGCAAGAAGTGGGAAAAGGAGATATGGAATAGGATGATGGATAAGCGCGATTTGTTCAAGACAGAAAGTATGGTTATCACATCGTATTTGAATGACGGACCATTCACTTCGGAGATTTCGCAAGAGTCTCCTGGGCGATTAGGTATTTGGGTAGGATGGAGAATAATAGATAGTTATATGCGTCATAATGAAGATGTTAGCTTGCAAGAACTAATGAAAGATGGTGACGCACAAAAGATATTAGAGAAGAGTTTTTACAAGCCATGAGAAGAGAGGATTTTCCGATATTGACTGAGAAAGTACACGGGCGTGAACTGGTGTATCTAGATAATGCAGCAACCACCCAAAAGCCACAAGCGGTGCTTGATGCAATCGTGGAGGGGTACAGCAAGTGGAATGCCAATGTGCATCGTGGTGTGCATCATTTGAGTCAAGTAGCGACAGAGAAACACGAGCAGGCTCGCAAGAAAGTGGCAGAATGGCTGAATGCTGCGGCTGAAGAAGTTATTTTTACCAAAGGAACTACGGACAGTATCAATATGCTAGCAAGGAGTTTTGGGGATGCGATGGTGAATGAAGGGGACGAGATTATTGTGAGCCAACTGGAGCATCACTCGAATATTGTACCCTGGCAAATGCTGTGCGAGCGAAAGAAAGCCGTATTGAAGGTTATTCCTTTGCGCAAGGACTTATCCATTGATATTGAAGCATTTAAGGCGATGCTGAACGAGCGCACCCGATTGGTTTCTGTGGCGCAAGTGAGTAATGTATTAGGCATTGTCAACCCAGTAGAGGAGATCATATGCTATGCGCATGCTAAGCATATACCTGTCTGCGTGGATGGTGCGCAGAGTGTTCCTCATTTGGCGGTAGATGTAAGGAAGATGGACTGCGATTTTTTTGTGTTTAGTGCACATAAGATGTATGGACCAACGGGTTTGGGTGTGTTGTATGGCAAGAAAGAGTGGCTTGACAAGTTGCCTCCAGCCGAGGGTGGGGGAGAGATGATTGAGCATGTTCGTTGGGATAAGACGACATATAATGTATTGCCCTATAAATTTGAAGCAGGTACGCCTAATTATATTGGTAGTTATGCTTTTTCGAAGGCGATAGAATATGTGAAAGAGCTTGGTATAGAGGATATTGCGAAACACGAAGAGGAATTGGTGGAGTATATTGAGGAGCGTTTGTCTGGATTGGAGCGTGTGAAGATTTACGCTGCAGGACAGAAGAAGGCTGGTGCTGTTTCGTTTAATGTTTACCGTGCGGATGGCGGATTAATTCATCCGTTTGATGTGGGTGTACTATTGGATCGTCAGGGTGTAGCTGTGCGTACAGGACACCATTGTGCGGAGCCATTGATAGAGCATTTGGGTGTGCCAGGCACATTGCGTGCGTCGGTAGGATTGTATAATACGAAAGAAGATATAGATAAATTGATTGCTGCGCTGGAGCGTGCAATAATGATGTTAGAATAATATGACAACTGTTCATCTTAAACCCCATAAAGAGGAGTCACTTTTGCGTTTTCACCCATGGGTGTTCTCGGGTGCTATTCGCAGTATAGAGCTAGATGCTGATTATCCACACGCTCAGCCACAAGAGGGTGAGATAGTGAAAGTGGTGGATTGTAAAGGAAATACATTGGGCGTAGGCCATTATCAGATAGGTTCGATAGCGGTACGCATATTGGAGTTTGGAGTAGGGGAATTGCCTAAGGACTTCTGGAAAACACGCATAGCCGCAGCCTATGGTGTGAGAGAGAGTTTGGGATTGGTAACAGAGGAGAATAATACCTATCGTTTGATACATGGCGAGGGTGATTTTCTGCCAGGATTGATTGTGGATGTATATGCAGATACAGCTGTGATACAGGCGCACTCGGTAGGTATGCACTACCATCGTGAAGAGATAGCAGAGGCTATTGTAGAGGCTGTGGCACAAGTGGATAAGGTGTATTATAAATCGGATGATACCTTGCCACATAAGGCTAATATACAAGGAGATAGAGTAGGGTACTTGATCGGAGGCGATAGGGTAGAGGATAAGGAATTTTGGGCGAAGGAGAATGGACTAAGTTTCCGTATTGATTGGCTGAGAGGACAGAAGACTGGCTTCTTTATTGACCAACGAGATAACCGTGCATTATTGGAGCAATACGCCAAGGATAAGGATGTGCTGAATATGTTTTGTTATACAGGAGGATTCTCGGTATATGCCTTGCGAGGTGGTGCCAAGAAAGTGCACTCGGTGGATGTGAGCCAAAAAGCGGTGGACTTGGTGAGAAGTAATGTGGCCTATAATTTTGGCGAGGAGGCCCCACATGAGGCATTTGCGGAGGAGGCTTTTGAGTTTATGACCAAGAACACGAATACCTATGACTTGATTATTTTGGATCCGCCTGCATTTGCCAAGCACCGTGATGCGGTGAAGAATGCTTTGCGTGGATATCAACGATTGAATGCGAAAGGTATACAGAGTATTCGTCCTGGAGGTATATTATTTACCTTCTCTTGCTCGCAAGCGATAGACAAAGATATGTTCCGTTTGGCTGTGTTCTCCGCAGCGGCTCAAGTGGGCAGAAAAGTGAGAATTTTGCACCAATTGCACCAACCAGCTGATCACCCTATCAATATCTATCATCCAGAGGGCGAGTATTTGAAGGGATTGGTATTGCAAATCGAATAAAATATCCTAACATATAGACTATGAATTATTTAGACGAACTTAATCCTGCCCAACGTGCGGCAGTAGAATACAATGAGGGTCCGCATTTGGTGATAGCCGGTGCAGGATCGGGTAAAACGCGCGTACTGACCTATAAGATAGCCTATTTGCTCCAACAAGGAGTGAATGCGGGTAATATATTGGCCCTGACATTTACCAATAAAGCTGCAAGAGAGATGAAAACTCGTATTGCAGCTTTGGTGGGCGAGCATATGGCTCGTTACTTATGGATGGGAACCTTCCACTCTATTTGTTCGCGTATCTTGCGCCAAGAGGCAGAGTATATAGGTTATACGCATGATTTTACGATTTACGATACAACGGATTCGAAGTCTGTGATTAAACATATTGTCAAAGATATGCAATTGGACGAAAAGCAGTATAAGACTAGCGTGGTGCTGGGTCGTATCTCGATGGCCAAGAACCAGCTGCTTTCGCCTACATCGTATAGTGCGAATAGGGAGTATATCATGCAAGACCGCTTTGCCCGTATTCCGGAGGTAGCTCGTATTTATGCCGAATATAATCGTCGATTGAAAGCATGCAATGCGATGGATTTTGACGATTTGCTGTTTATGACCAATGTGCTCTTCAAGAACAATGTGGAGGTGTTGCGCAAGTATCAGGAGTATTTTCACTATCTGTTGGTGGATGAGTATCAAGATACCAACTATTCGCAATATTTGATTGTAAAGCGATTGGCAGAGCCACAGAATAATGTATGCGTAGTGGGCGATGATGCACAATCTATCTACTCATTTAGAGGGGCAAATATTGAAAATATCTTGACCTTCCAAAAAGGGTATGAAACGGCTAAGTTATTCAAGTTGGAGCGTAATTATCGTTCAACGCAAATCATTGTGAACGCAGCTAATTCGTTGATTCGCCATAATAGAGGACAAATACCAAAGGCGGTGTATTCCGAGTTGGCTATGGGTGACAGATTGCAACTGAGTACCTATATGTCGGACCGTGATGAGGGCAAGGCTGTGGCTACACAGATCAAGCAACTCTATCGTCAGGGATATGATTATGAGCAAATGGCGGTACTGTATCGTACGAATGCACAGTCGCGTGTGATAGAGGATGAGTTGCGCCATCTGGGTGTTCCATACCGTATTTATGGCGGTATGAGTTTCTACCAACGCAAGGAGATTAAAGATGCTATTGCATATTTCCGTTTGGCAGTCAATCCAGCAGATAATGAAGCATTTATTCGTGTTATCAATTACCCATTGCGAGGTATAGGTGACACAACGGTGATGAAAGTGCGTGAAGCAGCACGCATGGCAGGTTGCTCTATGATGGATGTTATTACTAATCCTCAAGCTGCGCAATTAAGTGTCAATAATGCTACACTTAACAAGTTAAATGCTTTTGTCAGCATGATTCAAGGGTTTGGGGAGAAGGTGGCTACTATGGATGCATACGAGTTTGCAACCATGGTACTGCGAGATTCTGGAGTCATGCGTGAGGCCAAAGCTGATACCACTCAAGAAGGTATTGCTCGTTATGAGAACTTAGAAGAAATGTTATCGGGTATTCATGAATTTGTAGAGCAACACCTACGAGATGGACAAACCTTTACCCCTATGACAGACTTCTTGTCAGAGGTTAGTTTGCTGACCGACCAAGACGAGAATAAGGAGGATAATCAAGCACGAGTAACCTTATTAACAGTACACGCAGCCAAGGGATTGGAGTTCAAAGTGACATTTATTGTGGGACTTGAGGAAAATCTCTTCCCTTCGCAATTCTGCCAAGCGCCTAAAGAGATTGAAGAGGAACGCCGACTACTCTATGTTGCTATCACTCGCTCCATGGAGCGTTGCTATTTGACGAATGCACGCCAACGATTCCGCAATGGACAAACGGTATTCTCTTCGCCATCCCGATTTATCAAAGACATTGATTCATGTTATATCCAATCATCACAAGGTTTTAGTATTACTCCACAGCGACCAGTAATGCCTCAAACACCTAAGATTTCTTCTACTTCTACAGCTGGCAAACTAAAAAAACTTAGTCCCGCTGCTAGCGGAGAAACAGGCAAATCACGCAAAGAAGTTCGCTCTGAATGGAAGAAAAACGATAGGGTAGAGCACAAAGTTTTTGGAGCAGGTACCGTCCTGGATGTTTATCGTGAGAATGATAATGATAAGATTGATATCAAATTTGATAACAATGGACAAAAAACATTACTTCTTACCTATGCTAAACTAACCAAAATTTAAGAATATGAAACACATTTTTATTTCGCTGATTGTGTTAACAATCACTCTTATGAGTTGCGCACCATCTACGCCAAGAGAAAACACAGAAAACGCCGTTATCGAAGCCATTATGGCACGCCGTAGTATCCGTCAATACCATGCTGTACCCGTAGGTCGTGATACACTCATGCAAATCATGACATGCGGTATCAATGCAGCTAACGGTCAAAACAAACAATCTTGGGAAGTACGCGTGGTAGATAATCCTACTACTTTGGCTCAAATCCAAGACCTAATGGCAGTTGGTAATACCGCACTCAATCCTGATATGGTCAAAGGTTGTATGCGTGGTGCTCCTGTGATGGTATTTATTGCTCGTGACCTTAATTATGATTTCTCTGCTTACGACTGTGGACTACTAGCAGGTAATATATTGCTTTCTGCTCAATCTATGGGCGTAGGAAGCATTGTTTTAGGTAGTCCGGTAAGATTTATCAACGACGCAGAGAACAGCGCTGAGATTTTACATATTTTAAGTTATAGTGAAAACTATGAATTGTGTCTGTGCGTAGGTCTGGGTTATGCAGCAGAAGCGCCAGATGCTAAACCAAGAGATATCAACAAAGTACAATTTGTAGATTGATCTATTGATATGCCTACTGCCATTGTTCTTACTATAACCAAATATTCGGACACAGGCAGTATTGTGCACCTTTATACACCAAATCAAGGGCGGGTGCAATGTGTGGTATATGGCAATAAACTCAAAGGTGTATTACGGCCGTTATCTATTATAGAATATAGTAGTTCGAGGCGAAATAATGCTCCTTTGCAGATGCAAACATTGTCGTCGGCTAGTTTGGTATATACACCTACATTGCTATCATACGATGTTTTACGACAATGTGTGGCGATGTTTATAGCTGAACTATTGACCTATACATTGCGTCACCCCATGAGTGATCAACCGCTGTTTGACTGGTTGTGTAATTGTATTTATAAACTGGATAAGGAAGAAGATATCAGTAACTTACACATCGAATTTTTATTGGACTATGCAGTATATTTGGGCATAGGAATAGACGAGGAAGAGCATCCTGACTGGTATTCTCAACCCACATCACGCATAGAGCGTCAAGAGCGTTTGCGCGAACTGATAGCATATTTTCAAGAACATATAGATGATTTGCCTACTATTAAATCCTTGGACGTACTAATTGAAGTATTTAACTAATTATCTTATACATTATGAAAAGAACAAAAATTATTCTATTGGGACTTTGCTGCTTGTTGATGTTGCCACTTTCCATGCAAGCTGGCGAAAAATGGCTGCAAGGATACAAAAAAGTTCTGGTTATAGGTGCCCACCCGGATGATCCTGAGTCAATGTGCGCAGGCACTATGCTCAAACTAAAAGCTATGGGAGCTGAAGTAGTGGCTGTGTATCTTACTTCTGGCGAAGCTGGAATAGTAGGCAAAACCCACGAGCAGGCACGCACTATTCGTCAAGCAGAAGCTCGTAAAGCGTGTGAAGTATTAGGAGTAAGAGCTGTGTTTTTGACTCAAACAGATGGTAATGCTGAAGTCAACAAAGATCGCTATGCTGAGATGAAAGCACTTATTGAGGCGGAACAACCTGATATGGTTATTACCCATTGGCCAATAGACTCTCATCGTGATCATCGTGTATGTTCTATATTAGTATATGATGCCTGGCGAATGACAGGTCGTGGTTTTGATTTGTACTATTCAGAAGTTATGACGGGTATGCAGACACAAAACTTTACCCCTACCTTGTGGGTAGATATCACGGATTATCGTGACAAGAAAATAGAAGCATATCTCTGCCACGAGAGTCAAGAGTTGGAAGGAGCAGTCAAGGAATATCATGACACCATGGAACGGATGCGAGGCATGGAATGTCAAGCCAAATATGCCGAAGCATTTGTACAACAGTTATGGAAATAATAAAGAAAAAGCACTTCTTCGTGAAGTGCTTTTTTAATTGATAATTTCTACTTTATCTATCTGTTTGCCAGAATGAAGTTCGTAGGTAGAGATAGATAATGTATCATTATTGACTTGTATATATTGATATACTGGAGAACCAGAATATACACAGTCATAATAGGATTTCTCTTTGTTTGGGTAATTTTTTGTAGAGATATTTGTACCTATAAATATAGTAGGCTGTTGCTTGGTCCAAAAACGCTCTTTATACTCTACAGTACGACGCGCATAATTATGATCATGACCTGAGAATACTACGTCCGCTTCACGTAAAACTCCGTAAAAAGCCAACCATATCAATGGATTTTGTCGGCCTTGTGCCGTGCTAAATACTGGATGATGCATCATTACTATAGTCAGGCGATCTTTGGCTTCGTTGATAGATTGCTTGAGCCAAAAACTAACTTGCGTATAATCGGACATTCGTTGCAAGCCATCCGTATCAATCGTTATTATACGTAGGGTAGGGAAATCAACTATATAACTTCTACCTAAAAAGCGACGGGGACCATTTTGAGGATTTGGAAATATAGTCGTCCAATCAGCATATAATTGTTTTGCAATACCCTTGTTATACTCATGATTACCAGGAACAGCCATGATAGGTAGTGTTTGGAACGCAGTACCTTGTATAGAGTGGTATAGCTGTTGCTTATAGTAGAAGTAGGGTCGCTCCATCCAATCGCCCAATTGTGCCCAAAAATGGATATTAGAGTGACGCTCAGAGAGCATTTTGAAGTCTGTTGTATCTAATGAACTATGGATATCACCTAGCAAGAGAAACTCCATCGAGTCTTTCTGCGCATTTAGCAATACTTGTTCATCAGCAAAGGTCTTAAAGGCAACCTCAATAGTATCTCCTTCCCACTTAGGCTCTGGAGGAATAGCAAACCAAGCCTTCCAGCGGATAGCGCATACTACTGCGCCACCTACTAGAAGGCTTGCTAATATAATTAATTTAATCTTGCGTTGCATTAGAATGGCAAATCAGTACCATCGTCTACGCCAGCAGCAGGATCAAATGCTTGCACATTTGATTGTGGAGCTGCAGCAACTGGCGCTGCTACAGGTGCCGCAGCGGCAGGAGTCTCTGCAGTTGCCACACCTTGCTGAATCTTCCATGCACGGATAGAGGTGTACCAACGACCATTAAACTCGCGACTCTCAATATCGAAACTAACAGTCACAATATCGTCCAATTGGCATGGGTTGGCTTTGATGCGATCTTCACCAAACACCTCAAAATGCACCTTACGTGGATATTGCTCTTGAGTCTCAAGCACATATGCTTGAAGTTTCCAATCTTTACCAGTGGTCTTGCTTTGACCACCTTGCTCAGGCAATACTTGAATAATCTTTCCTACTATTTCCATAATTATCCCTTGATTGCTGCTACACCTGGAAGTACTTTACCCTCAATTGCCTCGAGCAATGCACCACCACCTGTAGAAATATAACTTACGCGATCAGCCATACCAAACTTGTTAACACAAGCTACGCTATCACCACCACCAATCAAACTATATGCGCCATTATCAGTAGCTTTAGCGATAGCCTCAGCGATAGCCTTAGAACCAGCAGCGAAGTTGTCAAACTCGAACACACCTGCAGGACCGTTCCAAAGGATAGTCTTAGCGCCTTCGATAGCAGCAGCAAATGCTTTGCGGCTCTCTGGACCAGCGTCCACACCTTCCCAACCCTCTGGGATAGCATTGCTTGGGCATACTTGTGTGTTAGCCTCGTTGCAGAAGTCATCTGCTGCTACGCAGTCAGTTGCCAATACAAGGTTCACACCTTTTGCCTTAGCTTGAGCGATGATATCAAGAGCGAGCTCCAATTTGTCGTTCTCGCAGATAGATTTACCAATCTCGCCACCATTTGCTTTAGCAAAAGTATAGGTCATACCACCGCAGAGGATGAGGTTGTCCACCTTGTCCATGAGGTTCTCGATGATACCGATCTTGGTAGATACTTTAGAACCACCCATGATAGCGGTGAAAGGACGCTTGATATTCTTGAGAATGTTATCCACTGCCTCTACCTCTTTCTCCATGAGGTAACCGAGCATCTTGTTATCAGCATCGAAGTAGTCAGCGATGACAGCTGTAGAAGCGTGTTTGCGGTGAGCAGTACCGAAAGCGTCGTTTACATAGCAGTCAGCATAGCTTGCGAGAGTCTTAGCGAACTCTTTTTGGCTTGCCTTCATCGCTTTCTTAGCCTCCTCGTATGCAGGATCCTCTTTGTCGATACCTACTGGCTTGCCTTCCTCTTCTGGATAGTAGCGGAGGTTCTCGAGGAGAAGCACCTCGCCTGCCTTGAGGGCAGCAGCTTGCTCTGCAGCCTTAGCGCAGTCCTCTGCAAATTGTACAGGAGTACCCAATGCAGCGCTCACAGCGTCAACGATTTGCTTCAAGCTATATTTAGCAACCACTTTGCCTTTTGGTTTACCCATGTGGCTCATGATGATGAGCGCACCACCCTCTTCGAGGATATGTTTGAGGGTTGGCAACGCACCACGGATACGGGTGTCGTCTGTGATTTGTCCGTTCTCGTTCAATGGCACATTAAAGTCCACGCGAACAATCGCTTTCTTACCAGCGAATTTGTAATCATTAATTGTCATAATCGTACAGTATTTATTTGTTAATATTGTTCTGTTTAGTGTAGCACTGTGCATTTTGCACATTTTGCCAAATTTGGGTGCAAAGGTACAACAAAATTTGCGGATTTGCAAATTTTGTGTAGAAAAAGTTTTAGGAGTACTAAAAGTAAGGTATTTTCTTGCGGGCGGAAGTGCTAAGGGTACACAAAAAGACTAACACTATTATGATTAACAAAGATAAGGGATATGTAAATTCAACAACAGCAACAACTTATTGCGCGGCAATCAACTCCCTGCCGCGCTCGTGGGATTCTAGACAGGTGGCGAGAAAGTAAGAAATACTCAAATAGAATTCGAGGAGAAATAAAAACAGAAATATAATAAAGAGCGACACGCTCTTGCGTGCCGCTCTAAACATTTAAATGATAATATATTTGCGCAGAATATCACATGTTTTGTTGTATTCATCTAAATAAACCTGTACTCGTTCTTTATCTGTCATTTGATTATTTCCAAAAAGTATGTCGTGGAATCTTCTTGCTGCATTGTTGTATATATCTTCAATTGTTTTTCTACAATGTGGATTATCTTCTCCTCCTCTTAAAGCAATCATTCTAAGATATTCATGCATCACTCGTTCAAATTGTTTTTGATACAATCTGTCTAAAGGAATAAATGTCTTATATATGAAGATGTTGGGATTCTCCTTACTTATTTTTCCTAGACAAAGACCATCAAGATTGAGCATACCAGAATTATGACATTCGGAATCTTCTTTGATTTGTTCGTTCTCACTTACAATTTTATTACCTAATTGAAGTGCACCTGCATTTCGAGATAGAAACAAAGTTATTTTGTATTGTTCAGCTTGTTCATCTTTGATGAAGCGCTCATAATAGCGTTTGAAGAAATGCGCTTGAAAAACACTGATGACCAATTTATATTTTGATGTCATAATGTCTTTTTTTGGTGCCATTGTAATAATTTCTTTTCCCCTTTCTCCCTCGTATTCACAAAAGACTGTTACTTCAGGATTGTTCCACCATGCATGCTTCTTTATTATTGTTAGATATGTATATTTGTTTTGACTTTTTGGATGTGTATAGAAATCAAAATGTCGCCATGGATATATGCGAGATTTCTGTGCACTTTTGCAGACTTTTGCTTTTATAGCAACATCATAATACTCTTTAACATCACGAATATCTTTTAGGATTTCGCGATATATTTCTTCATATGACATTGTGGAAAGAAGCATTGTAGTATAATAGTTTACTAATATTGCATATTAGATTTCATTGGTATTATCGTATTCTTTCTTGTGTGTATAATATGATACTGCTACTTGATATTTTACTTTAAAAGTTTCTGAATCTGTATCTTTTATGAATATTATGAATATCGGAGGCCAATCATAATCGGACGAGTACATACCACAGGAATACATTTTATCGTCTTTTTCATCTTTGTGCATTGTAAGATTAGTATATCTATCCCCATATTGTTTTAGAAGTGCATTGAATTGCAATTCAGCATCTCGTCTTTCCCAAGAATCATATTCTTTGAATGCTAGGGCTTTTATAAATCCCTTACTATTATGAAAAGTAAAATATGCATATTTGTATGTAACACCTCCTATTGTTGTTTGGTAAGCTATCAATTGGTTACCAGAGGTTGATGTCGTTACTTCTGAAGATTTGCTTTTTAAAATAGATCGTGCTTTATTCATGTCATCTCCAAAGTTTACACCACCGAAACCTTTTACTTCATTTATAGAGTCGTAACTTGCTACAAACAACTTTAAATGCTGGGTTGCTTTATCATAAGAAATAGCATATGCGGGTTCTACAGCAAATACACATTTTGTATATGTATCTGTCGTAAATAATAACACTATTAATCCGTCACCTCTACGAGACCATGTTTCTACATCTTCTTCAAAACCATTACGATGAATAGTAGCAAAAAAAGTACTATCAGCAATTTCTAATTGACTATATTTATCACTAAGGTTCTTTCTTAATAATTTACTAGACTCGTAATTTTTATAGCCAAAATCATTACTAAAACTAAAATAATTTAGTGTATCATTTGTAAATTCAAGTGTAATATTTTTAAATTCTAATCCAGCATATAGAAATTTACCTTCATAATACAATGTTCGTATTGAATCTTGCCCAACGAGTTGAAATTTTTGACGTTGCATAATCTTCTCTACTTTAGGACGAGTAGATTTGCCTAATGTAAATCCAAGAAATTGGTTCTGAATCGTTTCTGCAGATGCATGAATAGAAATAAATGCTAAAAATATAAAAGTAATTTTCTTCATATTATTTAGTTTTAATAAACTGATTTTTGATGCAAAGGTACTACTTTTTGAGGAAATACGCAAGAAGAATAGGTATTTTTTTTACTCGCGGGGAAATCCACGAGCATTAGACTAGTGGCGGGATAATACAAGAAAAATCCAAATGTTATTTGGGAAAATGAACAAACACTTTCAAAGAAAAGTGGTCGTGGCTGGTTATTGAGCCTTTAGTTGGTGCTAGAATTGAGTTCGTAGTTGGTGGTAGAGCATGGCGCGGATGAAGGCTGGGAATTGGGCGTATTGTTTGCCTTTGCCAGTCTTTGGATCAATGGGCGCTTGGGCGTCTGGGTGTTTGCCACGGGTGTTGGGCAGTTGGGCTTCATAACGACGGCGGAAATCTTCGAGCAAAGTGCGGGATTCTTCCAAAGTGTAGTAGTCGGGGATTTGACTAATACGGCGTTCGAAGAGTTGTTGCTCGGTTGGTCCGTCGGGTTGGGCTGCTTGCAGGATTTGGGCAGTACGGCGGCATGCCTCGCTCCAAAGGTTGTGATTGGCAAGTTCTGCACCTGTCTTAGGGCTCTTTTTGAAATCTCGAGGATTTTGGATAGCATAAGATTCCTGCTTGCCTTCGTGAATGACACGACCATTGATGCGGTATTTCTTCTGACGATTGACAATGTTGCTACGCTTGCTGAGAGCGCCGTGGATCTCCGCAATGGGATGGTTGAGGGTAATTTGTGCCATGGTTTTGGAAAGTTAAAAGGTTTTAATCGCAGCAAGCTGCTGTTCTAATGTTCTAAATGATTTTATAATAAAAGTTGCTTAATAACTAATGTATCACTAATAAATCACTAAAGAATAACTAAAGAATCACTAAAGATTTATAAGGGAAAAGGTAAAAAAAATATAATATTTATAGGTATAATACTGGAGTGCGACGAAACGCACTCCAAGTATTACTATATCAAGAAGTATATAAGGTTTTATAAACTATCGCCGAAATCTTCTTTGAACTTGGAAACTAGTTCTTCTTGCCAATGGCCAATCTCCTTTAAGCGACCAAAAAAGAAACGCAAGACATTAGGTTCTTCTACCCATTTCAAGCCGCCTATGATTTGGCGGTTGTCCCACAACCATTTAACACGATCGGCCACATACTTGACTTGAGATAAAGTATAAACACGGCGTGGCATAGCGAGACGCATCAATTCTAACTCCGCAAAACGCTCTGTGCCATCTGCTTCGCGTTGCTCAGAAAGCGTGCCACGCTCCATACCACGAATACCACCTGCTATATACAAAGCTGTAGCCACCGCAGCCGCAGGGTATTGATTATGAGGCATATTAGGCACAAAGCCTTGGCAATCAATGTGTGCACCTAGTCCACCCGCAGGCTTGATCATAGGTACACCATACGCATCTAACTCGTTGACAAGGTAATTGATAAATTCTGGTCCGTGGCTCAAGTAATCCATATCAAGCGACTCATACAAGCCCTCTGCCATCGCCTCGATAGAGCGCACATCGATACCGCCATAAGTCAAGAAGCCCTCAAACAATGGAATATACTCCATCATGCTCTTGATAAGGTCGGTATTGTGGCTGATGATCGCACCACCACGAGCAAAACCTAGTTTACGAGCAGAGAAATAGATGATATCCATCTTGCCTGCAAGTAAGTGGTAAATCTCCTTTGGAGTCATATACTTGCATTGAGCCTCTCGGGTCTTCATGAAATAGATATTATCTTGCAACAATGACGCATCCAATACACTAGGTACGCCATATTCGTGACAAATATCTGCTACGGCAAGCATATTCTCAAGGCTAACAGGTTGTCCACCTATCAAATTGGTACCTGCTTCTACACGGACATAAGCCACTTTCTCAGGGGTATATTGCTCAATGACACGGCGTAATTCTTGTAAGTCCATATCTCCCTTGAATGGATCGTCGCTCTGAGGAATCAATCCTTTTTTATGGAGAACTTCGACCACTTCGCCGCCGCAACGAGTGACGTGGGCTTTGGTGGTAGTGAAGTGGAAGTTCATGATAGCCACCATGCCTGGTTTGACAAAGCGCTCAGCTAATATATTTTCGCACGCGCGACCTTGATGCGCAGGTAGCACATTGTCGGTACCAAACACCTCTTTAAGAGCGGCTTTAAGGCGAGCAAAGGTTTGACTGCCCGCATATGAGTCGTCTGCTAAATGCATAGCTGCTGTCTGACGATCGGACATAGCGTTCACGCCCGAATCAGTAAGCATATCTATATATATATCCTTATTCTCTAATAAGAAAGTGTTGTTACCCGCCTTTTGAATGGCACGCAAACGCTCATCTACAGGCAATAAATTCAACTTTTGTACCACGCGTACCTTATGCATCTCTAATGGTACTTTATTTTCGGACTTATAAAATTTAACAGACATAACTTCTAAAAATAAGAGGTGACTTTTCAATCTATAAAATAATAAAAAGTTTAATTGAAAAATCCTTTATTATTATTGTTCGTTGATAATACTCATAACTTCTATAAAGTGTTAATTTTCATCACTTTATATAGTTTATAAAAGTTTATTTTTAGTTGATAACTTTGATAACTTTTACTTATCAAAATACTTCAACACATCTTATATTATATTGTTGATAACTTTGTTTATAACCACTTTTTCCATTTAAAAATCAATAAGATAGCTACTGTAAAGACAATCATCAATCCTATTGCAAATGGATATCCTAATTTCCATCCCAACTCAGGCATAAAATCAAAGTTCATACCATACATACTTGCAATCAATGTAGGTGGCAAGAATACCACGTTCACCACAGTAAAGATCTTAATGATCTTATTTTGCTCGATATTAACGAGACCGAGGAAGGTATCTTGCAAGTAGTCCAAACGGTCAAAACCAAATCGTGTATAGTCGAATAGTGAATTGATATCCTTAATAATCATTGTCAAACGAGGTTGCAATTCCGTAGGAAAAAAATCACATTTCAAAAAATTACTAATCACACGTTGTTTATCCATTATATTTTGACGGATAATGGTGACTTTTTCCTGTAGGTCTTTGATTTGGATCAACACCTCTTCATCCACATGATCTTTCGCGTTGATTTCACCAGATAGTTTAGTAATCATATCTGTGGTATCCTCAATCATATCCGCATCTCGCTCAACACGTGTTTCCATAAGTGTTACCAAAACATGATAACCTGTAGGGAAATTGCGTGTATTCATCAGCATTTTCTTTACAGTTTCGTTGAAACTAACCAATTCTACATCACGCGTAGTCACCAATATGCTGTTTTTCAAAATAAAGTTTACTGGCTCCATTTCGAAGTTATCGCGCAAGAAGTTAGAGTTAGCCACAATCGAATCATCAGTCTGGATATAACGAGACGACATCTCAATCTCTTCCATCTCTTCGTCTTCCTGAATATCTATCTTCAGGAAATCCTCCAATACACCCTCTGTTCTATCACTTACATCCAGAAGGTCAATCCAAATAATATCTGACTTATCAAGGCTACTGAGTATATTAACACTTCTACCTACCTTGATTTTATCTTTGTCTTTATCTTTATAAAATATTTTTAACTCTGCCATAATCCCTGCCTTTAAACTGTTACTTTAAACTTTCAATTTTTTGCGTGAGCAATATAAACTCATCTACACTCAATTGTTCTGGGCGCTTCGTAAAGATAGGATCATTCAATAGAGGATTATCTTTTCCCACTAGTCCCATTAACGAATTGCGCATCTGCTTTCGGCGTTGGTTAAATGCTGTTTTCACCACATTTTTGAATAGCGCCTCATCGCAGCCTAATCCTTGGCGGTTATTTCGAGTCATGCGAATAACAGCCGACTTTACTTTCGGCGGCGGGTTAAACACATGTTCATCTACGGTAAACAAATATTCTATATCGTAATATGCTTGTAATAGTACGCTTAATATTCCGTATGCTTTTTTACCAGGTTTACTAGCAATACGCTCGGCTACTTCCTTCTGAATCATACCCGAACAGATAGGGATACGATCCTTATTATCAAGCACTTTGAAGAAAATTTGACTACTGATATTATATGGGTAGTTGCCAATCACACAGAACTCGCCGTCGGGGTAGATGATATTGAGGTCGAGTTTGAGGAAGTCGCCCTCGATAAGGTGCAACTCAGGGTACCACTCCTTGAGGTACGCCACACTCTCCCTATCAATTTCGATAGCGGTAGTCTGGAGATTAGGATTTTTGAGGAGATACTGCGTGAGCACACCCATACCAGGACCGATCTCTAAGACACGGCCCTCGCTAATGGTCTCAGCAATTCGTTGGGCGACACTCAGGTCCTTCAAGAAATGCTGACCCAAAAATTTCTTGGCTCTTACTTGTTGCATTTTGCTGATGATAGTCGTCCATAAATGGTTCTTTTTGGTTAATAATATTCGGCAAAATTTGCACAGTCGCAAATTTTTGAGTACCTTTGCACGCCGATTTGTTTATTTTCGGCTGCAAAAGTACAATTTTTTTTTCAAAAATGCAAACATTCGCTCAAATAATCACCAAAATAGTCGATTTTTTCTATCGACCCTTTAGTAAATACATTCCCCAACAGCTATTTCGCTATGCTGCTTGTGGTGGAGGTAATATGGTGTTAGATTGGGTGTTGTATTTCTTGATTTACAATTTTGTGATAGGCCATGAGTTGGTATATATATCCTTACCTCTCAACTCTCAACTCTCAACTCTCAACTATGAAATCTGCCTCACTCCTCACATTCTCACTTTTCTTATTGTCTTTCCAATAACGCTATTGACAGGCTTTTGGCTCAATCGTAATATTACCTTCACCCAATCTTCTTTGCGAGGGTATAAACAATTGTGGAGATATATTTTGATTGTTGCATTGAATCTGTTAGTCAATTACTTAGGTCTCAAACTTTGTGTAGATATATTAAGTTTTTACCCAACCCCATCCAAGATGCTGATTACGCTTGTGACTGTGGCAATTAGTTTCTTTGGACAAAAATATTTTTCCTTTAAATAATCATGTCACGCACTCGTAAGATAATCAATGATCCTGTTTTTGGATTTCTCAATATTCCTGATGGTGTACTTTTCACTATTCTTCAGCATCCTTACATGCAGCGTCTGAATCGTATCCGCCAGTTAGGACTGAGTTTTTTTGTGTATCCAGGCGCTATGCACAGTCGCTTTCTCCATTCCTTGGGCGCTATGCATCTCATGCACGAAGCTATTGCTTCACTCCGTGAAAAAGAGGTGGATATTACGGATAATGAGGCCACAGCTGCCATGGCAGCTATCTTGCTACACGATGTGGGACATGGTCCATTCTCGCATGTTTTTGAGGAGGCAGGAATGTTACCTAAAGGGATGTCGCATGAGGATATTAGTCTGATGATGATGTACGAGATTAGAGATTGGTTCTCTTCTAGCCTTATTGCTTTGCCCAAAGAGCGAGCGGAGGCGTCAGCTATCATGAATTTGGCTATCCGTATATTCAAGGATGAATATGAGAAGCATTTCCTCCACCAACTCATCTCTTCGCAACTAGATGTAGATCGTTTGGACTACCTCTGCCGTGACTCCTTCTTCTGCGGAGTAACTGAAGGTAGTGTGGCTAGTGCGCGCATACTCAAGATGATGAATGTTAAGGATGGTCGTTTGGTGGTGGAAGCTAAGGGTATCTATTCGGTAGAGAAATTCCTCGTTGCACGCCGTTTGATGTATTGGCAAGTCTATCTCCACCATACCAGCGTGGCTGCAGAACAACTGCTCATTAAGATTCTCACCCGTGCTAAACAACTCATTCATAACGGAGTAGAACTATTTGCGTCGCCAGCGTTGAAGTATTTTTTAAATGGACCAGTAGAAAAAAAATCTAAATTCTTAATTCAAAATTCCGAATTACTCAAGTGGTACGCAGCATTGGATGATTCGGACTTGTTGTCGGCTATTAAGGTATGGAGCAATAGCGGAGACAAGGTACTGAATGTCTTGTGTGAGTGTTTTAGCAACCGTCAGCTGTTCAAAGGTAAATTATTGTCTTCATCGCTCACAGAAGAAGAACATGAAGCGTTACGCAATGACTATGTTGCGCGTTTTGGTGTGAGCAAAGAGGAGGCGGAGTACTTCTTTGTAGAACATGTCTCTACCTCGAATACCTATAGCGAAAAGGGAGAGGCTATTGATATTCTCTATAAAGATGGTTCAGTACGCAATATTGCCGAAGCGTCAGAGATGCTAAATATGGAAACTCTCACCTATAAACCTCAAAAACGTTACCTATTCGCATTAAATCCTTAAAACATCATATGAAGTTTTCCGCTCAACAAATAGCCGCACTTCTTGGCGGTAAGATAACTGGCGATGCTAATCGCCAAGTTTGGGATGTAGGTTCTATCGAAACAGCTAAAGAAGGACAACTCACTTTCCTCTGCGATGCCAAGTACCTTCCTCATTTGCCCCAAACAGGTGCTAGTGTGGTACTTATGACCGATTCCATCGAGTTCACAGGCGAGACAAATGCCACCCTTATCCGCGTGGAGAATGCCCGTGCTGCTATGGGCCAACTGCTTGCTCTCGTAGCGAAAGCTATGAACCCTGCTAAACAAGGTATTGAGCAACCTTGTTTCATAAGTGAGGGTGTTACCATACCCGAAGATGCCTATATTGGTGCCTTTGCGTATATCGGTAAGAATGTCCAATTGGGTAAAGGTGTGCAGATTTATCCTCATACGTATATAGGTGATAATGTGCGTATTGGTGATAATACTATCCTTTATTCGAGCGTGAAAATCTATTACAATTGTGTTGTGGGGCAGGACTGTATCTTGCACGCAGGTGTAGTTGTTGGTAGTGATGGATTTGGCTTTGAACCTGACACAAAAGGTGTGAACCAAAAGCTCCCTCAAATTGGCAATGTCATCATTGAGGATGACGTGGAGATTGGTGCCAACACTACCGTCGATCGCGCCATGATGGGTTCTACTATCATTCGCCGCAATACTAAGATTGACAACCTTGTGCAAGTGGCACATAATGTGGAGGTTGGAGAAAGTACATTCCTCTGTGCTCAAGTGGGTATTGCGGGCTCAACGAAGGTGGGTGCGCATTGTATCTTGGCTGGACAAGTGGGTGTAGCAGGTCATATTGAGGTTACGGATAATTGTGTGTTTGGTGCACAATCGGGTATTGCGGGTAGTGTTCGCAAGGCGGGTATGTACCAAGGTTCGCCTGCTATTGATGCCATGAATTGGCGCCGCAGTAGTGTGGGATTCAAACAATTGCCTGACATCATGAAGCGTCTCCAAGAACTGGAGAAGAAATAAAACCTTACCTTATCTTTTCCGGGTTCATGACGGGTTCATACTATGGGTTAGTATGAGATTTATGTTCTTTTGTTTTGCTATTTATTAGGTGTTTGGTAGTGTATGTGGGTTATGACTATTTTACAATAAATCGTATAAAATCTTGCAAGTTTGCATTTTTTTTTGTACCTTTGCAGCGAATTTCATACTATATTGGTATAGTATGCGCTAAATCAAAGTAAAAGAATGAAACAACATACATTGAAAGCACCTTTTTCCCTTGAAGGAAAAGGACTACATACTGGATTGCATATTCACGCTACTTTTCTTCCTGCTGAGGAAAATACTGGCGTGCGTATTTGTCGCATTGACCTTGAGGGACGTCCTACCTACGAAACTATCGCGGATTATGTCACAGCCACAGAGCGCGGCACCGTGCTAGAGCGTGGTGCATGGAAAGTATCCACCGTAGAGCATGCGCTCTCTGCTCTCTATGCCATGGGAGTGGATAACTGCCTCATTGAGATAGATGGACCAGAGATGCCTATCCTTGATGGTAGCGCAAAATACTATATCAACTCCATCGAAGAAGTAGGCTTGCAAGAGCAAGAGGCAGAACAAAAACTGTTCGTTGTCACAGATCCAATCGAGTATATCTCCGAGCGCGGCAATAAGATGATTATTCAGCCTTGTGACCACTACGAAGCAGGGGTAACTATTGCTTACGAAAGTGGCATCTTACATGAGCAATCCGCTGAGATTCACGACCTTGCAGATTACAAGCGCGAACTATCTGCTGCGCGCACCTTTTGCTTTGTGCGCGAGATAGAGCCATTGCTCCGCATGGGACTTATCAAAGGAGGGGACTTGCAGAATGCGCTTGTGATATATGAGACACCTATGTCACAAGAGGGATTGGATTATATGACCGAAAAATTGGGTCAGCCACGCTTGGATGCAAGTAAACTGGGCTATCTAAGTCCGCTGAACTATCCCAATGAACCTGCACGACACAAGTTGTTGGATTTGATAGGTGATATGTCACTCGTAGGTTATCGTATTCAAGGTAAAATTGCTGCCCTACGTCCTGGACATACATTCAATACACAATGTGCAAAACAATTAAGAAATAAAATTTTAGCGAATATATAGTATGAATTACATTCATCCTGAAGCAGAGCTTCATCCTTCTGTAACTGTTGGACATTTCTCTTGCATCCACGAAGATGTAGAGATTGGAGAAGGTACTATCATTGATAATAATGTAACCATCTACGGCGGAACACGTATCGGCAAAAACTGCCATATCTATTCGGGTGCTGTGATTGGTGGCGATCCACAAGACTTGAAATATAAAGGCGAAAAAACATATGCTATCATAGGTGATAACACTACTATTCGTGAGTTTGCAACTATCCATCGCGGTACAGCCAGCAAAGGGAAAACTGTCGTAGGAAACCATTGCCTCATCATGGCGTATTGCCATGTAGCACACGATTGCCTATTGCACGACCATATCATTATGTCTAATGCTACGCAACTTGCAGGCGAAGTAGTAGTAGATGATTGGGCCATTATTGGTGGGGGTAGTTTAGTACACCAGTTTAGTCATATTGGTGCACACGTGATGATTCAAGGTGGCTCAAAAGTGAATAAAGATATACCTCCCTATGTGATCGTAGCACGCGAACCTATATCCTACTGTGGCATTAACTCTGTTGGACTCAATCGCCGTAACTTCACGCAAGAGCAAATCACAGCTATACAAAACGTATATCGCCTAGTATATCTATCTGGTTTGAATGTGAGCCAAGCTGTGGAGCAAATAGAAAATACCTTACCACAAAGCGCAGAGCGCGACCTTATCTTGGATTTCATTAAAGGTTCACCACGAGGTATCGTGAGAGGATATAACTAAACGCCTTGCGTTGGTTTAATGTTTAGAGTTTAAAGTTTAAAGACAAGAATAATGGAAATGGAAGAAAGAAGTCTCAATTTTATTGAGCAAATCGTAGAAAAAGATTTACAAGAAGGTAAGAACGACGGACGTATTCAGACGCGTTTTCCGCCAGAGCCTAACGGTTACTTGCATATCGGTCACGTGAAGGCTATCTGCATGGATTTTGGTATTGCAGAGAAATATAACGGTGTGTGTAACCTTCGTTTTGATGATACCAACCCTGTTAAAGAAGATGTAGAGTATGTTGACTCAATCCAACAAGACATCGCTTGGCTAGGTTTTAAGTGGGGCAATATCTACTATGCTTCTGATTATTTCCAGCAGCTCTATGACCTTGCTATCGAGTTCATCAAACAAGGCAAGGCATACATCGACGAGCAGACTGCTGAGCAGATTGCTGAGCAAAAAGGTACACCTACCGAACCTGGTGTAGCTTCTCCATATCGTGATCGCCCTATCGACGAGAACCTTCGTCTGTTCCAAGCTATGCAAAATGGCGAGATTGAGGATGGTAAAATGGTACTCCGTGCGAAGATTGACATGGCTAATCCTAACATGCACTTCCGTGATCCTATCATGTACCGTATCATCACTACACACCCTCACCACCGCACCGGTCGCACATGGAATGTGTATCCTATGTACGACTTCGCACATGGTCAATCCGACTACTTTGAGGGCGTGACACACTCCATTTGTACATTGGAGTTTGTGGTGCACCGTCCATTGTACGACTACTATATCGATCAGTTTATCACAGGCGACTATCGTCCACGCCAATATGAGTTCAACCGCCTGAACATCACTTATACTGTGATGTCTAAGCGTAAGATGTTGCAATTGGTGAAAGAAGGTCTTGTAAGCGGTTGGGACGACCCTCGTATGCCTACCGTATGCGGTCTCCGCCGCCGTGGTTATACACCAGAGGCTATTCGTGCTTTCATTGATAAGATTGGTTACACCAAAGTAGAAGGTATGATTGACCTTGGCTTACTTGAGCATACTGTACGTGAGACTCTCAAAGAGACTGCACCACGTGTATGCGCTATCTTCGATCCTGTGAAGTTGGTTATCACTAACTACGAGGGCGAGGGCGAAACTATCGTAGCAGAGAATATCGACGGACATCCAGAATTGGGTACTCGAGAGATGAAGTTTGCTAAAGAACTTTATATTGAGCGTGGTGACTTCCAAGAGGAAGGAGACAAGAAGTTCTTCCGCCTCAGTCCTGGTGGCCGTGAGGTACGACTCAAGGCTGCTTATATCATCCAAGCTACTGGTTGTGAGAAGGATGCAGAAGGTAATATCACTACTGTATATGCAACCTATGATCCTGACTCTAAGTCTGGTACAGAGGGTGGTAATCGCAAGACTAAATCAACCATCAACTGGGTAGAGTGCGACTCTTGCCTTGATGCTGAAGTTCGCTTGTACGATCGTCTCTTCGCTTGTGAAAACCCATCAGCTGAGGAGGGTGACTTCCGCGACTTGCTGAATCCTGATAGCTTGAAAGTAGTGAACTGCAAGATTGAGGGCGCTTTGAAAGCCGAAATGCACACTCCAGAGGTTGTGGATGGTATTGCCAAGTGCAATAATTACCAATTCCTCAAGCATGGCTACTTCGTAGTGGATCCTGACACAACTAGTGAGAAGCTTGTCTTCAACCGCACTGCATCACTCAAGGATAATTGGCAGAAATAGTTTAGAGAACGGCACTACGTGCCTACAGAACGCCCTCTGGGCTACAGTTTAGAGGCGATGAATATACGAACTCAAAATGGTAAACAATATGTTCTATGTGCGTGGAGGCGACGATTTGTTCGCCTCACGCCAGAGGAATTAGTGCGACAGACTACCCTGCAACTATTGGTGGACGAATATGAATATCCACATAACTTAATTGCCGTTGAAGTGCCCATTACTGTAGCAGGAACATCTAAGCGGTGTGATGCTATCGTCTATAACCAACATATGCAACCATTGCTAGTTATTGAGTTCAAGGCACCTACTGTACCACTTACACAAGAAGTGTTAGACCAAGCAGCAGTGTATAATTATCGATTAAATGTACCTTTTTTGATGATTTGTAATGGAGTTAATTCTATTGTAGCAAATATTCAAGATAAGCGATATACACCATTAGATCATATTCCAACCTATCAGCAGTTATTAGAATAATAAAATTGTATGGAAGTGATAATTGAATTACATGATGCATTGGATACCGCCACATTTTATGGCGTAAACAACATCAATATCCTTTGTCTTAAAAACCAACATCCAGATGTACGGGTTGTAGCGCGTGGCTATCAAGTGAAGGTCATAGGTTCTGAACCTGCTATCACACGCTTTGAACAGAACCTTCGTAAATGCGAAAACTTTTGCATCAAAAATAACACACTGAATGAACAACAAGTTCTTCAACTGCTACATGGAGAGCAACCTAATGAGTTTTTGCAAGATAATCTTATTCTGCATGGCGTAAATGGTAAGTCTATTGTCGCACGCAGTGCAAATCAGCAACTTCTTGTAGATGCCTACGATGAGAATGATTTGCTTTTTGCTATCGGTCCAGCTGGTAGTGGTAAGACTTATACTGCGATTGCATTAGCGGTGCGCGCATTGAAGAATCGTGAAGTGAAACGTATTATCCTGTCTCGTCCTGCGGTAGAAGCTGGTGAAAAACTAGGTTTTCTTCCTGGTGATATGAAGGAGAAAATCGATCCATACCTTCAACCACTCTATGATGCGCTCCAAGATATGATTCCGGGTGCGAAACTGAATGAATATATGGAACGCGGTGTAATCCAAATTGCACCATTGGCCTTCATGCGCGGACGCACGCTCGCGGACGCGATCGTTATATTAGATGAGGCGCAAAACACTACGACAGCCCAATTGAAGATGTTTCTTACACGTTTAGGTGTGCATGGCAAAATGATTGTCACAGGTGACTTAACACAGATAGATTTACCTGCTAGTCAAAAATCGGGCTTGAAGGATGCCATAGAGCGTTTGAAAAATATTCGCGGTATCGCTATGGTTGAGTTTACGCAGAAAGATATTGTTCGTCATCATTTAGTACAACGTATCGTGGATGCATATGCTTCTCATTCGAAGAGCGAAGAGTAAATATAAAAAAGAGTCACAATCTAAGGTTGTAACTCTTTTTTTATAAAGTTCTACAAGTTTTAGGGGTTAGAAGTATTTCACTTCGTTACCTGTAATGCTAGTAAGTAGATTGTTAGCTAAACGACTAGCACCAAAACGGAATGACTCGTTATTGAGCCATTCTTCGCCCAAAATCTCTTTGACTAGCGTATAGTGTTGTACCGCCTCGGCAGTCGTACTTACTCCACCAGCTGGTTTGTAGCAAACCTTTTCGCCAGTTTTCTCTTTCCATGCTTTGATGGCTTGGCACATCACATAAGTTGCCTCTGGAGTTGCATTAACAGGCACTTTACCAGTAGAAGTCTTGATAAAGTCTGCACCTGCTGCCATAGCAAGGATAGAAGCCTTATATATATTCTCTGCGGTCTTCAGTGCTCCAGTTTCTAAGATGACTTTGAGATGAGCATGTTGGATAGCAGCTTTGACCTCAGAGATCTCATCAAATACCTCTTGATAATTACCCTCTAAGAACTTACCAATAGAAATCACAATATCTATCTCTGTAGCACCCGCAGCAACTGCCATTGCAGACTCTGCGACCTTGATTTCGATAAATGTTTGTGATGCAGGGAAACCTGCAGCCACGGCTGCAATACCAATAGGCTCAGTAAGTGTATCTGCTGCGGTTTGCACCAATGCAGGATACACACACATCGCTGCTACATTAGGAATCTCAGGAAAATGATCCTCAAACTCATTAACAGCTTGTGCCATCTTCTCTACCTTTTCGGTAGTATCTTCGCCATTGAGAGTGGTGAGATCAATGCTATGCAAGCATTGTTTCCAAACCTCTACGTTATTGTTTTCGTCAAAATGTTTTGCAAGAATATCTGCTACTGCCTCTTTAACTGCCTCGTCGGATAAGGTCCAAGGATACTCAGCAAAAAGTTTCTCAAATTTATCCATAGTTGTATATTAGTTTATTCTACCTATGATTGTATCGTTTCCTTTTACGTGTTCGCCAACTTGGACGAAAATCTCTGTATCAAGTGGCAAATAAAGATCCACTCGTGATCCAAATTTGATAAATCCGAAGTGCTCGTTACGGTGTGCTTTACCTCCTGCTTTAGCGTATGTGACAATACGACGAGCCATTGCTCCAGCGATTTGACGAACTGCCAATTGGACTTTACTAGGAGTTTCAATCACCACCAATGAACGTTCATTTTCGGTACTTGATTTAGGTAACCATGCCCCTTTATGAGAACCATCTTGGTGTTCTGATACAAGCACTGTACCTTCGATTGGATACCAATTGGCATGTACATTAAATGGTGACATGAAGATGCTTACTTGTAAGCGTTTTTCATGGAAATACTCGTTTTCCATGGTTGGCTCAACAACCACAATACGACCATCCGCAGGGGCAATAAGTAAATTGGGGTCTTGAACCTCCAATATACGCATTGGATTACGGAAGAAGTAAGTAACAAATACCAACAGAGCTGCTGACAACAAAATAGTGATAGCTAATAACCAATTAGGAGAGTACAAGTATATTGGTACATTGATTGCAAAAATTAAAAAAGTAAGACAGAAGATAATTCCTCTACCTTCGCGGTGAATACGGTGGTGTCGTTTCTTTTTTCCCATGAGTAATAATGATTAGTATGTAATGAATAAATCTAGTTTAATATTTTATATTACAGAGCATATCTACAGCCTGATCCAATCCTGCTTGCATTTTCTTATCAATCATCATGCGGAACATTGCAGGCATATCGGTTTTGATGGTGATGCGCATGCGGGTATCCAACTCATTCATCTGTTTGAGTTGAATCCAAGCATTAAGAGGGATTGGGATATTTTGTGCTCCGTATTTAATCATCTTATTTTCTTCTTGATCTACAATTCCAATAGTGACTTTAGGACCTAACCCTTCCACTTTGAATCGAATAGAATCACGAGTGATTTCAAGTTCTTTGACTTTGTCTTGTGGAATAAAATCTGCAAAACGTTGTAGATTCTCAAGATTAGTCAATACAGCAAATACGTCTGCCGCATTAGCGTTGACTTGACCTATTTTACTTTCGTATTTAATTTCTGCCATATTATTTATTCCACTTTGAAGGTTTGGTCTGCCACTCTTTTATCGTTTGTTCTTCGTGTTGTGTGAGCATACCCATATAAGATGCATGGTGTAAGATAGTATCCAAGTTCGTTAGGGCTATCAGATCCACTCCCAACTTCTCTAGTTTGCGGTGGGTTGATGGGAATTCGTAGTCAAAGATGGTAACAATGCCTAATACGTTGCAACCATTATTGCGGAGTGCCTCAACCACTTTAACGCAATTATTACCCGCATTGACTTGATTCTCTACAATCACCACACTCTGTCTAGGGCGTAAGTCTCCTTCGATTTGATTCTCAAGTCCGTGGTCTTTAGGAGTTGGATGAACATATACAAATGGCAGACTCAATTGCTCTGCTACTAATACCCCGTGAGCGATTGCGTTGGTAGCGATACCAGCAATAACATCTGCATCTGGATACAATTCTGCAATTGTACGAGCAAGTTCCAATCGAATAAAATCCCTCATTTTAGGATATGACAAAACTTTTCGATCGTCACAATACATAGGAGCCAACCATCCATTGGCCCATTTAAATGGGTTATTCAATTGAAATTTAAATGCCTTGAGTTGCAATAGTTTCAAGGCGGTCATATTTTGTAAAATACTCATTATACCTCAATAGTTTAGTGTTGATGGCTTAAAGGTTAAGTAAAATTTGGGGCAAAGGTACTGCTTTTTTTGTAAAAAAACAAATTAATTTGTTGTTTTTACCTCTTTTTTTGCTCGTAGTGCATAATTTGTTTGCTTGCTACCTGTTGCATTTGCTCAATACGTCTAATATCCTTCATGAGCCAACCTAATTGGTAGGTCTTCGAAAGGGCTTCTTTTTCTTTGTCATTGAGGTAATACACCCAATTGTTGTAGGGTTTACTTCCGATACCTTCTACGCGAACTTTTGACTGCATATGAGCGCTAATAAAATTGAGCAAAGCTAGCGCCTGTTCATTCTCCAATGTCATGATTTCATGATGACCTTCCACTTGAAAATGGTGATTACTTCCAGAGAACTGTTGCTGCTCTCCATCTGATTGTAATACAAGTGTTTGCTGCTCTACAGCCTTGCTGCCGTAATAGTAACTCTTGACTATCGTTTCGCGGTCATCTCGCACATAAGCTTGAAGAAAATTACGCGATGTATTGCTATTGGTAGAGAGTATGCGGTGTACATATCGTCCGTGCTGCTCGTACTTGTCGTTTTTTTCGTAGCGAAACTGTTTAATAAGTTTGTCCGCCTGCTCCAATAATGGTGGCAAAAGTGTATCGGTGTAAGCTAATGTGCTTTGTGCTTCCAGATAGGTAATTGAATCAGAAAGTGCTTTGGCTAGTCGGCGTTGCTCCACTTGACGAGGGTAAGTACTATGGAGTGAGTCTAATACCAACATAGCTTGTCTCCATGATCCATTTTCGACCAATGTTTGAGCTTGAGAAAGAAGCTGATTAGCAGATTGTTCAGGACTCGGTTGGCATGCGGTCATCATAAGTCCTATTAAAAATGTATAAAGTAGGTTTTTGTTCATGAAATGTATGATTTTGAGTATTAAAAACGATGCAAAGGTAATAATAAATATTGAAAAATCAAAAAAATACAAAAAAAAGATGGATAAATTTGCCTGTTTGTAAATATTTTTGTACCTTTGCAGCCGATATACTGCGCTTATTGCACACTTTTTGTGCTATGGATGAGTAGAAACAAAATAAAATTAACTAAAATAATGAGTATGAAAAAAACATTGAAACTTTTTGCGTCAGTAATGGCATTTGCTATTCTGACTTCATGTGGTGCCCCAACTCAACCTCAGAGTGTAAAGGCTAACCCAGATCCATTGGTAGTTGTTGGCAACAAAGTTGATGCTGACATTACAGGTACATTCCCTGTAAAATCTTTCGCTAAGAAAGCAGTAATGACTGTTACCCCTGTATTGGTATATGAGGGTGGTGAGGCTGTTGGCCAGTCATACACTTTTGTAGGTGAGAAAGCTAAAGAGAATGGTACCGTAGTTTCTTACAAAGAAGGTGGTAACTTCACTATCAAAGCTTCGTTTGATTATGTTCCTGCAATGGCAAAATCTGAATTGGTACTTCGTTACACCATGGTAAATGGTAAGAAGACCGTTGAGATTCCTGCTCAAAAAGTAGCTGATGGTGTTGTATCTACTGCTAAATTGGCTGTTGCTAAGGATGTGAAGACTCAAGTTACTGCTGATAAGTTCCAACGTATTATTCAAGAGGTACAAGAGGCTGATATTCATTTCTTGATCCAACAAACTACTCTTCGTAACTCTGAGTTGAAATCTCAAGAGTTGAAAGACTTGCAAGCTGCTATCAAGGATGCTGATACTACCGCTAATAAAGCTATCAACAAATTGGAGGTTGCAGGTTATGCTTCTCCAGATGGTGAGCAAGGTTTGAATGAGAAATTGGCTGATGCACGTCAAGCAAAATCTCAAAAATATTTGGCTAAACAACTCAAGAAAGCTAAAGTGGATGCTACTATCGAGTCTAATGTAACTGCAGAGGACTGGGCTGGTTTCCAAGAGGCAATGGAGAAGAGCAATATCCAAGACAAAGAGTTGGTTTTGCGCGTGTTGAGCATGTATGCTGACCCTGAGGAGCGTGAGGCACAAATCAAGAACCTCAGCGCAGTATTCAAAACTATCGCTGATGAGGTGTTGCCAGCTCTTCGTCGTAGCCGTTTGATTTTGACTACAGACTTGATTGGTAAATCTGATGAGGAGATTGCTGCTTTGGCTAAGAATGATGCTGCTGCATTGAACGTAGAGGAGTTGCTCTATGCTGCTACTCTCACTGAGGACGCAAACGAGAAATTGGCTATCTACAAGAAAGTGACAGAGCTCTACGCTAATGACTATCGTGGTTACAACAACTTGGGTATCGTTTACTTTGGTCAAGGTAACGTGGCAGAGGCTCGTCGTTGCTATGCTAAGGCTTTGCAATTGGATGCTGCTAATGCTGATGTTAACTACAATGCAGGTATCGCTGCTATGGCTGAGGGTGACTTAGCAAAGGCTGAGGAGCATTTGGGCAAGGCTGCTGGCACAGCAGGTGACTTGAATGCTGCTATGGGTACACTCTATACTATGAAGGGTGACTATGCTGCTGCTAAGAACGCTTACGGTAATTCTGCAAGCAACAATGTTGCTGTACAACAAATCTTGAATGAGGATTATGCTGCAGCTCTCCAAACATTGGCTAAGGTTGAGAAACCAAACGCTACTACTGCATATTTGACAGCTGTAGTTGGCGCACGCCAAAACAATCGCAACGCAGTATATGAGAACCTCGCACTCGCTATTGAGCGTGATGCACAATTGAAGGCTAAAGCTCAAAAGGATATCGAGTTTGCTAAGTTTGCTGCAGACGAGAAGTTCCAAGCTATCGTTAAATAATGTCGATACTTTTTCCAAAAGTACCAAAACCACGTGGGTGGGACTATCGCCCCATTTACTACGATAAAGAAAAGGAGGCGCGCAAGGATAAACTTGCGCGTCTTCATCGTGGGTCGTTTCGTGAAGCACATGAGGCAAATACCCACAAGAGACAGAACAATAACCAACGCAAATCCAAACTCGCTTTTTGGATTGCGTTGTTATTGTTACTCATTTTTGTCTTTAACTACCTACTATGAATGATATTATTCATCTTTTACCGGATAGCGTTGCCAACCAGATTGCGGCTGGCGAGGTGATTCAACGCCCTGCTTCTTGTCTCAAAGAGTTGGTTGAGAACTCACTAGATGCTGGAGCTTCGCACATTCGTATCATTGTGCGTGATGCGGGTCGTACCCTCTTGCAGGTAATAGATGATGGCAAAGGCATGAGTCCAACGGATGCACGTATGGCTTTTGAGCGTCATGCTACTTCTAAAATTTCCCAGGCTTCCGATTTATTTCAACTAAGAACGATGGGCTTTCGAGGGGAAGCTCTTGCTAGTATATGCGCCATTGCACAGGTAGAATTGCAAACACGCCGCAATGAAGATGAAATAGGTACGCGTGTTGAGATTGCTGGTTCACAAGTACTAGCACAAGAAATGGTACAATGTCCTGTGGGAACGAATATTCGAGTGAAGAATATTTTTTATAACGTTCCTGCGAGACGCAAATTCTTGAAGACAGATCAAACAGAATTGCGCAACCTACTCACAGAGTATCATCGTATAACACTTGTTAATCCGCAAGTGCAGTTCACATTTGTTAGCAATGATGAGATTTTGTCGGAATTAACTCCTAGTACCCAAAAACAACGCATTGAAGCTGTTTTTGGACATTCATCCAAACCTTATACTAGTCATTTAGTAGATGTATCTACACAGACCGAATTGGTCAATATTTCTGGCTTTATTGGTAAACCAGAGACTGTAGGCAAGAATAGCCAACAATATATGTTCGTCAATGGACGATATATGCGTCATGCTTATTTTCATAAAGCTATTATGACGGCGTATTCAGGACTACTGCTTCCTGAACATTCGCCTTCGTATTTTTTATATTTTGATATTCATCCCGATGCAATTGATGTGAATATCCACCCCACTAAGACCGAAATCAAGTTTGCTGACGAGCAAGCTATTTTCCAAATATTATTGGCAGCAACCAAGGAGGCTTTGGGTAAGTTTAATGTAGCTCCATCCTTGGATTTTAATACTACTACCCAATTGGATATCCCTACTATCCCAATAGGTGCTGTGCCTATTGCTGCACCAACATTACAAGTGGATCCTAGTTATAATCCCTTCAAAGCCCACACATCCCGTAGCGGGGTGTCCTCGGGATGGGAACAACTATATCCTACAACAGAAGCGGGTAATCGGGTTTCAAATATGAGCGAATTGGAGACCAAATTATTTGATACTCCTTCTATTGCAGAAACGACTCCTCTTGTCCAATGTAACAATAACTACATTTTAGCGCCGACAGACCAAGGATTGATGTTGATTCATCAGCATCGCGCGCACGTAGCTATATTATATAAGGAGTTAAGAGAGCAACTATCCCATTCGCAGGCTGTAACTCAACCATTGCTTTTCCCTGAAGTAATCGAACTGGTAGAAAAAGACTTAGAGACCCTTCAGTCGCTATTGTCAGATTTGGAGAAATTGGGATTTGTATTGGAGCAATTTTCTCCTTTGGCTTATACCATTAGCGGTGTACCAGCCTTACTGGGTCAAAAGAATCCAGTGGAAACACTCCTGCAGGTTATTCATGATGTACAGGATACGGAACACTCTCTGCATGACCAGTGGCAGGAAGCGATGACACTATGTTTGGCTAAGCAAATGGCGATACCTCAAGGAAAACCCCTGACAGAGGTGGAAATGCGGGATTTGGTTAACCGATTTATGGCAAACAACCCTTCTCGTCATTTACCTAATGGACAAACTATTTTATCTATAATTACTTATGATGATTTACAAAAGCGTTTTTAGATACCTATTAGTATGCCTAATTGGAATAATGATGGCGGCATGTCATGGTTGTCAAGAGAAAACGATAATTATCTTGCACACCAATGATACGCACTCTCAAATAGAACCTCTAGAGGAAGGCAAACGTGATGAGTTTTGTGGCGGATATGCTAGAAGAATGGGGTACATTCAACAAATGCGCAATGAGCATCCAGATTTGATTGTGTTAGATGCTGGCGATTTTAGCCAAGGTACACCTTATTATAATTTTTATCATGGTCGAGTGGAGATTGATGCCATGAATCGTATGCAGTATGATGCAATCACTTTGGGTAATCACGAGTTTGATTACGGAGTAGATACCTTGGCTGCGGTCTTAGAGTTGGCTCATTTTCCTATCGTCTGTGCTAATTATGATGTGACAGGAACTCCGCTCGAAGGATTGGTTTTGCCTTATACCGTTATCAAACGTTCCGGAGTGCGCATAGGTGTTTTCGGAATAGGTGTTAACCCCAAAGGCTTGATTGCAGAGAAGAATTTTGCTCCTATTCAATACCTCAATCCTATTACCAGTGCTCAGCAGGCGGCAAATATACTTCGCGAAGAAGAAAAGTGCGATGTAGTTGTTTGTTTGAGTCACCAAGGAACACACCCGATGAATGGGGAAAATATCTCTGATATGGAATTAGCAGAAAAGACCCAAAATATAGATGTAATTATTGGTGCACATACCCATAAAATTGTCGAAAATCTGTATGTGAAGAATTTAAACGGGGATTCTGTTTTATTGACTCAAACGGGCAAAGCAGGAGCCAGAATTGGTGAAATTTTGCTTGAAATAGGTGAATAAATGCTCATTTTGGTCAAAAAATTTGCATATTCCAAAAAAAAGTAGTTACTTTGCAGTCGATTTTGAAATTCGAAAAAGAATAATACTAAAATACTAACTAATTAATTACAAATTATTATGTCAGCTATTGAATCAAAAGTTAAAGCAATTATCGTTGATAAATTGGGCGTTGAAGAATCACAAGTTACTCCAGAGGCTAGCTTCACAGCAGACCTCAACGCAGACTCTCTCGATACCGTAGAGTTGATCATGGAATTTGAGAAAGAGTTCGGTATCTCTATTCCAGATGAGGAAACTACCAAAATCAACACTGTACAAGACGTTATTGCTTACATTGAGAAACTTCAAGCATAATTTTGTAGAAGAATTCTAACATTGGCGAGTTTGTAGGTAATTCCTACAGACTCGCTCAATATATTTGTATATGGAATTAAAACGTGTAGTTGTCACTGGATTGGGAATGGTAACGCCATTGGGAAATGATGTTGCCACAACCTGGGAAAACCTATTAGCCTCAAAAAGCGGAGCGGGGGATATCACGCATTTCGATGCTTCTAAATTTAAGACTCAGTTTGCATGCGAAGTCAAAGATTTAGATGTATCATCTTTGTTTGATCCCAAAGAGCTTCGTCGCTACGATCGTTATATTCACCTTGCTGTTCATTCTGCTGAGCAAGCTATCCAAGATGCTGGTATCCGTATGGAGAACGAGGATGCTGTGCGTTGTGGAGTTATATTTGGTAGTGGAATGGGTGGTGTGCACACCTTGGATGTAAATATCGGAGCCCATGCCACAGGTGATGGTACGCCTCGTTATAGTCCATTCTATATCCCAATGGTAATCACCAATATGGCAGCAGGAATGATTGGCTTGCGTTATGGTTTCCGCGGTGTCAATTATTCCACTACTTCTGCTTGTGCTAGTTCAGCGCATGCTATTGCCAATGCCTATTACCAAGTGCGTATGGGATTAGCAGATGTTGTGCTCACGGGTGGTAGTGAGTCTGCGGTGGAGTATTCAGGTATTGGTGGTTTCAATGCTCTGCACGCTCTTTCTACACGTAATGATTCTCCTCAAACAGCTTGCCGTCCATTCTCCGCTTCACGCGATGGTTTTGTCTTGGGCGAGGGAGCGGGTTCGTTGATTCTTGAGGAGTATGAACATGCTAAAGCTCGTGGCGCAAAGATTTATGCTGAATTAGTGGGTGTGGGTATGACTTGCGATGCTTATCATATCACGGCTTCTGATCCAGAGGGACAAGGCGCAATCCAAGCTATGCAGCAAGCCATTGACAGCGCTGGTATTAAGGCAGAAGACGTGGATTATATCAATGCCCACGGCACATCTACCCCTGTGGGAGATGTGGCAGAAGTCAAGGCTATCCAACAGGTGTTTGGCGAACATGCATACAAACTCAATATCACATCCTCTAAGTCAATGACTGGTCACTTGCTTGGTGCAACAGGTGTGGTAGAGGCAATTATTTCTATCCTTTCAGTGGTTAACCAAGTCGTTACACCTACTATCAACCACGAAGAGGATGATCAAGACCCAAACATCGACTACAATTTGAATTTCACATTCAACCAACCACAGGAGCGCGAGATCTGCTATGCCTTGAGTAACAACTTTGGCTTTGGTGGTCACAATGCATGCCTCTTGTTCAAAAAACTATAAAAATTTATACTACTCTGCGACGTGAGTCGCTATATATAAATTAACTGTTTTATTTTTAAGGTATTATGATTACAACTAAAATTGGTGAGAACGCAGGTTTGATCTGGAATGCACTACAAGGTGGTGCTCTCACATTGAAAGCTTTGAAGAAAGCTACAAAATTGAAAAACGATGAACTTTATCTTGCTTTGGGCTGGTTGGCTCGCGAGGGTAAAGTATCTTTCACTGAGGGTGAGGATTTGACTATTACACTTCTCTAATTACTTTATAAGGCTGTCCAACACATGTTGGCAGCCTTATTTTGACCCTAAACTACTGAACGACTAAACTTCTAAACTCCATATAAGATGACTATCGCTATCGTGGGCGCATCTGGCGCCGTTGGACAAGAACTACTTAAGATTCTAGAGGAGCGTCAGTTCCCAGTTTCTCAACTTCGACTTTTCGGCTCTGCACGCAGTGCAGGCTCTACATATACTTTCTGCGGCAAGGAATATACCGTAGAAGAACTTCAACATGGTGACCAATTCAAAGGCATTGATATCGCTTTTGTATCTGCTGGTGGCGGTGTTTCTCGCGACTATGCAGAGGATATCACTCGCCATGGTGCTATCATGATTGATAACTCATCTGCTTTCCGCATGGATCCTACTGTGCCATTGGTAGTGCCTGAACTCAACACAGCGGATATTGACCAAGCCCTTGCTGAGGGTGGCAGACGCATTATCGCTAATCCTAACTGTACTACCATCATCATGGCTGTATGCTTGAAGGCTATTGAGGAACTATCTCACATCAAACGCGTGCACGTATCTTCCTATCAATCTGCTTCAGGTGCAGGTGCACAGGCTATGGCAGAATTGGAGGAGCAATACCGCCAAGCACTTAATGGTGAGGAGGTTAAACACCAAAAGTTCGCATATCAATTGGCATATAACTTGATTCCTCAAATCGATGTTTTTGGCGATGACGACTACACCAAAGAGGAGTTGAAGATGTACCACGAGACTCGCAAGATCATGCACTCAGATATCGCTGTTTCTGCTACTTGCGTACGTGTTCCATCTCTTCGTGCACATAGTGAGGCAGTTTGGGTAGAGACCGAGACCCCACTCACTCCAAAGCAGGTGCGTGAGGCGATGGCCAAGGCAGAGGGTGTACAAGTAATGGACGATCCAACACTAAACACTAAACTCTCAACTCTCAACTCTCAATACCCTTATCCTATGCCATTGTATTTGAGTGGAACAGACGACGTGTATGTAGGTCGTATCCGCAAGGATTTGGCGAATGAGAATGGTATTACTTTTTGGTGTGTAGGTGATCAAATTCGCAAGGGTGCGGCCTTGAACGCAGTACAAATCGCCGAGAAGATCATCAAGAAGTAATAGATTCAAGCAAGCGTTATAAGCAACAAAACATAATGCCATTTATGCAAATTCGCATAAATGGCATTTTTATTTGGTCATATCAAAAAAATGTTGTATATTTGCACCGTGAACCTGCGCTGGGGATGTCTGCACATCAGCGGCGAAGGGTAGCAGACATAATAAAAGGCGTTTATTGGCGCTTGTTTTGGCTTCGCGAAATCCGGAAAATTTCACATACCCGAAACAAGAGAGCGATAAATGCCCCTTGGTGTGTTTAATTCGTTGTGTTCTGCAACGATGAACATATCGGCGTGGGCATTCATTGTTTATTCTTGTATGTAGGGTCATTCCGGAACCTCGCGAAGAAGAATAAGCAAAAAGAGGTTCCACGCTTTTTCTATATTTATACCAACGGGGCGTTTGGAGCCGATGTCCCCATGTCTATTCAAAAAACCGATGGTCTATGGGATATAAGCGACCTACAAAATCATGAAAAAATCATCATTGTTCTTATTGATTTTAGTATCATTAGCAATCACATCTTGCAAAATCGTTGATGCCACAGCGGAGTACAAGGATCCTACTACATTTCTAAGAAATGTGACTGTGGCGGATTTAGAAGTGTCTAATGAACGTATTTCCTTTACTTTTGAACCAAGTAAGGATGTACGCCGAGGAGGTTCCCCAAATGTGCTCAAAGCAGCTATTCGTGAAGCATTACGTGTAAATGGCGGCGGAGACATATTAGTGGATTTAGAGTATATTACCGTTTCTAAATGTTTCTTATGGGCTCGCATCTTTGGTTTAAGTCCTATTCATGAAGTGACAGTATCTGGTTATCCAGCTCGATACAAAAACTTCCACTCTCTTGACGATAGTATTTGGGCACCTACCAAATTATATCCAGATAATATTCAACAAAAAACTTCTTTGAAAGAATATATTCGTTAATAATCTTCCGCTTTTATGAAAACAATAGTTAAAATTTTAACGTTGACTTGTATTTTGTTTGCATGTCAACTTAATGCGGGAGCGCAAACAGTGAGTTTAGGAAGGCAAAAGCAATCTTTCTCGTACAAATCACTTTATAGAAATTCTGCAGAAAAAGAGGTTGTTGTAAAAAACACTACTCCAAAAACAGTTGTGAAAGAAGCAACAAAACCAGTTACGAAAGAGTCCTCACAACCTGTTGAAACAAAAACTTCCAAACCTGTTGGTAATACCGTGGCGCCACCTGTTGCTAAAGAAGTTGTAGAACAACCCGTTTGGAAAGAAGAATCCAATACAGAAATGGCATCGAAAGAGGAAAATCAAAAATTACAGAGGGCACATCAACAACTGAATGAATTGTGTGGGCAAACAATTTACGATGGCAATGCATTTGATATTTACTGCCGTTTGTACAAATCTGCCCCAAAAACAAAGGAGAATGTGCAAACATTGATGAAGATTCAAATGGTGGTTTTGAGATATTATACAACTCAGACTACTTGTTACCCTGACCTGGCGAAACGCTTGAAAATTTCGTCATCTTTGATCGAACAAAAAAACATACTACTTTCGTATTCTAAGTAATAAGAGCATTACAAAACATGTCTATTCTCACCCTGCAAGTCATTGGATTTGCGGGGTGAGTTTTTATATTGTCATTCTTCTTGCTCGTATTCAAGCGCTCCTTTGTAAAACGGAAAGGTGAAATAAAAAACATGTGGCACTTTGTACATTTTGTACACTTTAGGAACTTTCGAAAATGCCCAAAATGTACAAAGTGTAAATAATGCCACTCTACGTAATTAAGGATGGATCATTGATTTTCAGGGAGAAAGGTGCTGAAAATGGATTTCTGCGGACTTTTGAGGAGGGCTGAGAAAGTGTCCGCAGGAAGTCCGTAGGATGAGATGATAAGGTTATCAGGCAGTAAGATAAATCCGCATAATTGATAGAAAACGAATTGGTTATACGGATTGGTTATTTAAATTTAAAAGAAAAAACAAAGACAGTATTTAGGGTTTTTAGGGTATATAGGGTAAATGAGAAATGCCACAAATACCCAATTTACCCCAAATACCCACGCTATATTTTGGAAAAAAATCAATGAATCATTCTACGTGGTATCTGTCTAGAGGAGTGGGCAGAATCACATAGTTATCTTATAGTAATCACATAGTATAAACCCGTCATGAAATAATCGTTCGAACAAAGTGAGATAAGAACCCGTAGGAACTAGTTGAGTGTTTAGTGGACGGCTTCGCCTACTGTTTAATGTTAAGTGTAGAGATCATGAAAAACTAAGAGAGCCGAACTCGGCTCTCTTAGTGTATATAAGTATTCCTTATTATATATAAGGTACAGGACTATCCTACTTGGCTACCGTTCTTAACTGGAGAAGTAACGGTGGTGACAACCAACTTGCCATCTGCATCTACAGCAGAAAGGATCATACCTTGTGACTCAATACCCATCATCTTGCGAGGTGGGAAATTGGCCATAAACAAGATCTGCTTACCTACCAAAACAGAAGGATCAGGATAGCTTTGAGCAATACCACTCAAGATAGTGCGCTCACCCATACCATCGTCCAAACGGAACTGCAATAGACGGTCGGACTTCTTCACAGGTTGGCAATCCAACACAGTAGCCACGCGTATATCCATCTTGCAGAAGTCATCAAAAGTGGTAGCCTCCTTGATAGCTTCTGGCTTCCAGTTCTTAAGCGCCTCTTGTTTTTCCGCCTCTTCGTTAGCTGCTTTGATAGCCGCAAGACGATCGAGTTGTGCTTGGATAGTAGCATCCTCAATCTTCTCAAAGAGGAGAGTTACTTCGCCTAATTCTTGACCCTCTTGGAGGAGGTTGATATTGCCTAACTCTTCCCACTTGAGTTCTTTCATATTGAGCATGTCACGAAGTTTAGCAGAAGAGAATGGAAGGAATGGCTCAAAGGCGATGCTGAGGTTAGCAGCAATCTGCAAAGAGAGATGGAGGATCGTTGCGGTACGCTCCATATCGGTTTTAGCCACTTTCCAAGGCTCGGTATCAGCCAAGTACTTATTACCAATACGTGCGAGGTTCATGGCCTCTTTTTGTGCATCACGGAAGCGGAAGTCATTGAGGAGTTTCTCTACTTCAGCTTTTACGTTTTGGAACTCGGCGATAGTTGCTTGGTCATACTCATTGAACTGACCTGCAGCAGGCACCTTGCCGTCAAAGTACTTCTTGGTGAGCACTAGGGCACGGTTGATGAAGTTGCCGTAGATAGCCACGAGCTCGTTGTTATTGCGAGCTTGGAAGTCTGCCCAAGTGAAGTCATTATCTTTAGTCTCAGGCGCATTGGCAGTCAGCACATAGCGCAATACATCTTGTTTGCCAGGGAAATCCACGAGGTACTCATTGAGCCATACTGCCCAGTTGCGAGAGGTAGAAATCTTGTCGCCCTCAAGATTGAGGAACTCGTTAGACGGTACGTTATCAGGAAGAATATAGCTTCCTTCAGCCTTGAGCATAGTTGGGAAGACGATGCAGTGGAAGACGATATTATCCTTGCCAATGAAGTGGAGTAGGCGGGTAGATGGGTCTTTCCACCATGTCTCCCATGGACCGAGTTCTGGTTTAGCATCGCATAGCTCTTTGGTGTTGGAGATATAACCGATAGGGGCATCAAACCATACGTAAAGCACTTTGCCTTCTGCACCTTCAACTGGTACAGGGATACCCCAATCAAGGTCGCGGGTCACGGCACGAGGACGAAGACCGCTATCAAGCCAAGACTTACATTGACCATAGACATTAGGACGCCACTCTTTGTGCTCTTGGAGAATCCACTCCTCCAACCATTGTTGGTATTGATCCAATGGGAGGTACCAGTGTTTGGTCTCTTTCTTGGTGAGGGCATTGCCGTTGATGGCATTGTATGGATTGATGAGCTCGTCAGGAGAAAGGGTAGCACCACATTTCTCACATTGGTCTCCGTAGGCACCTGCTGCGTGGCAACGAGGGCACTCGCCGCGGATATTACGGTCGGTGAGAAACTCCTGAGTTTCAGGATCATAGAACTGCTCAGAGGTTTGCTCTACGAACTTGCCATTGTCATACAAGTGACGGAAGAAATCCGATGCAAGTTTGTGGTGAGTTTTGCTGGTTGTACGTGAATAGACATCAAAAGAGATACCAAAACCCTCGAATGAGTCTTTGATGATTTGGTGATAACGGTCTACCACTTGTTGGGTGGTGATACCTTCTTTGCGTGCACGGATGGTCACTGGCACACCATGCTCATCGCTACCTCCTACATAGAGTACTGGTTCACCTTTGAGGCGAAGATAGCGAACATAGATATCAGCAGGCACATACACGCCTGCCAAGTGTCCAATGTGTACAGGACCGTTGGCATAAGGTAGGGCTGCTGTTACAAGAGTACGTTGAAATGATTTCATATATATTTATTGTTTATTATTATCTATTTCGGGTTTCACATCAAAGAGTGGTGCGAGGTAATTGTCTTCTAACTCTTTGATAGTGACTTTTTGAATGTTTTCGGCCTGTGCTACTGAAATCTTACCAGTCTCTTCAGAAATTACGATAGTAAGTGCATCTGTTTTTTCGCACAATCCGAGTGCAGCGCGGTGACGGAGACCGTAGGCTTTTGGGAGATCAACGCGCTTGGACACGGGCAGGATACATGCAGCTGCGGTAATACGACTACCTTTGATGATGAGCGCACCATCGTGCAGTGGAGTGTTCTTAAAGAAAATGTTTTCTATTAGACGGGTAGAGAGGACTGCGTCAATCATCTCGCCGCTATCTTCATATACCTTAAGGTCTTGTTGACCTGTGATAACGATGAGTGCACCCGTCTTAGAGGCAGACATATGGGCACAAGCATTAAGGATAGCATCCATTTGTGCACGAGAGTTATGCATGTGTTTGGCTCTTGACCAGCGCTCCTTGAATCGCTCCACATTGAAGCGTGCACCTATATGGTAGAAGAAACCACGAATTTCTTCCTGGAAAATGACAATCAATGCAATAGCACCTACACTAATAAAACGGTCAAAAAGTGCTCCAGTCAGCTCGAGGTCAAATACATAACTAACTAGTAACCATGTAAACACGAATGCCATAATACCCCAGAAGAGGTTGCTAGCACCCGAACGGCGTAGCACGCGGTAGATAGCAAAAAGCAAAATCGCTACCAACAGAATATCAATAATGTCTTTAATACCGAGTAACATAGTGAATTATGAGTTATGAGTTAGTTGATGGATACAAATTGTTTGTTTGGCTGCGGCTACGTCGTGTACACGCAGTATATTTGCGCCGCGCTCGAGCGCTAGGGTGTGAGCGGCAACAGTAGCAGGCAGTACTTGGTCTGGTGTGGCATCCAATGGCTTGTATAACATGGATTTGTGGGATACGCCTACGAGTATGGGGGCATGTAAGCACTCTAGCACTTGGAGATTTTGGAGCAGATGGTAGTTCTGCTCAAGCGTTTTACCAAAACCAAATCCTGGGTCAATGATCACATCTGCTACTCCACGCTTGTGTAGTGTGTCTAACTTTCGTTGAAGATCCCTAACAATAGTAGAAAGCGTATGATCGTAATCCTTATCACTAGGAATAACAGATGAATGTGTTAATATATAAGGAGCGTGATATTGACCTATCACATCCCAAATAACTGGTTCTGCTTCACCGCCATAAACATCATTAATGATGTCAGCTCCTGCCGCAAGCGCTTTGTCAGCCACATCCGCGCGAAATGTATCGACAGAAATAATGATATCTTTCCAATGATGGCGTATGGCTCTAAGTGCAGGTGCTAAGCGGCACCACTCCTCTGAGGCCTCAACGGGGGTGGAGTTAGGGCGCGTAGAACAAGCACCTAAATCCAATATATCAGCCCCTTCCGCAATGGCTTTTTCTGCTGCGGACAATACCTCTGTTTCCGATAGTGTTTGACATGAAGTATAGAAACTATCTGGAGTAACATTGATGATAGCCATCACGCGAGGTAATGACAAATCAAATAGTTTGTTATGTGTGCGAACAGAATATTGCATTTTCCCTGCAAAGATACAAAAAATCTGCCGATTACACTAAAAAAATGAAAAAAAATAAGGAAAATAGGAGCATTTTTTTAGAAAAAGTGCTATTGCATGTTTTTTTTGGGTAAAAAATTAGTATAAGTCATTTTTTTTTTGTAATTTTGCAGGCTGAAATATTTATGCACGACAAATCTATATGAATTATGAATATTAAACTGATTGTATCAAAAACTTTGATCTTATCTGTGGCTTTGCTTTTGGCTGCATGTTCCGGTGAGCGTGAGTTGAATACCAAAACATCGTTTCAAACCGGTTTGAAAAACTTTGATTCAAAAACCATTAGTTTTCAAGCGTATGAGGGTCATTTCTCTACCGTACCTCCTGGCATGTTGCCTATAGAAGGAGGAACATTTACTATTGGGCAGCAAGATGAATTTATAACGGCTCCTCGCAATAGCGAGCGTAGAACGTTGACAGTAAGTTCTTTCTATATGGATAAGTATGAGGTGACAAATATTGCGTGGCGTGAATATTTGGAGTGGAATACTTATGTGTTTGGTACTACTAATCCAGAATTGGTGAAGGCTCTGTTGCCAGATACTACTGTGTGGCGTGATGAGATGGCATATAACGAGCCATACGAGGAGTATTATTTCCGTCATCCAGCCTATAGTTTCTACCCTGTGGTGGGTGTTTCTTGGGAACAAGCGATGGCATATTGTCAATGGCGTACTGATCGTGTAAATGAAAACCTTATGGTTACCAGCAAGTTCATTGAACTGCCTCCATATGCTATGTTGAATTATTTGACAGAGGAGGAGATTGATGAGTTCTTGATGAATAATCCAGAACACCCTGAATATGCTTCTTACGAGAGACAAGAAGTAGAAGTACCTGCAGAGGTAGCACGTAACTATGGTTACGAAGATGTTGCAGCTGGTGAGATGGTAACTATGTATCACTTGCCATATGAGTGGATTCGTGATCATTTTGTATTCAATACCGAAAAATATCTCAAAGGAAATTATAACCCTACTATGAACACGAGTGCGCGTATGAATTCTCGCAATTCTACTCGCAAATTGAATACTGCTGACGGTATTTTGTTGGTTGGTTACCGTCTTCCTACTGAGGCAGAATGGGAGTATGCTGCATTTGCTCCTATTGCAGATACTGGTAGCGAAGAGGGCGTACCTCGTGAGGGTAAGATCTATCCATGGTCTGGTTTCCATCCTCGTGATATCACGACTAAGAACAAAGGTCAAATGCGTGCCAATTTTGTTCGCGGAAAAGGTGATATGATGGGTGTTGCTGGTGCACATAACGATGGTTATGTAATGACAGCTCCTGTTGATGCTTATTCTCCAAATGATTTTGGTTTGTATAATATGGCAGGTAATGTCAACGAGTGGGTAATGGACGTATATCGTGAAACTACTTTTGAAGATATTACAGAGTATAACCCTTATCGTGGTAATATCTATAAGAAGGTAAAACGCGATGCTAATGGCAATGCTATTTTGACTGCCTATGGAACCTTAGAGGTAGAGTTTGAAGGTCGTGATGATAAGCGTAACTTCCGCGATGGTGATACATATTCGTTGTTTGTAACTGATTACCCATTGGATACTGTAGGATTGACAGAGGAGCAAATGGCAAATGTTAAATATGATCCATCTGATATCCTTGCACCACGTATCAATGATGAGACACGTGTATATAAGGGTGGTTCATGGAATGACCGTATCTATTGGTTGAATCCTACAACCCGTCGCTTCAAACAACAAAATGAGTCTTCTAGTACAATTGGTTTCCGTTGTGCTATGAGTATTTTAGGTGAGGAGTAAAACACATTTATAAAAATAAAGTACTATGAATATTCCTTCAAATCTTCGTTACACCCAAGAGCACGAGTGGATTCGTGTGGAAGGTGATGTGGCATATGTGGGTATTACCGATTATGCTCAATCTGAATTAGGAGAAATTGTCTTTGTGGACATCAACACAGAAGGTGAGACTGTCGCTCAAGGTGATGTTTTTGGCTCTGTAGAGGCTGTTAAAACAGTAAGTGATTTGAATATGCCTGTAGAGGGCGAAGTGTTGGAAGTAAACGAGGTAATCAACGATCAACCAGAATTGGTGAACAATGATCCATATGGCGAGGGTTGGATGATTAAGATCAGTGTTGCTGACCCAACTCAATTGGATACATTGCTTGATGCTGATGCTTATCAAGCTTTGATCGGATAAAACAGTTAACGATTTTCTCTCGACGATAAATCAAAAAGAACGGCTACTTAAGTAGTCGTTCTTTTTTGTATCTAACTCTAATGATTATAGCCCTTGTCGTGTTTTGCTAAATCCTGCATATACCACTTCGATATCCATTGGTGTTATAGGATTGTTTGCAGAACGAATACGAGTTGCCGAAATAGTTTGGAGTGGTTTTACTGACAGGATTGCTCCTGTTGAAGAATTAGTGTTTATTGCGACAGGAACAAGTACAAATGTTAATTGATCCACCTTTTGCTGACTTCTAATTTGTTTGGTCAGCATATCTGACAAATCGTAGGAGTATTGGTAGGTCACATTGCTCAAACTATCAGCCGTAGCACTAAGCGAAGTGATAATAGCCACAGAGTCAGATGGTGTTTTATTGGTACTGAAAAACTCAGTCATTTTCTCTTTTTGAATAAGCATCATATAGGAAGCTGGTATATCCCAATTGTCACGAGGACGACCTGTAACAGAGTCCGAATAGAGAATATCTACTGTAAGGTCAGCTTTGTTGATATAGACGCGATATGCTGCTGTATCATCTAGTTGAGCATCAATTCGATTATAAATCGAATCCATTTGTACGGTTAATTCAGTATAGATATTAGCAGGCGATACGATATAGTTGGTGTCCTTAATTTGACTATACTGTTGAAGTATTGATTGTCTGTTCGGATAGGTGAATCTATTCACTTGTCTTACTTCATCATTTGCGTAGAATGAACGTGTATCGTGTATTATGGTATCATTCAACTGTGGACGCTCCATAGTGAAGTGATAAAATACAGTCATTGTGATGTCGTTGATATACAATACGTTGCTCGCACCAAAATCGCTGCAAATATACAAACCTTTGAAGAGTTGGTTAAACGCTTTTTGAGAGGAGAAGTCCTTGATGGCAAAGAAGCGTTTAGCAAACTCATCAGTCAGTTTGACACGTATCGTTGGTACGTAAGAGCCGCTCTGTGATGAGTAGGATGAATCCACAGGTGTAGCAGGTATGATGATCTTTGAGTTCATCACGATATGTGCAGATTCTGCTAGACTGCAATACTCCGAAATCTGTAAGTTGTTAGGATATGAAGCATTCTCTTGAAGTGATTGCTTATCCATTTCGTACACGGTGATACCTAGAGGAGTCTTGCCATCTCCATACCAGTTCTTATAATATAGGTATAAACAAATCGAATCTACTACTGCTGTCTCACCACCTGGATAGACAAATCCCTCTGGACATGCTAGTTGTGTCAAAATATCTGCCTTGATTGTACCGAAGTGGGTATCGCACTCACCTAGTAGAAAAGAGTCTGGAGTCAAACTAATAGCGACACACGAATCAAGTTGTGATGTCACAGAGAATGTATCTGACATCACACGAATATCATTATCTTGCAGGGTCGATGCACCTGCACTAATAGAATTATTTTCTTGGCATCCTACTACGACTGTGGCGAGTAGTAAGAGTATAATTATAAATGGTTTATTCTTCGTCTTCTTCATTTTTACCTAGTAACTCATTATAGAATTTTAGGTGTGCTTCTTTATCTTCTCCTACATATGGCATAATAGGTTTTCCGCTATTTTGCGCATAGTTAAGCAAGCGTTGGTTCACATTCTCGGAAGATAGCACAATAGCATCGCAATAGTCGATCGCTAAGCGCATAAGATCTTCATACGCTACTGGCAAACCAGCTATACCGCGTACGTGACTTTGAAGAACGCTGCCACCAATGATTTTTTCTGCAAATTTGCTATTAAATGGGGTGTCAAACTCTTCGCTATCCAATGAAAGTACAACTTTACTATTCTCAAAGAATGGAGTGTCATTGTATAATTTCTTGATAAACAATGGAGTCAATGCTGACATCCAGCCTGAACAATGCACAATATTCGGAGTCCAACGTAGTTTCTTGACTGTTTCTAGCACACCACGTGCAAAGAAGATACAACGCTCATCATTGTCTTTGTATTCTACTCCCTTTTCATCCACAAGACCTTTGCGGCGATGGAAATAGTCATCGTTATCAATGAAATAAATCTGAATACGAGCAGATTGAATACTTGCTACTTTGATAAGTAGAGGGTGATCTGTCTCGGCGATAATAATATTGATACCTGACAAGCGAATTACTTCGTGCAACTGATTGCGTCGTTCATTGATGTCTCCAAACTTAGGCATAAATGTGCGCGTTTCGAAACGTGCGGATTGAAACCACTCTGGTAACTTCCTATTGAGCGAACGAATAGGAGTCTCCTCATCAAGATAAGGAAAGATCTGTTGTGAGACAAACAATATACGATTAGGCTCTTTCATGTTGTGTATTTTTGTAAAAGGTATTATTTCCCGCTACAAAGGTACAAAAAAAATCTGATATTACATAATTTTTAGGCAAAAAACTTTCATTTTTCCCATATTTGTTGTACCTTTGCGGACTTTTTCGATAAAATTGTTAACAAAAACTAGATATATGCAGATAATTGCTACTAAACTCGAGTTGATGAATCAAATGGCGGCTTGTGTTCGCCAAGGTAAGACAATTGGTTTTGTTCCTACGATGGGTGCGTTGCATGCAGGTCATGCTTCGTTGGTCAAACAAGCATGTGCAGAAAACGCTGTGTGTGTGGTCAGTGTATTTGTCAATCCCACTCAGTTTAACAACAAGGAGGATTTATTGAAGTACCCCCGTAATATTAACAAGGATGCCGAATTGTTGGCGGACTTAGGTGTGGACTTTGTGTTTGCCCCTACTCCAGAAGAAATGTATTCTCAAGAGGAGATGCAACAAGAGTTTGCCTTTGATTTTGCTGGTTTAGACCAAGTTATGGAAGGTAAAATGCGTCCTGGTCATTTCAACGGAGTAGTGCAAGTGGTGAGTCGTTTGTTTGATTTGATACAACCTACTCGAGCATATTTTGGCGAGAAGGATTTTCAGCAGTTGGCGATCATTCACCACATGGTCGAGCGTTCTTCCCTTTCCGAACGCTATACAGGCTTAAAAATTGTAGATTGCCCTATCGTTCGTGAGAATAGCGGACTAGCCATGAGTAGTCGCAACGAACGACTATCAGAGCAAGAGAAACAGACTGCTGTGGCTATCTCCCAAACCCTCTTTACTTCCTTACAATGGGCGAAAACTGCTAGCGTAAAAGAGGTTCAACAACGAGTAATTGACACTATTAACGCCGTTGATGGACTCGAGGTAGAGTACTATGAGATAGTGGATAAAAATACACTCCAATCCACAGATAATTGGGATAATGCGGTAGGTTGTGTGACCGTGTACTGTGGCCCTGTACGATTGATTGACAATATCAGATATTAGTAGTGTTTCCTTATAAAATCTTTAGTTATTCTTTAGTTATTCTTTAGTGATTTATAGGTGATTCAGCTATGGTTAAGCAAGTGATAATAGACAAAGGTATTCCTTTTCTCGAAGGTGTTTTTCCTCCTGAGATAGATGTCCGCTACCTTTCTCCCGAGGATATTACCCCCGAGACCGTTCGCTGTGCGGATGCTTTATTTGTGCGTACGCGCACGCAGATAAACAAGGAATTGCTTCATGGTAGTAATGTCCGTTTTGTGGCTACTGCCACCATTGGTTTTGATCATATAGACCAAGATTATTGTCGCGAGGCGGGCATACATTGGGTGTCTTGTCCGGGGTGCAATGCACAGGCTGTATGCGACTATGTTGAGGAGGCTATTTCCTCGATTAAATCGGGCGAAAATGCACTTACAATAGGTATTGTGGGCTATGGTCATGTCGGCAAACTCGTTGCTCAGATGGCTCAACGACAAGGATATCAAGTGCTTCTCTCAGACCCTCCATTGGGTATTGGCATGTCGCTAGAGCAACTTGCGCCACTATGTGATGTACTCACTTTTCACACTCCTTTGACCCGCGAAGGCGAACACCCAACCTATCATCTTTGTGATGAAACTATTCTGCGCCTCTGCAAACCCAATACCCTTCTCATCAACGCTGCTCGAGGTGGTGTTATCGATGAACAATCCCTCAACTCTCAACTCTTAACTCTCAACTCTCAACTCTCAACCGCCATCGACTGTTGGGAAAACGAGCCAGACTTGAATCAAGAGTTACTCAAGAAAGTCGATTTGGCGTCATTTCATATTGCGGGCTACTCTATCCAGGGCAAAATGAACGCTAGTGAGATGTGTTTGCGTGCTTTTTGTGAATTTTTCTCGCTTCCAATTTTGTCAATCAATAAAAAAGCAGTACCTTTGCAGGGTGATTCGGAAAAAGGCTGGCTCTTGCGCATAACGGAGCAACTAAAAGCCACTCCCGAACATTTTGAACAATTACGTAAACAATATAGATTAAGATAATGGCAAGTTTTCAAAAACTTACCCCTCGAGCTACAGATTACTCGAAGTGGTACAACGAACTAGTAGTTAAAGCAGACCTCGCTGAGCAATCTGCCGTGCGTGGATGTATGGTTATCAAACCTTATGGCTATGCTATTTGGGAGACTATCCAAGCAGAATTGGATCGTCGTTTCAAGGAGAATGGCGTTAAGAATGCCTATTTCCCACTGCTCATTCCTAAGTCTTTCCTTAGTCGTGAGGCAGAGCACGTAGAGGGTTTTGCTAAGGAGTGTGCCGTAGTTACTCACCACCGTTTGATGAACGATCCAGAGGGAAAGGGTGTGGTTGTTGATCCTAAGGCACGCCTTGAGGAGGAGCTTATCATCCGTCCTACTTCTGAGACCATTATCTGGTCAACCTACAAGAATTGGATTTCCTCTTATCGTGACCTTCCTATCCTTTGCAACCAATGGTGCAACGTGATGCGTTGGGAAATGCGTACTCGTCTTTTCTTGCGTACAGCTGAGTTCCTCTGGCAAGAAGGTCACACCGCACACGCTACCGAGGAGGAGGCAGAGAACTACGCAGCTACTATGTTGGATGTTTACGCTGACTTTGCAGAGAAGATTATGGCTATTCCAGTTGTGAAAGGTGTAAAATCGCCTAACGAGCGTTTTGCAGGTGCTTTGAACACCTATTCTATCGAGGCTATGATGCAAGATGGTAAGGCACTTCAAGCAGGTACTAGCCACTTCTTGGGTCAAAACTTTGCTAAGTCTTTTGATGTAACATTCCTTAACAAGGAGAATAAGTTTGAGTATGTATGGGCTACTTCATGGGGTGTTTCTACTCGCCTTATGGGTGCACTTATCATGACTCACTCTGACGATAATGGTCTTGTTCTTCCTCCTAACCTTGCTCCTACTCAAGTGGTTATCGTGCCTATCTTTAAGAAACAAGAGCAATTGGACGAACTATTGGCTAAACTCAATCCATTGGCAGACGAACTCAAGAAACTTGGTATCCGTGTACAAGTGGATGCTAGCGATAAGGCTACTCCTGGTTTCAAGTTTGCTGAGTACGAACTCAAGGGTGTACCTTTGCGCCTCGCTATGGGTGGTCGTGACCTCGAGAATGGCACCGTAGAGCTCGCTCGTCGTGATACCTTGACCAAAGAGACAGTTGCGTTCGATGGCATTGTAGAGACCATCCAAAACTTGCTCAAAGAGATCCAAGATAATATCTATCAAAAGGCGCTTAACTTCCGCCTTGAGAACACCCGCGAAGTGGACACTTGGGAGGATTTCAAAGAAGAGATCAAGAAACCTGGCTTCTTGCTTTGCCACTGGGATGGTACTCCTGAAACAGAGGAGAAGATCAAGGCAGAGACCAAAGCAACTATCCGTTGTATTCCTTTGGAGGGCGACAAGACTCCTGGCAAGTGTATCTATACTGGCAAACCAAGTGCACAGCGTGTTATTTTCGCCATTGCCTACTAAACGGACTTATCTATTCAGTCTATATATCAGAAAAATCGCACTCAATGTGCGATTTTTTTGTATAATTCAAAAAAAAGTAGTACTTTTGCGGAGTAAACCACAAAACATTTTGTGTGAGATGAAAATCCGATCGACACAGTAACTCTAATTAGAAATAACTATGAATAAACTACAGCAGTTCTTTGAACAATTTACTGCCGCCAATCTAAAAGAAACAGTAGCAGCAACTTTCAAACGATTTTATGTACAATTTGCATGTGTTACCGTAACGGCAGTCATTGCATATTGTTTATTAGCGTCTTTGGATATATCAAATGAAGTATCGATGTATCTGGGAATACTAGCAGGCGTATTGATGTGTGGGTCACTGATGGACTTTACATTGGTACTATTCGGGGAGAATCCTAAACATAAAAACACATTTATATTCTCAAGGATTGTACTTTGGGGCGCGCTAATGGTATGTTATATTTTACTAGTTGATTCCAAAATCAAGGATACCAATTCTTCCTTTGCGATTGCTTGTGCATCTGTGGTGGGTTCGTTTGCTTTGATGATACCATTTGCAGGGTTTGTAGGCCTCAAGGATAACAACGATATGCCAGCTTACAATTTGATAATCAAATTGATAATCTATCAGGTGTTACTAGGTATTGTGCAAATGGTTTTATTTAGTGGAGGTGAATTACTTATTTTAGCTATATCTACTTTGTTTGAGTGTCAGGCAAGTGAAAATGTATCGTTAGGCCTTGGCATTACATTGATGTGGTTTATAATCTGTTCATTCTATTTCTTTGTACCTCGTGGAGAGAATCTGCAAGACTCTTCTACCGATAACTTCCGCATACTCAGCAAGCTTATTCAATATGTATTTCTGCCATTGCTGATTGTATATGTTATTGTCATATTGATCTATGCATTGCGCGTGCTGATAGCATGGGAGTTGCCTAAAGGTATGGTATCCTACTTGGTATCTGGTGTGATGTTTACCTATATCTTTTGTTATGTTTGTCTCTATCCAAAACTACAAAACACAGGCTCTAAATTATATCGCTTGATGCACACGTATATACCTATCAGTTTGTTTCCATTGCTAGTATTGATGACAGTTGGAGTTATTCGTCGCGTTTCAGATTATGGCATTACTCCAGAGCGTTTGTATCTCATCACGCTACTAGTGTGGTTCTATGGTGTGAACATCGTGATATTAGTGAGAAAAACTCCTCGTATACGTTGGATATTTGTTTCGTTTGCATTATTACTATTGCTTAGTTCGGCGCATCCTTTGAATTATACAAAGATAGGTCAGATGGTGAATGTAGCAGAATATGAACAACTTTTGGAAGAGTATCATCTGACGGAACTTCAAGAACCAGAGGAGGCTAAAAAAGTGTATGATAACTTACCAGATAGTGTACAAACTAATATTGATGAAAAGCAGCGATATTTGAAAAGGAGATATGGTTATGAAGGAAGGGTGTGGAAGGATAAATAAACATACCCACTCAATGAAACTAATCTATAAGAAAAAATCGCACATTAAGTGCGATTTTTTTGTGTATATCAAAAAAAAGCAGTACCTTTGTCGTCGCGTTAGTGATGTGTGTTGCGAGTTTCTTCTTGCAAACCCATTACAACGACGGGATGTGGCGCAGCCCGGTAGCGCAACGGTCTGGGGGACCGGAGGTCGCAAGTTCAAATCTTGTCATCCCGACAAAATAATATGTACGACTGTGGAAGAATGAGGGTGGATAAACCTTCATTCTTCTGTTATAAAGGTAAATGCTATGGCACTAAAAGGAAAAATGGAAAATTCGCATGTGATGGCGAAGATAATACTATGGTTAGGCTTAATTTTTGTGATGTTTAGTTTGACCGTATTGGTAATTGCGTTGATCACTCAAGGCAACCCATTGTCTGATATCAACACCCTAAAATGGATTCAACTCTTGCAGACTATTACCTTGTTCCTATTGCCATCCTTGATATTGGCATATTTGTGTGCTAAGGCTCCTTTTAGTTGGTTGCAGCTGGATAAAAAAGCAGACAGGAAGGTCTTCTTGTGGGCTGTGGGTATCATGTTAGTGGCATTGCCTGCAATCAATATGCTCGCTCAATGGAACCAACACATGGTATTGCCTACTTGGCTGAGTGGGCTAGAGGAGTGGATGAAAAGCAAAGAAGCCGAGGCCGAATGGCTGACCAAGCAGTTTATGTCGGTAACAACCATAAGTGGTTTGCTGGTTAATCTGTTGTTGATGGCAGTACTGCCAGCCGTATCCGAGGAGATCACTTTCCGCGGAGTACTCCAACGCCTACTTAACTTTCAACTTTCGACCTTCAACTCTCATCTTGCTATATGGCTTACAGCCATCATTTTCTCGGCTATCCATATGCAGTTTTATGGTTTTGTACCTCGTATGTTGATGGGTGCTTTGTTTGGTTATATGTTGGTATGGACAGATAGTTTGTGGGTGCCTATGCTGATGCACTTTGTCAATAATGGTATGGCTGTCTTGTTGTATTTTATAGCTAATAGAGCCCATTGGGATATGGACAAAGTAGATGCTATAGGCACAGGCAATACCTTGTGGTTAGGCATTGTGAGTCTTGTTCTTACGGTGGTGGGAATTTACATGTTTCGTCGTTCTACGACGATAAGAAGCGCTTCTTCGCGAATATCTAGCGGCAGTTGAATATTACGCAGTTGAATACTGCGCACCCAACCCGGAACATCGCTTGCTTTGAGAGTTTCAAACACTTCACGAATCATTTGATATTGCTCTTTGGTGTAGTCCTCTGCGGCTATACCTGCTAGTGCGTCTAGTTCTTCATCATCGTAATAGATAATTTCGGCATTGGTTTGAAGAAGTGTTTCTCTCTCGCAAACCAAGTGCTCGCCACAACAGCCGTCGTCTTCATTACGGCTATCGGACGCTTCGCTATTGGCTATTGGACGCTCGCTTTGCTCGCTATGGGCTGCCTTCCTTGCTCGTATCTCAAAGATAATAAGGATAGCAATGCCGAGGCAGACAAATAATATCAATGGAATCATAACTCTCAACTTTCAACTTTCAACTTTCGACTTTCAACTCTTACTCCACGTCTTCTTCTACGACCAGGTTGTTGATGATGAAGTTTTGACGCTCCATGGTGTTCTTACCCATATAGAAACTGAGCAAGTCGCTTACCGCATCCTCTTTACGCAGACACACTTGATCTAAGCGAATACCTTTGCCTATAAAACCTTTGAACTCGTCAGGACTGATCTCACCAAGACCTTTGAATCGAGTGATTTCTGGGCTTGGTTTGAGGTCTTCGATAGCTTGTAAGCGTTCTTCCTCGCTATAGCAGTAGCGTATCTCTTTCTTGTTTTTCACACGGAAGAGTGGGGTTTGCAGGATATATACGTGACCTTTCTTTACTAGATCAGGGAAGAACTGTAGGAAGAATGTAAGCATCAACAATCTAATGTGCATACCGTCCACATCGGCATCGGTAGCAATAATAACCTTATTGTAGCGCAACTCGTCTAGTCCATCTTCGATATTGAGTGCTGCTTGCAAGCAGTTAAACTCCTCGTTCTCATAGACTACAGACTTACTCAATCCATACGAGTTAAGAGGCTTACCACGAAGTGAGAACACGGCTTGTGTACGCACATCACGGCTCTTAGTGATACTACCTGATGCAGAAAGACCCTCGGTGATAAAGATGCTACTCTCCTCACGCAAATCATCGTCCGCATCTTTGGCTGACTTGGTAGGTTTAGCATCGTTATAGTGTACTTGGCAGTCACGCAGTTTAGGGTTGTTAAGCATGATTTTCTTGGCACGCTCACGAGCAATCTTCGTAACACCTGCAATAGCCTTGCGCTCTTTCTCCGACTCAAGAATCTTCTGTAGCATGATCTCTGCTACTTCAGGATGCTTGTGGAGGTAGTTGTCAAGTTGTTGTTTAACAAAGTCGTTCACGAACTTATTGACCGATAGTCCACCCTCTGGAGCCATATCCTTGGAACCTAGTTTTACTTTAGTTTGACTCTCGAAGACTGGTTCTGAGACATTGATAGCAATAGCACCTACTACACCGCTACGGATGTCGCTGAGCTCAAAGTTCTTGTTATAGAACTCCTTGATAGTACGACCGATAGCTTCGCGTAATGCGGCTTGGTGAGTACCACCTTGGATGGTGTGCTGACCATTAACGAAGGAGTGGTACTCCTCACCTGTTTGGTCAGTATGGCATAATGCTATCTCAATATCTTCGCCTTGTATGTGTATGATTGGATAGAGCGGATCAACAGTCATGGTCTCTGTGAGCAGATCAAAAAGACCGTTTTTAGAGGAGTATTTCTTGCCGTTGTAGTTCAAGGTCAATCCCACATTGAGGTAGGCGTAGTTGCGCATCATTGTCTCAATGAAGTCATCGCGGAAACGGTAGTTTTCAAAGAGACCTTTGGTGTTGTCGGGTACAAACTCGATGAGCGTACCACGTTTCTCAGGTCCATTATGCTCTTGTATATCAGAGTCTTCTACGAGATGACCTTGGTTGAAGACAATACGGCGGGTCTTGCCGTCGCGCCATACTTGTACCACAAACTCCAGACTGAGGGCATTAACAGCTTTGGTACCGACACCGTTGAGTCCGACAGATTTTTTAAAGGCTTTGGTGTCATATTTACCACCTGTATTGAGGATAGATACGGCTTCCACCATTTTGCCCAATGGAATACCACGACCATAGTCACGAACGCGTACGCGTTGTGAGTTATCTTCGGCAGAAGGGGCTGATACACTCACTTCAACGACTTTACCTTCGTTCATACGAAACTCATCGATACAGTTATCGATAGTCTCTTTAATGAGTACATATATACCATCATCGGAGTGACTTCCGTCACCTAGTTTACCGATATACATACCCGGACGACGGCGAATATGTTCGCGGTCATCGAGGTGAACGATATTGTCTTCGTTGTAACTAGTCGTAGCTTGTTTGATCTCTTCTGCCATAATGCTTTTTATATTCGGGGTGCAAAGTTAATAAAAAAAACGCACATGTGCAAGTAAATGACCATTTTTCTCAACTACGCTACTGATAAGAGTAACGGATAGGATGAGCATATTATTGTTTTAATAGCCAATCTATCACATTTACTCGTTGTATGCCATCTATGTTGCTTGTATCGTAATCCAATGTTAATAGATATTTTGGATGTGAATCACGAATATTGCGTAGTGACGAAAGTTCGCGTTTTAGTGTTTTTTCGTCATTAGCGGTATATGCTACTTGATAATATGAGCGAGTGCCATCGTAATGTTGCACCACAAAATCAACTTCACCATTATCCGTGCGACCTGCGTACACTGTACCTCCACGACGAAGCAATTCAAAATAAACGACATTCTCCAATTTATGTCCAAGATCGGTGGTTGGGGCATTGGTGTGCAAGATATTCTTGAGTCCAAGATCCACTACATAATACTTATAATTGCTCTCCAACAATCGCTTGCCCTTGATATTATACAGACAAACTGGATATATCAAATACGATTCTGAAAAGTAGCGCAGATATTTCAAAACCGTATTGTGCGACAACGGTTCTTGCGTATTTCTGCGGAGAGTGTCTGCTATATTATTAGGCGACACTACACTTCCCACACTATCAAAGACAAAATTCAACACTCGCTGTAAAGTATCAAACTTGCGCAGTTTTTGGCGCTGAACTATATCCTTAACAACCACCGTGTCATAAAGCGATTGCAGATAGATATTCTCTTGCTCTGGTGCTACTTTTGATAATGTAACAGACTCTGGAAAACAAGAGCCATTCATATATTGGCGAAATAGTCGTCCCATATCTGACACCTCTGGAAAAGCCGTCACATACTCGGCAAATGAGAATGGATGCAGATTGATGGCGATATAACGACCAGAGAGCATTGTACTTAGTTCACTGGACAGAAGGTATGCATTGGAACCTGTAATATATAAGTCGATATCCTTTTTCACATAGAGAGCATCCACTAACTTCTCAAACTGGGGTATCAATTGCACCTCATCCAAGAATACATATCGCTTTGTGGCAGCAGATAGTTGAGATATTATAAAATCATATACTTCCTCCCATGTTTGAAAATGTGCATTCTCGCGTTCTTCAAAATTAAGAAAGCAAATGGCATCAGCAGCCACATTATCGGTTAGAAGGTATTGTTGGAAGGCTTGTAGTAAGGTGGACTTTCCACAGCGACGAATACCTGTGACAACCTTAATAAGGTCTTGGTCACGTAATTGCAGTAGTTGGTTAAAATAAGATGTACGTAATATCATAATATTTTTATTCTACTGACGAAAATTGGTATTTTTATATTTTTTCGTCATTACGCCGCAAAGGTACTGTATTTTTTTGATATGTGCAAATATTTTTACAACAAATCATGTATTGGGCGGAATTTTGATCCGGTGTTTGGCGGGGAAAAGAAAGGTTAAGATATATAAGCAAGCGGGAAGTGATGTGTCAATCGCTTCCCGCTTGTGGTGTTTAAAAGAAAAAAAAGTTTTCGCGTGTAAAAGATGTAATATATTCAATTATCTAATAACTGATTAATATTCCTTGCGCGTTGTAAGTTTTTCCATCACGAATAATCAACAATTGCCCGTCACGAATTACCTTGTGAATAATAGGAGTTTCATGTAATATAACATCAATATCAGTTGTTATCTTTTCTCCATAAGGAATAATCAACAAATTACACTTTTGAGTTGTTCCTTTATAGAATGCAAAGTAGTTGTTTCCTGCCGTTGCATTCAATGATAGGTAACGAGTATATCCTTCGCCATCAACGAATGACATATTTACTTGATCTTCCGAAACATCTGTAATGTTCAACGCCATAGGAGTTGTGGATAAGATAGCAGAGTTACCTGATTTCCAGGAAGCATATTGTTCGCCATTTACTAATGCGACACCACCATCAACTTCTTCAAATGACCAAATGTATTTCGTGTCAGTTGGAGAAGTGTTGATCAATGCTTTATTAGGAGTTCCTGCATCAATGGCTTGGAATCGTTTGGTGCCTGCAGTTCCTAAGTCAGCAGTCATATAGAACCAATTGCTATTTGCATTTCGTTGTGCTAGAACAATGAATTCATCAGCAAGCTCCTCTACTGGTGGTTGTTGTCCTTCTTCACAAGGCAAGAAATATAATTGCTCAATCTGCCCTGTGTTGGCGTAAAAAGCAAAGTAATCATTACCAACATGCAATGACAAATAGCGTTCTGCAGAACCATCATAGAAATGGGCAACAACTTGATTGTCTGCTACATCAAAAGTAAGAGACTTTCCAGTAGCATCCAAATTAGCGCTATTCCCTGACTTCCATGTTATGTATTGACCACCATTTTTGAGTTTCCAATTAGAACCATCCGCTTCTAACTCCCATATATATTTATCCTCTAACTTAGTCGTTTCAATAGCATCAATATTACCATTGCCTGCGGATACTGCCTGAAAACGTTTTGTAGAAGCAGTACCAATATCTGAAGTCATATAATACCAATTGTTTTTATCATCTTCTACGCGATTAGCAACGATGACGTATTTGCCTGATTTAAGTTGAAAATCTTCAGACTCTTCTGGCATTTCTTCCTCTTCGGAAGATCTTACAATAACATAAATTGGATTTGCGTAATATGTACTTCCAGCAAAATTAACGTTACCATTATTATCACTAAAAGCAAGAGCTAAAATATATGTCCCTGGAGCAAGATTAATTGTTCCCGAAAATGTAAGAGTGCGAGTAGCTCCTGCTCCAATTCCTGTCAAACTTAAACTTATTTCATCATAATCTTGACCACTAGACAAGTCAGTTGTATATAAAACTAACGCAACAGAACCACTAAAGTTTTTGGATCCAGTATTTTTTACATTTAAGCTAATTCGAGAAGTCTTACCTGTCACAAGTTGATTACTATCATCACTATATATTGTAAAATCAGAATATGTTTCAATATCCGCCTTGTGATAAACTTTGAATGACGTTAAATTAGTATAGTATTCTGAACCTACAATTTGATAACCTAAATCATTACTTTTACAAAACAAAGAAACATAATATTTTCCTGGCACTAAACCTGCATTACTAGATACATATGGATTGAAGGTTTTAGTGCCATTTTTTGCTATGGTACAATTCTCTTCTATTACATAATCAGCAAAATAATTACCATCTTTATCTAGAACCATCGCTATTATATCACCTGTAAAACTTGTCGTTCCATAATTTTTAACGGAGACAGATGATGCCAATGTTCCACCATAACGGATTGAATCAGCACTAACATACCAATTTGAATTGAGTTGTAGATTTGCAACATTTGAATTAGCAGTTCGAGGTAGCATGTCTATAATCGCTCCTTGTATAGCCGTGTAATCTCCACTTGATCCACTTCCGATACCTCCTTCCCCTGGAATTAGTGCAGTTATGGGGTAGTAAGCATCGCAATTACCACTCCATCCCCAATTAAAATGAAAGTAATTTTGACTATCATAACCGTCACATACAAACGCATGACCACCACCATCACCTATTCCCCAATATACCATGGGTTGTTTTTTGTCAAGTTGTCCTTTGATTAGAGAAATCCACTCTGCATCAGTATAGTTTTCTTTCTCTGCATTTTTTGTTGTAGAACTATACCGAAAATAATTTATTGCAGCATTTACAAAAGCATCTTTCCCCGCGGAACTACCACTGCCATTATTGAAATTCCAGTATTTTTTTGATAACCCATAATCCATATCCAACGCTACACCACAATGATACATTAACGTAGCAACGGCATTTATCTGCGTTGTCGAACTTGATGAGCTCAATTGATTGGGCATGTTATTCCAATCGTAGTATGTTCCTCCAAAGTTTGCACTTTGAGTTCCATAAAAGTTACAACTATAACTATGATATCCATCTCCTACCAGAGGCCACTGCCAGTAATTCATCACTTGTGCAAGGGCAGTAGCTGCACAACCTGTAACCGTACGTTCAAATACTATATAGTTATAAGGACACTTTTCATTATAAAAGGGAGCTTGATCCCATTTTGTTTTAACAAGGGGCAGAACAATAGGCGTAGCAGTCGTAGATTGGGAAGTCGCTAATTGTTCCCATTCATGAGAAATATGCTCAGCAGGAACGAAACTGTTTTCCTGTGCCCACTTAATTTGTTTGTTATATTCATTTAACCACCACCGTAAATTTTCAGGAATCTCATCTAAAACCAAATTACCCGTATGAGAATAGCCTAAAATAGGACATGACACATCATCAGCTGCAACAATAACAAAACCTTCACCACAGTCACTATTAAAAACATAGAATAAATTCTCGTCTGTATTTTTGAATTGAGAGTACACCATACGTTTTGGTTTAGCTGGGGCTCTCATTATTTCATTGGCATCTACATGTGGAGCATTGATAAAGTTATTTGCTACTTGTTGAGCAATAGTTGGGTCAATAGGTGCTGCTACCAATATGCTAGGTAGTAGTATCAGCATAAAGAAGAGTATTTTTTTCATGTATTGCAATTAGTTAAAATTGTTCAGACTAAGACATCGTGTACCGTATATCTACCGTGTACCGTATATCAACCGTAATTTACAGAGTAAAATTAGGTGCTAAATTACCACCTTAAAATGTGGCTCCGGTATTTTGTTCTTGTATGTCTGTGTTTATCTCCGTTTGATCATTAACCCACAACCAAGTTGTGTTGCTCTCTTTGCCCAGATAGAGGACTTTGGCTTGGATAATTTGGGTCCCATTTGGCACTTCTATTGGAGCAGTATAAGTCTTCCATTCGCCATCGTCTTGGCAATACCATATCTCCCCACCTTGCATCACTTTGTTCATTTCTATCAGTACGTGGCTCTTGTCTAATTGCAACTGCTCATTCTCTGTCGCCACTTGTCTGATACCTGGTTGCTGGATATGGAAATTCCTTCCGCTAGCTGCCAACTGAGGAAGAAACTCCTCATACACCAGATAGTTGTACTCGCTCAATGTCAACTTGCTGCGGTTGTTCCAAGCACGCTCTGCCAAACCATAAATCTTAGGGTAAATCTGCCACTCCACTTGACTAAACGAACGGATCACCTCGCCCCATAGCTGGGCGTTCATACCGATGATATTGGGGTGTTGGGCGGGCTGCCAGTCAAACGAACGGTATTCGTCGGTATATCCACCCCAACTGAGTCCTTTCTCCTCATGGTGGTTGCAATACGCAAAGTCAAAATACAAGTGGCTTGCTGTTGCGATAACCACCTGATAACCAGCCTCAGCCAGTTGCATCGGTTTGCTCTCGCTATTGAGCCAAGCATAGCAGATAGCACCACTCTCTGGCTGGCAGAAATGGTCAATCTCTTCCCAACCCATTGGTTGCAGGTTGTAGCGCTTCAGTATCTCCAAAACGGCATCAATAAAGGCTTGATGTTCCTCTTTCGTCAGCGCTCCTTTGGGCACTTCATCTCCTCCAATATTGAAGATCGTCAGAGGATGACCTGCCTCCTCGTGCATCTTAACAATCTCCGTCACCACATGATCGATAAACTCCACCACATAAGGCTTGCTCACATCAATCACATTGTCGGTATAGTTTTGTGCAGACTTATACACTCTAGCATCAAACGCACTGTCTGTCAATAGCTTACCCATGGCTTTCTTGGCAGCACGCATATGCCCTGGCATATCAATCTCAGGAATCACACGGATATGACGCTCGCCTGCGTACTTCAATAGTTCGATATACTTCTCGCGAGTGATATAGCCATTGGCTGTTGTTGGTGCCTCAGCATCCCAACCACCGCAGTACATGGGCAATAGACAGTCGCTCTCGTCGGTGGTGTAACCTCGCTTAGAACCAATATCAGTCAGTTGTGGCAGACCAGGGATCTCCAATCGCCACGCCTCGTCGTCGGAGAGGTGGAAGTGCAGCACATTGAGTTTGTGGTATGCCATCATGTCTAGAATGCGGTAGATAGAGTCCACAGGATAGTAGTTACGCACCACATCCAACATGATACCACGATGTGGTAGGTCAGGATAGTCCGTCACTCTTCCACAAGGGATGGTGTCGCCCCATTGCTTCAAGGTCTGCTTGGCGTAGAACACACCTGCCTCATCGCTTGCTTCAATGCGAATCGTATCAGGACTGATAATCATCGTATATCCTTCTTTGACCATATTAGCATCGGTGCGAGAGATAATCTCAGCCTTTGCTACTTCGCACACACCATCCGCATACGTCATCTGCTTTGGCTGTGGCAACAGAGGTTGCACCTCCTTCGCCTCATCGCCTAATCGCCCTATCGCCTTATCGCCTAATACTCGCTCTACATAATCATATACATAAGGTCCATCGGCATAAGGTGTTTTCTCCCATGTGACAATGCCGCGTTTTATCTGCTCAGGGCGAGTATAGGGTGCGTAGGTGCAAGGGATGGTATAGGGTTTAGTGTTTAGAGTAGAGTGTTTAGTGTGTACCAGGAAGAAACCTTCGGGGCGTATGTTTTCGCGGATGGCACTACCTTTGTATTGCATAGTGAAAGTACGACTCTCGCCAGGAGCAAGAGGAGTGAACGCTTGGGTAGGCTCAATGCTATGCCAACTAGCCTGAATCTCAGTCTCACATAGTGCATCGCCCTCGGTGTAAATAGGATGGAGGGACATGAGGTTGAAATAGAGAATCCACCCCTCATGGGTTAGTTCCTGCTCACTTGTATTCGTGAGTGTCAGATATGCCTCGCAAATGCCAGGTTCCACATCGTTTTGCCCAAACTCCCAATGCAGGGTGAGAGGAGTTTTGCTACCACAAGAGACAAGGATAAAGGCAAAGAGGCTAAAGGCGAGGAGGCGAGAAAGGAGTTTTTTCATGGTTAATATGTTTTTATGCTGCAAAGGTACGGAATAATTTGCATATATGCAAAAAAAGCAGTACTTTTGTCGGCGGGATTTTTTGAAAAAACAAAAATTACCCAAAATTATAAAAAATTAATCAAAATTATTTAGATTATGAGATTACTTGTAGTCCTCTTTGCAATATTGCTTACCCCCTACATTTATGCAGAACGTGTGATAGTAGGTGCAGAGCAAACAAAGGAGTATTTGTCAGACTTGAAAGGCAAACGTGTGGCATTGTTGAGCAATCATACGGGATTAGTTATTCAAGGCAAAGATACTATCTATACTTTGGATTGGTTGTTGCAGAAAGGCATACAAGTGACCGCTATCTTTTCGCCTGAGCATGGTTTTCGCGGTACCGCTAGAGAGGGCGAGAAAGTGGCAAGTAGCGTGGACGAGAAGACTGGAATACCCATTCTCTCGCTCTACGACGGGGATAGCAAGTACCCATCCAAGGAGTCCATGGCGATGTTTGATGTACTAGTGACCGATATTCAGGACGTGGGTTTGCGTTTCTATACCTACTATATCACCATGTACCGTTTGATGGATGTTTGCGCGAGGGATGGAAAGCAGTTTGTGGTGTTTGACCGCCCTAATCCCAACGGTTGGTATGTGGATGGTCCAATATTGGATATGAAGCACAAGTCGGGCGTGGGAGCATTGCCTATTCCTGTGGTGCATGGTATGACTCTAGGCGAGTTGGCATTGATGATTAATGGCGAAGGGTGGCTAAGAGACTCTGCTAAGGTCGATCTAAAAGTGGTTCCTTGTAAGAACTACACCCATCAGACATTGTACCGTTTGCCAGTAGCTCCGTCGCCTAATTTGCGCAATATGTTGGCGATATATTTGTACCCCTCTGTTTGCCTGTTCGAGGCGACACCCATGTCATTGGGTAGAGGAACAGATAAGCCATTCTTGTGCTATGGTCACCCTAACTTCAACGCCCCTCGTACAGAGGCGAGTGTATATGGTCCTGCGATTACTTTTACCCCTAATCAATCGACTCAAAAAGGTCGTGTGTGTGATGGAGTAGATTTGAGTTCAATGACGGAGGAAGAGGCTCGTAAGGTGGGATTTTCGTTGCGTTACTTATTGGATGCCTACAAGCATTTGAATATGGATAACTATTTCTTCCGTCCTTTCTTCGAGTTATTAGTGGGTCAGGATTATGTGCGTAAGATGATTAACCAGGGTAAGAGCGAGGAAGAGATTCGCGCTTGCTGGCAAGAGGATGTGGCGAAGTTTAAGGAGCAACGCCGTCCTTATCTCCTCTACGAGGAGTAGGGATAAAGTCGAATGTCGAAAGTTGAAAGTTTAAAGTCGAAAGTTTAAAGACAAGTATATGAATCCATTAACAATTTTATTAGTTATTGCAGGCTATTTTGCACTGCTATTCTTTATTTCGTATTTGGCAGGTCGTAAGGCGGATAATGCGGGTTTCTTTTCGGGTAACCGTAGTAGCAACTGGCTATTGGTAGCCATGTCCACGATTGGTGCGGCTATCTCGGGTGTGACTTTTGTGAGTGTGCCTGGTATGGTGGCTACATCGGGTTGGGCATATATGCAAATGGTATTGGGCTTTACTGTGGGTCAGATATTGATTGCGTATGTGTTAATACCGCTTTACTACAAGTTGAATCTAACTTCTATCTACCAATATCTGCAACAGCGTTTTGGTATGAGCACCTATAAGTCAGGTGCGTGGTTGTTCTTTGTGAGCAAGATGTTGGGCGCTAGTGTGCGTTTGTTTGTAGTAGGCGAGGTATTGCAGTTGTTGGTGTTTGGCCCATTGGGTGTTCCATTCTGGGTGAATGCTATTTTTACCGTATTGATCGTGTATCTCTGCACCTTCAAGGGTGGCGTTAAGTCGTTGATTTGGACAGACTTGTTGAAGACCTGTTGCTTGATTTTGTCAGTGGCATTGTGCATCTACTTTATCTTGCGTGCAGGTGTGAATATCGAGGGTTGGACTAGTAGTGCGATGACTCGCACTTTCTTCTTTGATAATCCTAAAGAGGGCACGTATTTCTGGAAACAGTTCTTGGCAGGTATTTTCCTCGTGATCGCTACCACAGGTTTGGACCAAGATCTGATGCAACGCACTTTGTCTTGTAAGAATCCTCGCGAGAGCCAAAAGAACTTGATCGTAGGCGCTATGATGCAGATTGTGGTGATAGGATTGTTCTTGTTCTTGGGCTTCTTGTTGTATTCATATGCACAACAAATGGGTATCACGGAGGTCGCAAGTATGAAGGGCGATGATGTGTTCCCATTCTTAGCTGCAAAAATGACAGTCTTCCCAATGGTCGTAGGTGTGTTGTTTGTGGTAGGATTTATTGCTGCGGCTTATTCTGCAGCGGGCGGTGCTTTGACTGCTTTGACCACTTCGTTTACAATAGATATTCTCAACAAACAAGAAGGCACAGAGGCTTCTCTCACGCGTACGCGTACCTTAGTACATATAGGTATGGCTGTCTTGATGGCGGTGTGCATTTATGTGATTCATATGTTGAATAATGATTCGGTTATTCAGACTGTGTACAAGGTGGCTAGTTATACCTATGGTCCATTGTTGGGTATGTTCTGTTTCGGTATTTTTACCAAGAAACAGGTTAATGACAAATGGATACCATTGGTTGTCATTTTAGCTCCAGTTATCACATGGGTGTTGGATGTGAATTCAGCGGCATGGTTTGGTGGTTATGTCTTCTCGCACGAGCGTTTGATCTTCAATGCATTGTTCACTTGCATAGGTATGATGTGCCTGATGAAGAAAGAGGCGAAAGGATAGAAAATAATAATCGCGGGGTGAAAACCTCGCGATTATTATTTTGGTGTATAGTGTATGGTGTAGAGCGTAGGATTAGAACTTGTATTTGACTCCGAGAAGGAAGTGACACCCTTGTGATTGATATCCGTAGAAGATGTCATTTTTGCGGTTGAGGTAGTTGTTGAGTTGGAGATATACATGCAACCAATTATTAACCGAATACTGTCCTCCCACATTCAGTGAGATAGTAGGTTTGAGGGTCTTATCACCTATGGTAGTGGCTATTTTACATCCCCCTGCGAAATAGTTATCCGAATACACACTCCATTTAGAATCAATATGTACATCTAGACGCGCATGTGCATCCCATGATGGGCGGTCATATACGGTCATATCCTTCTCTGCGTTCCATACATAGTAATTTCCCGCAGCATTGAGTTCTATAATATCACGATAGTGATAGTGCAATGATGCTCCCACCTTCCAGCGTTGATAATTAGCCAATTTCAAACTGAAGTCTTGTGCTGCATAAGGATTAAGTGTATCAACTTTTGCTTCCATATGGCATGCATTAAGCATGTATGCATATCCCCCATAAATATCTATCAACATCGTTTTGATAGGGCGAATCTTAAATCCTAATTGAGCATCAATTGGTGTGTAAGCACGAGCTTGATTGAACGCAATTCCTTCTGGGATATTCAAATAGCGATTATACCCCAAGTACTCGTCCAAGGATCCCAATCCCATTGTACCTTTTGCGTGTGTATAGAGAGTGAAAATGTTATCCATCATACTCCACTCCAATTTGATATTTGGGGATGGAGCAAAAGCAATATTTTTGTTGCTGCTAAGTTGTTGTCCTGTGCCGATATTGAGATCTACATTTACACCAACATGTAGGTGGAGCGTCTTGTTACTAAACGCGTAAAAAGGCTCGATACGCAGCGCATGCTTATTCCAACCGGTGCTGTCGTTGCGCAAACTATTTTGCACATATGTTTTGATACCTGCGCTATGGTTGTCCTTGTTCCATGCTACATCCAAATGCGAGCGCACCTGATGTTCTATGGTGTAGTCAGTAACGATATACGCCGTATAACCTGTTTGAATACGATATTGTACTGCGGCATTATTCGTTGAGCGCAAACCAATCTTAGCATTTACATTCCATAGATTTTGAGTTGCTATAGGTGTGTTGGTTGTGATGATTTCGCCATCAAAGTTACGACCATAATAACTAAAATATTCATTGCCACCCTCAACGCCAAAATATAGGTCTGCTCCAGAGAAATGTCTGCTGACTCGCATACCCAATTTAGAGCTTGATAAGGCATCTTTCCCCCAATATGCATCGTGATTAGCATAGAGGTCTAGCGACATCTTTTTCTTGTGGTTAATACGATATCCAAAGAGCAAATGGGTATTGCGATGACCGATTGCTCCTTCTATCACTCCGTTTAGTGTGGGTTGGGGTACAAAAGATACTTTAGCAGCCTGTAGAGGATGCAAGTTATATTCCACGGATAATGGAGTAGAGTAGGTAGAATAGATGACAGGATTGGGTTCTATCTCCTCTTTGAGTATCACAGGGCGTAGTTTGATTTTGGTGGCTTGTTCTATGTCTGGTTGATAATCACGCTCTACGGTGACAACACGATTAAATGTGCTGTCTTGAGCTTGCATGCTCATGCCCCAACATAGAGTAGCCAATAGGATAATAAGTATTTTACGCATAGGTTATTCGGTTAGAATAGTGTCGGTGTTTTGTTGTATCTCCAATTGTTGGATCGCCTCTAGTTTGTCTGCAATAATGGTTGGTATGTCATCATCTTGGCGATAGTTGTTTTGCAGTGCAAGTAAGTATTGCTTTGCTTGGAACAAGTCGTTTTTATTCACATTGATATCCGCTAACAAGATCAAACTCTTGGCCAACCAATATTGGTGAGAAGTCTGCATACCTGTGAAGGACATGATCTCTTGTTCTGCCATATCTATTGCTCCCAAGTGATAGTAACATTCTGCTGCTCTGTACTTGGACTCTGCACCCCATTGTGTGCGAACATTTTTAGCCAGCAGATTATAATCCACGACTGCCAAACCATATTCGCCACGCGTGTATTGTGCACTTGCTCGGCAATACAATGCCTCGTTACGAATCGCCTCGTCCAGAGATTCCATCTCTAGGAGTTTTCCTGCATAATCTATAGTAGCTGTCGTGTCTTGTACATGGTGACTACATCTCAACATACCCAATAATGCTGTCTGACGCATTTGGCTATTAGATGCCACGCTATACATGCGTTGGAAGTAATATTGTGCGGTACGATATTCCTGCTTATCGTAACTCAATTCTGCCACACGCATACAAGCCTCCTCCATATATGGATTACCTTGTACATCCGCCAAAGCACTATACTGCTCTAGGGCATTCTCGTATTGTTTGAGTTGGTAGTAACTGTTGGCAGCATAATGCATAGCATTCACACAATAGCGTCCTCCAGGGCAGAAGCGTGTCAGGTAAGTCGTTAAACCTGCTGCTGCTTGCTCATAATTACCCATCATATACTGCAATTCACCCGTTACATATGTCAATGAGTCTTCGCTCGTAGATGATTGCATTCTCATCCTACTGAGTGTTTTGGTGTAAGCAATATATTCCTCAATATTATTGGTTTCTACATAGATTTGCTCCATACCGTCCAAAGCGGAATAGGCCTCTTCTGTGGCAGGATATTTCTCTATGGTTTGCTTGAAGGCGTTTAGTGCTTCATCGTATGCTTTTAGTGTGCGATGAGTCATACCTAATTCCAATGAACTCTTTGCGCCCTTGTTGCTACGTGGATAATTGGATAGCAACTTGGTGTAGATGGTGATTGCAGCAGCGTATTCATTCAATTGTAATTGCGCGCGTGCCATTTCGTAGAGGGCATCATCCGCTAGGTCTGATTTAGGGTAGTCCTCCACCAGTTTGCTTAGCGTCTTTACTTTTTGATCATATTGGTGCATCAGACCCTCCGCATACGCCTTTTGTAACAGCGCATAATCTGCACCACTACCTCCTATTTCGGCCACTTGAGCGTATGCTTGAATCGCCTCTTTGAATTCGCGCGAATAGAAATGGCAATCACCTATACGGTTTAGGGCATCAGGATAAGTCTTATCCTTATGTTCTACCACATTTGCGTACGCAGTATAAAGCGGTTGGGCATTTGCATAGGATTTCTGATTGAAATACGTATATGCTTTTAGATATTGTGCCGCATTTTTGTTTTGTGATTGTGCAAAATCAGGTTGTGCTTCATACGCTTTTAATTGTGCCAATACTTGGTCGTATTGATGCATATGGTAATACGCCTCTGCACTTAAGTAATATGCCTCTGTGAGGTATTTGTCAGCTTGTTTGCTATGACTGATGACTTGTTCACACCATTTGAGTGTCTCACTCATCTTACCTTGTAAGTAGGAGTCGGCAGCCAATTGGTAGCGTAAATATTGCATAGTTTGCTCAATCTTAGCATTGGGGTGTTGTACCTCTTCCAATGCAGCTAATGCGGCTTGATAGTTCTTGCTATTCAGATACATATCTGCCATCAAAGCATATACCTTATCAATATATTTAGAAGTAGGATACTCCTTGATGAATGTTTGGAATGCGGTGATACTCTCTCCTAATGCGGAGTTCTGGAGATAGGTTACTTGTACATAGTTGTACATGGCCTCTTCGCGCAACGCATCGGTGATCCCAAAGGCAATTGCTGCGGAGTATGATAGTTTGGCTTTTTCGATATCGTTTACTCGCAGATAGCTATGTCCCAAGTGTAGGCATGTGCTTTCGGCAATAGAGTCGGCAGGCGTCTGCTTGACTTGTTTGAGATAACCGATAGCCTCTTCCCACATTTTCTCTCGGTAACAAGATATACCCAATAAATAGAGATCATTGCGCATAATCTCTTTTTTCTGTTGAGTTCGTAATGAATGATAAGCCTTTAGATGGCGTACTGCATCGTTATAAATACTATCTTGATAGTATATTTCACCCATCATACGATGTAGTTCGGCATTGTAGTCATTTTCTGGATATTTCTTTAACAACTCTTCTGCTCGCTCATAGATCTTATCATATTGACCAAATGCGTAATATATTTGTACCACGTAGTAAGGAGCAATCTTATTATATCCACCTACTTCTTCCAATGTCAAGAACTCCACTAATGCCTGTTGGTAGTTCTGTTGTTTGTAATGACAATATCCTGAGTAATAGGTAGCTTGCAAGAAGTATGGGTTCTGCCTATTTTTTAGTTTTTGCATACAAGATAATGCTTTCTTGTATTCTTCTTGCTGCAAGTTAGCGTAACCCAAGTAAAAATAGTACATTGACTCCGAAGAGCGACTCAAATTCTTCACATTTACCTTTTGAAAGGCTTTGTGTGCTTGTTTGTACTTCTCTTTTTCTACATACAGTACGCCCTGCATGAGATGTACTTCATCACTGTAGGGTGTATATGGATAGTCTTGCAAGTAATCTTGTAGATGTGTATGGGATGATTTTGCACGTTCTTGAAACAGTCTTTGTGTTTCTCTAAAGTCTGTTTCATAACCCTGCGCATACCCATTGCATACGCCTATCCATACTAATAATATTACGACTAAATATCTCATTCCTCTGTGATCTAGGACTTAATTAACGTCTTTTTTTGTTTTTTTTCTTACGTTGTAAATCGCGTTTATGCTTTTTGTTAAGGGCTTGGAAGATGGATACTCCAACCACCAATCCAATAACTACGATAATAAACCATACGAGTCCAGTGCTTAGATTATCACCCTTTACGCGTGACCACATAGCCAACATCGCTTCTGTCTTATCGCCACAATCGTGCATCAATGCGCAACGCTCAATCACCGTTTGATCTGGATAGAACACATGGTTAGCATGTACTGCCTCAGCACCTTCACCAAAGAAATAAGTCAAGTTAGCAGTCTCTTCGATCTCTTCATCATTAGCCCAATCTAATATTTCAGGTGAAGCGATAACGCTCACATAACCAATCTCTTCCATGTTTAAGATGGCGTTCTCAGGCATACACATATAGTTGATGAAGTAACTTGCTGCCTTGGTGTTCTTGGCATATACAGGGATACACCAACCGTCAAACCAAACATTGCTACCCTCTTGTGGTACAAAGTACTCCAGGTTAACACCTACTTCCGCAGCCTCGTCAATAGCCCATTGTGCGTCTCCTGACCAACTGAGGTTGAGCCATGCTTTGCCTTTAGTCATCTCCTCTTTGCCAAAGTCCACTTCCCAACCTGCGATATTATTCTTCATACCTGAGAGGAACTCCTCTACGCGTGCTATGCGCTCATCTGTCACATTAGCCACGAGTTCGTCCTTCTCTACTTCACCACGAGCAATCTCATCGCGATAAGCATACAACACTACTACAGAGTAGATATCGCGGAAAGCATCCTTCATGAACACTTTACCTGCAAATTTCTCAGCTTGCAAACCACCCAATGAGAGTATCTCCTCTTTGTTCACCAATGCGGTGTTGTACAGAATACCTGTCGTACCCCACATATATCCTACAGTATAGTCCGCCACACAAGTGTTGGTATCTGGAGCCATCTGTTGGAATTTTTCCACGGCAAAAGGTGATACGAGTTGGGTGTAGTCCGGAGTGTTACCAAAATCCTTATTGATCTTTTGCAACAATCCGTTGCGCAACATACGCTCAATGATATATTCTGATGGACAAATTACATCATAATCCTCTTGTCCTACCTCAATTTCGGTGAGCATTGACTCGTTGATGTCAAATGTTTGATACAATACCTCCACTTGCTCTCCTGTTTGTTCGTAATACCATGCAGGGAAACCATTGAGGACATTCATGTCGATATAGTCTGCCCAGTTGTACACTTTGAGAGTGTGTGCGCGATCAGCCGCGAAGATGTTACTCATACATAGTAGCAATGCTGCTACAGCCAAAAGGAACTTTTTCATGTTGTTTTGTTGTGTTGTTTGTGGGTTCGTATGTTCATTATGATTAGCAAGACCAAGATGGTCAAGAATATTAGCGAGAACAATGGGCGCAACTCTGGAGTCAAACCGCCCTTGCGTGCATCCGCGTAAATGAAGGTAGATAGTGTTTCCAATCCGCTACTACCCTTGGTAAAGTAGGTGACACCAAAGTCGTCTATACTCAATGTCAAACTCAAGATAAATCCACTAATCATTCCTGGCCAAAGTTCAGGCATCATCACCTTGCGCAGAGCTTGGAAAGGGGTAGCACCGAGATCCAATGCTGCCTCGTAGATGTTTGGATTCATCTTTGTAAGACGTGGCATCACACTTAGTACCACATATGGAGTACAGAACACGACATGCGCTGCAATCACAGTACCCAATCCGCGACTAATACCCAAGAATACAAATAGCAAGAACAAACTGATACCTGTCAATATATCTGGGTTAATCATTGGCACACTATTCATAAAGGTTAGGATTTTTCTATCGCGCGAGCGCATATGGTAAATACCAATCGCTGCCAAAGTGCCTAATACGGTGGATATTAGCGCCGACGAGATAGCAATCACTACCGTGAAGAATATCGCACGATAGAGATTAGGATCTACTTTCACTTGTGCTACGGCATCGTATCCTGTGAATAGGTTTTCATACAGTCCAAAGGTAAATCCTGTCCAGTTACCAAACACCTTGCTCTGTGTAAAAGAGAAGATGATAATCAGTAGGATAGGGGTGTACAACACCACCAATAGCAGCCACAAATACGCTTGTGCTGCAATGCGCTCCACCAAACTGCGATGCTCTAATTTTAATTTCTTATATTTTTTCATCACTAAACTCTAAACACTCAACGATTAATATCCTCATTATCCCCACCGAAGAAACTGGTCAATCCTATGATTATCAGCATGATTAGCGACAAGGCTGCACCATAGTTCCACATGGCGATACCGCCTTCTCCAAAACAACGCTGAATGAGTGATCCAAAAAGTGTCACCTTGTTATGGGTCAGCAGCTCCGCAATAGCGAATGTCGAAACAGTAGGCATAAATACCATCACGATACCCGAATAAATACCAGGAGTCGAGAGGGGTAGGGTAACCTTCAAAAATACCTGATGGCGTTTTGCACCCAAATCGTGGGCTGCCTCTATCAAACTAGTATCCATTTTCTGCAGGGTATTGTAGATAGGATAAATCATGAAAGGCAAAAAGTCGTACACCATACCAAACAGCAATGCTCCTTCACCCAATGGCCAACCGAACATACGGAACAACTCTACCGTTGCGATGGTACGCAATAGGAAGTTAATCCACATTGGCAGGATAAACAGCATAGCCATCACTTGGGGCGTCTTGAAATCTGCCATGGCCATAATGTATGCCGCAGGATAACCTAATAATAGGCATATGATAGTTGTAATCAACGCGATAGCCAACGAATAGATGAACGTGTTTATTGCTTCGCTCTTTGTAAAGAAACTCACAAAGTTCTGCAATGTGAACCCACCATCAGCGTCTGTAAAAGCGTACACGCCAATCAGCACCAATGGCAACATCACCAAGCATAGCATAAACAGCGCATAGGGCCATGCCCATGTGCTACGCGACTGAAATACCATTTTCAACTTATTCATAATCTCTAAACTCTAAACAGTAGCGAAGCGTTCACTAAACATTTTTAGTTTCTTTCTTGTACAAACGAATATAACTTGGTGCAACACGAATACCCACTCTATCTCCGTCGTCCCACACATCATTGGTATCTACATAAATGTCATCGCCATCGTCTGTGCGAACGGTCAAGTGGTAGTGGTCGCCTTTATACAAAATAAAATATACCTCGCCACAGAGTGTACCATCCTCTTCATCGTCTTGTAGGTTGACGCGATTGAAGTCCACTTCCACATCTACCTCTTCGCCCACTTCAAATCGCTCTGCTACACGCTCTGGGATATCCCATACCTCATCCAAGAAACGCACTTGGTTATCTTCCAACACTTCGCCTTCAAAAGTATTGCAAACGCGTTCTTTCTTCATCACCTGTATATCTTCAGGTTTGATGAGCAATCCTACTTGTGTGCCTGGCTCAAATGCGTGATAGTCCTGGATCATCAACTCGTATCCCTCATCCGTCAATACGGTCATCTCATAGTGTACACCCTTGAAGATACAACTCTTCACTTCGCCGTGCAACTGCCATGGACTCTCCTCTTTAGACTTTAGACTTTCATCTTTCAACTGTCCTATATACACATCCTCTGGACGAACTACCACATCCACTTCTGTGTCTTCGCCAAAACCTTTATCCACGCACTCAAAGTCGTGTTCGCAGAAGTTCACCATCTTATCCTTAACCATAGTGGCATCCAGGATATTACTCTCGCCAATGAAATCTGCCACAAAGCAGTTTTGTGGCTCGTTATATACATCCGTAGGCGTGCCAATCTGCTGAATCTTACCCTCACTCATGACCACTACGCGGTCGCTCAAGGTCAACGCCTCTTCTTGGTCGTGTGTCACATATATGAAGGTAATACCCAGTTTCTTGTGCATCTCGCGCAACTCCATCTGCATATCCTTACGCATCTTGAGGTCAAGCGCTGCCAAGGGCTCGTCCAATAGCAACACCTCTGGCTCATTGATGATCGCACGAGCAATAGCCACACGTTGTTGCTGACCACCACTCAAACTGGATACATCGCGATACTCATAATCGGTCATACCTACTGTCTTGAGCGCGTGCTTCACTTTCTTCTCAATGAGCTTTTTGTCCATCTTTTTGAGTTTCAGACCAAACGCCACATTGTCGTACACATTCAAGTGTGGAAACAATGCATACTTCTGAAACACCGTGTTCACGTCGCGCAAGTGTGGAGGCATAGTAGTCACATCCTCGCCATTGAGCAAAATATCACCTTCACTCGCTACTTGAAAACCAGCGATACAACGCAATAAGGTCGTCTTACCACAACCTGATGGACCCAAGATAGTTACAAACTCGCCTTTCTTGACAGAGAGGCTTACATCGTCCAAGGCAAACTTGCCGTCTTCAAACTGTTTGGAGACGTGATTTACCTCAATGATATAATCCGATTTTTGCATTTTTAATTTGACTTTATATTAAAAATATAATAATTTTCGCAATTTGGGCGCAAAAGTACGAAAAAAAAAAGATTTGTGCAAATATTTTATACAAAAGTTTTTGATTTGCATTTTTTTACTTTATCTCTACCTGTCCTTGCCGAGTCAATTACGGGTTCGTTACAGGTTCATAACGGGTAAATAAGCAATCTATAAGCAAGAAAAACAGGTATATTCTCGCAAGAGTGAAATATATTTATTTCAATAAATCATTTTGTGGAATTTGGAAGTTTCGTTTTTTTTTTGTAATTTTGCAGCGCATTTTATATACTGCCGCTTTTGCGGACTGAAACGAAAAAGAATAACAATACAGATATGAAACATTTTAACGAGTACAAACAACTGAATTTGGCAGAAGTTAGCAAGGAGATTCTCCAAGCATGGGAGCAAGAAGACTTGTTCCATCAAAGTATCGAAACACGCGAAGGTTGCCCTTCGTTCCTTTTCTTTGAAGGTCCTCCTTCTGCAAACGGTATGCCAGGTATTCACCACGTGATGGCTCGTACTATCAAAGATACCTTCTGCCGCTTCAAGACCATGCAAGGCTATCAAGTGAAGCGCAAAGCGGGTTGGGACACCCACGGTCTGCCTGTGGAGTTGGGTGTGGAGAAACTTCTTGGTATCACCAAAGAGGATATCGGTAAGAAAATCAGCGTAGATGAGTACAACGCTGCCTGCCGCCGTGAGGTCATGAAATACACCCAAGAGTGGACCAACCTCACCAAACAAATGGGTTACTGGGTGGACCTCGATAACCCATATATCACCTATGATAACAAGTTCATTGAGACCCTTTGGTGGCTCCTCAAAGAGCTCTACAAGAAAGGTTACCTCTACAAAGGTTACACCATCCAACCTTACTCTCCAGCTGCGGGTACAGGTCTCTCTTCCCACGAGCTCAACCAACCCGGTTGCTACCGCGATGTCAAGGATACCACCTGCACCGCGCAGTTTAAGATTTCGGGTGTCGGGAATCGGGTATCGGGAATCGGTGATGCTCCGTTGTACGCTCTCGCCTGGACCACTACTCCTTGGACTCTTCCAAGCAATACCGCATTGTGCGTAGGACCAAAGATTGATTATGTGATCGTTAAAGGCGAAAATCCATATACCAAGATCGAAGCCCTCTACCTCCTCGCTGAGGCACGTCTCGCTGCCTATAGCAAGGAACTTGGCGAGACACCAGAAGTGCTCTGGCGCGGCAAGGGTGCCGACCTTGTAGGCATCGAATACGAGCAACTCATCCCATGGGCTAACCCAGGTGAAGGTGCCTTCAAGATTATCCCTGGTGACTATGTGACCACCGAGGATGGTACAGGTATCGTGCATATCGCACCTACTTTTGGTGCGGACGACGCCTTCGTAGCCAAGAAAGCAGGCGTACCAGGTATGGTGTTCATCACCAAGAAAGGCGAGCAACGCCCTATGGTGGATATGACGGGTAAATTCTTCAATATCGCCGATTTAGACGAGGATTTTGTGAAGAACCAAGTTCACGTAGAGGCATACGAGCCATGGGCTGGACGCTTTGTAAAGAACGCCTACGACCCTGCTCTCACCGAGAAAGATGAGACCCTCGACGTCAGCATTTGTATCTGGCTCAAAGGCGAGAACAAAGCCTTCCGCATTGAGAAGCATGTCCACAACTACCCACACTGCTGGCGTACCGACAAGCCTGTGCTTTACTACCCACTTGACTCATGGTTCATCCGCTCTACCCAAGCGCGTGAGGAGATGATGAAACTCAATGATACCATCAACTGGCAACCTGAATCTACTGGTACAGGTCGTTTCGGCAAGTGGCTTGAGAACCTCAACGATTGGAACCTCTCTCGCTCACGCTACTGGGGTACACCACTTCCAATATGGCGTACCGAAGACGGACAAGAAGAACTCTGCATTGGCTCTATCGCCGAACTCATGCAGGAGATCGACAAGTCCATTGCTGCGGGCTTCATGACCGAGAACCCTTGGCCAAAGCATGAGGTGGGTAACTACTCCAAGGAGAACTATGATCCTGCGGTTATTGACCTCCACCGTCCATATGTGGATAATATCATTCTCTGCTCACCTTCGGGCAAACCAATGAAACGCGAGCTTGACCTCATTGATGTATGGTTTGACTCAGGTGCTATGCCTTACGCACAAAACCACTATCCATTTGAGAACCAAGATGCTCCACGCACTGCCGACTTCATCTCTGAGGGTGTGGATCAAACTCGTGGATGGTTCTTTACACTCCACGCTATTCACACCATGATCGAGGGTAGTGTGGCATATAAGAATGTCATCAGCAACGGACTCGTACTCGATAAGAACGGCAACAAAATGTCCAAGCGCCTTGGCAATGCGGTTGATCCATTCGGCGCATTGGATAAATACGGCGCAGACGCTGTACGCTGGTATATGTTGACCAACTCTAGCCCATGGGAGAACCTTAAGTTCGACCCAGAAGGTGTGGACGAGATTCGCCGTAAGTTCTTCGGTACCCTCTACAACACCTACGGCTTCTTCGCCCTCTACGCCAACGTGGATAACTGGAACCCTGACTCCCGAATCGCGACTCCCGACTCTGAAATCGACAAGTGGATTCTCTCCAAGCTCAACTCCCTCATCAAAGAGGTGACCGCAGCCTACGAGGCATACGAACCAACTAAGGCAGGTCGTGCTGTGTCTGACTTCGTTCAAGACGACTTGAGTAACTGGTATGTGCGTCTCAATCGTAAGCGTTTCTGGGGTGGCGAGATGGATGCTGACAAACAAGCGGCTTACTACACCCTCTATACTTGCCTCAAGACCGTGGCTCAACTCATGGCGCCTAACGCACCATTCTATGGCGACCGCCTATATCGTGACCTCGTAGGAGAGACAGTTCACCTCAGCACATGGCCTGTAGCTGATGAGGCACTCATCAACCTCGAACTGGAGCGCAGTATGTCGCTTGCACAACAAGCTACATCGATGATCCTCTCGCTGCGCAAACGCGCCGAGAAGAATGTGCGCCAACCACTCCAAAAAGCCGTTATCCCTGCGCCTGACCAAGAGACCCTCGAGGCTCTCCTCCGCGTAGAAGACCTCATCAAGAGCGAGGTGAATGTCAAGGAGTTAGTGATTGTGCGTGCCGAGGATTCCGAGATCAAACTCGTCAAGAAGATCAAACCTAACTTCAAGGTATTGGGTAAGAAAGTCGGCGGTATGATGAAGCAACTCGCTGCGGCTATTGCCCAAATGAGCCAAGACGATATTGCTGCGTTTGAAACCTCTGGTACTTTCACCCTCTGCGACTACGCACTTGTGGCTGAGGATGTTGAGATTATCACCGAGGATATGCCAGGTTGGTTGGTAGCCAACAATGGTACTATCACTATTGCCCTTGACATCGAACTCACCCCTGCCCTCATTGAGGAAGGTATCGCACGCGAACTCATCAACCGTATCCAGAACCTGCGCAAGTCTTCTGGTTTGGAGATTACCGACCGCATTGCCGTACAACTGGAAAACCGCGAGGAGATTGCCGCTGCGGTAACCAACTGCAACGAGTATATTGCATCTCAAGTCTTGGCAACCTCTCTTGTCTTGGTGGACGGTTTGACCGACGGCACTGCCCTTGAGATGGACGGCTATAGCGTGAATTGCGTGATAGCTAAAGCGTAAAAAAATGACATAATACTTTGCACCATGCAAAGGCACATTGATGCAATATAAACACCAATCCCCAGTATGCGGATAATAATCTGCATACTGGGGATTTTGCATATCCTTACTTCCTGCGGTAGGCAAACACACTAAATATCTAATCTATACAAGAATTAATAGATATAAGCCCTACTAACATAAACAATGAAAAGATATTTTTTAATATTACTTGTTGTCTTCTGTGTTGTAATATGTGAAGACATATCTGCTCAAGAAGATTTAAAAACTTGGTATATAACTTTAAATTTGCAAAAAGTAGAACTTAAGGATAAAAAACTAGAGCAATTTATTCGCAATCAGATAGACAATCACATATACACAACAGAGTATTCCTACTTGCAAATAAACCATTTTCCACATCCTACCTTATATACTAACCAAATATCTGATATTTACATGTATAGTATTGGTTTGTTTCGGGAGACTATTAAAAGTCCAGACATCAAATACTATCTCATAATAAATAATCACTATTTTTTTATATATGATTTCTATCCTGAGGAATATGAATTGACATCTCATAAAAGAACATTTTATTTCATTATGCCTTCGATAGGGCCAGGAGGAGGCGATTATATGAGAGTAAAATACTCTAAATTAGAAGATAATTACTACATTGATTTTCACGAGATAGCAGAGTAATTGTATGTGTTATGCAAAATAAATAAGATAAAATTTGTGCACAATCCTAGGCGGGGTGGATTATTACTACAATAATCGTATTGGAGCAAAATTTCAGGATAACAAAATACTACATAAGTTTATATTAAAAACACGATAAAATATGTCTTTTTTAGATTACTTATATTATCGATTATATTGTTTCATAAATCCAATTTATTCCGCCAGTGCAGAATTTAAGGCAGCAGGATTGGTAGCGTTCTTCCCTATGGTAATACGTAGGTATATTCGTATAATATTATCTTTTTTTACAGATATTTCTCCTTTTGTATTTGATCGTGCTTATCTTTATTGCATCACATGGGTATTATTAGATGCTTTTATTTCATATCGTTACATATGGAAAGATAAGAGACTCAGTAAAACAGGAAAGTCTTATATCATAGACCAATTGCACCAAAGATGGAAGGATGAGCCTATCAAACAAAAGCGTATTAGAGGAGGATTGATTATCTTTTTCTATGGCGTAGTCCTTCTTTTTGATCTGATTTATATTATACTCAAAGGATTACGATATATTTAGTACGTTACACTTTGTTGTTGATTTATGGTTGGACTACTGATAGTTTCTTGAGTGATAAGATAGACAAACCTATTGTAAAATGGTAATACAGTTAATATGAAGCGCGTAAGAAATAAAAAAGAAGGTAAATTCTCTATCCCTGCATTTATAATCCCGGTATTAGATTATGTGTATTATCGAATATGGTTATGGTGTCAAAAGCATGTCAAAAATGAAAGTTCAAGAATAGACTTGGCAGTGGGTTTTTTATGTCTAATGATTGTAATCCCCATTCTTTATACAATGGCATTCTTTATGGAAATGTCTAATATACCTAGGCATAAAATGCTTATGTATTTACTCCTCGCAACATTACCTCTTTACATTCGTTATGATTATTCTAATAAATATAAAAATAGTAATTATCAGATATTTAGAGATCGTTGGGAAAATGAGCCCATAGAGAAGCATAAACGAAATGGAAAAATCATTTTGGCTACTTTTATTATTATTGTTATTATTATTCCGATTACGCTAATCTTCTTGAGTATTATAGGTATTATTCCCGAACTTCCAATATGGTAACCTGTTTTCTAACACTATGACGCACTACTATTACCATCAAGACCACTTAGGCAACATACAAGAATAATCAATGGGAAATATCTTCCATTGTTGTTGCCGAAGGAGATGATGTTATTATTGTAATAGATATGGCGCATATTTTCCTAACGAGATAAAAGATATACGTTTAATCCAAAAATATAGAAAATAAACATGACCACACGTTTTATTGTTATTAGTTTAATTGTAGTAATGTTTTCTTCCTGTTGTTCAAAATGGCAACACACGAATTCTTACGAAACAGATACTATACACACCTATTTTGATACATTGGTAGGTAATCGTATATTTCCTATAGAGCTTACAGATAGTACTTATCAGTTGGCAAAAACACAGCAGATATATTGCTGTTTAGAGTTAGAAAAGGATGTTTTATGTGTAGTTGCCAATATAACTTGCTTGAATATTGATTCTACACTCACAGATGTTGGATATCACGAAAGAAGTACAATATTATCCAACCTGAATTCATTACATCCTGATATCGAGTATCATGAAGAATCAAAAGCAGATACTGAATTTCAAATTTACAATCAACATGACACTTTGTATTACTGGTTGCAATGGGACCCAGAATCGCCAACATTTGTTGATGTTGAGTCATCTGGGGAATGGACCATTGGATCGTACCATATTAGTAGTACACATTTTCCCATTGGTGAGTTGTGTTGTGGGATGACTTACAAAAGTGTGTTGAGAATTATAGGAATAGATGATTATGTTTCGAAAAGGTATAAACAAATAGTCATATTACCTCCTCAATCTGTTCATAATATGTGGTTTTATGCGTGGAACCAAACAAATTATTTTGATTACTGTGTTTATTGTGAGGTGTTATCTTTTGAAGATGGACACCTGAATTCTGTTATCGCAGGAAATCTATTGTTTCATTGATATGATTACCTATAAACTACGTAAACGAGTTCGCGTGATTCACGCATTATTAACTATCGTGCTAACATTTAGTACCTATGGAGCACTAATCTACGCGTGGAATGAGAATCATCATGATATTATTTTCGGTTGTGTGTTTTTAGCTACATTATTTACCTGTGGAATATATCCTTGGATTAAATTCGTATCCCATAGTCAAGCAAGTAAAAATGTTATTATTACTTATGAGCCAGAAACTGGTGCCATTACCTATACAAATAATCGTGTATATCATGAGTTTAATATAGACGATGTAGTTGAGATAGAAGGTGTAACATCCAATGGAGTGTTTAGTGGTCTCGTGCCCATATTAACATATCACAAAATCTGGATAAAAGGGATTAGATCTTGTATCGAGATATCTTCTATGTTACGGGCAAAAGAACTATTAAAGGCAATTGAGGAATCCCCTCATTGTGAATGTACACAAGAAACTACTTTTTGGACAGATTTAGAAAATTAACATATAATATGAAAAAGAATATAACAACATTATTTATAGGTTTATTGTTATTGGCATGTAAACCTACAAATCAACCAGAACCATGTGGTGGTATTATTGTAGGAACAATATATTGTGTAGACACAGCGAATCAAAGTGCTATGCAAGGATATTATATTATTACAGATAAAAGTGATTCAATATTAACTTTTAGTGATGAGATAACACTTTCCACTTATGCTGGCATTAGCGGTATTTATCGCATAGATGATTATAAAATCCCGTTTCAATTTACGTATAGTGTATTGAAACCTTCAGAAGCTGATTATATTCAGTATCGTTTACCTATTTCAAATACGCTATATCCTGGAATGAAGTATCCAATAGAACATTTTAAACAAGCTTTATTAAAGCCACTAAATTAAATATACTATATTCTAGGAATGGACAAGAAGTATATATCAAGATTTGTTATGGTCTTCCTAACAAACAAACGATTTGTATCTAGTTCCATGTGGCAGAGCACCCGATGAAGTATCCTTATAAAAAAGAAAGAAAATGACTTCACTTTCTGAAGTCCCAGATATGTTTTACTCGGCTTCAATAGCATTGCAGTAATTATTTTAGCTACGTAACAAAGTGAAATAATCGCTTCACTTGATTGAGACATCCCTTTATCCCTCGCTCAGTTCTTTGGAACTGGGCGAGTTTTTTATGCCTTTCGGCAAATAAAGTATGCAGAATTGGACAAATCGTCCAATTCTGCTGTTTTTTCTGGACAAATTGTCCATATTTATGTCACATAAAAGCACTACCTTTGCAGCATGAAAAATCACATCAAATCCGAATCGATTAAGGAGCGAATCAACCATTTGCTCAGTACACAAGCAACCACCAAAACAGCGTTGGCACATGCCATCGGAATGGATGTGTCACAACTGAGCAAACTGCTTAACAAGCAAGGGACAATTCCTGTGGATTACATCGAGCCGTGGGCTGAATGTCTGGGGATTGATGTCAATGAACTAATCAACTCCCAACAGACAATAAGCAAAAAGTGGGTGCGACCACATGCACACATACATCTGGATATAGATGTGGATATCGAATATGTAGAATCAATATTAAAGATATTAGGAGAATTATGAGCAAACAGGATAAAAAAGAACTACGGCAACAGATTGCGTGCGAGTGGTTGGAGGAAAACTATTTGCAGTTTGGGAGTTTGAGGCACGATGTGGTCACTGACCGCCTGCAAATCCGCATGGCGGATAGTTTAAGTGCACCCCATAACACCACGAGCGTTATCGGGGACCCCGCAGAGGACGGCTCCGCCTACAGTTTAGAGTTTAGAGGCAAGGAAAATTGGCGAAACCTCACCGACAAGGACATCAACACCATGGTGTGTCAATGTGTGGCGGAGAAGGGAGTTAACATATCCACCAACGAGATGTGGACTGCACTCAAATCGGATATGGTGCCTGCGGTGCACCCCCTCAGAGCATGGCTCGATGGATTAAGACCATACACGGCAGATCAGCCGGATTGGATAGATTGGCTTGCTCATCAGGTGACGGTCTCACCGTCACCGTTGAGCAACAGTTTAGAGGACGCCGCAAGCGGCTACAGTTTAGAGTTTAGAGGCGAGGGAAACAATACTACACCATCCTATACAATTCTACACAATCCTACACCAAGCGCAGACCGC
>JAZSFR010000001.1:0-88625 GCA_045532335.1 Paludibacteraceae bacterium
AGCATACAGAATCCTTTTCATACGATTATCCCCTACGAGCGACTATACGCCCAAGCCAAAGCTCTGGTGGAGGAGGGAATCTTCAGCTATTGGTTTGACATGGAGGAGATGGAGGTGCTGGAGGCGCACAACGAGGAGTTCCGAGCGTTGGAGAATGAGGAGGAGTTACTGAAGGTGTATTTTGCAGTACCTGCCTCGGATAGTATGAATTCGAAGTTCTTGACTACCGCTGAGATTAGCGAAAAATTGATTTCTGCTGGCAATATTAAGCGCCCGATGTCGCTCAGTAGGTTGGGAATGATACTCGGGCAGCATGGATTTATTGCCAGCAGGCAAGGAACGCCGGCAAGACGTGGGTGGATAGTGTATGAGCGTGATAGTGAGGAGATTAACGCCGAGAGAAAACTATTATCGAAGGCAGCAATTGCCAGCACCGACAGCATTTACTAAAAATTCACGCCCGCGCGCCCGTGAGATTTAATAAAGAGCTGGCAAGGCGGCAAGGTGGCAATGGATTGTTTTCTAACAACAACATAAACAACATAAACCAACAACTCTTGCGCGCAAAACAACACATTGCGCGCTCAAGGGGCAACAACAATTAACCCAAAATATTAACCAAATAAAATTTCAGAACTATGAACAAGAGTCAAATTCGATTTGCGATGGCAGCACACGCTGCATGGATTGTAATGAAAAACCCTGTATTAACACGCGTGTACATGGAACAATGGGAGCGTGTGTACCCACGGCCATTGTCCGTGGAGGGCGCAGAACTGTCGCTGTATGGGTATGTGTTTCAGGTGATGTACAAGGCAGCATGAGTAAAGCGACCAGAGAGAGAAATCAAAGCATTAGGCAGGAGTTTTATCAACTATACGGAACCATGCCGATAATGCTGCTGTATGCGATGCTCGGAAATAAACACGAAGTGAGTGAACATACCATTCGGTCGATACTTAATAATCGTTGGAAATGAATTATTGCTACATATGTAGCAACAAAAAATGCGATTTATTAGTACCTTTGCAGCGTCTTTCGAAAGAACAAAAAACCTATACCAAGGGTATACTAAGGGTATACGATTGGTAAGGGAAAACAAACCATTATTAACACCTAAACCTTAACTATTTTATGGCAAGATTTAAACCTATGGAACTTATGAGTGAAGTTCACGGTAAGTTCAGCGGCGACAGCGAGTACTACGCAGCAGAGAAATATGGTACTCAGTACACGGGCAAAATCGGAGAAATCAAAGTACCTCCAACCCAAAATCAATTGGATGCACAACAGAAATTCGGTACTGCACGTAAAAATGTAGTGGCATTGAGCGAGGAAGATAAAGCTGCATACGCAGCAGCATTCAAGAAATCGCCTGGTAAGTACAAATCACTCCAAGGCTACATGATCGCTAAGGAGTACGAGAAGCTGGTGTAAGCCAGCTTCAGTTTAGAGGACGCGCCAAAGGCGCTACAGTTTAGAGGCGAAAGGCGAGAGATAGCGGCGTTACGCCGCACTCCCGTGCCTCTAACCTCTCACCTTAATTCCTTAAACATTCATTCATTAATTCCTTAAACATTAACTCCTTAAACCTTAAAACATTATGGCTACAGTTGTTTTTGAAGACCCTATTCATCACATCTCGGGTAAAATCTCGAAGAAGTACCGCACTTGCTACAACTATCGCAAGCGCTCCGATCGAAAGTACACTTCTGTTCATGGCGACCGTACTACGCCAGTTTCAGCAGCAGAGCGTGCTTGGCGTGACACATTTGCACAAATCTGTGCAGCCACTCGCGACCGTATGATAGATCCAAATCACATCGCAATGGATCAAGTGGGTTTTATTAAGCAAACCAAGTACAAGACTTTGTACCAGTATGTTTGGAACTTGATGCGTGCGGAGATTGAGGGGAAGTAAGCTCGCAGAGCGAGCAGACCGCAGGGCTGTTAGACCACTATGTTGTTAGACCGCACCTGCGGTGCTGTTAGATCTTAGCAATATGAAAAAGATTCAACTAATGACTGCTATTGTAATGTGCGCCTTTGGGTGCGCATTACTGGTGGCGGGGTTTGTGACACCACCTGTGGGCGAGATACACCACTCGCTATTGATAGCGTTTGGAGAGATACTGACATTCTCGGGCTCGCTGATAGGCATTGACTATAAGTATAGATATAAGGAATAATATAAACGACAATTCTTGTCAATTAAGTTGTCAATTTATGACAATTTTAGAAACAAAAATACGCCCTCTGAGAGGGCTACAAAAATAAATAAAAATCAGGGAAGATATTTTGTTGTTTGGGCAGAAGAATATAGCACGCTATATTAGTGCCCAACAACAAAATTATATTCTAAGAAATGATGCGAATATGTATATACGATTGATACGAAATGAGGCAAAAGGGAATGCGATTACTGGGCGGCTGGTGATTGATGGCAGGTGGTTCTGCTACACGCTGGAGCGGAAAGGCGTGGAGATTCCTGCACTATGTTATCATGTAGCAGTGACAATGTCACCGAAGTTTAAGAGGCTGCTACCCTTAATCTGCGGTGTACCGCAGACAGTAGGCGACAAGGCGAAAGGCGATAAGGCGATGAGGCAGGGAATACGCATACACAGGGGAAGCAAGCCAGAACATTCGAGCGGGTGCGTGCTGGTAGTGGCAGACAACACATTGCGCGGCAAGGGGATTGGACGAAGTACGGTGGATGTGGAGAGAGAACTAACAGGTTTAATTCTAAAATCACAAAATGAACATGAAGAGATTATTTTGGAAGTCAGCGACTTTCGTGCGGGTACTGAGTATGGGTATAATCATCCTTGTGAGCATGAGTTGCAGCAGCACGAAATCGATGCCCGTCGTGCAGAGCAACGATACTACAAGCTTCATCCAGAGGAGTGCAAGGGTTGATACAGTCTATCTGAGAGATAGTGTGTTTGTGAGTGAGAAAATGCGTGGTGATACTGTATATCTGACACGGGTGGAATGGCGGGACAGATGGCGGACACGGGTGGAAAGAGATACGGTGATGGATGTGCGGGTAGAGAAAGAGGTGGTGCAACTACCGCCAGAGCGGTATGTGCCAAAGTTCTATCGGTGGTGCACAGGATTGCTGTTGGCAATCCTCGTGCTGGCAATAGGACGCCTCGCGCTGAAGCGCTGGCTATAGGACGCTACGCTATAGGTTATAGGCAAGAATACCCGCAGGCGGAACTGCGGGGCTAAACAACTATCGGGAAGGAATATTCAGATCGAAGAGGAATGTTTTGGCAGACGAAACATGCTATAACACGCGAACGAAGTGAGCGGACATTAAAAAAATGGGCGAAATCTCCTCGTATTCGGCAATCGGGAAACCAACTCTTTCTTTCATCGGATAGCAAGTATACACGAAGAGAGCCGCTGACAGAGCGGCTCTCTTTGCATATTTGCGCGTGTGCGCGTGTATTATATTATTGTCTTTCGGCATGCCATAAATCCAACAGCCGAAGGAATTTTGGCGGTTTATCCACCAAAATTATCAAACATGATCATGTCGTCCTCAACGCCCAATGAGTGGAGCAAGTCAAGCACAGTCTTGGACATCATTGGAGGGCCGCAGAGGTAGTACTCGATGTCCTCTGGAGCGTCGTGTTGCTTGAGGTAGGTGTCGCCCATCACTGGAGCAATGAAGCCAGGAGTGTATTTTACACCCAGTGCATCCGCCTTTGGATCTGGACGGTCCAATGCCAAGTGGAAATGGAAGTTAGGATACTCCTTCTCCAATGCCAAGAAATCCTCCAAGAAGAATACCTCGTCAATAGCACGAGCACCATAGAAATAGTGCATCTCACGATCACGAGTGTGCAAGGTCTTCAACATGTGCATAATCTGAGCACGCAATGGAGCCATACCAGCACCACCACCTACCCAAATCATCTCGCGCTTGCTGTCGAAGATAGGGTGGAAGTCACCATAAGGACCTGACATAGTCACCTTATCACCTGGTTTGAGGTTGAAGATATAAGTAGATGCGATACCACATGGTACATCCATGAAGCCAGGACCTTGCTCTTTTGGTTTGAATGGAGGAGTAGCGATACGCACAGTCAATGTGATGATATCACCCTCGTCTGGGTAGTTAGCCATAGAGTAAGCACGCACAGTGGCCTCGGTGTTCTTTTGTTTGAGGTCGAACAAACCGAACTTCTCCCATGCTGGAACATACAAGTCGCCGATCAACTCACGGTCGTAGTCCGCATACTTGATATCGTACTCTGGGATAAGGATTTGTGCATACGAACCAGGAACGAAGTCCATGTGCTCGCCTGGAGGAAGAGCCACCTTGAACTCCTTAATGAAGGTAGCCACGTTGCGGTTGCTGATAACGGTGCACTCCCACTCCTTAACGCCGAGTACAGACTCGTCCATCTTGAGTTGCATGTCACCCTTCACCTTAACCTGGCAACCAAGACGCCAGTGCTCTTTTTGTTGTTTGCGGGTGAAGTGAACCGTCTCAGTAGGGAGGATCTCGCCACCACCTTCGAGCACTTGGCACTTACATTGACCGCATGAGCCTTTACCACCACAAGCAGATGGCAAGTGTACACCTGCCTCGCCCATAGCGCCGAGCAATGTGCCACCAGCTGGCACGTGGTACTCTTTGTCGCCGTTGATAACCACTTTTACATCACCTGATGGTACTAAGAATTTCTTAGCCACGAGGAGAACAATCACGAGCAGCAAAATAACTGCCATAAATACGCCTACTGCGTAGAGAATAGCTGTAATATTCATAATTTTGTCCTCCTTTATTAGATGTTCAAACCACTAAAACACATAAACGCCATAGCCATCAAACCTACTACGATGAAGGTGATACCCAAGCCTTGCAATGGACGAGGAACATCATTGTACTCCATCTTCTCGCGGATACCTGCGAGGCAGACGATAGCGAGCAACCATCCAATACCTGAACCACCCGCATAAGCAAACGCGTCACCGAGATTAGCGATAGCTTTCACGTTCTCTGGCTCAAGCAAGATGCGTTGTTGCATGAAGAGCGCACCACCCATGATTGCGCAGTTTACAGCAATCAGAGGCAAGAAAATACCGAGCGAAGCATAGAGCGATGGAGAGAACTTCTCCACGATCATCTCTACGAGTTGCACGATAGCTGCAATCACCGCGATAAAGAGGATGAAAGACAAGTAACCCAAGCCGAGTGGATTGAGCACATGCACTTGCAGCAGATAGTTAACTGGCAATGTGATGAGCAACACGAAGGTTACTGCTACACCCAAACCAGCACTAGTTTTCACATTCTTGGACACAGCCAAGTACGAACACATACCCAAGAAGTATGCGAAGATCATGTTGTCAGCAAAAATGCTGCGAACAAAAAGACTTATTGCGTGTTCCATATTACTTCAATTCTTTATTATAGCCGCGATGCGCCCAGATGATACATCCTACGAGAATCAACGCCATAGCTGGCATCATCATCATACCGCAGTTTTCATAAAATCCACCATTAGCTACATACCAACTCTCTGGTATGATACGGAAGCCGAGCAAAGTGCCCGCACCCAACAACTCACGGAAGAATGCCACAATCACGAGGATGATAGCATAGCCGAAACCGTTGCCAAGACCATCGAGGAAGGAATCCCATACCTTGTTGGTCATAGCGAAAGCCTCGAGACGGCCCATGAGAATACAGTTGGTAATAATCAATCCGATATACACGCTCAATTGCATAGCCACATCATAAGCAAAAGCCTTCAAGACTTCACTCACGAGAGTTACCAACGCTGCAACTACCACCAATTGGATGATGATACGAATACGCATTGGGATGGTGTTACGAATCAATGAGATAATCACGTTAGCCATAGCCACGATGATAGTAACGGCAATACCCATTACCAATGCTGGCTTAAGCTGAACGGTAACAGCGAGTGCAGAGCAAATACCCAACACTTGAACAACCACAGGGTTGTTGATGTTCAGAGGACCAAATAGCACCTCTTTCGTTTTTTGTGATAAAAATGCCATAATCTTATTCCTCCGTTACTTCTACTGCTTCACAAGCTACTTCCTCAGCAACTGCTTGGCATGGTTCAACTTGATTCAAAAACTCAGCATACTCTACGAGGTTGGTAGCAATCATGGTGCTAACGCCGTCGCAAGTGATAGTAGCACCAGAGAGTGCATCTACTTGCTCTTGGCCATCAGCCAACTTACCTGCCTTGAGGACAGCTACAGATACTACTTCGCCAGCCGCATTGCGGATGTGCTTGCCGATGAATTGAGTGCGGAACTTCTCGGTTACGATCTCAGCACCAAGACCTGGAGTCTCAGACTCGTGGTTGAAGTTCACACCATAAATGGTGTTCTTGTCTGCATCCAATGCCAAGTAACCACCAATACCGCCCCAAAGACCCGCACCGTGGAGTTTCAATACATACTTGGTATTGCCCTCGATGTTAGCTACGAAAACTGGAGCACCGTTTACGTCGATGGTATCGTTGACCAAAGAGAGGTAGAGCGCAGCAGGATCGGTGTTGTCGTAGTTTTGGTTGAGTGCTACAAGGATTTGCTTTTGTTGGTCAAGCAAACGGTTCGCCTCTTGACGAGGGCTGAGCACTTGGCTTACCAATGCGAGCAATACAGCCACGATCACTACGATGATAGAAGCGTAGATGATGGTGTATGCGTTGCTGTTGGTATCCAAACCTTTTTTCTTCTCTTCTACAAAGACGCCAGATTGTTTGCATTGTGGGCAAACCTCAGGTGCCTTATCGCCGTTGTGAACATAGCCACAAACGGAACATACAAATTTCTTCTGTGCCATATTCATTAGTTTTTAGCGCGATTCATACGTTTTTTGATATTCACTTGCACTACGCACCAGTCGATGAGTGGAGCAAAAGCGTTCATGAGCAGGATAGCCAACATCATACCCTCTGGATAACCAGGGTTGAGGACGCGGATCACCACAGCCATGAAACCGATCAATGCACCATAAATCCACTTACCGCACTCAGTACGAGCAGAGGTAACAGGGTCAGTTGCCATGAAGACAGCACCGAACATGAAACCACCTGTAACGAGGTGCATGTACCATGGGTAGTTAGCCGCAGCAGTCTCTGCACCAAATTGGTTGAAGAGCCAAGCGGTGAGTGCACCACCTGCGAAGATGCTGAGCATAGTCTTCCAGCTTGCTACGCCAGTCATAATGAGCAATGCAGCACCGAGCAAGATAGCCCAGCAGCAAGTCTCACCAATAGAACCTGGGATAAGACCGTTGAAGGCAGTCCAGAAGTCTACTGGCATGAGGTTCGCTTCGGTAGAAGTAGCGATTTGGGTGAGTGGGGTAGCACCAGAGAAACCATCTACGAGGGTTTGTCCGTTGTCCCAGCCCCAAGTACCTTCGGTACGAACGAAGCATTTGTCACCCGTCATGTGGGTAGGATAAGCAAAGAAGAGGAACGCGCGCGCGATAAGAGCGACGTTGAAAATGTTGTAACCTGTACCACCGAAGATCTCCTTAGCGAAGATAACGGCGAAAGCAGTAGCTACAGCCACCATCCAAAGAGGGGTGTTGATTGGCACGATAAGTGGAATAATCATACCAGAAACGAGGAAGCCCTCTTGGATCTCTTCTTTCTTCCATTGTGCTACGGTGAACTCGATACCGAGACCTACACCATAGCTAACGATGATATATGGCAATACAGCCAACGCACCAAATGCGAATGCCTTCCAGAACAATGCGCAGGTCATAGCACCCTTCACGAGTTCGCCAGTAGCGAGGAAGTGTTGGTAACCTACGTTGAACATACCGAAGAGCAGTGCTGGAACGAGTGCCATTACCACGAGGATCATGGTTCGCTTGCTATCCGAACCATCGTGGATCTGCGAACCGATGCGCTTAGCGGTAGTGTTTGGGGTGAAGAGGAAAGTCTCAAAACCATCAAACAAAGAGTGGAAAGCGCTCAACTTACCTCCCTCTTCAAAGTGAGGGCGAAGTTTCTCTACTATGTTATGTAATTTCTTTAGCATCACTCAATCTCCTTTTTTAAGTTATCCAATGCGGCACGCACGATAGCCTGGAGTGGCATCTTGCTGGTGCAGACATATTCGCAGAGTGCGAAGTCCTCTGGTGCTACTTCGTATGCACCGAGTTGCTCCATGCTGTCGAGGTTACCTGCAATCATTGCCTTGATCAAATACTCAGGATAGATATCCATTGGGAACACCTTGTCATACTCACCGCTCACGATGATAGCACGGCGACCACCCTTGAGGCGAGCGTCCCAGTTGTATTTCTTCTTACCGAAGAGCCACTCGGTCACACAGTTGTTGACCATCTTAGCAGGGTCGGTCTTGCCCGCGTTGAAGCTGTTGAAGCGTGGCATGATCCATCCCATGAACTCGTGTGTCTCGTCGCCTTCTGCGATAACGGTGTATTGGTTATCGTAGATAGAGGTCATCTCCTCCATGGTCACTTGGTGACCGCTGAGTGGGTTACCTGCGATGAGGCGAGCGTTGCAGCCCTTGTGTACGTTGCTGGTGAAGATAGCGCTGAGTGGCATACCTGGCAATACGTTGTAGTATTGTGCACCGCTAGCGAGAGGGCCTGTGAGAGCCACTTTCTTCTGCATGTCCACGATACCCTTGGTAAAGAGGCGGCCGATGAGTGCGAGGTCTTGGATGTTGATGGTCCAAACGGTCTCGCCCTTAGCGATAGGCGCTACGTGGTTGATTTGTACACCTACGTTGCCTGCTGGGTGCGCGCCGCAAACCTCGTACTTCTCGCAGTTGCTAAGACCACGGAAAGCAGGAGCAGTAGCACCACATTGGATACCTACGTACACAGGTGCGATGGTAGCGAGTGCGTTGACAGCCGCTTGCAAGAGTGCACCTTGTCCAGCGAGCACCCACTCGTAGTTAGGTGCTGCAGGAGCAGAGTCGAAGGTAGAGATGAAGATGGCCTTAGGTTGCTTGCTTGGAAGAGCAATGCAGTCGTAAGGACGTTGCTTGATGAGTGCCCAAAGACCGGATTGGAGCAAGAGCGCCTTAGCATCTTGCTTGAGGTCGAAGGACTCATACTCAATCGTAGCATCGGCTTCAATGTCAATAGACATCACCTTGCGGCGCTCGCCACGTACAATGGCTACCACCTTACCGCTAACAGGCGATGTGAAGAGCATCTCAGCAAATGCCTTGTCGTGGAAGAGAGGAGTACCCGCTTTCACGCTGTCGCCTTCGCGGACCATGAGTTTTGGGGTCACGCCAGCGAAATGGTCTGGGACGATGTGGAAGATAGCAGGACGATTCACACTACCGAGTGTGAGGGCTGCTGCTCCATCAAAAGGAATGTCCAAACCACGTTTCAGTTGGATTTTTTGCATGATGTTAATTGTTTTTATTGTTTTGTTTTATGTCTTGTGTCTTTGTTGCTTATCTTCTCGGTATCCTCTCTGTATGAACCCGTCATGAACCCGTAAAAGACAAGGAGATAGTAGGGTGTTGTTTTGAGGTGTTACCTTCAGGTAAAAGATACTATCCCAAAAAACGCACAAAGGTACAACAATTTTTACAAATGTGCAAATATTGTTGTGCTTTTTTATATAAAATATAAATTATTGTAAATGCTATGTGGCAAAACGAGTGTTATGCCTTTAGAATATAGACTTGTTCGGTAGCACGAGTGATGGCGGTGTATATCCATCGATAGAAACTCCTGGCGTCCTCGTTGTGGTTGCCGTTAGGCTGCGGTTGTGAGCTACCTATATATGGATCAATGAAGACTCGTTTCCATTGTCCACCCTGCGATTTGTGTCCCGTGATGGCATATGCAAATCGCATCTGCAAAGCGTTGTAATAGGGTGATTGATAGATGGTTTTGACGAGTTCTTTTTTGTTGCGCTGGAGTTCGGGATAGTCTTCGGAGATCTTGCTGAAGAGATCTCGTTGCATGGTTTGTGTGGCTTCTGGCGAGTCGCTATATAGCGTGTCAATCCATAGCACAGCATCTATCTCCCAATCGTAATCCAATGCCCGTAATTGAGCATCCACAAAACGATAACCATACATTTCGCGCATATTGCGCAAGCGCACTATCTCCAGCATATCGCCGTTGGCGAGAAAAGGGAGATTTTCGTATTTTTCGGTCCAGAAATAGTTGTTTTTGCTAATCATAATCCTGTCGCCAGAGGAGATTTCATCCTCTCGCCAAAGGATTCTAGCGCGAATACCTTGGTTGTAGATATTGGTGCGTCGGTTTGTGCGTGTCAGCAGGATGGTTTCTTCTTCTCCTACCTCGTTATGAGCTGTCTCAATAAGCTCTTGTAGCTCTTGGTTGGGGATGGTTCGGATGTCGGATTTTTCTTCCAGGATTTTCCATAATTGCTCTACCTCATTTTCCTCGGTGGGTAGGGTAGTACCAAGTGCTAATTCTCGTAGTTGAGTGGCGTTGTGTAGGATGCCGCTATCGAGTGCTTGGCGAGCTACTTGGGTGAGGGTGTGGGAGGTTATATCTAGTTGGTATCCAAGCATGTAGTCTGTTTGTAGCGCAGGCGATACGATGGAGCCAACAGGCGGTAATTGTGCGTCGTCACCAAGGGTGAGGAGACTACATCCTTCGCCCGAATAAACATACTTGACTAGGTCGTCGAGTAGCATGCCCGAACCGAAACCGTGTGCCTCTCTCACACCGCTGATCATAGAGGCTTCGTCTATGATGAAAAGGGTGTGCTTGTGCAGGTTGTCATTGAGGGTAAAAACCTCCTCTCCGAGTTGCTTTTGGCGGTAGATAAATTTGTGGATGGTGTAGGCGGGATGTCCTGCATAGCGGGATAGCACTTTGGCGGCTCGTCCGGTGGGAGCGAGAAGTACAAAGCGTTGATTTAACTGCTTGAGACTCTGCACTAAAGCAGCCATGATACTCGTCTTACCCGTACCCGCATATCCACGGAGAATGAAGGCTTTGCGGGGTGCTGGCGAAGTGATGAATCGGCTGAGTTTATCCAATAATTGCATCTGCCCTTCGTTGGCGGTGAAAGGTAGGCATTGGATGATTCTATTTTGGATAAACTTTTCTAGCATGCTAGTTAATCTAGTGCTGCTAGTGCAACTAGTTAATAAAAAAAGGGTAAGCTGACTACATCGCACCGCTACAACCTCTTACCCTTGCTTCGGTCAAGACCTGGGGGAGTTCAGAGGGAGCTGGTCGTGTAGGACTTACCCTATATCTCAAAATCTGGTGCAAAGGTACTGCTTTTTTTGCATATGTGCAAGAAAATTGCGAGAAAAATGCAATAAAATGACTAGGACGAATAGAAAAAGCCAATTTTCTTGCTGTTTTTCTTGCTTATCTCGTAAAAAAGTATTACCTTTGCAGACTGTTTGGTGTGTGCGCACGCGTAATTAATAAGGCGCATAACCCGAAATATGGAAATTTGATAATTATTAACATATAAAGATTTTTAAGAAAATGGACAACAAGAAACGTGTTTACACCTTCGGTAACGGTAAGGCTGAGGGTAACGCATCAATGCGAGAGACATTGGGCGGTAAGGGCGCAAACTTGTCTGAGATGAACCTTGTAGGTGTTCCAGTGCCTCCTGGTTTTACTATCATCACAGATGTTTGCAACGAGTATTACGAAGTAGGTCAAGAGAAGATCGTTGAGATCCTTGACAAAGAGGTTAAAGCAGCTGTAGCTCATATTGAGAGCTTGATGAATAATACTTTTGGCGATCCTAAGAACCCACTCCTCGTGAGTGTTCGTTCTGGTGCTCGCGCATCTATGCCAGGTATGATGGATACTATCCTCAACCTTGGTCTCAACGACGAGGTGGCTGCTGGTCTCGTAGAGAAGACTGGTAACCCACACTTCGTTTACGATAGCTACCGTCGTTTCGTACAAATGTACGGTGACGTGGTTCTCGGTATGAAGCCAGTGAACAAAGAGGATATGGACCCATTCGAGGCTATCATCGAAGAGGTTAAGGAGATCCGCGGTGTGAAGTTGGATAAAGACCTCACCGTTGATGAGCTCAAGCTTCTCGTAGCTCGCTTCAAAACTGCTATCAAGGATCAAACTGGTCACGATTTCCCAACCAACCCTGTTGAGCAACTCTGGGGTGCTATCTGCGCGGTGTTCCGTTCTTGGATGAACGAGCGTGCTATCCTTTACCGTAAGATGGAAGGAATTCCAGACGAGTGGGGTACTGCTGTAACCGTTCAATCAATGGTGTTCGGTAACATGGGCGAGACTTCTGCTACTGGTGTATGCTTCAGCCGTGATGCTGCTACAGGTGAGAACCTCTTCAATGGTGAGTACCTCGTTAACGCACAAGGTGAGGACGTGGTTGCTGGTATCCGTACTCCACAACAAATCACCCTTGAGGGTAGTCGCCGTTGGGCTGCACTCCAAGGTATCAGCGAGGAAGAGCGTGCTGCTAAGTATCCTTCTATGGAGGAGGCTATGCCAGAGATCTACGCTGAACTTGACGCTATCCAAACCAAACTCGAGAACCACTACCGCGATATGCAAGATATGGAGTTCACCGTACAAGAGGGTAAACTCTGGTTCCTCCAAACTCGTAACGGTAAGCGTACCGGTACTGCGATGGTTAAGATCGCTATGGATCTCGTTAAAGAGGGTCTCATCGATGAGAAGACCGCTATCAAGCGTTGCGAGCCACAAAAACTCGACGAACTTCTCCACCCAGTATTCGATGCTAAAGCATTGAAGGCTTCTAAGGTTATCACCCAAGGTCTTCCTGCTAGTCCAGGTGCTGCTTGCGGTCAAATCGTGTTCCACGCTGATGATGCACAAGAGTGGGCTAAGGATGGTAAGAAAGTAGTGATGGTTCGTATCGAGACCAGTCCTGAGGACCTCGCAGGTATGTCTGCTGCTGAGGGTATCCTCACCGCTCGTGGTGGTATGACTTCTCACGCTGCTGTGGTTGCCCGTGGTATGGGTAAATGCTGTGTTTCTGGTGCAGGTGCTATCGTAGTTGACTACAAGGCTAAGACCCTTACTGTTGAGGGTGTTACCTACAAAGAGGGTGATTACATCTCACTCAACGGTTCTACCGGTCAAGTGTACGCAGGTCAGATCCCAACCAAGGCTGCTGAACTCAGTGGTGACTTCAAAGAGCTCATGGATCTCTGCGACAAATATACACATCTCCAAGTTCGTACCAATGCCGACACTCCACACGATGCACAAGTGGCTCGTGACTTCGGTGCTAAGGGTATTGGTCTTACTCGTACAGAGCACATGTTCTTCGAGGATAAGAAGATCGTGGCTATGCGCGAGATGATCCTTTCTAAAGATGCAGAGGGTCGTGAGAAAGCGCTTGCTAAGCTCCTCCCTTACCAAAAGGCTGACTTCAAGGGCATCCTCGAGGCTATGGACGGCTATCCAGTGAACATCCGTCTCCTCGATCCTCCATTGCACGAGTTCGTACCACATGATGCTGCTGGTCAAGAGACTATGGCACAAGAGATGGGCGTAAGCGTACAAGAGATCAAACAACGTGTAGATTCTCTCGCTGAGAACAACCCTATGCTCGGTCACCGTGGTTGCCGTCTTGGTATCACTTTCCCTGAGATCACCGCTATGCAAACTCGCGCTATCTTAAGCGCTGCTTGCGAGCTCAAGCTTGAGGGTAAGAACCCAATGCCAGAGATCATGGTTCCACTCATTGGTATCCTCCACGAGTTCCACCAACAAAAAGAGATCATCGAGAAGGTGGCTAAAGAGGTATTTGCTGAGTATGGCACAGAGGTTGAGATGGAGATCGGTACTATGATTGAGATCCCACGTGCTGCTTTGACTGCTGATCGCATTGCTACTGAGGCTCAATACTTCTCATTCGGTACCAACGACCTCACACAGATGACCTTCGGTTATAGCCGTGACGATATTGCTAGCTTCTTGCCAGTATATCTCGAGCAAAAGATCCTCAAGGTTGATCCATTCCAAGTATTGGATCAAAACGGTGTAGGTCAACTCATCCAAATGGCTGTTGAGAAAGGTCGCGCTGTTCGTCCAGGATTGCGCACTGGTATCTGCGGTGAGCACGGTGGTGAGCCTTCATCAGTTAAGTTCTGCGCTAAGGTTGGTATGAACTACGCTTCTTGCTCTCCATTCCGTGTGCCTATCGCACGTTTGGCTGCTGCTCAAGCTGCTGTAGAAGAGTAATTCACTACTACTCTTAATAATATAAGGGTGTGTCTCTCGGGGCACATCCTTATTTTAAATCTTGAAGCATAATAGCCTTCGGCGGGTTTATGGTTTATAGTTTATAGGTAAGAATAGCAGCTTTTGCTGCATTTCCTCGCCCATACACCCTACACCCTACACTCTAAAACTGCTCTCAACTCTCAACTCTCACATGACCTACCCACAGAACATAGAACAAAAACTCGATTTTCAAGTGATCCGTGATTGCTTGAAGTCTTTTTGCACCTCTCCATTAGGCAAACAGCGAGTGGATGAGATGCTGTGGGTCAATCATTACGATACCGTTCTCCATCGCCTTGCTCATTTGCGCGAGATGCTTTCTGTCTTGGCAGATCCCTCGCTCTCTTTCCCACAAGGCGACATCTACGACTTTCGTGAGGCCATGTCGCGCATACGCATCGAGGGACTCTTCCTCGATGAGAACGAACTCTTCTCATTGCGCAAGATGTTGGATTATGTGAGTCAGTTAACTCGTTTCTTTTCCCAACTCGACGCCACTACTTATCCCCTCCTCGCCAATATGCCTCGGTCGCTGACCGCGCCTCATCACCTCATCGCCTCCATCGATCGCATCATCGATCGCTATGGCAAGATGAAGGATTCTGCTTCGCCCGAGCTCGCTCGTATCCGCAAGGATATCGCCCAGTCACAGGGCTCTGTGAGTCGAGCACTCCATGCCATCCTCCGTCAGGCACAGGCCGAAGGACTCCTAGACAAAGATGCCGCCCCCACGATGCGTGAAGGACGATTAGTTCTACCTGTCCCTCCTGCTTACAAACGCAAGATCGGTGGTATCGTACACGATGAGTCTGCCACCGGTAAGACTGTTTTTGTCGAACCCCAACAAGTGGTCGAGGCCAATAACCGTATTCGCGAACTCGAAGGCGAGGAGCGACGCGAACGCATGCGTATCCTATTGGATATGACCGAGCATATACGCCCTGAGATTCCGCATATCTTAGCCAGCGAAGACTTCCTTGCTGAGGTCGATTTTCTGCGTGCTAAAGCATTGTTTGCTACTGATATTGAGGCTATTGTTCCTACGCTCCACCACCGACCTATGCTCGATTGGCGCGAAGCAAGACATCCTATTCTCCTGCTCAATTTCCGCCGACAAGGCAGAACCGTTGTGCCACTCTCTATCCGTCTCACTGATAATCGTATGCTGGTTATTAGTGGTCCTAACGCCGGTGGTAAATCCGTATGCCTCAAAACCGTTGCCCTGCTCCAGTATATGGTCCAATGTGGTCTAGCGGTGCCGATGCATGAGTCCAGCGAAATGGGATTCTTCGAGAACTTATTGCTGGATATAGGCGACGAACAGTCCATCGAAGACGACCTCTCCACCTATTCATCCCACCTTCGCAATATGAAACACTTCTTGCGATATGCCAACCACCAAACACTCATCCTTATCGACGAGTTTGGTACGGGCACCGAACCTTTGATTGGTGGAGCCATTGCGGAGGCCGTTCTAACCCAACTCAACGAGCAACATGCCTATGGCGTCATCACTACGCACTATTCCAATCTCAAACACCTAGCGGAGCGCACCAAGGGTATTATCAACGGTGCCATGCTTTATGATAGAGGACAACTCAAACCGCTCTTCCAATTGTCTATTGGACAAGCAGGTAGTAGTTTCGCAGTGGAGATTGCACGACAGATTGGTTTGCCTGAGTCCATTATTCAGCGAGCAACCGATATTGTCGGTGAGGAGCATATCGACTATGATAAACAACTCCAGGATATCGCCCGAGACAAACGTTATTGGGAGAACAAACGCCAAAATATCCGCCAAAAAGAAAAACACTTAGAGGAAAAAATAGCGCACTACGAGGAGCAGATGGCGGGCATTAAAGCCAAGAAACGCGCTATCATAGAGGAGGCTAACCAACAGGCTGCAGACCTGCTCAAGAAGTCTAATGCTACCATTGAGCGCACTATTCGCGAGATCAAGCAGGCCAAAGCGGAGAAGCAGGCCACGCAGCAGGCAAGACAGAAAGTGGAGAACCTCAAACAAAAGGTCGAAAACCAAACCAAATCATCTAGTACATCTAGAGCCTCTAGTGCTTCTAGATCCTCCAAGAAGCAAGACCAAGTCTTGCGCTCACTGAGCGACTTAAAGATCTTGACCAAGCATCCTGCCAAACTCATCCAGGAGACCAATACGCCTACACCTAAGGTGGTATCTAGCAATGTGGCAGATGAGTTACGCAGACGTAAATTATCGTTCTCGCGCGAATTAGATATCCGTGGTTTGCGTGTGGATGAGGCTTTGGAGGTCTTGATTGCTTATATTGATGATGCATTGATGGTCAATGCAGAGATGGTTACCATTTTACATGGTACAGGTACAGGCGCATTGAAACAAGTGGTGCGCGACTATTTATCCGAAAGACAAAATACCATGCGCAAGTTACGCACCGGTGACCTTGTCTTCCACGACGGCGACCCCGACAGAGGTGGCGCCGGAATCACCGTAGTAGAATTATAAAATTGTCCACATGGTTGATTTAATCGTCTTTAAATAATATATGAAAAAATTACTTATCACATTTCTAGGGTTTTTGACATTCATGTCTCATCCTCTTTGTGCTTCAGACCGCTACGCCCTATCTTTGGATATGGGTTATGGACACAATCTCACGTATGGATCCTTTGCCAATTTTGATCTTGGAGCATACATGCCTTTCAATGAGCATTTCGAGATGCAGGCTGATGTCCGTTTGAGCACGGCTAACACCTATGCTGTTAGTGTCCAGATGCGTCCTAAGTTTGCATTGCCTGTTGGCGAAATGTATATTGAGGATCGTTTGCTCACCAATTTCATTCGCCGTGACAAGTCTTTGGATTTCGTCCATGCTTTGTCTGTAGGATATAGGATGCAATATGTCAATGTGCAGTTAGGTATGACCAACCGTGTTATGCTTCCTCCTACTTTTGATGAAGGTGGTGATGTTTTTGTATGCGAACCATTTGATTTGTTGTATCGTATAGAGGTGTATGTCAGACCTGCTACATCTGTTTGGAATCTCAGTTTGGCTCTTGCTAATGTGGATGACTACCAGATTGAGCGTATGTGGCAACCTATGTTTTATCTTGGTGGTTGGTATGATATTGATGACCATTGGAGAGTTTCTCTCCAGGGCAAACTCAAGCTTGCCGGCATGTTCCACCTCAATGCGCATTACTATGCCTCTGAACTCCGCCTCGGCGCTCAGTATAGATTTTAATGGATAAAATAAATTCTTCTATGAAAAAGAATATATATATTTATTTTGCCTCTTGTCTTTTTGTTCTTGGTTCCCTTTTAACCTCTTGCGGACCAGAGGCCCGTTTGGATATGGCAGGTATGTTTGCTGGTTCCTCCCCTAAGATTGACGAGCGTTTTGAGCAGGCTCAGGCGTATAATAGTACTCACGGTTTCGTCACGCTCCAGGCACCTGTTGATGATTATAAGGTACACGTGTGCACGGACACGCATATATCTTCTACCCAGGTCAACTGGACTAGGTTCATCGAGACTTACCGTGCGGATCTCAATTGCCCTGTAGCTATTCACTTGGGTGATATCATCGATGCACAAAATTATTTCGATGAGATGTATAGTGCTTTTGAGTCTGTTCCTGCTAATGCGGCTAAGCGTGATACGCTGATGGTGGTAGCGGGTAACCATGATATTTACTTCCGCCAATGGTCTTTGTTCTTGGAGACGTTCAAGACTTGCACATATTATTTCATTGTTGAGACTCCATCCGGTTATAGGGACTTATTCATTTGCTATGACTCGGCTGATGGTACGCTTGGTACCAAACAGTTGTCTTGGCTCAAGTCAACTTTAGAGTGGGCGGATAATGAGAATTTCCGTCATATTGTTGGTTGCACTCATACGCATCTTTTCAAGCGTGATGGTTCCCAGGGTCATACCTCCAATTACACGATGGAGGAGACCTATGCGTTGTTGAATTTGTTTTCTTCTCATGGAGTGGATATGATTTGGTCGGGACACGATCATACGCGTGAGATCACCCATGTTAGTGGTATGACTTGTATTGTAGTAGATTCTATGAAAGACGAGGATAAGCGCCCCTACTATATGCTCGTAACCATGGGTGATGCCATCTCCTACGAGTTCATTCCTATGTTTTAGTATAGGATAATTTTGGTTAATTTATTACCATATACTACAATTTTGGGAGTGAAAAGATGATTATTTACTTAGGTATAGGCACTAATCTCGGAGACCGTGAAACCAACCTCCGCGAGGCCCTTCGCCTGTTGGACGATAGGGTAGGTACGCAGCTCGCTTGCTCCTCTCTTTATCGCAGCCAGCCTCAGGGTTTCGTCTCGGATAACGACTTCGCCAATATCGTCGTGGCGTACTGCACGGACTATTCTGCCGAGCAGGTCTTGCACCTCACGCAACTCATTGAGCGGGAGATGGGCCGAACCCAGAAGTCCGTCGATGGCATCTACCACGACCGCATTATCGACATCGATTTGCTCTATGCCTATTCTCTCTCCCCATCCTCCGAACCTATCCCTTACACCTGCTCCACACCTACACTCACCCTCCCACACCCCCGCATGACTGAACGCGACTTTGTAATGATTCCATTAAAGGAAGTCTTGAACATAACCAACGATAATCTATCACTATGTTTTTAAGTATTCTTTTTTCAATGAAGAAAACCAATATTGCATATTTGATTCTTGCAGTTATTACGACAATTTGCATTAGTTGTGAGTCACATAACCAACCAGAAGTACAAGACGGATCCTCCATATTGAAGGCTACTTATACCTTAACCTCCACCACCACAGTAAAGCAGAGTGGTACTGCCCCTGAATCATCGGTTGCTACATATGAGCGAACCTCTTCTACAGGACAAAAAGGACAGATGACTGCGGGTAATTCTACAAGATTGGAATTACGAGGATGGGATGACTACATTATTAAGGAGGTTGAATTGCAAATGCGTTCCAATATGAAATCTGGAGCGGGATCTTTGAGTGTTGTAGTGGGAATGGATACATTATGGAAAATTGATAATCAACCATTTAGTGATGATGTGTGGGCGGGGAACTATAGTACCGATTGGCTCTCTATAGCAAAGTCTATGAATACCCTTGTAGAGGAAAATGAGTGCATAGAGATCAATATTTCAGCCACTGAGAATAGTCTTTATATTAATAGTTATACCATTTACTACGCTGTTCCTCAATGTTATACGGTTACCTTCCATACGGGTTTGGATACCTGTCCTCCCCCTCTTACACAGTCCGCTCCTGATAAACCATTAATCTTACCAGCATGGCAAGATACGGCTGAGTGGTATTTTCTCGGATGGTCAGAGGAGGAAGTGCTAGAAAACCAATTAACAATGCCTCTATTGTCGGCAGGTGATTCCTATCTTCCACGCATGAATACAACTCTTTGGTCTGTCTATTCTAATCAGCGAGATAATAGGGCTGTATCTGAATATATCTCAGGTCAATATGCCATAGCTATGAGTGATGAGGTTACTACTCTTGAGGGATATGGTATGATAATGGATGGATATGTCAAAGACGGTGTTGTTTCTACACAACCCGTGGAGATGCTGAGAAATAATGATGGGGTTTATTGCATCGATAACACGCTTGAAGAGGACGTTTTTTATTATGTAGAATTCAATAAGGAGGATAGTACGCTTACTTTGATGCATAATAAGACAAAAAAAATGATTGGTCATAAACAGACTAAACTTTCATCTTCGGATAACTTGTGGAGATACAAGGTCTTGGAAGATGGGTCTTTGGCTATATACTATTCTTATGAGGATTCTTATGAGAAAAATTATTATGCTTTGTATATGGGGCTTCAACAGAATACGATGGTGGCGTATGCCCAAGAAATTAATATAGTGAATTGGGATTCAAATGCTTTATGGTTGTTCCCCAAGGTGGAAATCACCACTAGACCATTTGATTAATCTCAATATTTCACCTACATAGTAAGTTCTAATGGCAGCAGATAATCAGATTTTTTACCTTAGAAACGATGCTAATCTTGCGTAAGTCGTAAATTTTATGTAATTTTGTACCCGAAATAAGATATATATGATTCAAGTAATAAAAATAGGTGGTGGCATTTTGGAGAATGAGACATCGCGGGAGATCTTCCTGCGCCAGTTTGCTGCACTGCAAGGTCCCAAAGTCCTCGTACACGGTGGTGGACGATTAGCAACCACTATGGCTCAGCGCCTAGGTGTAACACAACAGATGATCGATGGTCGCCGTGTCACAGACAAAGAAACCCTCGACATTGTGACAATGGTTTACGGCGGATTGGTCAACAAACAAGTCGTAACTCTTCTACATACCATGGGCGTGAATGCTATGGGTCTCACCGGCGCCGATGGCGGATGGATGCGTTCTGTCAAACGCCCTATCAAGAACGGCATTGATTACGGGTTTGTCGGCGATGTAACGCAAGTCAAAGGCAATCACCTGCGTATGCTCCTAGACAACGGTCTTACTCCTGTCATTGCTCCCATTACATACAGCGAGGAGGGTTTACTGCTCAATACCAATGCCGATACCGTAGCATCCGAGACGGCAATCTCATTAGCACCTGAGGTGCAACTCACTTTCTGCTTCGAGAAAGCAGGCGTACTGCGTGATGCGGATGACGAGTCAACACTTATTCCATGCATTACCCGCGAGTCATACAAGCAACTCCTTGCTGATGGTATTGTTTCAGGCGGTATGATCCCTAAGATTGATAACGCGTTTGCAGCCATCGAGCACGGCGTACAATCCGTCCGCATCACCCATGCCAACAACCTCCAAGGCGGCACAATAATACAAGAAAAATAATCCCCACAACAGATATTAATTATTAACTATTAATTATTAATCCGTGGACAACAAGTACATCACATTACTCCAACGCCTCATCCAGACCCCATCTATCTCGGGGCAGGAGGATGCCGCATGCACCCTCCTCGCTGAATGGATGACCGCCGAAGGCTGTACGCCTCATAGGGTAGGCAACAACCTATGGGCAGAGTGCGGAGAGGGATCTCAGACCATCCTCCTCAATGCCCATATCGACACCGTCAAACCCGCATCCAGCTATACCCGCGACCCATTCGGTGGCGAGTGTGATGGTACTACTATTTACGGATTAGGTGCGAATGACGATGGCGGCAGCGTTATCGCCATGCTCGCAGTCTTTATGGAGGTATTACGTGATCCATTACCCGGCAAACGCCTCCTCCTCGCCCTTACTGCAGAAGAGGAGAACAGCGGACGCAATGGCATTGAACTCCTCCTACCACATATCGGTTCTATCGATTACGCCATTGTGGGCGAACCCACAGCACTCAAGATGGCGGTAGCAGAACGCGGACTGATGGTACTCGATGCTGAGGCACACGGCATAGCAGGACACGCCGCTCGCGAGGAAGGAGTCAACGCACTTTATATCGCCCTCGATGATATACAAACCCTGCGCCAATACGCCTTCGATAAAGTATCACCTTTCTTGGGCAAAGTCAAGATGACCACTACCATGATTCAGGCAGGCACACAACATAACGTCGTGCCTGATACATGCAAGTTCGTGGTGGATATCCGTTCCAATGGTTTGTATGCCAACGAGGAGATTCTCCGCATCATACAACCTATCGTGCAATCTACACTCACACCTCGTTCTACGCGTCTCAACGCCACATCTACGGACATCAATCTGCCTATCATTAAGCGAGCGCAAGAATTGGGCATTGAACTCTTTGGTTCGCCTACACTGAGCAATATGGCATTACTCTCTTGTCCAAAGGTCAAGTTCGGTCCAGGCGACTCCGCCCGCTCCCACACCGCAGACGAATACATCCATATACACGAAATAGAACAAGCAATTAAACTACTAAAATTGTTAATGAGTTAATTAGTTTAGCAGTTTAGTAGTTGTTGAGAAAGTTAATTTGGTTTAACAAGTTTAACCTTTTAACTGATAAACTAATTCAACAACCCATAAACTCATAAACTGATAAACTCCTAAACTAAAATACAATGAAACTCTGGGATAAAGGCTACAAGATTGACGACGCCATTGAGCGTTTTACCGTTGGCAAAGACAAAGAGCTTGACGTATTGCTCGCTCCATACGATATCCTCGGCACCATGGCGCATGTCACCATGCTCGAGTCTGTGGGCTTGCTCTCCAAACAGGACTTAGATGCGCTCCTACCTGCTCTGCGCGAACTCTACGCAGAAACTCAAGCGGGCAACTTCATCATCGAAGAGGGCATCGAGGATGTGCACTCACAAGTCGAACTCATGCTTACCCGTCGCCTTGGCGAGGTGGGAAAGAAAGTGCATACCGGTCGTTCACGCAACGACCAAGTCCTCGTGGATCTAAAACTCTTCACCCGTGCCCAGATAGAGAAAACCATCACACTCGTAGAGCACCTCTTTGAGGTACTCCAAACACGCAGCGATGCTACCAAGCATATCCTCATGCCTGGTTACACCCACCTACAAGTAGCCATGCCATCCTCTTTCGGACTTTGGTTAGGTGCTTATGCCGAGGCATTAACCGACGACATGCGTCTGCTCGTTGCCGCTTATGAACAAGCCAATCTCAATCCACTCGGTTCAGCTGCAGGCTATGGTTCATCCGCGCCGCTCAATCGCACCATGACTACACAACTCCTCGGTTTCGCAGACTTGGATTACAATGCCATTTATGCCCAAATGAACCGTGGTCGCATGGAGCGCACCGTGGCATTTGCTTATTCATCAGTGGCAGAGACCTTAGGTCGTTTGGCCATGGACTGCTGTATGTTCAATTCCCAAAACTTCGGTTTCATCAAGTTGCCAGATACCATGACCACTGGTTCTAGCATCATGCCACATAAGAAGAACCCTGATGTCTTCGAACTCATTCGCTCACATGCTAATCGCATTTGCGCTATCCCAGATACGATTCGCCATATAACGACCAATCTACCAGTGGGTTACTTCCGTGACTTACAACTCCTCAAAGAGGTGTATTTCCCTCTCTTTGATGAACTCAACGACCTCCTCGAAATCACTTCGTACGCCATTGAGCATATGACAGTCAAGGAGGATATCATGTCCAATCCACTATACGCACCTGCTTTCTCTGTAGAGGAAGTCAACCGCCGAGTGGAGCAGGGTATTGCTTTCCGTGATGCCTATCGCCAGGTAGCAGACGAGATCACCCTAGGCACTTTCCGCCACGAGGCAACAGTTGAACAAACCCTATCACATTATACACACGAGGGTTCTATTGGCAATCTCTGCAATGCCCAAATCAAAACCAAGATGGATATCATCCTCCAATCTCTTCCATTGGATCATATTCATCAAACCCTTGATAAGCTATTAGATTGTTGATTGGATTGACCTTATAATATCCCTGTCAATCCCGTTACCACTCCGTTACCACCTCCAACTTTTATTGAGGGAATAAGCAACTAAAACTTAAGGGTGTGTCAAAACTGACACACCCTCTTTCTTTCTGTACTATGAGTAGCATTAACTATGTGATTACTATGTGATTACTATGTGATATCCTATATGGAGGTTATATTTATGACTAAAATAAAAGTGTTTATGTAAATAAAAATTGACTTTCTGATAATTTTTTTTGCTCAAGTCAAAATATTGTTGTACCTTTGCACGAATTATCAATGGATTACAAACTACAATCATGAAAAATATCTTCTTTACAGTATTGGCGCTTGGCATAGCATTGTCTCTTAGTGCGCAAAGAGTGTACATTAACCCTGGTCACGGCACCGAGCCTAATATCGATGTAGATGTCAAATGGGAACTCAATGGCGGACATATCTCCGAAAATAAATTGCTATGGGAAGATTTCCAAAATTATTTTAATGAGTATTATGGAACCAGCTATGCTCATCAACCAATAAACGATATATTGACATTCTGGTCAAAAGGAAATGATGGATCTTGCAGCATATTGGTAGCAGATCCAGCAAAGGACCCGTCTGATTACTGGTGGCTCGGACATTATCTGTATAATAAAGTTTCTCCTCATACAAACCCAGGATCTGGAAACGAATATATATGGTGGGGAAATTTGCTAAATGCTTTCCTTAATTGTACAACTTACGATTTTTATTGTTATAACTGTTCTACGAATGTCACCGTTGATTTCACCGAAGCAGGTAAGTACGATAGTTGGAAAAATAGTGCAACCGAAGAGATTCGTCAAAAGGTGACCCTACCTAACCAAATAACAAGCGACTACACCATCCCAACCCCAGAAAAAGAGGGTGCTACTTTCCAAGGTTGGTACGATAACCCTAATGGAACAGGTACCGCCCTTACCACTTTGCCTGCGGGTTACGTGGGTACCATATATGCTATTTGGGTAGGTCCAGTGCCCTGTATCGTGGCATACGACCTTAATTGCAAATACAAAGTTGGTGCGATGGCATTTGACTTCTCATTCTATGCCAATACCCAACCTACTTCTGGCCAACTGATATTCTATAATAAAGACGGGGTAAAAACAAAAGTATTTGAACTCACTAACTTGCGCCAAGGAAAGAACACTGTTTTTATACAGGCACAGGACATCCCTGAGTATGAAAACGGATTTACAGTGGGAAAAGATATCTTGTGGGAAGTGCATTTGGAAGCACGTCCAAGCACTTTATTTGCTGACATCTTCCACTCTGATGCATTCAATACTGCGTATGCAACCATCGATAACAGTCCAGAATCGGATTTCTTTGGCAGCATTTGGGTGGCTAGTCAGCATGAGCACGGCTACAACACCACTACTGATGGCGAGATATACCGACTAGTACCTGAACAAGGGTATGCACGCGATGGTGAAAAAGACGCAACACAGGGTCATCGTCCTCATCGTCCTCGTCCAGGAGATTCTAAACCTAATGGTGGTGGCGGTCAACCTCCTCGATGGGATGGACAACAACCTCCTCAAGGTGGCGGTGGTCAACCTCAAGGTGGAGGAGGACAACCTCAACCTAATGGTAGCGGTCAGCAACCTCCTCAAGGTGGCAAACAAGAACCTCCTCGTGGTGGACGACCTGATCATACTCCATCTGAGAATACCGAAAACGGTTTTGAGGTTATCTTCCGTCCTACCGTTGCACCTGATGGAAAAGTATATCTCACCGACAACGGACCATCCTACGGTGGTGTATTCGTCATGGACCCACATACCAAACACATCACGAACTTCTTTGACGGTTACGAGTACGCAAACGGCGAATGGAAAGACAATAGCGGCAATGTAGTAGGTAGTGGCTCTACAGGTGCGCATATCTATTGGACTGAAAATGAGGCTAAACTATATCTAATCCACAATACGCACCCTAATGCTGCTAATGACGCCGGACAAGCACTTGGTTTCTTTAAATATGACCTCATGAAGAATGGCGAATTACAGCATACTTATAATAACACAATGGCATACAAAGCATTCGCCATGGAGTATCGAGGAACATTGACAGACTATGCCATCGTAGGAAGTAGTCATGGAATATGGGTGTGCAACTTGCGCATTGACAATGTTTATCTAGACCCTTCGCTCAGTTTTTATTCTAATGATGGTATGGTAACCTATTTTGAAGATCCTGATTTTATTTCTGGTTCATGGGGTGCAGCATTGGCTGTTAATCATGATGAGACTATCCTAGTAATGGTGGATAAAGATGGCGATCTCTTGCAATTTGATATAAACTGGTCTGAGGATGTGCCAAGCCTAACTAACAAGCAGGTTCATCAGATATTTGATTTCACTTCGAATGATAATTATGATCGTCCTACCATCACTACTCTTAACTTCGACTATGCAGGCAACCTAGTGGCTACTCTCGGCGAGACCTATAATGATAGCATAGACCAACACGAGGTAGTTATCTTCACTTTGCCAAAAACACCTAATCACATCGATGTGCCTTCTCGTTATAGCCAGCGTGTACCTAGTCTCGTAGAGGATGACCAATGTAATTCTATAGCAGAGGTGAATACGACATACGAGACCGTTGATATTTACCGCAATTTGCAAGCGGGTATGTACAATACCATCTGCTTGCCATTTGATATAGATCTCAACAATTTATCTGAGGATCACCCTTATAAAAAAGCTTCAGTAGTACAATTTGTGGGAACAGATATCCAGACTGTAGGTGGCGAGGATATGCTCGAACTTCAGTTCTCACCAGTAACATTCATGCAAGCAGGTGTACCATACTTGATTCAGCCTCAACAAGATATCAAGGAGCCTGTGAGAGTATCTGGCGTATCCACTAACGAAAATATTGGTGGCATGAGTATTGAACGTGGCGCAGCTACTTTCCATGGAATAACAAGTCCAACAACTATAGCAAAGAACCCTAATATATTATTCTTGGTGGCTAACAATCGTTTGGCTACTGCGACAGTGAACGGACCAATGCTCGGTAATCGTGCATATTTCGAATTGCACGCGCAGAATTTACCTAAGCGTTCAATGATTTCGATTGTTAAGTCCACTCCAGCTGGCTTTGAGGAGATATCCAATACCTATCAAACAGAAGCATATAAGATGCTGTACAACGGCATGATTGTTATCGTCCGTGACGGAGTGATGCATGACCTTATGGGTACACGTATAAAATAACGAAAAACATATATTAATCTTATGAAAAAAACATTCTTATTCTTAGCAGCATGTGCATTATTCATGTTTGCTAATGCGCAGATACTTGAAGTGGTTTCTACGCAAAAATTACCTGCCGAACAAGGTACTATGTGGAAGGTAGCAGGATTCAGCCCTATGGGGGATTATATTCTATTGACCGACAGTTACGACAAAGGGTTGGTACGCTATGATTTGGCTACTCAAACCAAAAAAGTGATCAGCGAAGGTGTAGGTGCAGGATGGGCAGTGAAGATTAGCAAAGATGGCAAAAATGTCGTATATCGTGAGAAAACAATGGATGCTAACAAAATCACACGTAGCAATATCTACCAACACAGCCTAGTTTCTAACCAACGTTCGTTGCAAGCTAAGGCTCAAGTCGGTATGACCGAATTGGTGGATAAGTCTGCTAATGTGGACATTACCATCAACACTGATCTACATATTGTATTGGTGCGCAACGGCAAAAACATAGTGCTCACTCCAAGCGGCGCTAACGAGCGTTATATAGATGCTAAAGTATCTCCTGACAACAAGCATATCATCTATCGCGTGTCTGGCAAAGGATGTTACATCTGCGACCTGCAAGGCAAAAATGTACGTTTCGTGGCTAGCCGCTGCCATGCTCCACAATGGTATGACAACAATACCTTGGTGGCTATGGACTACGACGACAACGGCGAACAAGTGACCGCTTCTGGTATCGTGGCTTACACCTTAGACGGCAAGAGCCAAGTGCTTGTTGAGAAAAGCCAAATGGCTATCTTCCCTCACGTAGCAGAAGGAAAAATTGCATACACCAATACCAAGGGTGAACTGTTCTTGATGACTGTAAAATAATACACTACTATGAAACGCATTTTACTAGCAATTTGTGCTTTGGGTATGCTCTTCACTGCCCAAGCGCAACGTGTATATATCAACCCTGGTCACGGCGACTGGGGATCAGAGAGCCGCAATATGGCTACCGTAACCCATGCCGTAGGCGATACTACGGGTTTCTGGGAATCCAATACCAACCTCTGGAAGGGCTTTGCACTCAACGAGAAACTACAAGCAGCTGGATTATCTACCCTTATGTCCCGTACCGAGAATGGCCCTTACCCTTATGTATGGGGCGATGAATCTATCGACAAACCATTGCTTGACCTTGGCTGGGAGGCAGAATATTGGGGTGCAACCCACTATATCTCTATTCACTCTAATGCAGGCCCTACCGGCGAAGATGGCAGTTTTGCCAACTATCCACTCTATATCTACAAGGGATACGATGGTGAACCATCTAACTGGGCAAGCGAGGATATGGCTTACAGTTCCATCATGCGCCTTTATGAGATCTTCGACGACGAGGATGGTCCAGAACCAACTACCTATTATTCACCAAGTAATCCTAATTTGCGTGGCTCTAGTAGTTTTTACGGTTATACTTTGGGCGCCTTGAACCACAGCGTGCACGGCTATCTCACTGAGGGTTACTTCCATACCTATAGTCCTGCGCGTCACCGTGCATTGAACCCAGACTGGTGCCGCCAAGAGGGTGTACGCTATTTCCGCGGTATCATGGACTATTATGGTTATGCGGGTGAATCAGTAGGGTACATCCTAGGATATGTACGCAGCATGACAGAGATGTTCTCACATGCATACTACATCCCTATGCCAGGTCGCTACGATGAGTTCAAACCTATCAATGGCGCGAAAGTGCTATTGCAAAATGCACAAGGTCAAGTCATCAAGTGCAACTGCTATCCATACGTGGACCGCATGCTCAAGAACCAAGACTACTACACCACCGACGGCAATTACAATGGTGTCTTCATGTTTGAGAACCTTAAACCAGGTACCTACACTATCTCTGTATATGCTAAGGGCTACCAAAACTACAAAGGTACTGTCACCGTCCTTGCCGACAAAACCATCTATCCTGAGATCTTCCTTACCCCTGGTCAAGGCACCGAACCTCCTATTGGCGGCGTAGAACCTGATATCAAGTGGGAACTCAATGGCGGTATCGTTCCTGGTGGTTATGTACCTACCAACGAGCAACTATGGGCAGAATTCATGCCTTACTACAATAGTTTCTATGGCCTCAACCGTGCTGAGCAAACCATTGATAAAGTTTCTACTTTTGCTCCTGCTCTCATGCAAAAGATCATGACCGATGCTTCATCTACCTACAAGTGGTTGGGTGATTATATCTTGTCCGTAGCTTCATCTCAAGGTGTAGCATTGCCTACCGATATGGCGAATGCCAACGAAGGTGCTTGGCGTTGGGCTGTACATGCCTTCTTCAATGCGGCGGCTGGTCAACATGGTGCTGCTGGCACTGACTTTACCACTGCTGGTAAACCAGAAGCATGGGGACCTGCTTACCAAATAGCTACAGGCTCTAGTGCAGAACTGCCAGGTGTCGTAACATCTACCTACACCCTGCCTACACCTGTGAAAGATGGATACGACTTCGTAGGATGGTTTGACAACCCTAATGGTACAGGCACAGCTATCACTTCTATTCCAGCTGGATGGAAAGGCACACTTTATGCTATTTGGGTAGAGGCGAATGCCGATGTGAAATGGGTACTCAATGGCGGTAGCGTGGCAGGTACATTGCCTAAGGAGATCACGGGTGCACCATATACTATCCCAACTCCTACACGCACAGGATATGTCTTCCTTGGCTGGTATGATACCAATAACACTAGTGGTAATAAACTAACCACTCTGCCTGTTGGCTACAAGGGTACTGTATATGCTATTTGGCGAGAAGCCAAAGTGACATGGGTGCTCAATGGAGGTAAAGTATTGCAAGAGGTAACTATCATTGATGTACCTACCAACGAAGAACTCTGGGAAGACTTCAAAGCATACTTCAACGAATACTACAATACCGAACGCTATGATCAACCTATGGAGAACCTCACCTCTTTCTGGCCAACTGACTTTGACCCAGAGGTGAAAATCTTGCTTGACCAAGAGTCTGAATTTGCATGGCTCGGTCACTATATCTACGGCGTAGTCATCGGACAAGGCAAAGAGATGGGTACCGAGGCCTTGTGGCGTTGGAACTTGTGGGCTTTCTTCAATTGCACACAACATACCACATACCCTGTTTCTGCGGACTTCGCCGAGGCAGGCAAACCAGAGAAATGGGGTCCTAAGTACCAAGAGGTACATGGCGGTAGCTCAAGTACTGAAACTCAAGAGATTCAATTACCAAGCAAGATCGAGGGTGCACCTTATACTATCCCAACTCCTGTGAAAGATGGTGATACATTTGTTGGCTGGTATAACAATAATAACGGCACTGGTGAGAAATTGACTGTTTTGCCAATTGGTTATGATGGTACAGTTTATGCAATCTGGAAATCTATGAGTACTTCTACCGATGAGGTGGTTGTACGTCCAGAATTGAATACCAACGAGCCTATGTATGACGTATTAGGTCGTCAAGTGGATACTACCTATCGTGGTATCATTATTCAAAATGGTAATAAGTACCTTTTGAGATAACTCATTGGTACTATCTAATAACAAAAGGGATTGCCGTTTGGCAATCCCTTTCTATTTTCTCGCCTCTCGCCTATAACCTATAGCCAATAGCCAATAACCTATACCGAAGGCAGTCCTATAACTAATTACAAACGTGCTTTGATAGCAGCTGACTCGGCTTCGTAGCCAGGTTTGTCGAGCAAAGCGAACATATTTTTCTTATATGCTTCTACACCTGGTTGATCAAATGGGTTAACACCCAAGATATAACCAGAGATACCGCAAGCACGCTCAAAGAAATAGAGCAACTCACCCAAATAATACTCGTTGAGGGTAGGGAGCGTAATCTTCATATTAGGTACACCACCATCGATATGCGCAATCATTGTACCCAACTCCGCCATCTTATTTACCTCATCTACACGCTTACCTGCAAGGAAATTCAAACCGTCCAAGTTAGCCTCATCGTGTGGGAAAGGAACAGTATGATTAGGCTCCTCCACTGAGATAACGGTTTCAAACAAGTGACGCTCACCATCTTGGATATATTGACCCATTGAGTGCAAATCTGTTGTAAAGTCCACACTGGCAGGGAAAATACCCTTACCTTCTTTACCCTCAGACTCACCATAGAGTTGTTTCCACCACTCGCTCACATTATGGAGTTTAGGATGGTAGTTCACAAGAATCTCAATCTTCTTTCCTTGTTCTGCATATAGGCTATTACGTGCAGCCGCATACTGCGCAGCTGGGTTCTCCTCAAATGGAGTATCAATACCGCACACCTTCATCATGCGCTCTGCGCCATCGATAAGCGCATTAATATCCAAACCTGCGCATGCGATAGGCAACAAGCCCACTGGAGAGAGTACAGAGAAACGACCACCGATATTATCCTCAATAACAAAAGTCTTATAACCCTCTTGGGTAGCCAATGTGCGGAGCGCACCTTTCTTTGCATCGGTGATGCAGACAATAAGTTGCTTAGTAGCCTCTTTGCCTTGTTGCTCCTCAAGTTGAGTCTTCAAGAGACGGAATGCCAACGCAGGCTCGGTGGTAGTACCAGACTTAGAGATAGAGATGATACCGAATTTCTTGTTCTTGAGCAGAGCTTGCAACTCGTAGAGGTAGTCCTCGCCGATGTTTTGACCTGCATATACGATAGCAGGTTTGTTGCTCTCTAACCACGCGAAGCTGCTAGAAAGTGCATCAATAACGGCTTTCGCACCCAAATACGAGCCACCAATACCGATACATACGATCACTTCGCACTCGCGGCGGAGGAGATCAGCGGTGGTTTGGATGTCCGCTAGTTGTGGACGGATATCGGCAGGGAGGTTCATCCAACCGAGAAAATCGTTGCCTTTGCCAGTACCGTTGACCAATTGGTCTTGCGCCTGAGCAACTTGCTCTTTGTATACTGCTACGGCCTCTGTTGAAACGGCTTTAGCATAAGAAAAATGAATATCTTTCATTGAGTTATGAGTTAATATTTCCCACGGATTACACGGATGAACGCTAATTAATAGTTAATATCTTTCATCAATCAGTGAAAATCAGTGCCATCAGCGGGGAATGGATTATTGGAATTTTTTAGTTAGTTCTTTGATTGTATTTTTTGGAGACTTGCGATTGTAAAGAATCTGATATACCGCCTCTACGATAGGCAAATCCACTTTGGCATCCTGATTGGCCAACCAAATAGCCTTGGTACCATAGTAACCCTCCGCTACCATCTCCATCTCGGTTTGCGCTGCCTTGACACTATATCCCATGCCAATCATCTGACCAAACTGGCGGTTGCGTGAGAAATTAGAGTAGGCTGTTACCAATACATCACCTAGATAACCGCTATCCGTAATATCACGTTGGATATCCGATTTGGCTTTGGTGAAGCGAATCATCTCGTGCATAGCATTGGTCAATAGCACTGCTTGGAAATTGTCGCCGTAGTGCAGACTCTTGCATATACCTGCTGCAATTGCGTAAATATTCTTCATTACGCTAGCGTACTCTAGACCTTCCACATCGTTGCTTGGCGTAGTGCGCACATAGGGGGTATCAAAGAGTTTGCTCCATTCGATGGCTTTCTTCATATCTTTGCAACCCACTGTGAGGTAACTCAGACGCTCTAGAGCAATCTCCTCCGCATGGCATGGACCTGCGATAATACCTAGGTTCTCTTTTGGTACATTGAAATATTGATGCATGTACTCTGTCACGAGTAGGTTCTCGTCTGGAATCATACCCTTAACCGCAGAGATAACCATTTTCTGCGACATATCCACAGTGATGTCATTGAGACTCTGCTTGAGGTAAGGCGATGGCACTGCAAGTACCAAGATGTCTGACTGCTCAATCACCGTATTGATATCTGCCGAGAAATGGATACGAGACACATCAAAATATGCCCATTCTAAGTGGTTGGGATTGCGGCGAATCTCGATAAACTCATCAATCGTCTCCTGTTTGCGAATGTACCAGTTGATATCTAGTGCATTGTGCATAACAATCTTAGCGAGAGCCGTTGCCCAACTGCCTGAACCGATAATTGCTACGTTCATATATTCTTGCCTTTAAACTTTAAACTGTAGCTCGCTTTTGCGAGCGTCCTCTAAACTGAGAAATAAAACTTTATTTCTCTGGCTTCATAGTAGGGAACAATAATACATCTTGGATAGATGGTTGTCCCGTCATGAAGATAGCGAGGCGGTCAATACCAATACCAATACCAGATGTAGGAGGCATACCATACTCCAATGCACGCATGAAGTCGTGGTCAATAATCATCGCCTCGTCATCACCCTTGTCTGCAAGCTTCATTTGCTCTACGAAACGCTCATATTGGTCAATAGGGTCATTGAGCTCGCTGTATGCGTTAGCCAACTCCTTGCCGTTGACCATCAGCTCAAAACGCTCGGTGAGTCCTGGTTTGCTACGGTGCATCTTGGTAAGAGGTGACATCTCAACAGGATAGTCGGTGATAAATGTAGGCTGAATGAAGGTACCCTCGCAAGTCTCGCCGAAGATCTCGTCGATGAGTTTGCCTTTGCCCATTTTCTCGGTGTCCTCTACACCATATTTCTTAGCCACTACGCGGATTTCATCCTCGGTCATTGTGCTAAGGTCGTAACCCGTCTTCTCTTGGATAGCCTCCAAAATAGGCAAACGGCGGTATGGCGCTTTGAAGTTAACGATATTATCGCCAATCTTCACTTCGGTAGTTCCGTTGACAGCGATAGCGATCTTCTCAAGAAGTTGCTCGGTGAAAGCCATCATCCAGTTGTAGTCCTTGTATTGTACATAGAGCTCCATGCAGGTGAACTCAGGGTTATGTGTGCGGTCCATGCCTTCGTTGCGGAAGTTACGTCCAATCTCGTACACGCCCTCAAAACCACCTACGATGAGGCGCTTGAGGTAGAGCTCGGTAGCAATACGCATATACATATCCACATCCAAAGCATTGTGGTGAGTGATGAATGGACGAGCACTTGCACCACCTGCAATAGCTTGCAACATAGGTGTCTCTACCTCGGTGTAACCTGCCTCATCAAACACTTGACGCATGGTACGAATGATAGTAGCACGCTTGAGGAAGACATCCTTAACGCCCTCGTTCACTACGAGGTCCACATAGCGTTGGCGATAGCGTTGCTCTGGGTCATTGAAACCATCGTATGCTACGCCATCTTTGTACTTAACGATAGGTAGTGGTTTGAGCGATTTAGCAAGCACAGTGAGTTTTTGTGCGTGCACAGAGATCTCGCCCATTTGGGTGCGGAAGGTAAAACCTTCGATACCAATGAAGTCACCGATATCGAGGAGTTTCTTAAACACTACGTTGTACATCTGTTGCTCTACCGTAGTAGCGGTCTCGCCCTCTGGGGTAGGAGCTTGGATATCATCGCGAGATACATATACTTGGATACGACCCTTAGAGTCTTGCAGTTCAATGAACGATGCCTTACCCATGATACGGCGCGACATCAATCGACCAGCAATACGTACTGGTTTGCCGTTGTACCACTCAGCCTCTTGGTTGTCGTCTTCAAAAGTAGCTTTGATTTCAGTAGAATAACCGGTAACTACATACTCGGCTGCAGGATATGGATCAATACCCATATCACGCATTTTTTGCAGACTTTCTCTGCGGATTACTTCTTGTTCACTCAATTCCATATGTTGTAGTATTTTATATTCGATGTATACATATGCGCGCGTTATACGCAATTTGGGCACAAAGTTACTGCTTTTTTTTGATATATGCAAGAAAGATACAAAAAATTGTGGTAGGGAGAGGGATTTACGATAAAAGATGATAATAATATTGCAGAAAGAATCTACAAAAAAAAGAAATCGTGCCTAACACTAAGTTAAGCACGATTTCTTTAATTTGAGATGCCAACTCTCACTTCTTTACTGGGTCACAAGTTAGGTCGATGCCAAGCTTGCGGAAGATCTTGCGATCGACCTCGGATAACATTACCGTTGAATGGACTTGACAACCAGCCAGTTGTGGCAATGCGTCCAATGTTTTGCGGCAGTTCTCATCGTGCAAAGAGAGTACCGACAATGCCACAAGCACCTCATCCGTATGCAAACGTGGATTACGGCCACGTAGATAATTGATCTTTGTGTGCTGGATTGGTTCGATCATCTCTTGGGGAATCAGTTTCACATCGTGGTCAATACCTGCCAAGTACTTGGTAGCATTCAACAGTAGAGCTGCACTAGATCCCAATAATGCACTCGCTTCGGCTGTAATAATCGTACCATCGTGCAACTCAATAGCACCTACTGCCATACTATTGTCGCGTTCCTTACGCTCCTTTGCCGCTACCGTGCATCGGCGGTCCTCGGTGGATATACCCACTTGTTTAAACAAGCGGCCAATACGATTGACTACAGCCTCGCTGATATCGCCATTGGCGAAATCATTGAGCGCATGGTAGTAACGACGGATAATCTCCTGTTTACTAGCTAGACAACACGCCTCATCATCGTCTATGCTACAGCCCACCATATTCACACCCATATCCGTAGGGGACTTATATGGGTTGTGTCCGTAAATACCTGTAAACAAAGCATCTAGGACAGGGAAAATCTCGACATCACGGTTGTAATTAACCGCAATCTTGCCGTATGCTTCCAAATGGAATGGGTCAATCATATTGACATCATTCAGATCGGCCGTAGCCGCCTCGTATGCCATATTTACAGGGTGCTTGAGTGGAAGGTTCCATACAGGGAATGTCTCAAACTTAGCATAACCCGCTTGGTTGCCCATTTGATGTTCGTTGTACAGTTGACTCAAGCAGACCGCCATCTTACCACTACCTGGACCAGGAGCAGTAACGACTACTAATGGGCGAGTAGTCTCAATATAGTCATTCTTACCAAAACCATCTGCAGAATCAATAAGCGCTACGTTGTGTGGGTAGCCCTCAATGGTATAGTGGAAGTAAGTCTTGATACCTAGGCGCTCTAGGCGTTGGCTATACATTTGAGCAGAAGCCTGACCGCTATAGTGGGTGATAACCACAGAGTTGACGAGGAAACCGCGATTCATAAACTCCTCGCGAAGACGTAATACATCCACGTCGTAGGTGATGCCTAAGTCCTGGCGCACTTTGTTCTTCTCGATGTCGGCCGCAGAGATGACGATGACGATCTCTAGTGTATCACGCAGCTGCGTGAGCATAGTGAGTTTGCTATCAGGTTGGAAGCCTGGTAGTACACGACTAGCATGGAAATCGTCGAAGAGCTTGCCGCCTAGTTCAAGGTATAGTTTATTACCGAACTGCGCAATGCGCTCTTTGATATGCTCCGACTGTATGCGGATGTATTTCTCGTTGTTAAATGGCGTCATTTCCGTGAAATCTGTGGGAGGTAATTTTATTCTTCAGGGTTACAGCCGTCGAAACAGTAGGTGCAGACTTTGCACTTAGGCAAACCGATGGCAGCAACGAGGTCTTCTATGCGTGTGTACTTTAGCGATTTGAGTGCAAAACGATCACGCAATGCACGCATAAGACGTTGATACTCTGATGAATCAGTCGTTGCATATGCTTTAATACGTTCAGGATTATTTGCTGCTTCTACACCCTCAAACTCTGCTATATAACGGCGAGTAATCAACTCAAGATCGGACTTTGATGTCGTGAAATTGGTGAACGGACAACCATAGAAAATAGGTGGACACGCAATACGCATATGCACTTCTTTTGCACCAGCCTCCAGCAGACAACGTGTGTTATCACGCAACTGTGTTCCACGTACAATAGAATCGTCGCAGAAAAGCACACTCTTACCGCGAAGGATTGAGTAGTTGTGGATGAGTTTCATCTTCGCAACCAATTCGCGTTGAGATTGCTGAGATGGGGTAAACGAACGTGGCCATGTAGGAGTGTATTTGGTAATAGCACGTTGGTAAGGCACACCCGATGTGTGGGAATAACCAATAGCCATACCAATACCTGAATCAGGAATACCGCACACGCAGTCTGCTTGCACATCGTCGTTCTTACCCATTGCGCGACCGCAAGCATAACGCACTTCCTCCACATTGCGACCTTCGTAGTCCGATGTAGGGAATCCGTAATACACCCATAGGAACGAACAGATCTGCATCTTATCATTGGGTTTGCGTAGTTGTTCTACACGATCGGCATATACGCGTACAATCTCGCCAGGACCAAGGAACTGATCGGTTTGAAAACCGAGGTTGAAGAATGATGAGGTCTCGCTAGCGATGGCGTATGCACCTTCGCGTTTACCGAGCACGATAGGGGTGCGTCCCCAAGAGTCGCGAGCTGCGATAATACCATCCTCGGTAAGGATAAGGATAGAACAAGAACCTTTGATGTGCCTATAGACATTCTCAATTCCATCTACAAAGTCTTTACCTTGTACGATAAGCAAACCTACTAATTCTGTAGGATTTACTCTTCCGCTACTGAACTCCGAGAGGTGAACTTTTTGTTCCAACAAGTGTGCTACCAAATCATCTTGGTTATTGATTTTGCCAATAGTGCTGATAGCAAAGCGTCCGAGGTGAGAGTTGATGAGCAATGGTTGTGCATCGGTGTCGGAGATGATTCCGATACCTGCATTGCCAGCAAACTCATCCAACTCGTGTTCAAACTTTGTGCGGAAATGTGAGTTTTGAATATTGTGAATGCTCCGTTTGAAGCCTTTCTCCTTGTCAAAAGTCGCCATACCCGCACGGCGTGTGCCGAGGTGGCTATGATAATCTGTTCCGTAAAATAGGTCGTTTACGCAACATGTAGTAGATATTGTTCCGAAGAAACCTGCCATATTTACTTGGTCAAATAGTCTGTCAAGTTTTTCTCAATGCGTGCTGCAATGTCCTCTGTTTCTGCTTCAAGAACGAGTTTCTCGCCTGTGATACCTTCGTAGAGCTCAATATAGCGAGCGGTGATGCCAGCTACTACTTCATCGGTCATCTCTGGAACTTCTTGTCCTTCTTTTCCTTGGAAACCGTTGTCCATCAACCACTCACGAACGAACTCCTTAGAGAGTTGTTTTTGTGGCAAACCTGCCTCAAAGCGCTCCTCGTAGCCCTCTGCATAGAAGTAGCGGCTAGAGTCTGGGGTGTGAACTTCGTCCATGAGAAGGATTTGGTCGCCTTTCTTACCAAACTCGTATTTGGTATCAACAAGTATAAGTCCTTGTTTTGCAGCAATCTCTTGACCACGATTGAAAAGAGCCAATGTGTATTTCTCCAATTGCTCGTACTCTGCCTCTGGAATAAGTCCTTGAGCGATAATCTCTTCACGAGAGATGTCCTCGTCATGCGCACCGATCTCAGCCTTAGTGGTAGGAGTAATGATTGGGGTAGGGAACTTCTCGTTCTCGCGCATGCCCTCAGGCAATTGTACGCCGCAGATTTGGCGTACGCCGCTCTTATAAGCACGCCATGCAGAACCGCAGAGGTAACCGCGAACGATCATCTCTACTGGATAGCCCTCGCAACGAATACCTACGGTCACCATAGGGTCTGGAGTAGCTTGTTTCCAGTTAGGTACGATGTCGGCTGTTGCATCAAGGAACTTAGCCGCGATTTGGTTGAGGATTTGGCCTTTGAATGGAATACCTTTTGGGAGGATTACATCAAAAGCAGAAATACGGTCGGTAGCTACCATAGCGAGGCAGTCTTCACCGATGAAATATACATCACGCACTTTACCGTGGTACACATTGGTTTGACCAGGAAAGTTAAAATTGGTTGCAGTTAATGATTTCATAACGTAATAATTTTAAGTTTTATGGGTTTTTGAATATATGATATTTCATAAACACCATATGGATAAACATAACCTATAGCTTCCCAACAATCTGAACACTCTTGTATTGTTACTTCAAAATTCAGCGAATCAAATTCTTGGTCGTAAATTAATTCTGATGTAATAAGTTCGTCTGATATAGAAGGTCTTTTGATTACCGAATATACAATACCACCTTTACTAAAATCAACATTGGGACATTGTAATCCTTCTGGACATAATTTTACAAGTTCTTCTTTTGAAGAAATTGTATACACTGTATCCTCTCCAATATGTCTCAATTTAGGATTACTTGAATCAAAAATTAAATCAAGTAAACATAAATCTAGTGTATCCAACTGTAATTTGGATACAGTGATACTATGTGCAGGATGTGATTCACAACTACATATAATTATTGCCAGTAATGCTGTAATCGATAATAAAACTTTTGGTTTCATCTATCTTCTAGTATTTGTTGTCGCTCTTCTCTCGGTGCTCTCTCGGTTGTCTCTCGGTAAACCTTCGGAGTGGTAACGAGGTGGTAACGGAGTGGTATCGGTATTGATAGCCTAAAAGTAGCGCAAGGGTAGCAAAACTATATTACACCTTAATATATATTATTTATACTCATCCCATGATTGGATAGCAAGATCGTTGACATCCACAGTGCAGAAGGCATTGATAAACGCTGCTGCGAGGCGTGCATTGGTAAGCAATGGCACATTGAGATCGATGGCTGCACGACGAACATGGTAGCATACATCGTTTTGTGGATCGGTAACGATATCCTTAGGTACGCTCACTACAAACTCAATCACGCCTTCGCGCATGAGGTCAATAGCTTGTGGTGTACCCTCCTCAGATGGTTGATATACAGTAGTGTTAGGAATACCTGCCTCTGTGAGGAACTTACTTGTTCCCAAAGTAGCGTAGATGTTGAAGCCCTTAGCGATGAGTTGGCGTGCAGAATCCAACATCTGTGCTTTTTGCTTAGGCGAACCGATAGAGAAGAGTACATTCTTCTTAGGTACGCGCATACCTACAGAAAGCATAGAAGTAAGAAGTGCAGAGTTTGCATCTTCGCCCAAGCAACCTACCTCACCAGTAGAGGTCATGTCCACACCGATTACTGGGTCAGCCTTTTGCAGACGGTTGAATGAGAATTGGGATGCCTTCACACCTACGTAATCGAAGTCGAAGAAGTTCTTGCTTGGTTTCTCTACAGGGAGACCCAACATGATACGAGTAGCAATATCAATGAAATTGATCTTCAATACTTTGCTGACGAATGGGAACGAACGTGAAGCACGGAGGTTACATTCGATTACCTTGATCTCGTTCTCGCGAGCGAGGTATTGGATATTGAATGGACCAGAGATGTTGAGCTCGCGTGCAATCTGACCAGATATCTTCTTGATACGACGAACGGTCTCTACATAGAGTTTTTGTGCTGGGAACTGGATAGTAGCGTCACCAGAGTGTACACCCGCAAACTCTACGTGCTCAGAGATAGCGTATGCGATGATCTCGCCATCCTTAGCCACAGCGTCCATCTCAATCTCCTTGGTGTTGAGCATGAACTTAGAGATTACCACAGGGTGCTTTTTGCTAACCGTTGCTGCCATCTTGAGGAAGCGCTCGAGCTCCTCTTGATTGAAGCAGACGTTCATTGCAGCACCAGAGAGCACATAAGAAGGACGAACAAGTACAGGGAAGCCTACCTTATCAATGAAGGTCTTCACGTCCTCCATAGAGGTCAATGCGCTCCATTCTGGTTGATCTACGCCGATGCGGTCCAACATCGCTGAGAACTTATCGCGGTCCTCTGCGTTGTCGATACTACGAGCGGTAGTACCAAGGATAGGCATATGTTGTGCATCCAGCTTAAGTGCCAGGTTGTTAGGGATTTGTCCACCAGTTGAAACGATTACGCCGTGTGGGTTCTCCAACTCAAGGATATCCATTACGCGCTCGAAGGTGAGCTCGTCGAAGTAAAGACGGTCACACATATCATAGTCGGTTGACACGGTCTCTGGGTTGTAGTTGATCATTACAGAGCGGTAACCGTTCTCGCGGATAGTCTTGAGGGCTTGTACGCCACACCAGTCAAACTCTACAGACGAACCGATGCGGTATGCACCAGAACCGAGTACTACGACAGACTTGCGGTCGTTCATGTACTTCACATCATTAGCTATACCAGAATAAGTGAGGTACAAGTAGTTGGTTTGAGCAGGGAACTCAGCCGCAAGGGTGTCGATTTGTTTCACTACAGGTTTCACTCCGAGTGAAAGACGATGTTTGCGTGCTACGAGAGCAGCATAGTCCATATCCATTTGATTTCCAAGACCTACCGCTTTAGCGATTTGGAAGTCAGAGAAACCTTGGATCTTTACTTTACGCATCAAATCCTCGTCAATATTTTTGAGACTACCTGTAGCCTTGAGTTCGTTATCGGTCTTAACGATGTTTTGGAGTTTCTCTAGGAACCAACGGTCGATTTTAGTCAACTCGTGCAGGCGATCAATAGTATAACCCTCGTGTAGTGCTTGTGAGAGGAAGAAGATACGCTTGTCAGTTGGAGCTGCCAATGCACGATCAAGATCATCTACATGTAGTGTCTTGTTCTCTGTGAATCCGTGCATACCTTGACCAATCATACGCAGACCCTTTTGGATTGTGTCCTCAAAGGTACGACCGATAGCCATCACCTCACCTACAGACTTCATACTAGAACCAATCTCGCGATCTACGCCACGGAACTTACCAAGGTCCCAGCGTGGGAGTTTAGCGACGATATAGTCGAGGGTAGGCTCGAAGAATGCAGGCGTATCTTTGGTCACAGAGTTCTTGAGTTCGAACAAGCCGTAGCCCAAAGCGATCTTAGCAGCTACGAAAGCCAAAGGATAACCAGTTGCTTTAGATGCCAAAGCAGAAGAACGTGAGAGACGAGCATTGACCTCAATCACGCGGTAATCCTCTGAATAAGGATCTAGGGCGTATTGTACGTTACACTCACCCACGATACCTACGTGGCGAACAATTTTGATAGCCAAGGCGCGGAGTTTCGCTGCCTCAGACTTGGTGAGTGTTTGGGTAGGAGCGATCACGATAGACTCACCGGTGTGGATACCGAGTGGGTCAAGGTTCTCCATATTGCAGACTGTGATACAGTTGTCGTATCTATCGCGAACTACCTCGTACTCAATCTCTTTCCAACCCTTGAGCGATTTCTCAACGAGTACTTGTGGAGAGAAGGAGAAGGCTTTCTCTGCGATGACGTTGAGTTCTTGCTCGTTGTCGCAGAAACCAGAGCCGAGTCCACCGAGTGCATAGGCAGCACGGAGGATAACAGGGTAGCCCAACTCTTTGGCAGCAGCACGAGCCGCTTCGATGGTCTCGCAAGCTTCGCTTTGGATCGTTTTGACATTGATCTCGTCGAGTTTCTCCACGAAGAGCTCACGGTCCTCGGTGTCCATGATAGCTTGTACTGGGGTACCGAGCACTTGTACGTTGTATTTCTCCAATACGCCACTCTTATAGAGCTCCACACCGCAGTTGAGTGCGGTTTGTCCACCGAAGGCAAGCAATACGCCATCTGGACGCTCCTTCGCGATCACTTTCTCAACAAAGAATGGATTAACAGGTAAGAAATAGATCTTATCTGCTACACCTTCACTAGTTTGTACGGTAGCGATATTTGGGTTAATGAGTACGGTATAGATACCTTCTTCACGAAGGGCCTTGAGGGCTTGTGAACCAGAGTAATCGAACTCACCTGCCTCACCGATCTTCAATGCTCCTGAACCGAGCACGAGTACTTTCTTAATATCTTTTTTCTCCATGGCCATTATTTGTTAAGAAGTTGGAAGAAGTTATCGAATACAAATTCTGAGTCTTTTGGTCCGCAGTTCATCTCGGGAATAAATTGTACTGCCATCCATGGTTTCTCAGCATGGCGGATACCTTCGTTGGTACGGTCGTTCATATTGATGAACCACTCTTTCCATTCAGTTGGTAGGGTAGTGCCGTCCACTACATAACCGTGGTTTTGGGCTGTGATATAGCAACGCTCGCCGCCAACGATTTGTACAGGTTGGGTAGCACCACGGTGACCATATTTGTGTTTGAGTACCTCAGCACCCGTAGCGAGAGCAAGTAGTTGGTTGCCTAGTCCAAGGCCCAACAATGGCTTCTCTTCGCCTTTGGCGAGGAAAGTCTTGATATTCTCTATCGTCACAGCACAATCCTCTGGATCGCCAGGACCGTTGCTGAGCATGAGTGCGTCAAACTCTAGGGTGTTGAAGTCGTAGTCCCAAGGCACGCGTGTCACCTCTACGCCGCGAGCGAGCAGGTAGCGGATGATACCTTCTTTCACGCCGCAGTCCACGAGCACCACTTTCTTGCCCGCACCTGCGTTGTAGGTTACTACCTCTTTGCAAGAAACTTGTGGCACAAGGTTCTCGTCGTTTGCTACAGGAGTCGTATCGTCGCCTTCGAAGATGAGCGAGGCTTGCATGGTGCCGTTCTCGCGCAGATGCTTGGTTAGCTCACGGGTATCAACGCCTGTGATAGCAGGTATCTGCTCACGAATCAGCCATGCTGCCAAATCCTCGTTGGCATTCCAGTGGCTGTACTCAGGGCTGTACTCGGTCATGATCACTGCCGCAGGGTGGATGCGGTGGCTGTCCATAAACTCGGACAAACCATTCTCCAAGCTGCTGCATGCAGGCACGCCGTAGTTACCAATCAATGGATAGGTCATCACCACGAGTTGACCTTCGAAGTTCGCGTCGGTCAGCACCTCTGGATAACCAATCATGGTGGTATTGAATACGAGCTCTCCAGCTACATTCTTCTCGTAGCCAAATGATGTACCTGTAAAGCAGGTGCCATCGGAGAGTTTCAATGTTACTTTTTTCATATTCTTGCCTTTAACCTTTAATCTTTAACCTTTAACCCTTAGCGAAGGATTGTCTCGCTACGATCTGGACCTACCGACACTACATCGATGCTTACGCCAGTCTCTTGCTCGATGTAAGCTATATACTCTTTTAGTTCCTTAGGCAGTTCCTCGTAGGTGCGGCATACGGATACATCGCACTTCCATCCTGGGAACTCCTTGTAGATAGGTTTGATATTGTCGGCGTCAGCCTCAAATGGGAAGTAGTCGATCGCCTCGCCATTCAGCTCGTAACCTACACACACTTTGATAGTGTCGAAGTCGTTGAGCACGTCACTCTTCATCATGATGAGTGATGTAGCGCCGTTCATCATCACGGTGTATTTGAGTGCTACGAGATCGAGCCAACCGCAACGGCGTGGACGACCCGTAGTAGCGCCAAACTCATGACCGATCTTGCGCAATTCTTCGCCTACCTCGTCAAACAACTCGGTTGGGAATGGACCTTCGCCTACGCGTGTGCAGTATGCTTTGAAGATACCATATACCTCGCCGATATGTTGAGGAGCCACACCAAGACCTGTACAAGCGCCTGCACAGAGGGTGTTGCTAGAGGTTACGAATGGATAAGTACCGAAGTCCACATCCAACAACGAACCTTGAGCACCTTCTGCCAAGATACCCTTGTCTTCGCGGAGCATGTTGTTCACGATGATCTCATTATCCACGATAGGGAATTGCTTCATCTCCTCGATGGCGCTGAGCCATGCGCTGTCATCTGGCAACTCAATGCCGCCCAATTGCTCTTGGTGAGCAGCACGGAGTGCGTTGTAACGCTCCAAGAAGTCTGGACGAAGGATATCACCTACGCGCAGACCATTACGAGCAATCTTATCGGTGTAGGTAGGACCGATACCTTTACCGGTGGTTCCTACTTTCTTATCGCCTTTCTTCTTCTCCGAAGCGGCATCGAGCATACGGTGGGTTGGGAGAATCAAGTTCGCACGCTTAGCGATTTGCAAGCGGCTCTTTACATCCACCTCCATCGCCTCAATAGCATGGATCTCCTCCATGAGGATGATAGGGTCAATCACTACACCATTACCAATGATATTGGTGGTACCATCGCGGAAGATACCACTTGGTACGGTGTGGAGAACAAAACTCTTGTCGCCGAAGTACAGGCTGTGACCAGCGTTAGGTCCACCTTGGAATCGTGCAACTGCTTCATAACGTGGGGTCAATACATCGACGATCTTACCTTTGCCTTCATCGCCCCATTGCATGCCTAATACGACATCTACTTTTTTCATATAATCTGTGCCTTTAAACTTTACACTTTAAACTTTCCACTAAATTCCAACTTGTTGGAATATATAATCCACATTCTTCATGTAGTAATCCAAACTGAAGCATGCGTCGATCTCCTCGTTGCTTAGGTGCGCTGTTACGCCTTCGGTGAGTTTGAGGTTCTCTTGCATTTCGCCACCTTCCATCAGCGTCTTCATCGCTACGGGTTGTACCAGGTCGTATGCCTGCTCACGCACAAAGCCCTTCTCGATGAGCGCATTCATCACGCGTTGCGCAAAGATGGCGCCGTGGGTGAGACCGATATTGTGTAGCATGTTCTCTGGATATACCACGAGGTTGTCGAGGATACCCTCGAAGCGTGCCAGCATGTAGTCCAAGAGCATCGTTGCATCTGGCAATACGATACGCTCAGTAGAGCTGTGGCTGATATCACGCTCGTGCCAGAGGGCGATGTTCTCGCTCGCGGTGCACATATATCCACGCATTACGCGCGCGCATCCGCATATATTTTCTGAGGAAATAGGATTGCGTTTGTGTGGCATAGCAGAAGATCCCTTTTGACCCTTCTTGAATGCCTCTTCCACCTCGCGAACCTCTTGGCGTTGCATGTTACGAATCTCCAATGCCATTTGCTCCAAGGTACCAGCAATTACTGCCAAGGTAGCCAAGTAGAACGCATGGCGGTCACGACCCAATACTTGTGTTGCGATAGCCGCAGACTCAATGCCCAAGTGCTCGCATACGTAGGTTTGGATGGCTGGTGGGATGTTTGCGTAGTTACCTACCGCGCCTGACAATTTACCTGCCTCTACGCCCTTCGCTGCCATCTCAAAGCGCTCGATATTGCGGCGCATCTCCTCGTACCAGAGTGCCCATTTCAATCCGAAACTGCTCACATCGGCGTGCATACCGTGGGTACGACCAATTACAGGGGTGTACTTAAACTCGTTCGCACGGCGTTTCAATACCTCGAGGAAAGAGTTCAAATCCTTGCGAAGGATCTCGTTAGCTTGTTTCAAGAGATAACCATTAGCAGTATCTACCACGTCGGTAGAGGTCAATCCATAGTGTACCCATTTGCGCTCCTCACCCAAACTCTCGCTCACGGCGCGGGTAAATGCTACCACATCATGACGGGTGATCTCCTCAATCTCGTGGATGCGGTGTACATCAAAAGTGGCTTTTTCGCGAAGCAACTTCACATCCTCTGCTGGCACTACGCCCAAGGTGCTCCATGCTTCTGCAGCCAAGATTTCTACTTCGAGATAAGCATTGAACTTATTCTCTTCTGTCCAAATGTTGCGCATAACTGCGCGGCTGTAACGTTCAATCATATATTTATAAATTCACTTTGTTCATGTTTTGGGTTCGCGTTTATAGAGCTCGCTTTATTATATTAATCCTCGTAATATTCTATAACTCTTTCGTAAATTCCTACCATAGGTACACTTATGAGATTAAATTTATCCGTACATAATGTCCAGTTATTATACTGATCAAATTTTGAGAATTTCTCGTCATCGTCTCTTCCCTTAACTCTCAATAATTGCCCCGTTTTACTAAATATGTATTTTTCCTTTTTTGTTTTTTTATTATTTACATAGCGGGTTCTAATGTAATTCCCGTTAGTCTTATACTTATACAAATAGGTCGTTATTTTGCCACTGGTGGCTACATTGTCTTTTGTGTACTGTTTTTTTATTAATCTTCCTTTCTCATCGTACTCACATGTATAAACAAGGTGAAGGCTGTCATCATTTGTATAGTAATGTTCTACCTCCAGACCTGATTCATTATATACGGTAGAATCTCTAAAAGTGCATTTACCGTCTCTGTATCTCTTTAATTGGATAGGGTTTCCTAATGAGTCTAATTCTGTACGAGAAAATTGACCTTTGATAAGTCCATTTTCATCGTAATCATACTGCATATAGACACCATCTACGGGATATTGTCGTTGATATGCTTGTTGTATTTTTCCATAGGAGTATAATTCCATTCTGGTTAACCGTCCTAAGGTGTCGAACCAACAGTATTGAAATCGTTGTATTCCTGCTGTCTCTGTACGAATTATAGTAATCTTTTTTACTGGTCCATTTGCCTTGTATAAAAGATTAATCACTTCCGCCTGTACATTGATACTGCACAGGCTGAGTACAAACAGAAAAATAAATCCTTTTTTCATTGTTTCTAATTTTTGAGGTACAATAACAAATTTAATGTCGTATCGGTTTCCTTCACCTTTTCTTGCCCATAGTATGCCACCTAGTTGCCACCTAGTTGCCACCTATCTCCATCGGAACCTCATTGGAACCTCATTGGAATCTCATCGGAACCTCACCGAAAGATTACTATACTTTCACCCTAATATAATAGGTAGTACTAAATAATCATTTCGTATGCAAATCGCCTGCAACTTTGATGCAGTTAAATGCTTTGATGGCTTTTTCTACTGCTTTCTCTGTGTTTTCATCTGTCGCGAGGATCACACCATAACGACGATGTCCGTGAACTTCTGGTTTGCCAAAGAAACGGACTTGTACACCTGGCATAGCCAAGGCTTCTTCCACGCCGCTGAATACTACTTCGGTCGCATCGCCTTCTACTACAATGGCCTTCGATGCACTGGCACCGAAGAAGCGTACCTCAGGGATTGGCAAGCCCAATACTGCACGCGCATGCAATGCAAACTCTGACAGGTCTTGTGATATCATGGTCACCATACCTGTATCGTGTGGACGAGGACTAACCTCAGAGAAAATCACATTGTCTCCCTCTACGAACATCTCTACGCCGAAGATACCATATCCGCCCAAGGCATCGGTCACTTTCTTAGCGATATCTTCCGCCTGCGCCAATGCTGCATCGGTCATCGCTTGTGGTTGCCATGACTCGCGGTAGTCGCCATCTACTTGGTGGTGACCAATAGGCTTGAGGAATGTGGTGCCGCCTGCGTGGCGCACGGTGAGCAGAGTGATCTCATAATCGAAGTGCACAAAGCCCTCTACGATCACGCGACCTGCACCTGCACGACCACCCATTTGGGATTCGGTCCATGCTGGCTCTACGTCCGCTTGGCTCTTCACGGTAGATTGACCATGACCAGAAGAGGACATGATAGGTTTTACGACGCATGGGATACCGATTTGCTCAATGGCTTGGAGATACTCCTCATGGGTGTCCGCAAACATGTATCGAGCCGTAGGCAAACCGAGCTCTTCAGCCGCCATACGACGGATAGCCTCACGGTTCATAGTTAAAAAAGCCGCGTTAGCCGTGGGGATAACGCGGTAACCTTCTTTTTCTAATTCGACGAGAGTAGGGGTAGCAATAGCTTCTACTTCAGGGATAATCATACTTGGTTGCTCTGTCTCGATGACTTGGCGGAGAGTAGCGCCGTCCAACATGTTGAAAACATGACAGCGATGCGCCACTTGCATTGCTGGAGCATTGGCGTACTTGTCGCACGCAACTACTTCTACACCATAACGTTGGAGTTCAAGAGCAACTTCTTTGCCCAATTCGCCACTTCCGAGCAGTAATGCCTTAGTAGCCACAGAGGTAAGGGGAGTTCCGAAATTCATATATAATGCAATTAGATAGTTATCTTCATTTCGGGGTGCAAAGGTAGTAATTTTTTTTGGATTATACAAATGTTTTTTTAATTTTGTAAAATCTATTTTTCAAACTTAGTTTTGACCCTTCTTCCAAAACATCCATTTTTGCTTTTTGGGACTTGTTTTGGGCGTATCTTCTATCTTTAAAACAAAGCGCTTGTAATACGAAACGAGTAGGGTGGTGAGAGGCAGTGCGATGATCATACCCACGACGCCTAATAGTGATCCCCAAATGGATAAACTGAGCAATATCCATGCGGGTCCCATACCTGTAACATCGCCCATAATCTTGGGTACGAGTATCATGTCTTGGATGGTTTGTACTATAATAAATACAGCCGCTAGGCACAAGAGTGTGACCCAAACGGGACGTCCTGTTTCGGAAGCTTGGATTAAAGCTAATAATATACATGGTGGAATACCCAATGCCTGCATATATGGAACGAGATTGAGTACACCTATCATTAGTCCTATACCTATACCCATTGGCAAACCGATAATTTGAAAGCCGATAGCAAAAAGCACGCCCACTATACCAGCCACCAGGGCTTGTCCGCGGAAATAGGCATTCATGTTGCGATCTAGATCTGTCATGAGCATTTGTATCGTTCCGCTAAATCGTTCAGGGACGTATTTGAGCCAATTCTTGGTGATTTTCTCGTAGTCTATTAAAAGGAATATAATATATAGTACGCACACGAAAGCAACGGCTAGTCCGCCCAAAGCATTGATACCATTGCCGATCCATTCGCTTAGCATTGGGATGGCCTTTTTGATTCCTTCTTGTATCTCGTTGTTCTGAAGTAATGCTTTGATATCCAAACTTTGAATCAATTCTTTGATCTCAGCATTGAATTCAGGCGAGAAGTAACATATGCTATCTCTTTGATTGATGTAATGTTTGATACTATACGAGAGCGAGGTGGCTTGTTTGCTAATAGCAGGCACTACGGCCGCTACCACACCCGCGATCACACCCGAAATAAGCAAAAGCGTTACGAGGATAGATAGGAGACGATTTTTAAGTCGGCATGTCTCTTGAAAAAACTTAACAATGGGTGCTAACATATATGCCACCACAAAACTAATTAGGAAGGGCAGCAGTACACCGCTCAAACGACGGATTAATACATATAGTGCAACCAATACAAGTACGGTGATGATACTCCGTACTACCCATTTACGATCGAGGATCGATGAGGCCTCTTTAGGGGTTGTTTCTGTCGGAATATTGAATGGACGCTCCATGGTTTTTGATTAGCCAACATTTTGCGGTGCAAAGGTAGTAAAAAAAAATGAAATATGCAAATTTTACGTGAAATATATAAAATATGTAAAAAAAACTCTGTTTTTCCTTGCTCATTTGTTTTTTTTTACTACCTTTGCACGCTATTTAATAAGTAAACCGTTATGGCTAAAAAAGAAATTCAATTCTCCCTTGTCTATCGTGACATGTGGCAGAGTAGTGGCAAGTACGTGCCACGCAAAGATCAGTTGGCTAAAATTGCGCCTGTAATCATTGATATGGGGTGCTTTGATCGTGTTGAAACGAATGGTGGTGCTAGCGAGCAGGTTAACCTTCTCTACGGAGAGAACCCTAACCAAGCTGTGCGTACTTTTACCAAGCCATTTAATGAGGCAGGTATCAAGACTCATATGTTGGATCGTGGTCTCAATGCGTTGCGTATGAACCCTGTGCCTGCGGATGTGCGTCAATTGATGTATAAGGTAAAACATGCACAAGGCGTAGATATCACTCGTATCTTCTGCGGTCTCAATGACCCTCGCAATATCATCCCATCTATCAAGTGGGCTAAGGAGGCAGGTATGACCGCGCAAGCGACCATGTGTATTACTTATTCTCAAGTACATAATGCTGAGTACTATATTAATCTTGCAGAAGAATTGATTGCTAACGGTGCACAAGAGATTTGTCTCAAGGATATGGCCGGTATCGGTCGTCCAGCAATGTTGGGTACTATCGTAGCGGCTATCAAAGAGAAACACCCTGATATTATTATCCAATACCACGGACACTCTGGTCCTGGCTTCTCTGTAGCAAGTATGCTTGAGGTGGCTAAGGCAGGTGGTGATGTGTTGGACGTAGCCATGGAGCCACTCAGCTGGGGTATGGTACACCCTGATGTGATTACTATTCAGTCTATGCTCAAGGACGCTGGTTTCCTAGTGAAGGATATCAATATGAAGGCCTATATGGAAGCTCGTTCGCTCACCCAAGAGTTTATTGACGATTTCCTCGGCTATTGGATTGATCCTCGTAACTCCAAGATGACCTCGCTCCTTGTGGGTTGTGGCCTCCCTGGTGGTATGATGGGTTCGCTGATGGCAGACTTGAAGGGTATGCATGCGGCTATCAATGCCAATCTCGTAAAACGTGGACAAGCAGCACTCAGCGAAGACGAACTCCTCGTAGAGCTCTTTGACGAGGTACAGCGCATATGGCCTATGCTCGGCACACCATGTCTTGTAACACCATTCTCTCAATATGTCAAGAATGCTGCTCTGATGAATCTCTATAGCAAGTCTATGGGAGAGAAACCATTCACACGCATGGACCCTGCTATGTGGGGCATGATCCTTGGTAAGTCAGGTAAACTCCCTGGCGAACTAGCACCAGAGATTATTGAACTCGCCAAAGAGAAGAATATGGAGTTCTATACCGATGATCCACAAGCGCTTTATCCAGATGTATTGCCACAATTCATCGCAGAAATGGAGAAGAATGGTTGGGACCGTGGTCAAGACGATGAGGAACTCTTTGAGTTCGCAATGCACGAGAAGCAATACCGCGAGTATAAGTCGGGTCAAGCCAAAGAGCAGTTCAATAAGGACCTCTTTGAGCGCATAGAGAAAGCGGCTGCAAGTGGCCAAGCTGTTAAGGTGTTGACGGCGGCTGACAAACGTGCTATCCTTCATCCTAATGCTGAACCATTGGAGGCTACTCTCTCTGGTAAAGTGATGTGGGAGTTGGACTTCAACGAGGACAGCAAAGCGCCTGCATTGGGTACTTTCTTTAAAGAGGGCGATGTGGTATGTTACCTACAAACTCCTCATGGTATTGAGCCTATCCGTGCATACTGCCACTGTCGCGTGGTTTCTATCGAGAAGGAGCAAGGAACTACTGCGGTTAAGGGAGATGCACTCTGCTGGGTAGAGAAAGCCGACTTGGTAGAAGAGATCGTAGAAAATGTAAAAGAAACTGCCAAGAAGGTTAAAGACGCTATCAAAGATGCAGTCAAAAAAGCGGATACCGAAGTGATCGAAGGTAAAGATAGTAAATGGAAAATGACGAAAAATCATAAATAATATGAAAAAATACAATTTTAACGCAGGACCAAGTATCCTGCCAGCAGAAGTGATTAAGCAAACAGCAGAGGCTGTAGTAGATTTTCAAGGCGAGGGCTTGAGTATCCTTGAGATCTCTCACCGTGCAAAGTATTTTCAACCTGTTGTAGATGAGGCAGAAGCGCTGATGAAGGAACTTCTGAATATTCCAGAGGGTTACCGCGTGATTTTCGTGGGTGGTGGTGCTAGTTTGCAATTCTGCATGGTACCATTCAACTGCCTTGAGCATAAAGCCGCATATCTCAATACGGGTGTTTGGTCTAAGAAAGCAATTAAAGAGGCAAAAGCTTTCGGCGAAGTGGTAGAGGTGGCTACATCTGCAGCGGATAACTTCACTCATATTCCTATGGATTTTGAGGTACCACAAGATGCTGATTATCTGCATATCACAACCAATAATACTATTTATGGCACTGAGATTTCTGACGAGAAACTCCAGGCTATCTATGAGAAGAAAGGCAATGTACCTTTGATTGCTGATATGTCTTCGGATATTCTCTCTCGTCCAATCGATGTGAGCAAGTATGATATCATCTATGGTGGCGCACAAAAGAACTTGGCACCAGCAGGTGTTACCTTCGTGATTGTGAAAGAGGAGTTCCTCGGTAAGGTGAGTCGTTATATCCCAACTATGTTGGATTATCGTACGCATGTAGAGAACGGCAGTATGTTCAATACTCCTCCTGTGTTGCCAATCTACACCGCTATGCTCACTTTGCGTTGGCTCAAGGCTAATGGCGGACTAGAGGCGGCTAAGGAGCGTAATGTGGCGAAAGCAGAGTTGCTCTATAAGGCAATCGACGAGAGCAAGATCTTTGAGGGTACCGCTAAGGCAGAGGACCGCTCGCTGATGAATATCTGCTTTGTACTCAAAGAAGAGTATGCACACTTGCAAGACGACTTCTTTAAGTTTGCTACCGCTAAGGGTATGGTGGGCATCAAGGGACACCGCTTGGTAGGTGGTTTCCGTGCTAGTACCTATAATGCAATGACCCTCGAAGGTGTGCAAGCCCTTGTGGACTGCATGAAGGAGTATGAAGCTACGCTATAGCTTATTTACATTATATAATGATAGGAATTTTTAATGATAATTTTCCTCCGGTTTTAGACGGAGTGGGAATTACTGCGCAGAACTATGCCTATTGGTTAAAGGAGACGGGACACGATGTGTCTGTCATTACTCCCTATGCTCCCAATATGCAAGAAGTGATGAGTTCTGCGACTTATCCGATTTATCGATATGTGTCCGTTCCGATTCCGTTTAGGGCACCATATCGATATGGAATGCCTTTTCTAGATATTCCATTTATGCGTCAATGGCGACAGATGAATTTTGAATTGGTGCATGCTCATTGTCCTTTTACAACAGGTACGTTGGCACGTAAAATTTCTAAGAAACAACATATTCCACTTGTAGCTACTTTTCATAGCAAGTATCGCCAAGACTTTGAGCATAATGTTCGCTGTAAACCTATTGTGGATGCGATGGTTAAACACATTATTCGTTTCTATGAGCAAGCGGATGAAGTGTGGATACCATTGCCTGCAGTAGAGGAGACATTGCGTGAGTATGGTTATAAGGGACATGTAGAGGTTGTAGAGAATGGCAATGATTTCTATGCAAGCAAAGCGCGAGTAGCGGTCATGCGTGGAGCCATGCGTGAAGAGTTAGGAATGTTGCCAGACGAAACGATGCTTCTCTATGTGGGACAGCATACATGGGAAAAGAATATCAGTTTTATTCTTGAGTCATTAGCTCAGATAAAAGATAAACCATTTCATTTCTTTATGGTCGGTACTGGTTATGCTGTACACGCTATTCGTGCACTCATCGTGCGATTGGGTTTATCACACCGTGTGACATTATTGGGTTGTATACACGATCGCGAGCGTCTCAAACGCATTTACGCTGCAGCTGATTTGTTCCTCTTCCCATCATTATATGACACCTGTGGATTGGTTGTACGCGAGTCTGCTGCAATGCACACACCATCCGTTTTGCTGCGTGAGTCAACAGCGGCTACTGCTATCACAGATGGAGAAAATGGATTCCTTACTCATAATGATCCTACGGATTTTGCTGAGCAAATAACCTATTTGATGAACCATCCTGAGGAGATGAGACGAGTAGGAGATAGAGCTTCGAAAACAATCTCTCGTTCTTGGGAAAGCGTCATAGAAGAGGTTGCTCTACGCTATCGAGATTTGAAAGCCTCTTACCGATTTAAACAAGGTAAGTAATAAAAGCATTATAAAATAATGAAAACTTCGTATTTACTTCTTTTTATGCTTGTACAGCAAGCCATGTCCGTGGTAGGACAATTGCTCCTAAAAATGGGTATGGCTGCAGAGAGTCCATTTACCTGGACTTGGCGTAATGTAGGACACTTGTTTCTCAATCTTCACTTACAATTTGGTTTGTGGTTATTGATTGGTGCCAATGTGTTTTGGTTATGGCTACTTAACAAATATGCCTTTTCACTTGTTTATCCATTGACCAGTCTAGGTTTTGTTTTTAGTGTGCTGACTGGTATGATTATTCTGCGTGAGCATGTTTCTCCTATACATTGGGTAGGACTTGTCTTGATTATGGCAGGATGTTATTGTATTGCTAAAGTATGAGAGAACGTATCAAACAATGGCTAGCCATTGACAACAGAGCTAATTGGTGCTTATTTGCTCTATTTACCTTATTTATTTTTGGCAAAACATTGCTCTTTGATCATTTCGCTTTTCGCGAATTGGATTTGCAATCCTCCTTCTTGGGTTGGACCTCAAAGACCTTCGTCAAGATGGCTGCAGCCTTGTTCTTTGCGTCGTTCTCATTTCTCCTGCGTGACAAACGTTGGCTAATTCTTCTATCTTTTTTGATCGATACATGGTTTATTGCTAACCTTATTTATATGCGCAATAACCATATCTTATTGGATGCAGAGGCATTTAATATGTCCAGCAATTTACAGGGGTACTTTTGGTCGGTATTGATCTATATAGAGTGGGGTATTGATTTGCTCTTTTATGGTCTTACTGCATTGTTTTGCTTAGTCTATCGCTATATCACAAAGACTACACGCTCTTGGCGAGTATGGGTAATCATGATGATTGTATCCGTAGCTTTGCGCTGGACGGGTGAATCGCTCTATGCGTTAGACCAAAAAACGAAGTTTGATGTTTGGCCTTTTATTCGCGAACGTAGGGAGTCTGTCTACGGTATGCATTTTCCTACTGCTGTAGCTAACACCAGCGTGTTATATTCACCTTTGTATATATTGTCGGACTATTACCTGATGATCAATACCATCCTACCTGATCGCCCCCTAACAGATGCCGATTATCAGGTAATGACCCAACTAGATCATGGCCAACCGACCGATACTTTGCAATCGCCATTGATTATCATTCTGTTAGAGAGTTTAGAGAATTGGGTGCTGACCCCTCAGATAATGCCTAATCTCTATCGGTTGACGCAGAACGATCATGTGTTTTATGCCAATCGTATTCGTACCCAAATAGTAGGCGCTCCTTCTGCGGATGGACAAATGATTGTCAATACGGGTTTGCTGCCTATCAATGCTGGTGGAACCTGTCTCTATTATGGTAAAAACACCTATCCTGCCGTGATGACCTTAGCTCCTGATTCTACTGTTTGTCTTTTACCTCATAATATACGTGTATGGAATCAAACAGAGATGTCTCCTGCCTATGGCTATGATACTACTATCTGTTATAATGATATTGACACCCTCCTGTTCCAGAAATTAAACCAGCTGGTTGACGATGGCGTACAATATATACAATGTATCACACAATCTACTCATGCTCCATTTTTAAGCGAAAAATATTCTCACTTGCCTTTGCCAGAGGATATGCCATGGGTGATGTATAACTTTATTCGTGCCTTCAATGCGCTAGATGATGGTTTGGGATATTTCGTACGCAAATTAGAGTCGGATTCTGTATTGCAGCAATACACCATAGTTATTACAGCCGATCATAATATTTTGCATTATGAGAAACGCTGTATGATGCAACACTATGCGGATATACATCAGATGGAGCTACAACCTATGGACAACAGCTTACCACTCATTATCTATTCACCTCAAATTCAGGGAAACCCTCACTATAATGATGATGCGTATCAAATGGATGTCTATCCTACTTACATGTCATTGCTAGGAGTAGATGACTATCGTTGGAATGGATTGGGTAAGAATCTATTAGATAATAATTCAAAACGCCTCATTCAAGAGAAAGAGGCGTTTGTGCTATCGGATAAGTTGATTCGAAACAACTATTTTTCAAAGTAATTTTTTTTGCTCCCCAAGTGGTTTTGGGGAGAGACTCCTTTGGTTTAGAACTCGAAACGGACGGTTATTTTGACTCCGTTTCTTCCCCATGCACCCAGCTTACGGCGTGCATTGATCATGATTGGTTCGCCATTCTCGTCCAAAACGCTATTACCATTACCATCTAATTGTGGCACTTTATAAGGTAATTCGTAGTCGTTGTATGTTAGACGACGAATATAATCAATACGGATGAACTTCAAGATATTCTCCAATCCCACAGTCAGCTCCATATAAGGCAATTGTCCCATAGGCGAGGAGATTCTAAAATCTTCGTTAATGTAGGGTACTCCATCTATATAGTTGACGTCGCCTCGTGCATCAACTCCGTTCGTAAAAGCTGCGTGAGGAAAATCATATAGACCCGAGTTGCTTTCTGCTACGTGATAAGGATTATTCTTATTGGTTAGACCGCCGTATATAGCAGAGAAACTAATCACTTCACGTAATCCTAGTTTGTTGATTCCTGGAATACGGTTCAAAATCAATCCTTTGAGGAAGTATGTAGCATGCAAACCTACATAGTAATCCATAAGAAACTCCATTGGTTTCATCAGGTTATATGCACGTAGTGCCAAGAAAATACTGGTACTCGTTTGAGGTATGTATAATTTAGTAAATGGCACTTGTTGCCAAATATATCCTCCTTGCAGGCGCATATCTAAGTGTCCAAATGCAGAGAACCAAAAGCGCTTATCAACCATTGCTTCTGTGCGGTTATACACATATCCTTTGCCTCCGTAGTGTCGGTCATCCAAATAACCTACGTAGTGCGTCAACTTGAACGTAGGAGCATCTTTGTCCATAGCAAATGGGCTTTCGATACCCATTCGATCAATAAAGATACGTGTGCCAGGAGAGTATTTTAACTCTACCATTGCTTCATAGTTGCGATATTCTTTTATCGATGACAAACTAGAAGAGTAGGTGTCATTGTGCGCTGTATAATTGATACCATTGTATTGAAGTGCGCCTGCTGCTTCGTTATTGCTAAAGTCAAAAGCCGCTTTGAAGGTGAAATTATTTTTCCACTCTTTCATATACTCCAATTTGGCATGGAAGATATACTGATTAAATCCAAGCGTAGGAGTACCAGTTGGAATAGACATCAATATGTTATCTCGTCTAATCACATCGGTTATCTGTCCTGGTTCCTCCACATCGTACTGAGCACTCAACTGAATATGATGACGCAATCCATCATATGGCTGACTTTTGTGCTTGTCAAACGTATAAATAAGCGTTGCATTGTATTTTGGGCGAAGATCTCCTATACCAAAAGCTGCGTATCCACGGAAGAAAAACTGGTTATGTAGTTTGGCTGTCGAAGCACCTCCGACGCGCAGACGAACACCCTCTAACTTGTTCCAACTAACAAAGTTATAGACAGGACCTATATCAAATTTGGATAGGTCTAAGTCTCTAGCGGGTGTGGTGGCAATAAACTCCGTTGTAATGGCATTGAGGGCTGCTATGGCACTAGCTAGTTTGGGCACAGACGTTACCTCTTGTACCAGGTTATACACCGAACTCTCATATTTGGTCAGAGGTTCTGGACGTAGCGTATCCCATGCTGCTGCTCCATAGTGAACGGCCGTTGAATCATTTATATCAGGCTCTTCGCTAGTAATATTGGAGAATATATCTTGTGGGATAGGATTATCTATATCCCAATGCGTGTATATCTTTGTCTGCCGTGCCACCATACCACGTTTCTTGTTGAAAATGTAGAATTTAGCGTAGGTGGTTGTTCTGTCGGGTGCCCATAGACCATTGTCCAACTGAACATAATCATGCTCAATAGAGTAGTTACTTGCAAAGTTCAAGTTAATCTCTGGAGGGATATTGATCTTGTACTTTTTAATACGATAAGTAGAGTCGTTTACAATATAAAGGTGTCCCGTAAATCCGTAACTCTCCGAATTGACGGGCACAAAAGCCAAATCAATACATTGATAACCATCCACCATAATGGTGTCCATGATATAGTATTGATAAAAGCTAACTGCCACACTAGAGGAGAGAGGCGATACAAAACGGTTATACAACAGATTCATACTGTTGTGATTGATGTCAATATCCTTAAAGAGTGCTTTGACGTTTTCATGAAATGCACCGTATGATATCAGGTCTTCAACACCAAACACACGTTCTTTTTCTAGCACTTTCTTTTCTCTGTGAGGGTTATGTTGGTAGTACTCGTTGTTTAGGTTCTCACGAATACTAACGGTCACATTTGGATATACTCCAGTCGTATCTATATACTTCTGAACAAAGGAAAACGTCTTCCAAAAACGCTTATCCCAATTGATATTGATATTATCCAACGCAAAAGACATACGTGTATAAGATTGCGCTGTGTAATGATCCAAACTCTGTACGGAGTGCAAATTCTTGTTGGCGATCACTTCTTTGATCAGCTCTACTGCAGGATTACCGCGACGACGATAACCTTTCTTCTTGCTTTTAGGAGGGGTAATTACAACCTCCTCCAAACCATATACATTGGGGCTAAGCAGTATCTTAACGTTTGACTTGGTTTGACCCTTCGTTAAGGTTATGGTCTCCGTCTTATATCCCACCATATCAATCTTCACAACCGTATAACCAGCTGTATTGCTGAGAGTAAAGTGCCCATCCATATCGGTTGTGGTACCTACTTCAGAGGCCACTAAACCTTTATTGGTAGTGGATCTAAGAAAATAAACCTGCACAAATGGTAATGTCTCGCCGTTCTCCGCATCCACAACCATACCGCTAATCGATGTGCGTGAAACGCCTTGAGCAAAGGCTGTCATAACCAAGGTTAAAACGAAAAATAATATGTATAATCTATTCTTTATCATTATTGTTGTTCAACTCTATTTCGTGTTTTTGAAACGCGCATTTTATTTAATTGTTTCGTGCGCGCACAAAAAACGCTGCAAAGGTACAACTTTTTTTTGATATGTACAATTTTAATTACCTATTTCCTGATTTTTGTATTTTAGACTTTACACTTTACACTTTATTTTCCATCTATTTGCCCTCTGTTTTCATAGTGACTTCATAGGGACTTCATAGGAACTTCATAGGAACTTCATAGGAACTTCATAGGGACTTCGCCGATATTTTACTGAATAATCAACGTATTTTAACCGAACGACCAACGATAAAAATTATTCTTTTTAAGAATATTTTTCTACAAATTTGCATATCTCAAAAAAAAATTGTACCTTTGCAGCCAATATGGAACATGTGTATCACATACCTGAGCAAAAAGAGAAAGAAACATTTGTATTCTATACAACATTAGTCAAAAATATGAAAGTATTAGTAGCAACCGAGAAACCATTTGCTAAAGTAGCAGTGGACGGAATCAAACAAGTAGTAGAACAAGCTGGATACGAACTCGTTCTATTGGAGAAATACACTAGTAAACAACAACTACTCGAGGCAGTAGCAGATGTAGATGCACTCATCATCCGCTCCGACAACGTGGACGCAGAAGTACTAGATGCTGCCAAAAACCTCAAAATCGTCGTTCGTGCCGGTGCTGGATATGACAATATCGACCTCGCAGCCGCTACTGCCCACAATGTAGTAGCTATGAATACTCCTGGTCAAAACTCCAACGCGGTTGCCGAACTCGCACTAGGACTGATGGTAATGGCTGTTCGCAATATGTACAACGGTACTAGCGGTACCGAGCTCATGGGTAAGAAACTTGGTATTCATGCTTACGGTAACGTAGGTCGCAATGTAGCTCGCATAGCCAAAGGTTTTGGTATGGAGATCTATGCATATGATGCATATTGCCCAGACGAGGTGATGGTGAACGAAGGCGTGACACCTATGCACTCTGCCGAAGAACTATACGCAACCTGCGACGTGATCAGCCTGCACATACCTGCTACACCAGAGACCAAAGGTAGTATCAATAACGCCCTACTAAGTCGTGTACCTCAAGGTGCCGTACTTGTAAACACCGCTCGCAAAGAGGTGATTAACGAAGAGGAGTTGATCCAGTTTATGCAACTGCGCAAAGACTTCAAGTATGTAACAGACATTATGCCTGCTGCTGATCAAAAGATGCAAGAGTTGTTCGAAGGACGTTACTTTGCTACTCCTAAGAAAATGGGTGCACAAACTGCTGAGGCTAACATTAATGCTGGTATCGCTGCGGCAAAACAAATAGTAGACTTCTTAGTCAATGGTAATACACGATTCCAAGTAAATAAATGAGAAAGATACTTTTAGCAATCATATTATTTATTATTAGTGGTATTTCCTATGCCTTCCATATTGAGGGCGTAGGAAATCGCACTTTCATAGATAACGATGGTGACACTTTGTTTGTCTTTGAGAGCAATCCAGAATTCAAGTCTAATATTGGTGCCATTGACTGGTATCGTTTGTCTGACACAGTTACACCGTTTAGTTCGGGTACCTACTATCTATACCCAGAGCATGGCGAGGGTTATGCTATCAAGGTGAATGGCGTATGGGAGAGATTTTGGGTATTTGAGTACCAACAACTCATGCCACAAGTGAATGGGGTGGAGATGACAGCCTCCTGCACAGAAACCGTACTAACCATAGACGGTATAGTACCTACACTCGAATACACAGACGCCAAAAACAAACGACAAACAGTGGACCGTATGTGCCAAGTGACATACATGGACGCTATGTGGGGAGAGAGCGGCTGGATGGACTCCGTGGCCGTGGAAGAGACCGAGTTGGCGAGCGAGATCGTGGTAGGTGCAAGTCCTGTGCCAACGAACTTTGTGATTGTAGACAAACTAGCAAAGGAATTGGGATTGACCGACTACTACGAGACCGGCATATGCCAACCCGTGGCGATAAAAGCACATCCACAAGCGAAAGTGACAGCACGACCAGGCAAAGATGAGCAAGGACCATCAGGCAACGAAGTGGATCGTCCTATCGACGCAGAGACATTGGTCCGTCGTTCTGCTCCATTGGAAGTGGAGTTTGTGGCGAACGCCCTGAATGCTGATTACTACCAATGGAACATCTACAAGGGTACTGAATTGATGCTACAACGTAGCGAAGCACAACATCGATACACCTTTACCGAGCCAGGAAACTACCGTGTGATGCTAGGTGCTAGCAACACCCATGACTGCGCAATAGACTCGGAACCATTTGATATATCTGTAAGCGCATCCATGCTCACCGTACCTAATACCTTCACCCCTAATGGCGATGGTTCTAACGATGAGTTTCGTGTGATATACAGTTCGATCAAAGAGTTCCACATGTGGATCTATAACCGTTGGGGTAAACTGGTATACTACTCAACCAAAATAGACGAGGGTTGGGATGGTACCATCAACGGTCGTCCCGCTGCCGAAGGTGCATACTACTATGTGATTCGTGCACTGGGTACCGATGCTGAATCAGGATATATGTCCAAACCTGCATACAGCAATAAAATCAAAAAACAGGAGTTGCCTTTGGGCGTATACCAACTGTCAGGAGATATCAATCTTTTGAGGTAGTTTAGAAGTTCAGGAGTTTAGGTGATATGAATATGAAAACGACAAAATCGATATATCTACCTGAATTGGCAGGGCAGACGCTTGCGAAGATAGATGATATCTTGGCGAATACTCCTGTCGCAGGAGAAATAGACCAACTCAATTGGGTAGAGCAGTATCCAGCTGCTCCGCAGACTACTTTTAGTATTGTGCATACCGATGAGATGCTCTATGTGCGCTATGAGGTAAAAGGCGAAGTGCCACTAGCGACCAAGACCAACGACTTGGAACTAGTTAACGAAGATGCGTGCGTGGAGATATTCATTGGGGACAAAGATAATACCCACTACTGGAACTTTGAGTTTAATCCCGCAGGGGTATGCAACGCCTCTCACCGCAAGGAGCGCAAAGTAGATGTGGTGCGCCTCAACGCAGAACAACTGGCTTCTATTCAACGCTATGGACAACAACTTTGTGCTGCCCATTGGACATTGCTCATTGGTATTCCGCTATCACTGATAGAATTAGATCTTACCCAAGAGCATTGTCGTAGAGCTAATCTCTATAAATGTGGAGATAAGACTGCGATGAAGCACTATGCTTCGTGGAATCCGATCGAGGCAGAAGCCCCCGCATTCCACTTGCCAGAGTACTTCGGAGAGATACAGTTTTAGAACATAGGATTCCGGATTCCGGACACTAGACACCTGAATAAACAATGAATAACCATATGAAAAAATCAATTATTACTATGGCTGCAATGGCAGTAACCCTGTTGGCAAGTGCCAACCCTTTCTTCCACTACAAAGAGTGGAAAACTCCACACGGAACCTATCCGTTTAATGACATCCGTCCAGAACACTACATGCCTGCTTTTGAAGAGGGTATCAAACAAGGTCTAGCAGACATCGACGCTATCGTCAACAATCCTGCTGCACCTACCTTCAAAAATACTATCGAAGCATACGAGAATTCAGGCGAACTACTTACCATGGTAGCTGGTTGCTTTTACAACCTCACTTCCGCAGAGACCAACGACGAACTCCAAGCAATCGCTATGGAACTTTCGCCTAAAATGTCTGAATACTCTGCTGCGATTCGTCTCAACGAGGGTCTATTCAAACGCATCAAAGCGGTTTACGACCAAAAAGAGAACCTCAAACTCAATCCAGCACAACAAAAACTCCTAGAGGATATCTACGAGTCATTTGCAAACAATGGTGCTAACCTCAACGACGAGCAGAAAGCTGTATACAAAGAATTGAGCGCTAAACTCTCTCAACTCACCCTCGTGTTTGGACAAAACGTGCTCAAAGCAACTAACGCCTGGAGCATGCTTATCACCAACGAGGAGGACCTCGCTGGTCTCAAAGAGGACACCAAAGCAATGCTCAAAGCTAACGCTGAGAAAAAAGGTATGACCGGTTGGTTACTTGACCTCAAACCAACAACCTACATCCCTGTGATGGAGGACTGCCAAAATCGTGATATCCGTCGCGAGCTCTACACAGCATACAACACACGCGCTATTGGAGGCGAGTACGACAATACACAAATCATCATCGATATCGTTAACACCCGTTTGGCACTTGCACAACTGTTTGAGAAAGCATGTCACGCAGACAAATCCCTCGTGAAGACCTGCGCAGAGAACAAAGAGAATGTGTACAACTTCCTCGATCAACTCCGCGAAAGCTATATGCCTGTGGCAAAGCAAGAAGTAGCAGAATTGCAAGAGTTTGCTAAAACCAAAGGTTTCTACGCAACCATCCAACCATGGGACTGGAGTTACTACTCAAAACAACTCAAGGAGGAGAAATATGCGATCTCTGACGACTTGATTCGTCCATACTTCCAAAAAGAGAAAGTGATCGAAGGTGTATTCGGTTTTGCTAAACGCATGTACGGCATCACCTTCAAAGAGAACAAAGACATCCAAGTATATCACCCAGAAGTGATCCCATACGAGGTGTTTGACCAAAAAGGTAAATACCTGGCAGTCTTCTACCTAGACTTCCACCCACGCGATGGCAAACGCGGAGGCGCATGGATGAACAACTTCCAAGAGCAATACATGGATGGTAAGATTAACCACCGTCCACATGTAGTCAACGTAATGAATTTTACACGTCCTGTAAATGTCGAAGCCGAAGGCGAGAATTTTACAGGAAGTACGAAACCTGCACTCTTCTCTTATGACGAGGTGGAGACCTTCCTCCACGAGTTTGGTCATGCTCTCCACGGTATGCTGACCCAATGTCAATACGCTGCGCAAAACGGTACGAATGTGCCACGCGACTTTGTGGAACTCCCATCTCAATTCAATGAGAACTTCTTGAGCGAAAAAGAGTTCCTCGACACCTTCGCTAAGCACTATGAGACCGGTGAGGTGATCCCACAAGACCTCGTGGACAAGATCCAAGCTGCTGCTAACTACCATGTGGCATACGCATGCGTACGCCAATTATCATTTGGTTACCTGGATATGGCATGGCACACCTTGACTGAGCCTTTTGTTGTACCTGAGACCTTGAATGCTACTGAGGCTGTTATCAAGTTTGGCGACAAGGCTATGGCAGGTGTACAAGTGTTGCCACTCGTGGCAGGTACCCATATGCAATATGCGTTCACCCATATTTTCTCTGGCGGTTATGCTGCTGGTTACTACAGCTACAAGTGGTCTGAACTCCTAGATGCTGACGCTTTCTCTGTGTTCAAAGCAGCAAAAGAGAAGAGTGGCACTATATTTGATAAGACAGCAGCAGACCGCTATCGCAAGAACATTCTAGAGAAGGGTGGTAGCGCTAAGCCTATGGACCTCTATCGTGCTTTCCGTGGTGGCGAACCAAGTATCGATGCCCTGCTCGAGCGCGATGGTATCAAGAAATAATCAATGATTGAATAGTGGATATGAAAATAATAGATGTTTTAATATCTCGTTTCTTTGCATTATTAATAGTGTTTGTATTTACCTCGGCTATTTGTGAAGCTAAACCTAGACTACTTCACAAAGTACATATGTACGAGGTCAACAAACCTATTAATGTTCCAATCGAAAATCACTATAATGATATTACTAAAACCATCAAAGCTAACCCTGGTGATACCATAATATATTCTCAGCATATCAATGGACATAGAAGATTATTATGGAATATTGGTAATAAAAACATGTTCAGAAAAAATGATAACTATTACATATCGGATGATTATTTTATAGAAAAAGCTATTAAAAATAACCAAATAACTGTTCTTGAAGTGCCATTTGGATTTAGAAAAGAACTTTTTAGTCAATGGAAACCAGAGTATTGGAAAGCTGTATATTGGTTGTTTTGGACCATTGTCGGTATACTTGCTTGTATGTTGGTTCGACTAATCTTATGGTGTTTTAATGATAATAGTATTCTCACTCGCTTCTTTCGTAATGGAGGTACGTTAATAATAATATATGGTTCGTTATTAGTATACTTCTTAAATAATCATACTTGTTCCTGGTGGTTTGCATTGGATGCCGAAGGATGGGGATGGATTGGTTTTTTGATTGCTATTTGTTTGGTTTTCTTAGCTGGTGGATTGGTTTTGGGATTAATTAGTGAGATAAGTAATCTAACAGGTAGACACCTGCTAATGATTATTGGAGTTTTGCTATCTGCTGCTTTTGTTGTGATAAGTCTACTTGATTTGTATGAACAGGGTAAATGGTTGATATTTACTTATCTAATCTTATTATCTATAGGATTATCCCATGGATCATCTAATACTAGTAAGAGAAAAATTGAACTTGGTGAATTAACCGATCAATATGGTTTTACGATAAAAGGTGAATTTGTTGATAGTCGTACATTTTTATCTGATCATGATGGCACGTTTCATAAGGAGGATGGTGGATATTATACACAAATTGGGAGTGATAGGATTTATGTTGTGACAAAAAAATACTATACTAATGAATCCAAATAATAATCTGCTCAACTAGATAATAACAAATAATTAAATAATATGAAAAAGATTTTGAATTTTGCAATTGTGCTTTTCGCAATGCTTATCGTTGGGGTAAGCAATATGGTAGCACAAACACCCGTAGATAACTACGGTTTCCTCAATGCACCTGACGGCACTACATGGACTTATACTGCTTCTTTTGAGAAGAAGTATAATCTCTATACCAAGGTGACAATGGAGGTGTATAATAGTGAGAAGGAATTGGTCGGTAAGATTGTAGACTCTCTGAAACTAGAAGATCCTAATATGACAGGTATCAACCAAGCGGAGATCAACCCATTGGTGACACAGAAGTTCTTTAATACTGACAATAAGTACGAGGTGATGCTCTTCCTCCACGCACAAACCAAGAACTACGAGGGACATAACTTCAACCACGTCTTCTCTATTGGCGATGGCGAGACTGTGACCACCCCTGTAACTTCTGTAGATGGACGACAAGTGTATGCACAAAACGTAGGTGACTATAGCGAGAACTATGTGATGATTTTTGCTCGTGATAGTGCGTCTACCTCTAAAGACTACACCCTGTGCTACGATGTGCGTCGTAAGTCTGTGTATGGTGGTGGCGTACAACACACTTTCCGCATCCCTTATGCCAATGTAGCTGCGCTTACCGATTTGCAACCTATCTTTATGTTCAAAAACGGTACAATGCTCTACTATGTTACCCAACAGTATGAGAAACCATACTTCGATCCTAACACACCATTGGATCAAGACCCTGTGGTGAACCCAGACAACAACTTGGTCATCACCTATATGAACCAAAGTTATAAGACCCTCTATACCACCAAGATTCCTGTGGTACAAGACGAGAACCAAAAACTCCTCTATACCTTCCCAATGCTTGGTGGTCTCAATGGAATGGACGACATCATCCGTAACTACGACGGCGATGCTCCTGCGTACATCATCACCCAAGAGAAGTATAACCTTGAGTCTGATGGTTCGATCAACTCATACTACAAATATGATGTGAATGGTAACCTGCTCACCACTATTGCTGAGAATACCCTTGGTCGTATCAAAATGAGTCCTATCGCAGGCCAAGAGGAGCAATGGTTGTTTATGAAAGAGGAGTACGATGGTGAGTTCTTCTTTGTGGATCTACCTTCTTGTAAGACCCGTGCCGAGATCTCAGTTTACCTCGAGGACGGTCGCATGATCTCTTCTAGCATCGACCGCTATCCTAAGGGCGACAGTTATGAGTATGCCGTAGCACTTCGCCAAGGTAACAACGAGAAAGATGGTACTATCTCTCAAGATATCGCTTGGCTCAATGAAGATGGTACATTCAATCGCTACGAGAATATCAACATGGGTAAATACATCGAGGCAGCAACGGTAAATATCACCACCGAAGCTCTCAACCCATGGCTCATGCATACCGACGATGCACGTGAGTATATGGTGCTCGTGAAACGTTACAACCCAAACAACACCTCTGACAAAGAGACTGCTTTGCTCGTTTGTAACACCAAAGGCGAGATCCTTCTCGACTATGGCAAGAGCGCAGAGATGGGCGAACTCAATATGGTTTATCTAATGGATAAGGGTGCTAATCCTTCCATCATGTGCGTATACCAAAAGAATGGCGCATTGACCATGCACTATACCCCTCTACCACTCAACAGTTCTAGCCTCAAGGGTAGCGGTACCGCAGAAGATCCTTATCAAATCGCATGTGCACACGACTTCTGCCTCATCGACAACAATCCTTCTGCTTACTACGAAGTGGTGAATGATATTGATTTCTTAGGCGAACCATTTGAAGGCCCTAAGAAAGCATTCCTTGGCTCTTTGGACGGTAAAGATCATACCCTTAGCAATCTCTGCCTCGTAGGTGGTGGTTTGTTTGGAACAATGAAAGATAGCGTTAAGGTACAAAACATCAAATTCGAAAACCCTGTTCTTGTACTTTCTTCTAAGCACCTCAATCCTGCAGGTATCCTCGCTGATTATATGCAAGGTGGTGTAACTGATGATGGTGTGGATGTGTTCGCTTCATTGAGCAATGTGCGTGTCATCAATCCTATCATCAAGGGTGTAGGCTATGAGCAAATCGTAGGTACATTGGTGGGCGAAGCTGCTCTTAACCTAGATGTACACACCTGCTCTGTAACTGATGCTGTTATTTCTGCTCCAGATGCTCAAGTGGGTGGTGTGATTGGTAAATCACAAACCTTTACCAATATCCATGCTTGCGTCTTCACTGGTCAAGCAGAGGGTAAGATCGTAGGTGGTATCACCAGCGAGATCAGCAGCGGCGAACCTGTATACAACTGCCGTGTGGATGCCGATCTCTTTAGTAGCAATACTATCGGTGGTATCGTAGGCTTCAGCGGTCGCTCTTTGATTAGCAACTGCGTGGTTGAAGGTACCCTTACACTTGCCCCTTCTGCTACCGCAGGTAAAGTGGGTGGTATCGTAGGCGAGGTGGAAACCGATGCTACAGGTTCTTCTACAGCCATCCTCGTGGAGAACAACCTCGTAGGTCTTACTGCTATCAGCGTACCAGAGGGCAAGGATGTGATTGCTCACCGTGTGGTAGGTTTCTCTAGTGGCGATAACTACGAGTACGATTGGGATAAGGTAGATTGGAACAAACCACAATCTGAGTGGCCACGAGTATATTTCCCTGCTGAGAAAGGCTTCAAGAATAACTATGTATATTCTGAGCTCGCAGGCGTAGATGCAACTGTTCTATTGACCGACACCACTACCGAGGGTGCTACCATCAAGGCTGCACTTATGACACAAGAGTGGCTCGGCGAACATGGATATCTCTTCGGTGAGCAAGTGGATGCTCCTTGGGTATGGAATGAAGGAATCATGACCTTGTGGTTTGAGGACGAACTTACTACTGGAGTAGAGGATATCTTCGGCGGTAACTGCGGTGATATCATTGGCGGTGGCAAGCCATGTGCTAAGAAGGTTATCATCAACGGTCAACTCTATATCGTTCGTCCAGACGGACTATACAACGCAACAGGTGCTAGACTTCAATAAGAGGTCTAGCCACTAGTTTGATCGCACGGATAACTATTATTTCCCACGGATTTCACAGATTAACACTCATCTTATCCGTTATTCTGAAATAGATAAAATAATCCCCGCATCTCTCACGAGTGCGGGGATTATTTTATTGGGTTAGTTCTAAAACTTTTAGACTCTTAAAACTTTTAGAAGAGCGATTTTGCTGCTTACATTACACGACCTTGCATATCGTACTCAACACCGTCGATATTGATGATGATACGACCATCACGCATGAGTTTCTCTACATGTGCTTTGTTGAAGATCACATCTTCTACTGCAGTATCAGGCAATGTGCAAGTAACCTTGAAGTTCTTACCGTTATCTAGTTTACCGCTAGCTACGAAACTACCATTCTTTTCAACTACTACGCTACCGCTCATAATACGCCAGATATGGCACATAGTTTCCATATCAGCTGCCAAATGGTATGCTAGGTGTGAACCTGCAAATGATTGTTCTACTAGATCTACACTACCTGCTGTATAGGTGTTCAGCTCATTACCCTCTGCAAATAGCAATGAGTCTGCTGGCAAGATGCTATCGGTTGTGTTAAACTCCAAGTATACCACCATTTTTACAGGGCCATACATATCTGAACGAGTAGATGATGCAGCTACCAATTGTACTGCCAACTTGTTATCATCTACTTTGTGTAGTTCAAATTCATCAAAGCTCAATTTTGTTGCATTGGTTGGCTCTTTGCTCTCTGTAATAGCAAATGGCAAATACTCTGCACCACCAGTTGTACCAGCTACGAGTGGAGTCTCCTCTGCATTGATCACAGGTTTCTTATTGAGTGGGGTGATATATGCCACCACATTGCAGTTCTCTGCCACCCATTTCTCTGGCACGCTATACGTATAGGTCTTGCTGTATGCTTGATTCTCTACTTTAACAGTATCGCCCAATTGGGTAGAGCAGAGCAAGTCACGCGCCACGCATGGGTGCATAAACTCCTTATATCCTGCTGTCTTCCATGACCAATAGTAGTCTGCTTGTTTACCAATCAAACCGTTCTCCTTAATCAGTACCGTCAATAAGTACTCGGTCACAGCTGTATTAGCCACTTGTCCGCTTACAGTCACATTCAATTCGCGAGTCTCTGCATTATAGGTACGATCAATCACCACAGATGCTTCTGCCACAGTATCACATTTGCTTGCAATAGCCTCTGCCATACCTGCTTCTGGCAAGTAGCCAGGATGGAATGCAATAGATGCTCCCATCACTTTGGTACGGTTAATGGCCATTTGAGGAGCACCTTGAGCTCCACAGGCAGATGCAATCTTTGCACTCTCAGAGATCGTATACTCATCGGTGTTATAACCATAGTGGTGACTCACCCAAATGCATGGGGTAGAAGTCTTTTGGGTATAACCCACGATGCTGTACATACCTTCAGGGCAGTATCCGCACTCATCACCCGTAAAGTGCTCGATGAGGTACTTACGAGGGAAAGATGTTGGCACCTCTTGTGCCGATGCTACAAGTGTTGCACAGAGCAACACAAGAACTATAAAAATCTTTTTCATACCTTATTTATTAGTTTTATTCAAATCAATATATTGCTTTAGCGCAGCTGGTTTGCGCACTTGTGGCATTTGGCTAGCGCTTGTGGCTTGGTAGTTTGATGTAACCGATGTACCGTTGTAGGTCTTGAAGTTGAAACTGATGTTACCAGCCTCATCTACTACCATCTCGCCTTCATTCATACGCCAGATATGTGCAGGTGCTAACTGACCATTAGCCAGGTATTCAGACACAGCATATAAGAGCAATGATCCGCCGAAAGATTGTTTTTCATCTATACGATATCCTGCTTGGATACTACCTGCCGAACCATCTGCCTTAATAGGGTAGGTACCTGCTGTCAATGTCTCAGCATCGGTATGTATATATACGGCACTGATAGCTTGAGCATCGCCATATTCTGTTGATATCTTTGAGTTAGATACCAATAGTACCTCCAACAAGTTCTCTTCTTCTATTCTGCTTACTTTTACCTCTTTGAAAGTAATCTCTTTGTTCGGACCTTTACCTTCAGTAATACCGTATGGTAAATACTCCTCTCCACCCGTTGTACCTTCTACCAATACCACTTGTTCTGCATTGATGATAGGTTGACCTACCAATGGGGTTACATAAGCCACTACGCAGCAGTTCTCTGCTATCCATTTCTCAGGTATAGTATAGCTCCAAGTCTTGCTGTATGCCCTGTTAATTAGTTCAATAGTATCTCCTAGTGGCAGAGTCAGCATATCACGAATCACACGTGCGTGCATATACTCTTTCCACTTAGCAGTTTTCCAAGAATAGGTATAGTCTGCTTGTTTACCTACCAGACGATTCTCCTTGATGAGTACCGATACCAAGAATTTACTTTGGCTATCATAGGTGCATTCACCACTTACTGTCACATCCAACTGACGGGTTGTCGCGTTATAGTTACGATTTATTTCTACCGACATAGCCGCCTCCGTTTTGTCTGCTATCGTAATCTCTGGCAAGTAACCAGGATGGAAGGTCAGACCCTCAGACTGTTTGCTACGGTTCAATGACATATTTGGTGCACCATTTACACCCAATGTATTACCTATATTGCTGCTTTCAGAGATAGTGTATTCGTCCGAACCAAAACCATAGTGATGACTCACCCAGATAGATGGGGTAGTAGCGCTCTCCAGATATTCTACAATTGCGTACATACCGCCAGGGCAATAACCGCAGTCTTCGCCTGTAAAGTGCTCAATCAGGTATTTACGCGCAAAGGATACTGGCACCTCTTTTACTGTTACTGTACATACAGCAGCCACACAACCTGTTAGTGTCGCCTTGATAGTAGTGGTTCCTGGTGCAACACCTGTTACAAGACCCTTGCTGTTCACCACAGCAATCTCCTTGTTTCCTGTCATCCACACTTCCTTGACGTCTTTTTTGTGCTCAGGTTTTTCTACGCTTAGTTGTATACAGTCATACATCAAGCAGTCTGCGGTCTCCATATTCATTTTTAGAGCACCTCTAGTTACGCTTACTAGGCATTCAGCACGACCTACTTTGGTGCTAACACTGATTATCGCTTCACCTTCGTTCCTGGCTGTTACCACACCATTCTTATCCACAACAGCAACTTTGCTGTTGCTAGATTCCCATACTAACTCATCTGTTGGTACTTCAGGTGTGATAGTCGCTACCAACTCGCTTTTCTCTCCCACTAGCATTTCTAGGGTTGTAGCGTTTAGCGCGATGGTTGACTCTACCGCAGGCTCACAACCTACCAAACCTAATAAGAGCGTTGCCAAACTTAGCAACATCCAACTCTTTTTCATACCTTAAAAATAAAACAGTTAATAATTGTATTATTGTTTGATATACTTTTTACCGTTGATGATATAGATACCTTTTGGCAACTCGCTTAGGGAGGTAGCAGGCATCTCTTGACCGAGAAGATTGTAGATCTTACCGTTGTATTGTGGCGCTACGACATCCTCCACCGCAGTCATCAAATAGCTATACTTGATGGTCAAGGTGATAGCAGGGTTCACTCCATCGTTAAACTCGTAATTGATCACCTCATTACCCTTGTCCATTGGTGTGTAGTGAGTAAACCAGCTGCGTTGCATAGCATTAGTACCTACCACAAACTCGCATACTTGGGTCAATTCCCCGTTACCTGGTACGCAGTTGCCTGCGGCGCAGAATTGGTCGATGATACCTGTGTTTTGGCGGGTGATGGTCACTTTGATGTTTTGTGACTCGTCTGAGTACAATTGACCTCTCACCTCCATGAGGGCTTCTTCTAGGTCCTCGTCCCATTCAAACTCTGTTACAAGAATAGTGGTGTTTTCGGTGACATTGGTTACTACCTTCTCGTCATCTACCCATTTCTCGTAACTCACGTGCAATGCCGCTTGCATACTAAGTGCTGCGCAAAGCACAAAAATAGTTGTTAAAATTTTCTTCATATCTTTAAATTATTTAGTTATTTTCTCTTAATCTAGGTTTACTCTGAGGACGCTGGTTTTGTTGGCTTGTATCACCTCGCCATTGACACTCACGAGTGCTACGATATAGCAGTTATTTTTCTCGACTTTCTCAGGTAGAGTATATTCGTATACTACCTGTTGGGTCATATGTGCGTCAATAGACAGTTTCTCTCCCCAGATAGGTGAGATACTAGCACGCAATAGGTGGTTGTGCGCATACTCCTTGTCTGTGCCTTCAGGTTTCTTTTGACTACCTATCACTCCGTCTTCTGTGAGCCATACTTGCAGGGTGGCATCCATTGCTACACTATTCAGATTGGAGATGTTTACAGCAATAAATAGCACATTCTCATCAATATGATCTATCTCTTGTGATAATAGCACAGGCTTTGGAGCAGCATACGCTTGACTCACTAGGGTGCCCCATTTGTCGTAGTTGGTAAAGTAACCTTTGGTATCATCCTTCACCATATTCACATTACCCGTAGGGAATGGGGTAGTGTTCGTTCCGCCCATCATGAGGTAGATGCTGTCTGCCTCTGGACAGGTATAGTTCAGCGCAGGTTTGTCGTTATGACGGGTGTTCGGATTGCTCTCTGGGTGCATTACTACGACCACCAACTCTTCTCCGTATAATTTTTCCAGACGGTGTGCTTCTTCTGCTGCAGTAGGGCAGTTGACACATTGCCAACCAGAATATTCTATAAGTAACGATGTACGTTTCACCGCACTAGGATCAGTAGGAGTAAAGATCACTTTATCTCTATCATCAGGTCCAATCACCTCGCAGGCTGAGAGTAGCGAACCAAGAACCAGGAGCAAGGAACAAAGATTTATTTGTATATTTGATTTCATAACTATATTACCATGTAAAATTATAAGTCAAACTAACACCCTCTTGTTTAGGAACATATCGGCATATACCACCCGAACAGTTGAATCCTTCGCGGGTCTTGGTGTATCCTGCCATGACACGGTGTGCGCCATGTGTATAGGTGGCACCTACGGTATAATAGTGCTCGTTGGTTGCCTCGTGTGCATAACCGATATTATACATCCATTGTCCTGAGAGTACCAATTGGCGGAAGAGACTCAATTCGTACAATGCTGCTACCCATTGACCTTCGTCTTGTTGGGTGTAGAGGTATTGCACTTCTGCTCGCATTTGCACTTTTTTGTTAAGCGCATACTTTGCCTCCACAACTCCTATGCCAGCACGGATCAAATCACCTTTGCCTTCGATAATTTGTTTGTTATAGGTCTGGTACATCGCCATAGCACCAATATACCATTGTTTAGTGAGTTTCTTGTTGAGTTCCAAATTGACATCTGTATAGTAAGGTGCCTCGCTCATTCCGAACCATGTATCGGTTGTACCACGGATATGTGATGCGTTGAGTTTGAGGGTTGTACCATACTTGCCGCCCATCTTGGTGCCGCGTTTCCATGTATAGCGCACTTCGCCTTGGAATGCCCACTCGCTAGCAGTAGCATGGGTGCCATAAGGATAGAGTGAAGTGAGCATATAGGTATGCTGATTAGCAAACGGAGTCATGTGGTTGATGGTACCTGCCATATTGTTCAGTCCACGATCCGAACGGAAAGACATGTTCTCCGAGCGCTTTGCTTGTGCAATAATGGCCAATCCTTTTTGTGAGTAACTGAGTGACAAGAGCAATGCTTGACCTGGATCGTAACTGTACTTGTTCACAACAGTAGGATCGTTGGCCTTGTAAGCATACTCTACGAGGGCATTCCAACCTTTCATCTGCAATTGTGCTCGCACACTACCAGCGCCTACCCACTCAGGCAGATTGTAGTAATAGTCGTACTTGCCTTCCGGTTGAATCACAGTGTTAAAGATGATGGTATCCATCTTCTGATACTTGCTCACATAACTACCGCCGATGGTGAGGTTGGCACCTGCTTCTTGCAACTGAGGAATCCACTCATGCAATCCCAATTCAAGGTTGGCTCCGAGTACCGCATCTTGCTTGTAGTTCCATCCCCAAGCGCCATCGTCGTAACAGTTCCAATAGCGACGTTGCTTACCGCCGAGTGCTTCGATGAAGATTCCCTTGTAGGGTGTGACTTCGATCTTTCCTCCGCGAAGCGCATTATCTACACCAAGTGCTCGGTCTTCGTATAATCGCAACACCATTCCACTACCAAATTGTCCATAGACATCACCTACTGTGATTTTGCCCCAACTGAAGTTAGCTCCTACGTGCAAGTGGCTTAGACCATAGCCGCCAAAATCTTCATCATATCCCAACATGGGCCACTCAGTAAGTTCGGAACGAGTAATGAGTTCTAGTCCTTGGAAACCGACCTTGTTGTCCATGTTGTGCTCCCAACGCATACCTAGGTCAAGGTAGGAGTTGCTGAGGTAGTAGCCTTCTTCTATAGTTGGAACAGGCACTAATGCTTCGTGCTGAATACCACCTACGACAATCACCGTATCCTTCGCCCAAAGCAGAGTAGGGATAAGAGCGAGAATGAGTATGTATTTCTTTATTTTCATCTTATATTGTATGCTTTAACCTACGGTATAAACCCGTTATGAACCCGTAACGAACCCGTAAAAGACTCGGTATTGCAAGGGTATTACAAGGGTATTTGATTCGTTATTGCAATGCCTCGTAGATATCCTCCTCGCCACCATCTACATAACCTGCGTGGTTGTAAATGATCTTGCCTTTGCCATCCAATACAAACACATGAGGTACGTTTTGCACATTCATCGCACGTTTGAAGTCGCCGTTAGGGTCGAGCAATACTTCGTACTCCCAACCAAAACCATCAACCAATGGTTTTACCTTGTTAGCATCTTGTGCTGAGTCTATGCTCACGATAATCATCTTAACGCCAGTCTCATCTTGCCAGTCAGGATACACCTCGTGAATAGCTTTGAGCTCGCGCAAGCATGGTTTGCAATAGGTCGCCCAGAAAGAGATGATGATAGGTTTGCCGTTGTTGCTGATAGCACCTGTTTGTACAGTATTACCATCGATGTCTTTGAGTTGCACATTTGGAAGTTGTGCGTGCAATGCTACGGCAGCTACTACCATCATTGCAATCATTAAAATCTTTTTCATATATTCATTGTTTTTATTATCTTCTACTCTAAACACTAAACTCTAAACCCTAAACTCTTTTCAGCGAGAGCTGAATTCTACCTCTCGCTCTATCAATGTCTATAACGCGCACGCGCACATGTTGGTGTAGACTAACCACCTCGCTAGGGTTGCTAATGCGTCTATTAGCCATCTCGGATATATGGATCAGACCATCCTTGTGTACACCCACATCGCAGAATGCACCAAAATTGCTGATGTTCGTAATGATACCAGGCAACACCATACCTACTTGTAGGTCATCTATCGTGTGCACCGACTCGTCAAAATGCCATTCCTCGATCTGCTCGCGTGGATCACGACTAGGTTTCTCCAACTCTTGCATGATGTCTTTTAGCGTAGGCATTCCCACTTGCTCTGTGACATATCTCTTAAGGTCAATCTTCTCACGCAGACTGGCATCGCTCATTAGATCGCTTACCTTGCACCCCATATCCTTGGCCATGCGCTCTACAATAGGGTAACTCTCTGGGTGTACGGCAGAGTTGTCTAGTGGCATGTCCGAGTTGGTTACACGCAAGAATCCTGCCGCTTGCTCAAAGGTCTTAGCGCCCATCTTAGGCACTCTCATTAGGTCTTTGCGACTCTTGAACGGACCGTTCTCGCTTCTATAGTTGACGATGTTCTGCGCTAGGGTAGGGCCTAGACCAGAGATATAGGTCAAAATATGCTTGCTAGCGGTATTCACATCCACACCCACATGGTTCACGACACTCTCCACCGTCTGTTGCAGGCTCTCTGCTAGACGGGTCTGGTTCACATCGTGTTGGTATTGTCCTACGCCAATGGATTTAGGGTCAATCTTCACCAGTTCCGCCAACGGATCCATTAGTCGTCTGCCTATCGACACTGCACCACGCACGGTCACATCCTCATTCGGAAACTCCTCTCGAGCGATCTTGCTCGCCGAATACACCGATGCTCCGCTCTCACTCACCACAAACACCTGAGGTGTAAAGTGTAGAGTGTATGGTGTAGAGGCGATGGAGCCTAGTGCAACACGCACCATCTGTTCTGCCTCTCTAGAAGCGGTACCGTTGCCGATCGCTATGGCTTCTATTTGATACTGATGAATTAGTCGTTGTAGCGTCTCAATGGATTGTTTATTATTGAGCATCACCACCGTGTGATGCAACAGATCTCCTTGTGCGGATAGTACCACCACTTTGCATCCCGTGCGGAATCCAGGATCTACGGCTAACATGCGTTTCTGCCCCAATGGCGACTCTAGCAGCAACTGTCTAAGGTTATCCGCAAACACGCGTATGGCCTCCGTGTCGGCTTTCTCCTTGCTAGCAGCAGCCACCTCTGTTTCTATCGCAGGTTTGAGTAGTCGCTTGTAGCTATCCTCCATTGCAAGCTCCACTTGATAGGCTGCATCGCTAGTGTTCTTGAGAAATAGATGTGCTAACTTATCCAAGGCCTTTTCGCTATCAGGCGAGATATCTACGCGAATGTATCCCTCCGCTTCAGCTCGACGAATAGCCAATAATCTATGCGAGGATATGCGCCGCAATGGCTCATTGATGGAGAAATAGTCCTTGTATTTCTGTGCCTCCGCCTCATCGGCTTTGCCCTTGACCACCTTGGTAGTGATCATCGCGCTATAGGTAAACTCTCGGCGTATGCCGTTTCTGGCTTGCTCATCCTGACTGATCCACTCCGCCATGATGTCTCGTGCTCCTTGCAGGGCCTCTTCGGCTTTCTTCGCCTCATCGCCTTTCGCCTTTAGCTTTTCGCCTATTTGCCTCATCGCCTCATCACCTTCTCGCTTTTGTGCAAACAGCACCTGAGCCAAAGGCTCATATCCCTGCTCCCTCGCCACATCAGCACGGGTCTTGCGGTGAGGCTTATAGGGTAGGTAGATGTCCTCTAGTTTGGTGGCATCCCAACATTGCTCTATGCGGGTGCGCAGGTCATCAGTCAGTTTGCCCTGTTCCTCTATGGTTTTGAGGATAGTGGCTTTACGATCATCCAACTCCAAACAACGATGATACTCTTCCGCAATAGCGGCAATCTGCACCTCGTCCAAACTGCCCGTTTTCTCCTTACGATACCGTGCAATAAAGGGTATCGTAGCATTCTCATTGAGCAACGCCACGGTCGCTGCCACTTGCTTGACAGCGATGTTTAATTTAGATGATATTAGTCCAAAGTATTCCACGGTGCAAAAGTAGTAAAATTTTTGCATATATACAAGATTTTTGAGCAAAAAGTTTACTTTTAAGTAAAATTACTTGCATATGTCCGAAAAAAATCCTACCTTTGCACCAAATTGCATGTATTATGAAAGTTTTGCTCATCAATGGTAGTCCTCGTGCTAAAGGTAACACCTTTATCGCACTTTCAGAGGTTGCAAACACCCTTCAAGAGGCAGGGGTAGAAACACAGATTGTTCATATTGGTACCCAAGCTGTTCGTGGTTGTGTAGCTTGTGGCGCATGCCGCAAGAATAATACCCACTGTGCGTTTTCTGATGCGTTATACGATGAGCTCCGTCAGATCTTGGACGAGGGTATTGATGGTTTGGTAGTAGGTTCGCCTGTTTATTATGCGGGTCCTAATGGCAGTCTGTGTGCTTTGCTCGATCGTTTGTTTTATTCCTGCGGAAGTAAGATGACGTATAAACCTGCTGCTGCCGTGGCTGTATGCCGCCGAGGCGGTGCTAGTGCGACCTTTGATCGATTGAATAAGTACTTCACTATCAATAATATGCCTGTTGTGCCATCGCAGTACTGGAATAGTGTGCACGGTGCCGCTATTGGCGAAGCGGTAGAGGACCTTGAGGGATTGCAGACTATGCGCACCTTGGCGCGTAATATGGTATGGATGATCAAAGGACTGAAGACAGAAGAGATCCCTGCAGCAGAAGAAAAGAAGATTAAAACTAGTTTTGTGAGATGACAGAGCAAGAGATTGAAAAACGCGTAGAGCGTGCCAAAGAACTCTTTCGCAAAGGGTTCAATTGTAGTCAGGCGGTTGTGTCTGCTTGTGCGGATATCTATGGTTTGGACGAGCAGACCGCTCTTCGTGTGGCTGCCTCCTTTGGGGGCGGTATAGGTCGTATGCGTCAGACTTGTGGTGCCGCTTGCGGTATGTTCCTCCTCGCAGGATTAGAAAATGGTAGCCCTATCCCAGGCGATGCCGAAGGCAAAAAGAATAACTACGCTTTTGTGCAGGACTTGGCTGCTAAGTTCAAAGACGAAAACACCTCGCTCATCTGTGCGGAACTATTAGGTATTGCGCCTCGCCCACAAGAACCAACTCCCGAAGCACGTACCGAGGCATACTACCAAAAACGCCCTTGTACCGATATGGTGGCCTCTGCTGTTAAAATTTATCTAGAATCAATTAACGATTAGAAACTAAGACGGATACAGACTATGAAAAAACTACTAACGATACTTTTGGCTATCTGCTGCTCGGCAGTCACACTCCATGCATTCGATCGACCTGTGACTCCAGTAGACTCATTGCCAGCGTATTATGAGTCGATAGATGGCACTAGTGGTAAGGCCCTCGTCGATGCTATCCAATTGGTCGCTAAGTTGGGCTATCGCACAGACGATTTTCGTTACGATAGTATTTGGCTCGCTTTCCAGTATACCGATATGCGTCCTGATGGCTATATATGGGAGATTTATAGCGATTGTGATTTCGTCTACGAGAAAGACCGCACCTCCAACACCACCAAAACAGGCGAATGCAAGGGCTACAACCGAGAGCATGCTATGTGCCAATCGTGGTTCGGAACAGCCTCTCTGGCAGGCAAGGAGATGAGTTCGAGCAAGAAGAACTCCCCCGGTTCAGATATCTTCCATATCTATCCTACCGCCTATGGTATGAACAGCCGCCGTGGCAACCGCCCTTATGGCGAAGTGGCTGTGGCTGCCTATACATCCTTCAATGGCACTAAGTACGGCACACCTAAGTCTATCTCCGTTCCCAATACCGTTGCTGGCGCTTTTGTAGAGGCGTCTATATCTATGAGTACCAATGTGTTAGAACCTATTGATGAATACAAAGGCGATATCGCTCGTAGTTATTTCGGTACTATGGTCAAATGGGCTGGAGAGTGGGCGTTCAACAAAGCAGAGGAGGGTAGAGTGATCTTTGATGCCACCATCGATGCCGATACACATTATGGACCAGAAAACAACTACGGTCTCACCCCTTATGGTGTGGCAATGCTGATCAAATGGCATCGCCAAGACCCTGTTTCTCAGAAGGAAATAGACAGAAATAATGCCATCCAACTCACCCAAGGTAACCGCAATCCATTCATCGATTATCCATACCTGGTCGAGTATATATGGGGCGAGCGCTCTGGCCAAAAACTAGACTTTGACCTTTTGCTTTGTTCTGCCGACGAACGCTTTCAATTGGGTGTAAGTTCAGGATTAGATGTACAAACCCTCGTTGATACCGTCTTTTGGATGCTAGGCGATGAGGTCATCGACCGTTCTTATATCTACCACGGTAGTCAAATCAAGTACCTCCCTCAACAGCCTACGTCTTGCTCCGCTACCAGTACCCAATTCGTGGGTTGGTCTCCACAATCGATCAGCGGAATGAGCGATGAGGCGCCTGCTAGATTATATAATAAGGTAACGGAATTCCCTGCTGTACAATCCAATATCCGCTACTATGCGGTCTTCGCTCAGGATGAATCTACCGAGCAAACAAGCCACATTATCTCGCTCAACAAAACCGACTCTACAGCCTGGACGCTCACAGCCCTCAAACCAACCCGCAATAGTACCGATGGCGACTACTGGCTCCTCGTCAAGAACGCTAGCATCACTTCTCCTCAGGTAGATCTCTCTTCCTTGGATTCCATTGCGTTTACAATTCGTTCTTACCAGTCTAAAAAGAACATCTCCATTCTATTGGATGGAGTCAATGTCGGACAGGTATCGGCTGCTAGTAATACTATGCAGCGCTATGTCTGGTCTGCTCCTGAACTCACAGGCACCCGTTCTTTGACTTTTACCAGTCCAGATGCTACTGCTAGTTATGGTCCAGGTATTAGCGACATCTCGCTCTATCTTGGCGGTCAACAAGCTTCGTATACCAATTACCTCACCCATTGCGCTAATAGTGCTGGTATCACCTCTCCTCAAATCACTATAGGTCATACCAAGTTTATTCGTAATGGACAATTGCTGGTCGTATATGAAGGTAAAACCTACAACACCCAAGGTATGCAGGTTGATTAGTGTGCATCCGTGCAATCCGTGGGAATAAAAAAGAATAACAACAAAAAAACATATGAAACACTTTCTCGCTATTATTGGTGGTGGTCCAGCGGGCTACACTGCCGCAGAAATGGCCTCTCGTGCAGGCAAAGATGTTATCCTATTTGAGCAAACTGCCCTCGGTGGCACCTGCCTCAATGTGGGTTGTATCCCTACTAAAACCCTGCTCTACAGTGCTAAACAATATTACAACGCTAAGAATGCCACTAAGTATGGTGTCACAACTGACAATGTGACTTTCGATTATACCAAGATCGCTCAACGCAAGACCAAGGTAGTGCGCAAACTTGTGGCAGGTATCAAACAACGCCTTAACAACGAGCATTGTACTGTCATCATGGGCGCTGCCTCTGTGGTTTCACGCACAGATGATACTGTTGTTATCGCTTGCGGCGAGGAGCAATACGAAGCAGAGAACCTGCTTATTTGTACCGGTTCGAACAACTTCGTGCCACCTATCCCAGGCATCCAGGATAACCCTGCCGTATGGGATTCAACTGCGGCACTTGACACCAAGGAGTTGCCACAATCGATGATTATCATAGGTGGTGGTGTGATCGGTATGGAGTTTGCTACGCTCTACCACGAACTGGGCGTACCTGTGACCGTGATTGAGGCGATGCCAACTATCCTGCCTAATCTCGATCAAGACATCGTGCAGATCCTCCTAGAAAAATACCGTAAGGCAGGTATCCAAATTCTAACCGATACCAAAGTGACTGAAATACAAGGCAATAAAGTACTCACTACCAATGGCGAGTTTGAGGCAGAGCATATCCTTGTGTCTGTTGGTCGTCGTGCAAATATGCAGGGCCTAGAGGCGCTCAACGATATTGTGATCTACCGTGGCGGCATTGTGGTGGATGACTTTATGCGCACGAACCTAAAGAATGTTTATGCTGCAGGTGATGTGACAGGTAAGATTATGCTTGCCCATGTGGCTAGTCGTCAAGCAGAGGTGGCAGTAGGTCGTATGCTCAAACTCTTGCCATTGCAACGCATTGCCTACAATGCTATTCCAAGCGTGGTTTATACCAACCCTGAGATTGCTTGTGTGGGACTTACAGAGAAGGATCTCAATGATATCAAAGAGGGCGATTTTGCGCCATCTATGTCCACCGATGAACCATTTGTGCCATACGAGGTACATAGTCTGCCTATGACCTATTCTGGTCGTTTTGTGGCAGAGAACGAAGGCGAGACAGGACTTTGCAAAGTGATTGTAGACAAGCGCAGCAAAGCAATCATGGGTGTGCATATGATAGGCAATCCATGCTCTGAGTTTGTGGCTGCTGCTAGTTTCGCTGTTCGTATGGGTTATACCGTAGGTGAGTTCAAACAAGTGGTGTTCCCACACCCAACTGTAGCCGAAGTCGTACGCGAAGTCATCGCAGAGTTTTAAAACATGGAAAGACAAGAAAAAGTACTGAAATATCTATCTGATAACCAGATACCTTTTACCTGCTATAACCATCCTGAAGGTAAGACCATTGAGGAGGCAAAACGGTGGTGGAAGGACGATGGCAGTGTACATTGCAAGAACATCTTCATGCGCAACCACAAGGGCAATCAGCATTACCTGATATGCTTTCATTGTGATTATGATTTGGCTATTCACGACTTAGAACAACGCCTCAAAGCGACACTCGTAGCAGCAGGTCAGAATGCACCAGGCAAACTTTCTTTTGCCAGTCCAGAGCGCATGCTCAAGTACTTGGGACTAGAACCAGGTAGTGTTAGTCCATTTGGTCTAATCAACGATGAAGAGCATCATGTGATCCTCTTTTTAGATAGCCACCTGAAAGAAGCGCAAAGTCTTAGTTTTCACCCCAATGACTGCCGAGGAACAGTCGTTATTGAACAAGCAGCCTTCGAACGTTATCTACAACTAGTGGGTAACCAATACGAATATTTAGAACTATATTAAAAGAATGAATATGAAACGTTTTTCTATCCTATTAGTGTGTTTGGTAACCGTGCTTAATACCTTCGCATGGGGACCAAAGGGTCACCGTATCGTGGCACAAGTGGCATACGATCTTCTTTCTAACAAAGCTCGCAAACAGGTAGATGCTGTTCTCGGCACCCGTGGTATGGTATATCTATCTACTTGGCCAGATGAGATCAAGAGCGACACCATTTATCCTACTAGTTTCACTTGCCATTATCAAGATCTAGCAGGTGGTATGACCGATGCCGCTGTAGTGGCAACATTGAGCAACTATCCTGAGGAGGGTGGTGATCTTTGGATGGCAATAGATAGTCTCAAGACTGTTCTCAAAAGCAATAAGAACTGTCACGACGGCTTGGTGTTCTTTGTTCATCTCTATGCCGATCGTTTCTGCCCAATGCATGTGGCACACTTAGATGACCAAGGCGGTAACAAAGTAAAAATGAAATGGTTTGGTCAAAATACCAACCTACATTCTGTATGGGATAGCAAGATCCTTGAGAGCAAAGGACTCTCCTATACCGAGTATGCTGCATACTTGCACGATGTCTATAGCCCAAAGCGCAAACAAATGCAACAGATGACTGCCGAGCAAACACTCTTGCATACCTACCATCTCACTTCAGACATCTACACCTACCATGCTACATGGTCAGGAAATGCTTACCACTATACCTATCATTGGACTGCGCCAATGGAATATCAACTTTATTTGGCTGGTGTGCACCTCGCACAACAATTGAACGCTATTTATAAGTAACCTAAATGCGTAATTTGATAGCGAATGGGTGTTCTGTATAAGATTCGCTACTGTATTCGTATTTATATAACACCATGATTGACTTTACTTTACGAAAATATCGCCAATTACTCCTAACTCTCCAGCAACAAGGCTATCAGTTTCTTACTTTTGAGCAGTATTTGACCGCCAATATGGGTGAAACGATTAGTAGCGGTGACAAATACATCATCCTCCGTCACGATGTCGATCTCAAGGCAGCCAATAGTTTGGCTACTGCCCAAATCGAGCACGAGTTAGGTATATCCGCTACCTACTATTTTCGGGTTGTACCTCAGAGCAATCAGCCAGATATCATCCGTGCCATTGCAGCCCTCGGTCATGAGATCGGTTACCACTACGAGGACATGGCACTCATGCAAGGTGATACAGAGAAGGCATATGCGCATTTCCAACAGCAACTGAACTATTTCCGTCAGTTCTATCCAGTGCGTACGATTTGTATGCATGGCGCACCAACGAGCCAATGGGATGGCAAAGAACTGTGGAAACACTACGATTACCGTGACCTCGGTATCATTGGCGAACCGTATTTCGATATTGATTTCTCGCAGATGTTCTACCTCACCGACACGGGGCGTTGTTGGGATGGATATAAGGTTAGTGTGCGCGATAAGATACCTGTTTACCAAGACCAATGGAATGCCCAAGGATTGGTCTATCATGCCACCAATGATATTATTCATGCGGCAGAGCAGGGTAGTTTGCCTCCACGTATCATGATTACCACCCACCCACAACGCTGGACGGACCGTCCTTTGGCATGGCTCAAGGAATTACTCGTTCAAAATGCCAAAAATATCATTAAACGCCTGTTCCTGGTCAAAAAGTAACAATTTTTCTGCCAATTTGTCAGTATATGTCAGTCTAGCCGTGTCAAAATCACTTTGGCACGGCATTTGTTTGTATTAAGGCAGAATCTTCCGGACTCCCGACGTGCGACTCCATAGAATGGACTCCCGATTCGCGATTCTGGACTCAAACAAGAATATTAACTAAAAAAACTTAAATACAATGGGAAAAATTATTGGTATCGACTTGGGAACAACTAACTCCTGTGTCGCAGTTATGGAAGGCAATGAGCCTGTAGTTATCACCAACTCTGAGGGTAAACGTACTACCCCTTCAGTGATTGGTTTCGTAGATGGTGGCGAGCGCAAAGTGGGCGACCCTGCTAAGCGTCAAGCAATCACCAACCCTACACGTACCGTATATTCAATCAAGCGTTTCATGGGTGAGACCTATGATCGTTTGGCTAACGAGGTTGCGCGCGTACCTTATAAAGTTGTTAAGGGCGACAACAACACCCCACGCGTGGATATTGACGGCCGTCTTTACACTCCACAAGAGATCTCAGCTATCATCCTCCAAAAGATGAAGAAGACTGCTGAGGATTATCTTGGTCAAGAGGTGACAGAGGCTGTGATTACTGTACCTGCATACTTCAACGACAGCCAACGCCAAGCTACCAAAGAGGCTGGCGAGATCGCTGGTCTCAACGTTCGTCGTATCGTGAACGAGCCTACAGCGGCTGCTTTGGCTTACGGTCTCGACAAGAGCGATAAGGATATGAAGATCGTGGTATTTGACTGCGGTGGTGGTACACACGACGTATCTGTGCTCGAGCTCGGTGACGGCGTATTTGAGGTAAAATCTACCGACGGTGACACCCACCTTGGTGGTGATGACTTCGATCACCGCATTATTGACTGGCTCGTACAAGAGTTCAAGAACGACAACGCAGGTGCAGACCTTAGCAAAGACCCTATGGCTATGCAACGCCTCAAAGAGGCTGCTGAGAAAGCTAAGATTGAGCTCTCTAACACCACTTCTTCCGAGATCAACTTGCCATACATTATGCCAGTGGATGGCGTACCAGCGCACTTGGTGAAGACCCTCACCCGTGCTAAATTTGAGCAATTGGTAGATGACCTCGTACAACGCACTATCGCTCCTTGCCGCACCGCATTGCAAAACGCTGGTCTCTCTGTAGGCGATATCGACGAGATCATCCTCGTAGGTGGTTCAACCCGTATCCCTGCTATCCAAGCAGCTGTAGAGAAATTCTTTGGCAAAGCTCCATCTAAGGGCGTTAACCCAGATGAGGTAGTAGCTCTCGGTGCAGCGATCCAAGGTGGTGTGTTGACTGGTGATGTAAAAGATGTTCTCCTCCTTGACGTGACTCCACTTTCACTCGGTATTGAGACTATGGGTGGCGTGATGACCAAGATGATTGAGGCCAACACCACTATCCCAACCAAGAAAGCGGAGACTTTCACCACAGCCGTTGATAATCAGCCATCTGTAGAGATCAAGGTGTATCAAGGTGAGCGTCCAATGGCGCAACAAAACAAACTCATCGGTAGCTTCCACCTCGATGGCATTATGCCAGCGCGTCGTGGCGAGCCACAAATCGAAGTGACCTTTGATATTGATGCCAACGGTATCCTCAACGTTACCGCTAAGGATAAAGCTACTGGCAAGGAGCAAAAGATCCGTATTGAGGCATCAAGTGGTTTGAGCGATGAGGAAATCAAGCGCATGAAGGCGGAGGCTGAAGCGAATGCAGAGGCAGATAAGAAAGAGGCAGAGCGTATTGCTAAACTCAACCAAGCAGATGCTACTATCTTCCAAACCGAGAAGCAACTCGCTGAGCTCGGCGACAAGATCCCTGCTGACAAAAAGGCTCCTATCGAGGAGGCACTCAAGAACCTCAAAGCCGCTTACGAGAAGAAGGATGCGGATGCATGCGAGGCTGCTAACCAAGCCCTCATGACTGCTTTCCAAGCAGCTAGCGCTGAGATGTACAACGCGCAAGCGCAAGCAGGTCCTCAACCAGGCGCTGACTTCACTGGCGGTGCACAAGGTGGCGCTCAAAACGGTGGCAATAGCAACCAAGGCGCAGCCGAGGACGTGGACTTCGAAGAAGTGAAGTAAGCATTCGAGTTTAAGTAAAAATAAACATACATAAACATCAAGAGGGTAGTCATTCGTTGATTACCCTCTAATGTTTTTCACAGTACTAACTATGTGATAACTATGGGATTACTATGTGATAACTATGTGATTACAATAGTGATATAGAACAAATGATTAAAACTGAAAAAGGTTTACACTATTCCTGGAAAGGTTTCTTAAGAATCGTCACTTTTTGATAGGTTTCCTAAAAAGGTTGCTAGGTATCCTAAAAGAGTTGATAAATTTCCTTAATAGGTTGTTGTTTGGCGATTCGGGTGCAAAGGTAATACATTTTACTGATATATACAAATGGATGTTTGTTATTTTATTAAATGATAGTATTACCTTCCTCTCTCTGCCACACGTGACAGAGAGAGGAAGGGGCAGCTCTTGCCCAGTTGTGTTCATCCCATGCTGCTTGTGGTGTACGACTAGCATCCTGTAGATAAACACTCATCGGCGTACACATATCAATGCTTCGATGAGGACGTACATTGTTGTATAGATCTATAATATGAGCTATCTCTATTTGCGCTTCTCGCAGGTTTCTATATGCAGTACGATTGTATATCCATTCTGTCTTCAAAATACCATTCACACGCTCCGCTAAACCATTATCCGTTGGATTGCTATCCTCCGTCATACTGATACGGATGTGATGCTCTTTTAGCGAGAGTACATAGGCATCACTAGCATATTGGACTCCTCTATCAGAATGATGCGTTGTACCACATAAATTGCCGCCACCTGCTTGGGCTATAGCTTGTTGTAAGGCTTGCTGAGAGTATATCGTTTCTAAAGTGGGAGAAACTACCGCTCCAAGTATAGCACGAGAGTAATAATCAGTTACCAAGTGTAAGTAACAAAAACCATCATCTATTGTATAAATGTAGGTTATATCACTCACCCATACTTGATTGACATACTGCACATTAACTCCTTTTACACAATTAGGATACTTCATATAAATGTGATTAGAGTTTGTCGTGTGCCTTGGCTTGCGAGGTGGGATAATAAGGTGGTGGCGATGTAAGAAACTTAAGAAACGATCACGTCCAAAAGGCATCGTATTACCCATGATACCTTGGGCAATAACATACAGTTTTAAACCACCTATTAGAGGCATCAGACTGCGATAATACTTTACAATCTCTAACACCTCGTTTTCTGCGGCTTTCTCACTTATTGAACGGCGCTTGTGTTTGTAATATGCCTGAGGGGATTTGCCAAACAGTTGGCACAGAGTGAGGATACTTTGGTCTCTACACTCTGTGCTCAGGCTGTCTACTGTTTGGCACCATCTTTTTTTAATACATCGATGCCATCTTCTTCCTTGACAATCTCAATTAAACGCTCATAGGCTCGAACGCGCAAGCGTTCAAACTCAAGATTGTGGCGAAGTTTCTCATTTTCTGCACGGAGTTTCTCCAGCATTTCGTCTTTTGCATCCATACCAATTAATTTGGACTGCAAAGGTACACTTTTTTCGGCATTCTTGCAAGAAGAAAGCCAAAGAGATAGGGTGGAACGGTCTATTCCATGCTGAAGAGCAAATTGACGACAAGATAATCCTGACTTAAAATACAAATCTAGAATTGAGCGCTTTTCTGTTAAGGAATAGCTGGTTCGATTGATTCTTTTGAGTTTTTTTTCTTGGTTACACATAATACTAAATCTTAATAATTGATACTTTTTTATCTGTTTATGTGTAAACCTTTTTCAGGATGGGACA
>JAZSFR010000025.1:0-2576 GCA_045532335.1 Paludibacteraceae bacterium
AAGAATGCAGCAAATAGACTAACAATAGTGATGGAGTCATCCATCTATAATCCTTCATAAAGTTTCCTTGCATAAGATTTATTAAGATTTACTTAAGATTTCTCGAACGCGAGTGAGAAGGAGATATAAGTGATCTTCGAAATTTTTGATAATTTTCTATAATATTCTATAATTTTAGGATAGTCTAATTTTCTATCATTTTTGTTGTAGTTTTTTTCTGGACACTTAATCATTGTCCTGGATGATAAGTATGATTTCCTTGTTCTTCTTTAGTGCTTTTTCTATTCGTTTGCGTAGTTTCCAGTATTCTTGAGCTGTTTCTAAAACAAAACCTCTTAACACGTGACGTCCTACGCAGATCTCACCTTGGAGGTTCATCATCGGTCCATTGCCATGCGTAAAGAACTGTCTGTAGTTGTCTTTTTTGAGTCTGTACTCTCCTTTTGGCAGATAGGCAGTAGGATGTTCTACTGTGTCGCATGCTTTTAGATTCTCAATAAAACATTCGCCGTCGACTCCCCAACGCGAATGATGATAGCGTTTGATGTAAATTTTCAAATTAGTTTTATTAGTTTAGTTGTTATTTTTTCTCTCTCTCCTCTCGCTAGCGCTCCCTCGCCGCCTACTAGTACGGCTAGCGCTACTAGTGCTGCTATAGTCCCTCGCTCTGGTGCTTCTCCTCGCTCCAGTTTGATTGTGTACCTGCTGGTAGCCGACGTTGCTCCTCGCAACCAGTTAGATATTTAGTCCGTCATAGTCAATACATACTTTCGCAGTTTGCTGCTGACCATTTATAAGATTGCAAATTTTGTCACAGCATGTGACATAGAGTAACAGCGAAGCAGTTACGGAAAATTTGCACACACACTTTAGTGGGTGGACTACAGCAGTTCGGCAGAGCATTTGAAAACTTTTATGAAGGATTATTAGTAAGCGTAGCGCACGATATTGGTAGGATAGTTGGTGCATTTAAGTTTACTTAAGAATGCAGCAAATAGACTATCAATAGTGATGGAGTCATCCATCTATAATCCTTCATAAAGTTTCCTTGCATAAGATTTACTTAAGATTTCTCGACCAACGGGAGAAGGAGGTAAATAATCGTTCGAGCAAATGCGAGATAAGACGATTTCTCGAGCGCAGCGAGTAGGAGCTTTCTTTCCCCCCGCCTCTCGCCTATAGCACCATCGGCGCGTCCTATAGCCCGCAGGGCGTCCTACAGGCGCTCCGCGCCGTCCTACACCTCATGGTACATCACATTGAAGATAAACCCATACAGCGTCAATAGACGCTCGGTGGGGGCGATCTCCTTGGTGGCACGGGTGATGTAGCGCTTCCAGTGGCGGGCGTACAGCTTGGTCAGCACTGGGTCGTGCAGCACTGACCAGGTGGCATTCAACGCTAAGGTAAAACGAACTTGTGGGGTCATGGTTTTTGGTTTGTTAGTTTTCATAGTTGTGATAATTAAATAGTTATTGTTAAATTTGGTTTTTGTTGATCTTGGGGAGGTGAGCACCTGAGCAGCAGTTTGCTTATCTTCGTCCCCGTACGTACGCGGACGAGAATAGTAAATGAGCTGCTCAGGTGCTCTTTTTTTATTTTGCGTATAGCCTTTTGTTAGCATTGATTTCGTCCATACTTCGCTGATATACAAGCCATCCACGCAGTCTTTGGACTCCAATAGTTTTCTTTTGGAACCCATGAGCACCTAGCAACATTCCCAGTCTAGAAAGTGCCATTGGTTTTTTGATGTTGCCGTAAGTGATGAGGCGTTCGCTGATCTGTGCGGTGGTTAAGAACTCGCCTTTGCCTTCGGCAGGCACATCAAAGAGGATAGGCAGTAGCTGCTCCTCGTTGCTCTCGTCACGGAAATGCTGGTTGTGCTGCTCTAGGACATCGATCTCGTCGAGGTCAAACCAGTAACTGAAGAACGGATCTTGTGCCAAAGCCCATGCTTGCGCATACATTCGCTCGTAAGGCAGAAGGGTAGTAAAGGGACTTTGTATGCTATCCACCTCAAAAGGCAACCATCGGCGGTTACCTGTGATGTCCGTCAAGAAGTCGCGTCTATTGCCGCTGGCGCAGAAAGAGGCTAGTCGCACACGGCGCTCTTTGGTGTAGGCGTATGCTGCACGTTCGTTGATGTCGGTGGCGGTGATGATGGACTTGAGTTGGTTGAGTTCGCGGTTGTTCATGGAGTCGATCTCGTCTAGGGATATGAGTCCAAACTCGGCAATACGGAGTCGTTCGTCCTTGTTGAGGTCATTGGAGTTGGCGAGTTTGCAGGCATAGGCGCGCAGGTGGGGTGGGATGAGGTGTTCGAGCCAAGTGGTCTTGTAGATGCCTTGTTTGCCGATTAGCACAAGTACTTGATGATTAACGACTTCGTCTTTCATCCACGAGGCCACCATGGCGACGAACCACTTTTTGAAACCCGCCCGCCATAGGCGGGAAGCCTCAGATCGCTCGCGTTGCGAGCTGTGGGTCGCTTCGCTGTAGTTCGTTTCGCTTGCGCTACACTGTAGCTCGCTCGCGTTGCTCGCTGTGGATTCGTTGTGAAATACTACAGGCGCAGC
>JAZSFR010000026.1:0-143527 GCA_045532335.1 Paludibacteraceae bacterium
CGGTGCATCAGTTGTTCCGCCAGGAGCACAGCTGAGTAGCCGCGTGCGGATGTGATAAACGCTGAAGGCATCTAAGCGTGAAGTACACCTCAAGATAAGATATCCCATCATTTTAAATGAGTAAGGTCACTTGTAGACTACGAGTTAGATAGGTCAGGGATGTAAGCATAGTAATGTGTTTAGTTGACTGATACTAATAGACCGAGGGCTTGAACTGCTTTCTTGTAAGTTCAAGTTCGCCAATTAACCTTGAGCTTCGTTTCTCTTGTTCGGTTTTTAATGAGCATTTTGTTCAGAAAAGCAAACAATAGTTTGCAAACATGCACCTCTAGCTCAGTTGGTAGAGCAACTGACTCTTAATCAGTGGGTCCAGGGTTCGAGTCCCTGGGAGGACACAAAGGATACCTAAACAGGTATCCTTTTTTTATAAACATCCAACCCATATCATACTTATGAAAGCAATGATATTTGCGGCAGGTCTAGGCACACGCCTCAAACCGCTAACCGACACTCTCCCTAAGGCTCTCGTGCCACTAGCAGGAAAAACCCTATTGCAATGGCAAATCGAGAAACTCAAAGCAGCAGGCATTAGAGACATCGTGGTGAACATCCACCACTTCCCTGATATGATCATTAACTATCTAAAGGACAATGATAATTTCGGGTGCAATATTCATGTAAGTGACGAGCGCGATATGCTCCTAGAAACTGGTGGTGGATTGCGCAAAGCAGAGGAGAAGTTTAGAAGTTTAGGAGTTCAGGAGTTTAGAAGTTCAAACGAAGGCATACTCATCTGCAATGTGGATATTCTGTCCAATATCGATATCCCTACCCTACTCCAGGCATATAATTCCAATGAGATGGGTGTAGTGGTTGTTAGCGAAAGAGAAACACAACGCTACTTGCTTTTCAACGATGAAAATCGTTTATGCGGTTGGACCAATATTGCCACAGGGGAAGTCCGCGGTCCAATAGCCGATTACCAATCGCCAATTGCCAATCGCCAACTAGCCTTCTCGGGCATGCAGGTGCTTAGTCCACGCATTTTCGATTGCATGGACGAGGTAGTAAAGCAAAAAGGTGAGAAATTCTCCCTTATTGATTTATATTTGAGTATAGCACAAAAAGAAATTCTCAGAGCATACATCCCTGAGAATTACCGTATGATGGATGTTGGTAAGATCAACCAACTCTCCGAAGCCGAATCCTTCGCCTCTTCCCTCTAACCTTTCGCCTATAACCTATAGCCTATAGCCTATCGCCTATAGCGCCATCGGCGCGTCCCATAGCGCAGCGTCCAATAGCCTCAAAGAGGCGTCCCATAGGCGCTTCGCGCCGTCCCGTTAGCTATGCTAACTCTGGCACAATCATCTGCAACGCCCCTTTCATACAATTGACTTGACATGGACCACTAACGTCCATCACTATGCCATCAGCCTCAAATGATTGGTGTTTTTTGGTATGCATCAGCAGATTATCCGCTACCACAGGGTGAATAAATGGCAATTCATGCAAGCGACCATCAAACAAACGAGGAACCGCTTGACAAATCTCTTTGAATGATGGAGGTGTCAAAAACATTGCATGCAACACACCATCACAAGGATCGGCATCAGGATTAAGTTTCATACCCCCGCCCACATACGAGCCGTTGGCTATGCTAGTAACAAACATCTTACCTTCCACCACAGTCTTACCATCTACATCCAAACGCAAATGCGGATTCTTATATTTCAAGAGTGACCCTACTAGCGCAAAGAAATAATTAACATGGTGACTACCAATATAATACTTCAACCTCTCAGCACCCCTACAAACCATGGGTTCAATACCAAATCCGAGCGAATTGATAAAATAGCGATGATGAGGTATATTATTTCTCCAATACGTAACACAGCCCACATCTATTGGTTTGCTATGACCTTGAAAGAAAATATCAAGCGAGCGTTTGAAGTCTTTGGTCAATCCCCAGTGACGAGCAAAGTCATTGCCTGTACCACGTGGCATAAGTCCAAACTTGATATTTGCTCGTTGCTCAGGTGTAAGTTCTGCACGCATAATGCCATTGATCACCTCACTCAGTGTACCATCACCACCCAAAATAAGTATTTTGGTACAACCTTTTTCCTCGACCAATTCACGAGCTAGTTCTATAGCGTGATTCGCATATTTCGTAACACGATACACAAACGGCTCACGCCTCGCTTTGAGTAGTTTCCATAGATATAATCGTTGTGCACGAAAAACTTTTTTGCCTGATTTTGGGTTAATAATAATACCTAGCATGCTAGTTAGTAATTAATAATTATAATTAATAATTAATATCCTCCCCACCGCCTAACCGATATTCACCGTCATTAACCGGTATTCACCGCCTAACCGTTCAACCGATACCCTCCGAATGCGACTGCAAAGGTAACAAAAAAAAAGCATACTACCAAATTTAGTATGCTTTTTTTAATGTTTCTATTGCGATTCTTACTTGAAGTAAGCAGCAACTTTTTCGTTTTCAACAATTTCCTCTTGGAAGATGTAAGCACCCGTTTTAGGGCTCTTAACCATCTTGATACACTTTGTATGGTTACGACCTGCGTTACCAGTGTGAAGTGTAGCGACCGCTTTCTTTGCCATAGTTCTAAGCCTTTCTTAATTAGGGGTTAATTACTTAATTTCTTTGTGGATAGTGTACTTCTTGAGAATTGGGTTGTACTTTTTAAGTTCCAAACGCTCAGGAGTGTTCTTGCGGTTTTTGGTAGTGATGTAACGTGATGTACCTGGCATACCGCTGGCCTTGTGCTCTGTGCACTCCAAGATTACTTGGATACGTGCTTCTTTACTTTTCTTTGCCATAACGAATCCTCCTTTGTTTAGATGTAACCTTTCTCAGAAGCGCGTTTCAACGCAGCATCCAATCCGATTTTGTTAATAGTTCTCAGACCAGCTGCACTCACGTTCAGCATGATCCAGGTGTCTTGTTCTACCCAGTAGAACTTCTTGTGGAAGAGGTTCACATCAAACGTCCTTTTTGTGTGACGTTTTGAGTGAGACACGTTGCATCCACCCATGGCTTTCTTGCCTGTAATTTGACAAATCTTTGACATTGTATTTTTATATTTAGTTTATTTCTAAGTAGTTACCCCCATTTATCCCCATTTTTTCGCAGTTCTCATATGTCCACTTCACTCTACTATACACGAAAAATCGTGCAAAGTTACTACTTTTTTTTCATATGACCAAATATTTTTGCGATTTTTTTAATAATTTTCTATTTACAGACAAAAAATTCGCCATCTGTGTAAAACAAATGGCGAATCATTCTTAGGTATTATTTGCGTTATTCTTTGATAAATCGCCCTACTCTATTTCCTGCCTTCACGAGATATAGACCAGAATTTAGTCCACTTACTTCTACGACCGTCATTGGTCCTTGCACTGGAACTATCATAATCTCTCCACCATTGAGATCATAGATATGTATTTTATCTTCCTGTTCGGAGTGGTTCATAAACACATTTAGGTTATCCGCTGTAGGATTAGGGAAGACATGGATAGATAGAGGATTTGTTACCACCACATTATCTACATCCACTGTATTCTTATCTATAAAACCAATCGGTTGTGTACAAGTCTCGCCATACACATTAGTTATGTACGCGCGCACGTACGTGCCTTGGTATCCCTTATAGCAGAAGGTCTTACCGATACCCACTACGGTACTTCTAGCAGAGGATGCAGCAGAAGATGTTTTATCGGTTGCATAGATCCAATGCACTAGTCCATTAGCCTCTATAGTGATCGTCTGTGCTTGCTCATCCACCGTTATGCAAGTGATGCGTGGTGCTTTTGCCTCACCACTACCCTTTGGTTCGTAACAGAAGTAACTCGCACCAGTACGCATAGCCTGCTTCAAATCCTCGGTAGTAAGATCGGTCATGAGCATCATATTGTAGTTACGGAACAGTTGTTCGTTATTGTGCGTATCATCGCCCGAATAACCATAGACATTTCGCATTGGCATGGTGCGTTGTAGAATTTGATCCCAGAGCACACGGTCGTTAGCACGGCGGTCGCCTTGGTTATACACCTCTAGTCCCACCAAGGATGGATAGGTTTTGAAATTACTAGCATGCCAACCCGGACCATTCTTTTGGGTTTCGCTATAGGTATTATCGATGCTCCAATATTGTCCTGGGTGATTGATGATTTGCATACCTCCTAGTGCATGGGTGTAGGCATATGACTCTTGCAGCGAAGCAAACTCCTGTCCTTGACGACCGGTAAAGAAGTCATTGTGGTGGTTAAATTCTCCGCCTGTACGCTCGCTCCATGAGTTGGTGTTATCCTTACTGAGTTCATTGCCTGGTATAGCCAACATGCCCAAAGTCTCTGGATCGCGTGCTGGCACACCGCTCATGTATTGTGGGAACAACTGCCATGGATAAGGATTGTAGTCATGATCGGTTAGCGCCAATATCTTATAGCCCGCAGCATGGTATTTATCCACTACATTAGCGGTTGTAAACTCATCGATCGCATCGTTGGACTGGGTGGTATGGGTATGCAGATTGCTCTTATATTGATGGATTGTCGCCCAATCAATACCAGCATATGGGTTATTGTATATTTGAGGTTCATAGTCCGTTCCCTCTACCACCTTGACATATACCGCTCGATGGGCTTTGGTGGTGGTACCATTGAGTTCAATGTCGAGATAGAAACCATAGATACCCAATTCTGGATTATTGATCACATAATACTCCTCGCCGTTCGTTCCCTTTGAGAGCGTAATAGCAGAAGAGGACTGATTGTTGTGATTCATACGGAAGTTGACATTATAGCCATTCTTGTTGGCTATCTTCACGGTCATCTTCACAGGTGTGCCAGGATGAACGACTGCAGGTTCTACCTTGAAGTACTCCAAGTCGATATCCGAACTACCCCAAGCCGTTTCGGTAACGGTTAGTCGGTTGGTTAGATAGGAGTATACAACTTTCGCTTTGAGACAGTCATCTGATACGGTAGTGCTCACTAGTTCGCCCATATCGCTACCTGAGTTCACGCTACCATAGTGTACTGAGATGGTTTTGCTATCCGCCAGACTCACCTCTGCGCTCAGTTCGTAGTTGCTACCCACGGTCATGGTCACACCATTGACCTTAAAGTTAGTTGCTGATGCAGCCGACTGCTCGTAGGTGCCATCGGCAAACACCGCTACACGTTGCCATGAAGTAGTAGAGCGTGTGTTCTTAAATCCAATATCTTTAGGTGATGCCATCAGTAGTTCGCCATCGCAGTTGCTACCACTATTGAGATTCCAGTAGTAGGAGTACTTCTTGTTATCCACAGGTATCTCCTTGATCAAGAGTTGTGCGGCAGTAGGAGTCTTGCCATCCTTGTAGAACGAACCTTTTTGTGTAGGCGTGCCCTCACAAGTGAGCGTAGTTGTACCCTCACCTTTCATAAAGTACCAAGTGATATCCGCAGAATTGAGTGTCTGCGCGGCAGAGTGTTCAGGCGCACCAGAGGTGCTGTTTAGGAGTTCAGGAGTATCGCTAACGGTTACAGGTTGTTCACTTAGTGCATCCTTAAAGGCCTTTCCCCAAGTGCGGTCGTCGTGGGCACCATCGATTTCCCAATTCGCTACAAGATTATTTTTCTTATACAACCACGAACCATAATACTCCACCTCATCGGTTGTCCAATCGGTGTCGGCAGATGTCTCAACAAAACCAAAGTGATTGCCGGTGACATTTACGGAGTTGACATAGTCGCGTAACTCTGCGCTGTTATACCAGAATGCAGGTGAGAACATTAAACACTTGCCAAACTTATCTGGATGGGTTATGGCTGCATAGAAGGCGAACAATCCTGCTACGTCTGCACCCATAATAGTGCAAGCGTCTTTGCCTGATTGGATAGCATATTTCTTTTCGAATGCAGGTTTAAAGTCGTTGACAAAACCATTGAGAAAATCATTCGCATGACCCGTGCCAGCAAACTCCTCGTTCTCCCAAGGGGTAAACTCTGGCAGTTGGGCATAGATGACAACCACCACACCTACTTCTATTCCCTCTTTTTCTAGTTCTATGACAGACTCTGCCACGCCCCAAGAGTCGGAGTAGAGAATACGGTCACCCATCTCGGTGTCCGAACCTGCATCACGGTAGCGCTGATGACGACCGAACATATAGATCACAGGGTATTGTTTGGTATTGTCGTAGTTGCTTGGTAGGAGGATCTGCACAGGGTATTGTTTGCCCGCAATGGTCCAGTTTTCGGTGATACCCACATGCTCATATACAGCAGCCCAAGATGCTACCACATCGGGATTACCTACAATGGTACGATTACTCACTTCAGCGCCCGAAGCAGTCTTTTCGACATATTTCCAATCGGGACCACAGATATATTTGTATCCTTCGGATACACTCACATCGGCGGTGGTGATACCTGCTACGGTTACAGTAAACTGATCTTTCTCCCCTACTCTAGTCATAGGTACCGCTGCCCCAGCCGACCACGCACTGAGTTCAGGCAGACCGCCTACCACATAACATTGTTTAGTACCTGCTGGTACATTAACGGTAAATGTTACATCTGCAAAGATCGTATTTATGCACATCAATACCCCTGCAATAATAAGTAAACTCTTCTTCATACGCTATTCGATTGATTTATGGCTACAAAGATAGTATAAATTTCTTATATACACAAGAAAATCGCACCCGAAAGTGCGATTTTTATTTGATTGAAGAGTTCTAACCGTTTTTGTTTTGTTATTTATATTGAGTAGATTGCAGTGCGCTTGGAGGGAGTTATGCGGGTATAATGACCGACAAGCAATCTGCAAGATGCCAATAGAAATACAAAATTACATCATTCCTCCCATGCCACCGCCAGGCATAGCAGCTGGCATTGGGTTCTCCTCTTTGATATCGGTGATCACGCACTCGGTAGTAAGGAACATACCTGCGATGCTGGCAGCGTTCTCTAGTGCTACGCGGGTTACTTTAGCAGGATCAACTACTCCAGCCTCTTTGAGGTTCTCGTATACATCTTTGCGAGCGTTGTAACCGAAATCTGCTTTGCCTTGGCGCACTTTGTCCACTACCACAGCACCTTCTTTGCCGGCGTTAGCCACGATTTGGCGAAGAGGTTCCTCAATAGCGCGACGGATGATCTCAATACCTGTTTGCTCATCGTCGTTCTCGCCTTTGAGACCGTTGAGTGCTTCTTGTGCACGGATGTATGCTACGCCACCGCCTGCTACGATACCTTCTTCGATGGCAGCGCGAGTAGCGCTGAGGGCGTCATCCACGCGGTCTTTCTTCTCTTTCATCTCTACCTCAGAGGCAGCGCCAACATTAAGTTGTGCCACACCGCCTGCGAGTTTAGCCAAACGCTCTTGGAGTTTCTCTTTGTCGTAGGTAGATTTAGTAGCTGCTATTTGTGCTTTGATTTGTCCCACGCGAGCTGCGATAGCCTCTTTGTCGCCTGCACCGTTAACGATGGTGGTGTTATCTTTGTTCACCGTGATGCTCTCTGCTGTACCGAGCATATCGATGGTTGCACCTTCGAGTTTGATACCTTTCTCTTCGCTGATTACGGTACCACCAGTGAGGATAGCGATATCCTCGAGCATCTCTTTGCGGCGATCGCCAAAACCTGGAGCTTTGACAGCGCAGATCTTGAGTTGTGCACGGAGGCGGTTTACCACCAAGGTAGTCAATGCCTCGCTATCCACATCCTCTGCGATTACGAGCAATGGACGGCCACTTTGTACCGCTGGCTCCAATACAGGCAACAACTCCTTCAAGTTACTGATCTTCTTGTCGTACAAGAGGATATATGGGCGGTCCATCTCCACCTCCATGGTTTCGGTATTGGTTACAAAGTATGGACTGATATAGCCACGATCGAACTGCATACCTTGTACCACATCGATGGTGGTGTCCATACCTTTAGCTTCGCCAATGGTGATCACACCATCTTTGCTCACCATACGCATCGCATCGGCAATGAGTTTACCGATGGTTGCATCGTTGTTAGCAGAGATAGTAGCCACTTGTTCGATCTTGTCGAAGTCGTTGCCTACCTCTTCGCTTTGCTCCTTGATGTGTGCTACAATCGCGCTCACAGCTTTATCCATACCGCGTTTGAGGTCCATAGGGTTAGCGCCTGCGGTTACGTTTTTGAGACCTACGCCTACGATAGCTTGTGTGAGTACGGTAGCAGTGGTTGTACCGTCACCTGCTTGATCGCCGGTTTTGGATGCTACTTCTTTTACGAGTTGAGCACCCAGGTTCTCTGCTGCGTCTTGGAGTTCGATTTCTTTGGCAACAGACACACCATCTTTGGTAATGTGTGGAGCACCAAATTTCTTATCGATGATCACGTTGCGGCCTTTAGGACCGAGTGTTACTTTGACTGCGTTAGCCAATTGGTCAACGCCACGTTTGAGGGCATCACGCGCCTCGATATTGTATGAAATATTCTTTGCCATGTTTCTGTTTATTTTGCCCACGGATATCACGGATTTTCACAGAGAAAAGATTAGTGTCTATCCGTGTAATTTGTGGGAGATATTATCATTTCAAAATTGCCAAGACATCGCTTTGTCTCATGATGAGGTATTTCTCGCCATCGAACTCAAGTTCGGTGCCGGCGTACTTGCCGTAGAGCACGGTGTCGCCCTCTGAGAGGAGCATTTTCTCGTCTTTTGTTCCCTCGCCGGTAGCGACTACTTCGCCACGGAGTGGTTTCTCTTTTGCGCTATCAGGGATGATGATACCGCCGATAGTTTTCTCTTCTGCTGCCATTGGTTTTACCAACACACGGTCAGCTAATGGTTGAATCTTCATTATGATCAAAATTTAATAGTTAACAGTTAATATTTACAATGCTCATGTATCAAACATTATGCCAAAGGCATTCTGTGACATTATATCTGCCATTTTGGCAGACCTTCAACATTCAACATTAGACATTCGACTTTACCTCTTAATAAATCGCACTACTTGTGTACCTATTTGCAGGAGATAGGTTCCATCAGGTAGGTTGCCTACTGATATTTGGTTGCCCCATTGTGTTAGGAGTAGACTACCTTGTAGATTAAATACGCGTAGTGTTTGTGATTCAGCTCCTTGGATCATTAGCACATCCTGTGTTGGGTTAGGATATACAAGAATGGTATTCACGAGTGTATCATTCACATCCGTTTCCGTTCCCGTTGGTGGCGCGAAATAGATCTTTTTGATATTCGCGATAGACTCTGTTGCAAGGATGTTGCCATCTTTATCAAGCAGTCGGATGCTATCCTCCACGAAGACCAATTTGCCAATTGTAGCAATATCCTGCATTTCTTCCGCACCGGAACGGTACTCTAACACTAGATTGGTTGCCATGGTTTGCAATGAGCAAAGAATGACACAAATAAGAATAAATGTATGTTTCATATTTTATTATCAAATTTGGTTGCAAATTTACAACAAAAAACGCACATACGCAAGCAAATGGCATTTTTTTTATTATTTGTATCTCTCCCCTCCCTACACACTAAACACTAAACTCTAAACACTATACACCCTACACCTTACACTTTACACTAAACAGTAGCGAAGCGTCCACTAAACACTAAACTATCAATTACGGGTTCTTATCTCACTTTGTTCGAACGATTATTTCATAACGGGTTTATGCAATACCCTTGTAATACCCTTGCAATACCGTTACCACTCCGTTATCACCTCGAAAGGATATGCATAGGATAAGCATGGAATGGTAACGGGGAAGATAGGTATAACCAAGATTGAGGAGAATTATAAATAATAGCAGGGAACTTAGGGAATTTACGGAATTAGAGGAATTTTAAAAGTTCCCTAAATTCCCTAAATTCTTAAAATTCCCTTTAATGAAAAATGCAAGCAAACATTGATAATGAACAACTTACGATTTCATTGCTATTTTCCACGAACTCTTTGCGAACACATTTGCAGAAGTCCGGAGAAAGTTCTCAGAAAGTAAGTCCATAAAACTATCTACCTGATAATCAATACTCATTTTTCAATACGCAGCATGGCGAAAGTGACGTTTGTGACGGAAGTGGCGGAATTCTTGTTCGCCACTTTCGCCACTTCCGCCATATGTTGTTTCCTTAACCAAAGGTTAACTATCCCTTAACAACAAGCGTGGACATTTCTGCCCACGCTTGTAATTTTGCTAATATTTTGTATACTTTACTTAAACAACCGTTGCGCGAAGATGGTCAGGTAATCCATCCAGTTCTTCCAATTGTGTCCGCCTTCGGATTCGTGGTATTCGTAAGGATACTGCTTCTCATCCAAATACTGACGATAGATCACATTATCTTCGTACAAGAAATCCTCTTTACCACAAGCAATCCAATAGAGTTGCGGAGCATCGGCAAACTGCTGCTGCAAAAGCGCTTCAGTCTGTTGGTAAGCCGCTTTGTCAGACAATGCCAAGGCACTGATCTCCAGCGTACGCTCGCTATGAGGTTGTCCCATATGTGGGACATACAATGCCGAGAAAATTCCTACATAATCAAACGACTGATTGAGCAATGCCGCTGTGTGCATGGTATGGAAACCTCCCATCGAGAGACCCGCTATAGCACGATTCTCTTTGTTAGACAGCGTGCGGTAATGCGCTTCGGTCCAAGCAATGAGTTGAGAGAAATTCTCCTCGAAAGTGCTTTCCATCCACAAACGAGTAGGTCGAACTTGTCCCGTCTGCTCGAGATAACCATTAGGCATCACCACAATAATAGGACGAGACAACTCATTGGTAATCAACGAATCGAGTATATACTTAGCCTTACCTTTGGTCAGCCAACCAGTCTCATCATCGCCACTACCATGCAGCAGATAAAGGACAGGGTACGCGAGATTAGATTCAGCATATCCTGCAGGCAAATAAACCGACACACCCGCATCACCCATACTTGAAGGGAAAGTGGTAACAACAACCTGACTCGCCAAATTGGTATTGGGATAAGTCTTTCTGCCGCATCCCACGCAGGAGAGAAGCACTGCTAGCAATAAAAAGTAGTTCTTCATAGTTGTAAGACGTTAAACTGATCTTATTTCACAGGTACATCCTGCAAGCCCCAACCAGTGATGGTGGCGATATAAGGGATGATGGAGAAAGCCAATTTCTTTTGACCCAGATAATTAGGGTGCCAACCCGCACCTAAATCCTCATCGGTATTGTGGTGCTGAGCAGGGAAATAACCCAAGTAATCCACATTCTTCAAACCACAAGTCTTAACCACTTGTTTCACATAAGTGAACAAATAGTCGTGCGCCTTAGTAGAGACACACAAAATAGGATGATCCTCACCATAATTAGCCTTGACATACCCCATCAAACGCACATAATCCTTATAGAACTTATCATAAGATGGCGCCATGGATGAAGAGAAGTCATTCGCACCCAAATAAATCACCGTCATCGCTGGTTTGAAGGCGCAATCCGCTGCATTCCAACGAGAAAGGGAGTCACGGTCAAGGGTGTATTGGTAGATATCGGTCATCACCTCCCAAGGAACACCTGAACCTGCGTTGCGAGTGATACCACGACCTGAGTGGCAGATAGTGAAATAGTCTGCATTGAAATAGCGTGCCACAATGCTCGCATAGGTACGCGAAGCGTTCTCCGTCTCATCCTTAAATGGATCACGACGAGAAGGAGCGTCAATACCATAGCCACAGGTATAACTATCGCCAATGAACTCAATTTGACGTGTTTTAAGAGGCTCTGCTTGGAGGAACTTACCATCGGTGATAAACTCCTTGACGGTCGTTGTACCGCAGTTAGCCTCGGTACGGCGTTGGATAACCACTTGATACTCTTTGGTTTTAAGCGATTTAAGATCCGCTGGCAAAACGAGATCAATAATAGTATCTGTACCCTTAACCTCTACGATACGAGTAGGCTCGGCAGAGGTAGGAGTGTTCACAAAAACAGCATAGTAGTTGCGCTTGGTATCCGTAACACGCATAGAGAGTTTCTTGCCTGTGAAAGATACACGGAAATAGGTAGATGGGAAGTCAAAACGATAAGAATCGTTCTCGATAACAGAGCGTCCGACAAAAGTGATACGAGAGTCAGTAGCAGGGACGATCTCCGCCTTAAGGCAAAGAGGCGATAAGGCGATGAGGCTAAGGAGTAAGAAAAAAGAGATGGTTTTCATGTTATTATATGAGTTGAAAGTCAAAAGTTGAAAGTCAAAAGTCAAAAGTCAGTTCAACATAGAGCAAAGCGCAGTGGCCATGACTTTCAACATTCAACATTAGACATTAAACAAGTAATATCACTCCACAACGGCATCTTGCAGACCCCAGCCGGTGATAGTAGCAATGTAAGGAATGATAGAATATGCTTTCTTCTTTTGACCATTGTAGTTAGGGTGAACGTCTGCACCCAAATCCTCATTGGTATGGTTGTGCTGAGCAGGGCAATAAACGAGGTAGTGTACATTCTTCATACCGCAGTTCTTAGCCATCTCACGAACATACTCACCCAAGAACTCATGAGTCTTAGTTGCAACACAAAGCACTGGATGATCCTCACCATAATTAGCCTTCATCTGCTTGATCATACGGTAGTAATTGTCGCGGAAAGACTCATACTTAGGCTGCATAGACACAGAGAAATCATTGGCACCCAAATAGATGATACTCATCGCAGGTTTGAACTCATATGCCGCTGCATTCCAACGAGTTGCAGCAGTAGAGTCCATATCGAACGTTTGGCAATAACGCTCTGGCATATTCCACTTAGGGAACTTAGAGTTATAGTTACGAACCATACCCATACCAGAGTGCGCTACAGCAATATAATCCGCACCGAAATAGCGAGAAACAATAGCCGCATATGAACGAGAAGCGTTCTCAGTCTCAGGAGAGAACTTCTCCTCCTTGGTTGGCGCATCAATACCATAACCACAGGTATAACTATCGCCAATAAACTCCAATTGGCGTGCGCGGAGTGGCTCTGCTTGGAAGAACTGGCCATCAGTAGTGAACTCATATACAGTGGTGCGACCTTGCTCACCCTCGGTACGTTTTTGCACAATCACCTCGTGTACAGAGCGGCGGCTCTTCTTGAGGTAGTTAGGATCAACGAGTTCAATGATATTCTCACCCTCTTTCACCTCTACAATACGGTGTGGTTCTGCACTAGTAGGAGAGTCAATCCATACAGCATAGTAGTTGTGAAGTTTAGCAGCCGCAGCCTCGTCCGTAGCACCAACCTTGAGGTCAGATGCCTTCATAGTGAGTGAGTTACCAGAGAAAGCTACACGGAAATATGTAGCAGTCCAGTCAAAAGAAACAGTAGTACCTTCAACCGCTGTACGACCTACAAAAGTAACGCGAGAGTCGGTAGCAGGGATGGTTTCAGCCATCAACTGAGAACTGAAAACTGAAAACTGAAAGGCGATGAGGCATAGAGCCAAAAAGAGATTTTTTTTCATGATATTCTTTGTTTGTTAAAATGTTTCAAAGTTTCATGCCCGTTGGGCTTGTTTCAGGGTTTCACCGCATCGCTGTTTCAAAGTTTCACGATTAAGCGGTTAAACGGAAAGAGGCGTAAGGCATAATGCCTCACGCCTTTAGGGTATTATTCAAATGCTCCCATTTGCAGCATAGCCACCTCTTTAGCAGTCAAGAAGCGGTATTTGCCACGAGCCACATTCTTCTTGGTAAGACCTGCGAAGGATACGCGATCGAGTTTGGTCACCTTGTAACCCACTTTCTCGAACATACGGCGAACGACGCGGTTTTGTCCAGAGTGAATCTCAAGACCAATATGCTTGCGATCCTCATTAGGGAACTCCATAGCATCTGGTACGATCTTCTCATTGTCGAGCACCACACCTGCACGAACAAGTGCCTCGTCTGCCTCGTCGAGCTCACGATCAAGGGTAACGGCATAGATTTTCTTTTTACCGAACTTAGGGTGCGTCAATTTAGCCGCCAAGTCACCATCGTTGGTCAAAAGAAGAACACCCGTGGTATTGCGGTCGAGACGACCAACAGGATAAATACGCTCCGCGCACGCGTTGCGCACGATATCTATAACGGTATGACGCTCCTCTGGATCATCGGTAGTGGTAACGGTGTTCTTAGGTTTGTTGAGCAAAATATACACTTTACGCTCACGACGAACAGGTTGGTTGTGGAACATAATCTTATCGGTAGGCAAGACCTTAGCACCGAGATTATCCACCACCTCGCCATTAACGGTGATAACACCTGCTTGTATAAAATCATCTGCCTCACGACGTGAACAGATACCTGCATTAGCGAGGTACTTATTCAAGCGCATAGGCTTAGTAGGATCTTCGTACGTCTTGATATACTCCTGGCGCTTGCGATTAGAGTACACAGATGGATTGTGTTTTGGACGTGGACGGAAAGAGCGCTCGCCTTGTTGCTCACCGCCCTGAGCAGTTCTTGGGCGGAAAGATGGGCGTGACTCGGTGTTCTCTACGCGTACAGCACCAGCGGTACGGGTGATACGTTGGCGTCTACGACCTCCCTCTTGAGGAGTAGTGTTAGAAGGATTAAAACGAGGACGGAATGATGCTCCGTCCGCAGACATTGATGCGCCTCTTTGCTCACGCGAATTCTCATTCTGGCGGTAGCCACCCTGGCGTGGGGTGCGATTTCTAGAATCAAACATACTAATTTTGTTTAGTGTTTAGTGTTGAGAGTTTAGAGTTTTTTCATAGCATAGGCCCTGAGTATTGCTCAGAGCCTATGTATTCGAACAGGAAGTGCCATGCCTCTCGGCAGCGCACTTTAATCGCCTACCGTTAGGCCTCTGCAGCTTGCTCTACAGCCAATTTGCCACGATAGTATCCGCAAGTAGGGCAGATAGTGTGGTAGATGTAGTGAGCGCCACAGTTAGGGCAGAGTGCCAATGCTGGCATTTTAGCTTTGTCATGTGTACGACGTTTCGCGGTTCTGGTGTGCGATTGTCTTCTTTTTGGATGTGCCATATTCTTTTACTTATTATTTAGTTATTTTTCCTTAGTTTATCCAGTCCCCTACTCCCTCATGAGCCACGCAGAACTGCTCAGTCAAGCAATAGGCAAACCTTCTTATATATCTTCATCCTCATCCAGCGTAGTGCAGAGGTGGTTTTGGAGAAGTGCATCCATTTCCGGATTGCAACCACCATCTTGGTGACTATGCACCAGCGGGAGATTCACGACGATCAATTCGTAAGCCAACCAACTCAGATCTACTTTCTTAGGTTCCTCATCCCAATCCCATTCATCTTCATAGGCATCCACCTCCACATCCATTGCATCCAAGCAACGATCGCAGGTCACTTGCACTTGGCCTTGTACCGCAACAGTCAAATCAAAATCGCGCTCGCGCAAAGTTAACTGAGCATGTACTTGTGCTTCACCACCTAAGAGTTCCGAGTTCTCTATGGAACAAAAATAGTCATTATTCAACTGAAAATCAAACACATGCTCACCTAGATTAAGCGAATCTAAAGTTACGATATGCGATTGTTGCTCAGTCATTATTACATTTTTATCCAAATTGGCTTGCAAAGGTACTGCTTTTTTTTGAGATACGCAAATGTTTTGGCATTTTTTTTGTGTTTGGAGCTAAAATTTATATTTCCCAATCAACATTGTTTTTATATTTCCCACAGATGACACGGATATTACACGGATAGATTCGCACCAAAAATTATAGAAAATTTCAAAGATCATGTTAGAAGACAATTAAAATCAATTTCTTTTTTTTGGAACAAAAATTATTATGAAAAAGTTGTGTATATGAAAAAAAAGTTGTACTTTTGCACATTATTATGGAATAATGTGACTATGCTGAAAAGAATATACATCCTCATACTTTCGGTTTGCATCCAATTGTCAATGTATGCCGCCACCGTTGTTAGGATCAACGATCCCGCTACATGGCGCAATACCGAGCTAAGTCAATACAGAGGTCAGACTATAGAATTTGATGTACCATTCTATGTGTGCAACAACTACAACAACAGTAGTTTGACTATTTCTCCTAGGCGTATATTCCAACCTACGAACCAAGCTCTTCCATTGTCCCCAGAGTACAGTTCCATTTTATCACTAAATGCCAGCGGAACGATTACATTGACTGGAGTATCGGGCTATCACCGCATGGGCGAGCGATTGCATAATCTAGTAGTAAAGGTCAATAGCAACACTTCGGTCAGTCTAGTCTCCTGCGATTACGTAGGTAATACGCGTGCGGAGTTAGAGAGGGGGTATGATTCTGTGGCCGTGAATATGCGTAAAGAAGCTAGTGTGATCGTTTGTTGTATGAATTTGGAGTATTATTTAGTGGAAACATGGGGTAGAAGTATGGGACCAGCAAGCCCTGCGGAACATCAAAAGCAACGCACAAAAGTGAGCAACGCATTAGCTAAGATCAATGCAGATCTATATGGATTCGTAGAGATTGAGCAAGGACAAAGTGCTTTAGCGGAGATAGCCGCAGACCTAACGCGCAATACAGGGAGACATTTTGATTATATCAACGATGGTGGTTCTCCTAATGGTACATACACGAAAGCAGGATTTGTATATTGCACGAACATACTGAAGCCCTATGGTAAGTTGAGAGAGAATAATACGGGTGTGCAAGAACGCAAGAAGACACAAGCATTTATTGAGAACGCAACAGGCGAAAAGTTTTTGTTTTCTGTCAACCACTTCAAAGCAAAGAGCGGAAATGGAAGTGGTCTTAATGCAGATAAGGGAGACGGACAAGGAGGTTTTAATTATGATCGCACGATAGAGGCTAATAGTCTGTTATCTAACTACGAAAAAGATAAAACCTTTTATGGAGATAACGACATTCTCATAATGGGCGACCTGAATGCCTATGCGATGGAAGATCCTATTACTATCCTTAAAGAAGGTGGTATGATTGATTTGCATCGCGCCTTTCATGCTGATAGCAGTTATAGCTACGTATACAAAGATAAACGTGCAGGGTACTTGGATCATGCACTATGCAATAACACACTCTATCCTCAAGTGACTGGTATGGTGGCCTATCATATCAATTCGGACGAAAAAGATAGTTATGCTTATGACAATTCAAATGATTTGACCATGTTCCGCTGTAGCGATCATGATCCTGTGATCGTAGGATTGCGATTGGATAGTACACTTGTTTATGAACCAGATGAAGAACCAGAGGTCAATACGGATGTACACCTTAAATATATAAATGGTCAACCACATATATACAATGCAGAAGGTGGTGTATATCGCATCTATACCCTCAGCGGATGGGAAGTAAGAACAACGACCATTCACTCCGCAGAGGAAATAGTGGGTAATCTCAATCAAGGATTGTATATCATCAATATATATGGACAAGGCAAATGCCTACAAGCGAAAGTGGTTGTACCGTAGTTGAGAGTTGAGAGTTGAGAGTTGAATGTTGAGAGATATGGATTTGTTTTCACAAATAGAAAATAACGAACGCGAAGAGATATTAGCTTTGCGCAAAGAGTTGATAGAGGCAAACCACAAGTATTATGTAGAGAATGCCCCTACCCTGTCAGACTATGAGTTTGACCAAAAACTGCGTCGTCTGCAAGACTTAGAGGCATTGTACCCTGATATGTTTGATGTGAACTCGCCTACGCAGCATGTCGGCTCCGACCTGAACGCTCCAGAGAGCGTTAGTTTAGAGGACGGCGCTAAAAGCGCCTACAGTTTAGAGGTTAAAGGCAAAGGGAAAGGATTTGAGCAGGTGGCACATAAGTACCCAATGTTGTCGTTGAGCAATAGTTATTCGAGAGAGGAGATTGCTGATTGGATTAGCAAACTGCCAGCAGACGTGGAGATTGTGTGTGAGTTGAAGTTTGACGGACTGAGTATCTCATTGTGGTATGAAAATGGCAAATTGACGAAAGCTCTCACCCGTGGTGATGGAGTGAAAGGCGATAATGTAGTGGAGAATATCAAGACTATTGCTGCGATACCGCAGCATATAGGCGCGGTCAGCGACCGAGGCATATTAGGCGAAAGGCGAGAGGCGAGAGGCGTACCTACGTTTGTGGAACTGCGCGGCGAAGTGCTTCTACCTTGGGCAGCATTTGAGCGGCTGAACAAAGAGCGTGAAGAACAAGAGGAAGCACTATTTGCTAACCCACGCAATGCAGCTTCAGGAACATTAAAGCTGCAAGATAGTCAGGAAGTAGCACGTCGTGGCTTAGACTGCTATTTGTACTATATGTTGGGCGAAAATTTACCAGCCAACACCCACTATGAGCGATTGGAGATAGCTAAGCAATGGGGATTCAATATCAGCGATGCCGTCAAAGTTTGTCATGGATTAGATGAGGTGATGGAGTATATCGCATATTGGGATGTTGAGCGTAAAAACCTGCCTGTAGCTACAGACGGTATTGTACTGAAAGTGAACGACTTGGCCACCCAAGAGGAATTAGGTTATACCGCTAAATCACCACGCTGGGCTATTGCATATAAGTTTCCTGCAGAGAAGCAATTGACCAGACTGAATGCTATCACGTATCAAGTAGGAAGAACAGGCGTAGTGACTCCTGTGGCGAACTTAGAACCCGTACAATTGTCTGGCACCACGGTGCAACGCGCCACTTTGCACAACGAAGATTTTATTCGCCAGTTAGAGATTCATGAAGGCGATATGGTATGGGTAGAGAAAGGTGGTGAGATTATTCCGAAGGTCGTTGGACGAGAGGCACCGCTTAGCGGTAGTTTAGAGGACGGCGCAAGCGCCTACAGTTTAGAGGTTAAAGGCGAGGAATATACATTCCCAACGAATTGTCCAGAATGTGGGGCGAAATTGGTGCGTATAGAAGGAGAAGCGGCATGGCGATGTCCCAATGAGGCGAGTTGTCCGCCACAAATAAAAGGCAAAATGGAGCATTTCGTTTCGCGCAAAGCCATGAATATAGATGGTCTAGGAAGCGAGACTATTGACCTACTCTATTCGCAAAGACTGCTGAAGAATATCGCTGATATATATACACTTAGACAGGAGAATATTGCTTGTCAAGAGCGCTTGGGCGAGAAGTCGGCACAGAATATATTGGCAGGTATAGAGGCGAGCAAACAAGTGCCCTGGGCAAGGGTGTTGTTTGCATTGGGCATTCGTATGGTGGGCGAAACAACCGCTAAAAAGATTGCCAAGCGCTTCCCAAGCATAGACCAATTGCAATGGGCTACAGAGGAGCAGTTGACTAGCATTGATGATGTCGGTGAACAAATAGCCAAGAACGTGATTGCCTATTTCAACGACTTAGGCAATCTAGAGATCATCAGCCGTCTGCGCGAAGCAGGTGTGCAAATGGAAAGTACCGAAGAGGAACAAACACCACAATCCAATCGATTGGAGGGCAAAAGCATCGTGGTTTCAGGTGTGTTTGCTAAACACTCACGAGACGAATACAAAGCGATGATAGAGGCACATGGCGGAAAGAATGTGGGATCCGTAAGCAAGAAGACTAGTTTTATTCTTGCGGGAGAGAATATGGGTCCCGAAAAGCGAAAAAAAGCAGAGAGTCTAGGAGTGGAGATACTGACGGAGGAGGAATTCCTTAAGTTAATTAATAATTAATAGTTAATAGTTAATAATTAATATTTAATAGTTAATATTCTATTGATGAACAAGTTAAGAGAGAGAATATTTGCTTGGATATTGAAAAGACAGCCAGCAAGGACGATTATCATGCCGCAATGGGATAAAGTACGCAGCGTGGTAGTGTTGTACCCCAACGACAATATCCAACATATTATCAAAAAAATTGAACAAGACGAAAAAGAAGTAGTTGTTTTTACACTTCCCGATAAAAAGCAAATCAACTGGTTCACAGAGCGTCCCAAAACAGAATTGAGAGAACTGCTGACCGCTCGCCAGTTTGATTTACTCATCGATTTGACACAACAACCCTCACTTACCATGCTATATATGGCGATGGATATACAGGCAGACTTCAAAGTAGGACGATTTATTCGCGAAGGAATACACGATTTGACCATAGATACCGCTCCACAAGAAGCACCAGATTATTTGTTTGAGCAAATATTGAAGTATATTAAGGTGTTTGGGAGATAGGACGGCGTAAAACGCCTACAGGACGCCGCAAAGCGGCTACAGGCGAGAGGCGAAAGGCTAGAGATTAAAGGTAAGAATTTATGAAAGGTTTAGGTACAGCATTAGTGACACCGTTCACAGAAAACGGAAAGATTGATTTTCAGGCACTTGGTCAATTGATAGAACATCAAGTAGCAGGCGGTACGGATTATTTGGTGGTATTAGGCACCACTAGCGAAGTGCCAACACTTAGCCACCAAGAGCAAGAGGAAATAGTGTCATTTGTCATTAAGCAAGTGGCAGGTCGTATGCCATTGGTATTGGGTATTGGTAGCAATAGCACAGCAGCTGTGGTTGAGAAAATAGAAGGTTGGAAAGAAATATTAGCAGAACATTTTGCTGCGATTTTGTCCGTCACACCTTATTATAATAGACCCCAGCAAGAGGGATTATACTTGCATTTCTGCGAAGTAGCTAAAGCCAGTCCAGTGCCTGTGATATTGTACAATGTGCCTAAACGCACAGGAGTAAATATGCTACCTGAGACTACTCGTCGTATCTATGATGCTTATCCAGAGAAGATTATGGGTATCAAAGAGGCATGTGGCAATATCGAACAATTTGCTCAGACAGTAGCCATTGCCAATGGTGATTTTGCAGTTATTAGTGGCGATGACGATTTGGCATGCGAAATGGTCAAGATAGGCGGTGCAGGACTGATTAGCGTAGCTGGCAATGCTTGGCCTAAAGAGATGAAGCAGATCGTGCAGGAGAAAGATGCAGTCATGCAAGCCAAAATGGGACATCGGATTCATCTGTTGTTTGTTGAAGGCAATCCTAGCGGCATCAAGACTGTGCTGAGTGAGATGGGAATGATAGAGAATATATTGCGTCTGCCTATGGTTCCTTGCACCGAAAACACACAAATGGTGATTCGCAGAGCGCTAGCGCAAGAGGTGTAGAGTGTAGGGTGTAAAGGCATGAAAATAAAATAAGGTTGCGAGATTCGCAACCTTATTTTTTGTATGAGTAATGAGATTAGTTCTCTGGCTCGCTGAGGAGAAGGTTTTTGAGCTCCCATGTACCAGACACGCCATTAGCAGTGGTATAACGGAAGGCAATATTGATCTTCTCGCCTACGAAAGGAGTGAAATCAAAGTAACCTGTGTGTTGGAATGTCCAAGATGTACCGCTAGGGATATTGAGAGTACCATCCTCGTTGAGGTTCCACTCGAGTGGAGTCCAATCACAAGTAGTCACATCACCAGCGTAGTTGGTAGAAACGAGTACTGTACACTCCTCGGTGAAGTTAGGAGCTTTGTTGAAAGCGTGATCGAAACCGAATTGAGGAGTTTTAGCACGGGTCAAATCGATTTGTGGAGTTACCAACCAAGCCTCGCTCTCATAGCTAGCGTTATCCTTGAACGCAGAAGCACACATACCATATGCAGCAGAGTAGTACCATACATATGTCAATGGATCTGTGAGTTTAACGTTTTGGATAGTGAGTTTACCTTGACCCTCACCCATGATAGCTTGTTTGTAATAGATAGTTGAACCCCAAACATCGCTGAGTGAGAAAGTGGTGGTAGTATAAGAGATACCAAGGTTCTCTACGAAAGTAGCACCATCGTAGATGAACTCAATTGCTTTGTATGCACCTTCTTTGGTAGAAACATATACCACGGTATAAGCGTTACCTGCTTGTGCATAAGGATACTCTTGTGCAAGGAAAGTGGTGAGAACGTTTTTGTTCTTGTCAAGCAAATAGGTGTAACCTACCGCAGCATACACATCCTCTGGAAGAGCTACCACAGTAGCAGCCTCGTTCTTGTAAGCAACCCACTTGCCATTGCTGTATTGGTAAAGAACAGTTTTCTTGCCATTAGCAGCTGCAGCAGCTTTCTTAGGAGCAGCAGTTGGAGCAGCAACAGGACGCCACTCGGTGAGGTAGCAGTTGGTATTGAGCTCGTGGGTACCATTGTAGATGGTATATTTACCAGCACCAACCACAGTATCACCTAGGTGGAACTCGCGACCTTGGTAGTCAATACAAACAGCGTTCATATCATCGGTAAAATCAAATGTAGCAAAAGAGTCTTTGTCAAGTGAATAGCAGTTGTAGAACTCAAACTCATGCTCTTGACCAGTAACAGGGTCCATTACGAAGAATGATACACTGTGGTATTTGTCAAATGCAGAAGATTTGCGGAACCAACGAGAGATGATACCACCTACTTTGATAGAGTCGTCCTTAGCGATCATACCAGCATCTACCGCAGCAATAGCCTCAGAAGTGGTATAGAAGCCACGGCTCTCAGCAGTACCGTCGAAGAATCCTTTAGGAGTTTCTTCGCCATTACCGCCACCGAAAGAAGGCTCGGTATCTTTGTACTCGTAAACAACTGCAAGGATATCGCCTTCTTCACCCTCAGTTGGGAGTACAGAAGTAAGCCCCATCATAGTAGCAGGAGTGAGGTAGTAGATACCACCTTTGCCCTCGCCCCAAATAGTCTCATAATCAGCAGTAGAGAGGGTGTACTTGGTAGTAGAAGCAAAAGTAGTGAGATACTCAGGAGCACCTTCGCAATTCTTATAGGTGATATTGAAGAGTGAACCCTTGGAGAGTTGTGGGAACTTAGCAGCCAAGAATGCAGGCACATACAAATCAGCAGGAGCAAGTTTGTTGAAAGCCAAGTTCTCACCAATACGCAAGAATGCAAAATATGCAGATGAGTCAGCAATAGCACCAGTAAGTGTATCTACAGGGCATTCTGCCAAAGCGAGGGCAACATTGTCCTTGTTGCCAACGATAGAAGCATAATCTGCATCGGTGAGCGTATAATCAATAGTACGAACATCGGTTGGATTGTAGTCGCTACCACCCAAATTTTGATCGATATAGAAATTCTCGCAGGAAGCCAAAATTAGCGCGCTGGCGAGGAAAAATAATACTTTTTTCATTGTCTCAATAAGTTAAAAAAGTTTTAAAAGTTTTAACCGTTCTATGGGTGATTAGAAGTTAATTTTCAAACGAATGTTGTATGTAGTACCCTTAGCAAAGTAGAAGTACACATTGTCTGCATTAACCTCTTTGATGTTTTGTGAAACAGTCTCAGGGTTCCATGCTTTCTCAATATAAAGTTGGTTGAGCACGTTGTTGATGTTACCAGTGAGAGTAGCACGAACTTTACCAATCTCAAAGCTATAAGAAGCGCGCATATCTAGGCAACCGCCTGTAGGGATCTTCCAAGGTTGGAGGAGGTTCATCTCCTTGCCCAATTGGAGGTTACTACCAGAGAATGAGTAGTAAGCATAGTTGCGATCATAGAGAGTATATTCAGCACCAAAGCGGAAACCCTTGAAAGGTTTGAAAGTAACACCGAGGTTAGCTGTAGTTTGAGCAGAACCACCCACGTTGATACCCTTCATATTGATGAGTGCCCATGCGTGATCAGCAGCACCTGGCTCTGTGATATTACCATCCATTGTGAGCGCTTGACCGTGTTTGTCATAGATATGACCAACAACAGAATCGCTATCCCATTTCCAGCTACCAAGTGAGAGCATAGCAGAAATCTCCAACCATTTGGTAGGACGAGCCTTAGCTTCAAACTCAATACCCATGTGACGAGCGTTAACACCAGTCATGTTCATGAAATACTCAGTTTGTGCAGGGTCAGAAAGTGTAGAAGACTTGGTCATAGTTTTATCCATCCACTCGGTGAAGTAACCGTTAACAGCCACATTTACATACTCATTGTGGAAGCCATAACCAATCTCAGCACTTGCGATTTGCTCGTTCTTAGCGTCCACGTTGATGGTGTTGCTAGTAGAAGCGTTCATGAATGCTCCGTAGTCCAAGTTTGGTGCACGAGAGATATAACCTACGTTAATGAAGGCATTGTGGTGTTTGTTAAACTCATAGTTAGCACCTGCCTTGATAGTTCCACCGAGGAAACCGAGCACCTCAGATTTGCCTTTCTCAGCATCGTAATAGAAATAGTCAACCTTCCAGTAGTGGTTGTAGTTGATAGATCCGTTAACGAAAGCAGACCAGTTGTTTTGATTGTACTCTAATTGAGCATATGCTCCCTCTTGTACTACGAAACCGTCGTAGTTACGATAAGCGATATCACCGATAGTCAATTTCTCGTATTGCCACATTGGATCAAGCGCAGCCGCGTTGTTAACACCTTTTACCTTAGCACGAGTTGCGTCAATGAAGTACTCGCCACCGAGGAGGTCAGAGATAGTAGCATTGTGCTTACCTTGGTAGTAACGAACGTCAATACCAGCATAGAAGTCTAGCACATCAGCAAACTTGTTGGTATAGGTAGAAGTCAAGCCATACCAGTTGTGGTCGTTACGGTTCTCGCAGATAACGAGTTGAGAACCAGCATACATCTTCTCGAATTGATCAGAGTTAGGATCGTAGATAGGGTTGTTAGGACTGTTAGCAAACTCTACTGCTCCATAGTCGAATGTACCATCCTCACGACGGAAAGTGTGTGCCAAAGTACCATAGTTAGATCCATAAGTAAGGTCGGTATAGCTATAAGAAGAGTTCAAACCAGGCTCTGCGGTACGACCATAACCACGACCGAGAGATACATAAGCAGTGGTTGAGAGAGAAGACTTGTGGTCGATTTGCCAGATATGGTTGAGAGAGATTTGTGGTTTGTGATACACATTGTAGTTAGCAGAGTTTTGGTTGCCGTAGTCGTCATAACCATAGGTTGGGTTGTAACGAGAGAAGTGCATACCATCCTTCATATACTTGCGTACATTGTTCCACTCCGCCATGGTGAGACCACCCGAACGTTGGTAGTGTTGTTGTGGAGCACCGAAGCCAGTCAAAGACAATTGGTGGCTCTCGTTGATACGCTTAGAAATATTAGCGAAGTAGTTGTAACCCTCGAAGCTAGTACCTTGGATATAACCATCACCCCAAGTGCGAGCACCCATTACGGTGATTGCCCAACCATTGTCCATCAAACCAGTTGATACAGAGAAGGTTACTTTGTTGTAGCCATTATCGCCCATAGAATATGAGAACGAGCCACCGCGTTTAGCGTCAAGACCTTTGGTAACGATATTGATAGTACCACCTACAGAAGGAGCACTCATCTTGCTGGCACCCAAACCACGTTGAGTTTGCATTACGCTGGTCACGTCAGAAAGACCTTGCCAGTTAGACCAATACACTTTACCGTTCTCCATACCGTTCATAGGTACACCGTTGATCATCATAGCGATATTGGTGTTGTCGAAACCACGCATCCAAATCTCGCTATCACCCCAACCACCACCATTGGCGTTAGCGTGAACACCAGGAGTGTTTTTGAGGACTTCCACGAACTCGCCACCACCAATACGCTCTTCAATCTCAAGAGCAGTCACTTGGCTCACAGCGATAGGAGTCTTACGTTGAACAGCGATTTGACCTGTAACCGTAACGTCTTGGAGACCTACCGCCTCAGGTTTGAGTTCAATCGTACCCAAATTGTTTTTGGCAGCAACCTCTTGGGTGTTGTAACCCACATAAGAGAGTTGCAATTTAGCGCCAGCTTTTACAGAAAGGGTAAAATTACCATCCAAGTCGGTTACTACACCATTGGTAGTACCCACTTCAAGTACAGACACACCAATCAATGGTTCATTGTTGTCTGCATCAATTACTGTACCCGTAACAGCAACTGATTGAGCGAACATGGTAACACTTACCATCGCGCTCAAAAGAAACATTAGTGCTTTCTTCATAAAATTATTGTTTTATATTGTTTAATTATTTTTCGCTGGGTTATTTTCCACGAAACAAGAAACAAAGTCTCTCCCAGAAAGTCATTGGACGAACGATATTGTATGAAGGAGTGAGGTTATACTCTACCCCAGTATCGTCCAACGCCTCTTTGATCTTGACCTCTAGCAAGTCGGCATACGCGCGGAAGCCATAATCGGTCAAGTGCACGCCATCCACTGTGCCCTCCATCTCTGGAGCTACTTGTCCGTCATGGGTCATGTAGTACAAACCTTTAGGATTCTCCGCCAAGTGTTGCTCATAGCCACGGCGGAAGCCCTCATTCTTTTGTGGGAGGTATTCAGCATGGAAGCTATTATGACGAGTATAAGGATACATAATACCTTCTACCATGATGATAGGCACTTCAGGACGAAGGGTACGTAAGATTTTGATAAAATCATAGGTAGCAGTATCGCAACGGTCTTTGGTGCAGTTAGGCACAGGATCGATGACATAGCAAATGGCATCTTCTATATCTGCTAGCGCTTCAGCAATATAGAAATCCATGCGTGCGTTGCCAGATGTGGAGAGATTGACACACTCGAGGTTGTATTCACGTTGGATCATCGCAGAAGGTACCATACCTACACGTGAAGCACAACCGCCTTGTTGGATACTTGTACCATAGATAACGATCTTGCCCATCTTGCGAGGATTCTCTACGCGTGGCATGGTGAGCTCTGCGGTAGAATCCACACCGATTTGTAACCAGTTGATACCGTCATAGAGTGGCAAGTAGATCATATATTCGTGCATCTCACCATCCAAGTTCTCCACATAGAGTTTGGATTGGACAGAGTCTGCTTTGAAGTTCTTCTCTTGTGGGCGGGCGGTATTGACATGCTCCCAGACGTTACGCTCCTCGTTGAGGTAATAGAGGTCGGTGCCTTTGATGCCGGTCATCGCCATATGTTGCATATGGAAATTATTTTTCAGATTGTATTGAGCTGCTATACGTTTGCTATTGGTGGCGAAACGCACTGCAATACCTGAAGAGTGATTGTAGAGCCATTGTTGTTCTTCACGACAACTATCCATATACTGTTGTGGAAGACGAGTATATGGTTCGGTAGTATTGTCCCAACCCTTGTTGATTATTTGAAATTTAGTCGCGTCTTCATAGCGAAAACCCGTTAATGCATCAGCAGATACTTCAACAGGCAGTAGGAGTAGCGCAAAGAGTAGGAGAAAATAGTTGTTTTTCATATTGTTGTATTGTTAGTTTTACGTGTGCGTGTATGCGTGTGCGCGTAAAATAATAAAGTGAATAAGGTGTCTTGCTTTGCAGCATGGACACCTTATTTACTTTTGTTCACATCTAATTAGATAGACTTCTTAGCTTGCTCAACGATAGCTTTGAACGCAGCTGGGTTGTTCATCGCTAAATCTGCGAGGACTTTGCGGTTGATTTCGATACCAGCTTTCTTGAGTGCGCCCATGAGTTGGCTGTAGCTCAAGCCCTCCAAGCGTGCACCAGCGTTGATACGTTGGATCCACAAAGCACGGAAGGTGCGTTTTTTGTTCTTACGATCGCGATAAGCGTATTGGAGACCTTTCTCCCAAGTGTTTTTGGCAACTGTCCAAACGTTTGCACGGCCACCAAAATTGCCTCGTGTGAGGCTCAAAATCTTTTTACGACGGTTGCGTGAAGCAACGTGATTGACTGATCTTGGCATAGTTTTACTACTTTAAAAAATTTGGTGGTTAATAATTAGCGGAGAAGCAACATCTCGCGTACAGAACGCATGTTAGTTGAATCTACGAGTGCAACGTGAGTCAAGTTGCGTTTTTGTTTTTTAGTCTTCTTTGTCAGAATGTGACTCTTGTAAGCGTGTTTACGCTTGATTTTGCCCGTTCCGGTAAGAGCGAATCTTTTTTTAGCACCGGAATTAGTCTTTACCTTTGGCATTTTGTTAATAATTTAAATTGTTAATAATTTATTTATAGTCTCAGGCAGCCATTGGTAGCCCTACGACTGTTTTTTTTACTTTTTAGGTGAGATATTGACAATCATTCGTTTGCCCTCGAGTTTAGGCATTGCTTCTACCTTGCCATATTCCTCCAAATCGTTAGCAAAACGAGCGAGCAACAATTCTCCTTGATCTTTGAAGAGGATACTACGTCCACGGAAGAACACATAAGCCTTAACCTTATTACCCTCTTTCAAGAACTCCTGTGCGTGCTTGAGTTTGAAGTTATAATCATGCTCATCGGTTTGTGGTCCGAAACGAATCTCTTTGATCACAACCTTAGCAGAATTAGCCTTAATCTCTTTCTCCTTGCGTTTCTTTTGATAGAGGAACTTCTGATAATCCAAAATTCTGCACACAGGTGGCACTGCATTAGCTGAGATCTCTACCAAGTCGAGATTTTGATCATCCGCGATGCGCATAGCTTCCTCATAGGAATACACACCTTGTTCTACATTGTCGCCCACAAGGCGAACTTCTTTTACACCACGAATCGCATCGTTGATGCGGTTTGGCATTTCTTTTTCTACGCGGCCACGACGTTGTTGTGGGCCTTTTTGTGGATTTGCTATAGTTTTATCCTCCTAATTAATTAATAAAAACGCTTGATTTGCAATCGAAAACGCATAGTTTTCAATTCAGCGTGCAAAATTACTGCTTTTTTCTTAATCTACAAAATATTTTGTAAAAAAAATTAACATTTCTTCAAATTTGGTCAATTCATTGGGCATTAACTGAGCATATTCATCGCATAAAGTTCTCGTTAAACAATAGGAATAGTGCGATTATTGTACGCTAATAGTGCGTTTATTGTGCGTGAATAGTGCGTGAATAGTGCGTGAATAGTGCGTATATTGTGCGTATAAACCAAAGCATAATATAAGAAGGAAACGTATTTTGAAATATTTTTCGCTTGTTTTTTTTGCATATATGAGAAAAATATTGTAATTTTGCAGGCAGATTGTAATTTGCAATTAAAAGGCATTAGAAAAACTAAAACAATTTATAAATTTTACAACAATGAAACTAAACAAATTATTAGCAGCACTTATGCTGATTGCAGCCACCGTATTTGTAGGTTGCGAGCAAAACCCTCCAGGAGGCGGTCCAGGTAATGGACAAGGTGACGACAAGGACACAACAGTAGTTACACCAGGAACAGGAAATGGAACCCTAGAGAGCCCATACACTGCGGACGATGTAATCGCATTAGCAAATTCCCAAACCGGAACATACTATGTAGAGGCTTATATCGTTGGTCAAGTAGTAGGAAAATCATTAACTGAAAATCCTGAGTTCACAGCACCATTTTCACCTAGTACGAAAGATGACGGAACACCATACACCTACAACACTAACATCTTGATTGCTTCAGCAGCAGGTGTGACTGATGTGGCTAAATGCGTACCAGTACAATTGCCTTCAGGTGCATTGCGTACAGGTTTGAACTTGGTTGAAAACCCAGATATGTTGGGTCAAAAGATTTTGATCTATGGTTCACTTGAAGCATATTTTGGTGCACCTGGCATCAAGAACCCTTCATATGCTAAAGTAGGCGATGAAAAATTTGGTATTGATCCTAGCGTAGAACAAAAAGAGCCAGAAGCTAAAGTAGTTACAATTAAAGAGTTTATTGCTGCACCAGAATACACCGAATCACTCGTATATTACGAGCTCACAGGTGTGATTAGCGGACTTAGTGCTGGCGGTAATGCCGTTATTTACGGTAATTTTGACCTTACAGACGAAACTGGTACTGTATATGTATATGGCTTAGACAAAGCATTTACTGCTGTAGGCAACACCAAGGCTAATAAGTCATTTGGCGAACTAGGTTTGAAGGATGGCGACAAGATCACTCTCCGTGGTTTACGTGGTTCATACAACGGCAAAATCGAGGTGATGGGTGCATACTTCGTGAAGTTGATCAGCAGCGGCAATGAGAATCCAAACCCAGGCGGCAATGGTGATAACAACGGTGATAACAATGGCGACGACAATGGCGACGACAACGGAAATGACAACGGAAACACTGGAACAACTCCAGAAGGTGCTATCGTATTTGATGCTGATGTAGATAAAGGTAATGCAGGAACAGATTCTAACAATGCTACTTCTTATACCATCACCAAGGATGGTGTAACAATCACCGTATCTTCTGGTATCCTTGGCACATACAACAATGAGACCCACTACCGTATCTATAAGAACCAAACATTGACCATAACTTCAACCGTTGGCAATGTAAAGAAAGTAAGCTTTACTTGCACCGCTAATGACGATGCCAAATACGGTCCTGGTTGCTTCACAGCTTCTCCTGGTGATTATACCTACTCTGGTGCAAACGGCACATGGACTGGTGACGCTAGCGAGGTAGTATTTACTGCTTCTTCTAACCAAGTTCGTGCAACTCAAATCGTAGTTGAGTTTTAAATAGGCAAATGTCGAAAGACTAGAGTCAAATGTAAAGGACCGCTCGAACGAGCGGGCCTTTTTTATTGATTAATCTAGATTGACTAGACAATCTGAGAGTATCTAGAATTTTATACGATACCTTGTTCAAGCATAGCTTGAGCAACCTTCATGAAGCCTGCGATATTAGCACCCTTCACATAGTCAATAGTACCATCAGCTTGAGTACCAAACTTCACGCATTGCTCGTGGATAGACTCCATGATGTGATGGAGACGCTCATCCACCTCTTGTGCTGTCCAACTGAGGTGCTCGCAGTTTTGTGTCATCTCCAAACCAGAAGTAGCTACACCACCTGCGTTAACAGCTTTACCTGGAGCAAAGAGTACACCATTGTGTTGGAAGTAGTGGATAGCGCCAGGTTGGCAACCCATATTACTTACCTCACAACAGCACCAGCAACCATTTGCTTTGAGTTCCTTAGCATCGTCCTCGCTAAGCTCGTTTTGGAAAGCACAAGGAAGAGCAATATCACAAGGAACAGACCAAGCCTTCTTGCCAGGAGTGAATTGTGCTTGTGCAGGGAACTTATCAGCCATATCTTGTACTTTATTGCGGTTAGAAGCACGCATAACGAGCATATAATCGATCATCTCAGCGGTGATACCATCTGGAATAGCGCAAACGCCATCAGGACCAGAGATAGCTACAACCTTAGCACCAAGTTCAGTAGCTTTTTGTGCAGCACCCCAAGCCACGTTACCGAAGCCAGAGATAGCCACGGTCTTACCCTCAAGGGTCTTGCCTGCTTGGTGGAGAAGATGCTCTGTGAAATAGAGTGCGCCATAACCTGTTGCCTCAGGACGAAGGATAGATCCACCCCAAGTCATACCTTTACCAGTCAACACGCCAGTGTGGTATTGACGAGCAAGTTTTTGGTACATACCATTAAGAAAACCGATCTCGCGACCACCTACGCCTACGTCACCAGCAGGAACGTCTGTATCAACACCAATATTGTGCCAGAGTTCGAGCATAAACGCTTGGCAGAAACGCATGATCTCAGCATCAGATTTGCCAACAGGATCGAAGTCAGAACCACCCTTAGCACCACCCATAGGAAGAGTAGTCAAAGCGTTTTTGAAAGTTTGTTCGAAACCTAAGAACTTGAGCATAGAAGGGTTAACAGCCTTGTGGAAACGTAAACCGCCTTTGTAAGGACCAATGGCAGAATTGAATTGTACACGGTAACCGAGGTTGGTTTGTACTTCGCCTTGGTCATCAATCCATGTCACGCGGAAAGTAAAGATACGGTCTGGCTCTACCATACGCTCAACGATCTTTGCTTTCTCGTACTCAGGATGTTGGTTGTACACCTCTTCGATAGACTCTAACACTTCTTGCACAGCTTGCAGATACTCTGACTCGCCTGGGTGCTTAGCAGCAAGATGCTGCATGATAACTTCAGTTTTCATTGTTGTATTATTTTGAGTTGTTTTGTTGTAGTCATTCTAGTAGGATTAGTCATACTAGTTGGCGGGTGCAAAGTTACTACTTTTTTTTCAAATACACAAAAAATGTAGTACCTTTTTCTGAGGTTTGGAACGTTATTTTTCCACCGCTACCCTCTACGATATTCTTAGATATAGCTAATCCTAGTCCAGCTCCCGTGTTTTTGGTTGTGAAATTAGGCACAAACACTTTAGAACGGATATCTTCAGGAATACCAGGTCCATTATCTGAAATAGAGATTTCTATCCATTGATCAGTTTCCGACAAGTTTTTAATAAGTCGTTGTTGATCTGGCACTTGCTTAAGCACAATGATAAGATCCCCATTCTCTTTCCCCTCCATTGCCTGTAAAGCATTTCGCACAATATTAGTAAACACCTGTGTTATTTGCTCGGCGTCCGCTATCACATCTACCCCTGCATCTGGACCGATATATCTGATTGGTAGCTGATCATCATTATTGCGCAGAAGTGTAATGACCGTGTGTAATTTCTTTGCCACATCCACCTCCGTAGGATTAACCTCTGGCATTTTAGCAAAAGAAGAAAAGGACTTAGCGATATATCCTAGGGTTTCTATTTGCTCAATGAGTAATTGGGTTGAACGATCAAAATACTCATCAAATCGCTCTGTTCCCTTATGGCGTTGCAACTGCTGGAGAGTTAGTTTCATCGGGGTTAGCGGATTATTGATCTCATGTGCCACTTGACGCGCCATGGTACGCCATGCGCCTTCTCGTTCGGATCGCGCAAGACGTTGAGTTGATTCCGCCAAAGCATCCATCATATCATTGTAATGCTGAATCAGATCACCAACCTCATCGCGAAAGAAATAAGAAATATGCTGTCCTTTTTCACCTAAACGATAATTTTTAAGTTGGGTACTAATCGTTGTTAACGGAGAAGAAACCCCTCGCGCTACCAACCAAACTACCAAGATAGAAACAAGCAACAGCAAGATATACAAAGGCAAAAGTCTAACCACAAACTTCTCCACATCGGCACTCATCGCCTCTTGAGATATAAAACTAGGAATAACAATATAACCAATCTTGGCAAAACTACCATTGACAAAATCAGTATATGCAGCCAAATAGCGAACTTGACCAAGTTGTTCGTATTGCACCATTGGTTTGTCCATTGAGAAAAATGCCTCTGGAGCAATATAGTGTGAAACCATTCCCAAATCAAAGATTTGAGGACATGAGCTACCTAACAGTTGACCATTCATATCATAGACATGAATATCTGTTTCGAAATCAAAACTCATATCACGCAAATCCACATTGAGTGCATAACGATGCGAGTTACCCAACTCCATATCCCAGAAATACATACTCTGGAGTGCCTGCTGGATATAACGAGCCTTCTCTTGCAAATAATTCTGCTGACGCACAAGAAAGACTTGACGAATGTGCATCACAGACAAAATAAAGGTAGAAGCAAGAGCGAGCAACATCACTGGTGTCAACATCAATTGTAGACGCCCAGCTAGATTCATATTGCGAATTCCACGATTCTTAATCAAATGATATATCGCCGAAACAACCAAAATGAACACCAATGCTAGAGTCAAAGCATAGTATATGAATAGTTTGCTTCTAGAACTATCCTCTTCGTGCTTCTCTGAAGCCAAAATCGCCTGATAAGAAAAATTCTCAATTCGTATATTCTCCTGTTTAGCAACGGATTGCGGATTTTTATTCAACGAGAATAGATACTCTCCATCCAACGAACGAATAGGATAGAAACCATCGGTCTTACCCTGTCTTCGTGTCAAACTCCACGACTTATCCCCTTTGAAAGGTTGGATAAAAGTGTTATTAAGATTTTCACTCGTGACACGATATGCATACTTGATGGGAATAACCGTAAGTACATGCATATCTCCCACACGAGTGCGTTTGCATACACCTTGCGCATTATTCCATTGAGCATATTGCCACTGATCATAGACATCCTGCATTGGCAAGTAAGATGAACTCAACCAAGAATCGGTCCAATAGACAAGGCGTTGTCCGTGATAAATATAGAGTAAAATATCATCGACTGGCTGTAGAGAATAGTGCAATGTATCAAAATTGTTGACAGCCAACGCATCGCATATGCGCTGCGTCAATATTTCAGCTCGTTGCTGCTGTATATGCAATTGACGTTCTATTCTACGAGCACCTCGCTCAAAACTGTCACACGAAACTAGACTGCACGTAAACAGCAGCAGAATAGATATTAAACGAATGACAGATATCCTCTTCATAGCAACAAATATTGCACACCTATTTGAGACTGCAAAAATACAAAAAAAATATGAAACTCGCAAGAAGTCTAACAATATTTATACAAAAATACATAAGTTTTCTATTTCGTTCGCGCACGCGCGCGTACCTTATAAAAGATATATTTGAGTAGAAATGATTCTTTTTTTCAAAAAAAAGTCAAAATATTTGGTCATATCAAAAAAAAGCAGTACCTTTGCAGTCGCTTTTGAATAGAGAGCATATTCAGACAGTAACTGTCTATCTCGCGCAGGTCGCGGGGAAGGATGGGTGAGTGGCTGAAACCAACAGTTTGCTAAACTGTCGTACGGGTAACCGTACCGGGGGTTCGAATCCCCCTCCTTCCGCAGAAAAAGGATGCCATGAAACAGAAGATTGGCATCCTTTTTTTTGATTAAGAGAATAACATAAAAAATCTTGATTATGAAACGAACAAAGTGGATCATATTAACCATCCTAGCAATTATCTTGATTGTCATAGGAAGTTTCTTAGCAAAACAATACTATCATTATGCCGTATCTAACTTCAAGAGTTATGATGGAGAGGCACATAGTTACCAAGTGTATCCTGGTATGACTTCTGATTCCGTGTTGGCAAGTATCACTAACGATTACCAAATGGCATCAGAATTGGCATGGTGTATGCATTGTCAATACATGCACTATGAACACCCCAAACCAGGTCATTATCGCTTTGCTGCCGAAATCAGCAATAGAGAATTGATTCGTCGTTTGCTCTTAGGCGAACAAACACCAATCAAACTATCATTTACACAAGCGATTCGCACACGTGAACAATTAGCAGCTCATATGGGCAAGAAACTCATGCTGGATTCCGCCGAAGTCATAGATAGACTTAACGACAAAGAGTATCTGGCACATTTCGGACTAAGTCCAGAAACTGCAGTATGTCTTTTTATTCCAAACACTTATGAGGTATATTGGACAATGACTGCGGATCAACTATTCACTCGCATGCACAAAGAATATCAACGATTCTGGAACGATGAGCGAATGGCAAAAGCCAAGAAACTAGGATTAACCCCAACAGAAGTCGCTACTATTGCATCTATCATTGCCTCAGAAACCAACAAATCGTTTGAATATCCGACCATTGCATCTATCTATATTAACCGTTTGCGTAAAGGTATAGCATTACAAGCGTGTCCTACTGTGATTTATGCTGTAGGTGATTTCTCTCTGCGCCGTGTATTGAAGCGTCATTTGGCAATCGATTCTCCATATAACACATACAAATATAGGGGATTACCTCCAGGTCCTATTCGTTTGGCAAGACCTGAAGTAATCGATGCAGTATTAAATGCTCCTAAGACAGATTACCTATATATGTGCGCTAATCCTGATTTTTCAGGCACTCATGTATTTTCTTCATCCTACTCTAAACATAGCGCAGTGGCTCGTGAATACCAACGCGAACTCAACAAACGCAAATTAAAATAATGTTTTTTATTAGTCTTTGATATACAAAGACATAGAATATTCTCTTTCAAATAATAGTGTTTTTTTAGGTCGAAAATTTGGTTGTTCTTAAAAAATGTTGTACCTTTGTCCCAAATTTTAACTGTTTAGTGGACTAAAGTGTACTATTAAACGACTGAAAAACATGAAACAGATACACAATGAGAATCCTGGATATAACATTCTCCTTCCGTTTGTGAGTTGGATGTTTCGCCATTCTTACCGACACATTAAATATGTAGGAACAGAAAATATTCCCCAGGACGGAGCGGTCATTTTTGCTCCCAATCACACTAATGCTCTGCAAGACGCGCTAGCTGTATTATCAATCAACTCTGAGCGTAAAGTATTTGTGGCTCGTGCCGATATTTTCCGCAACAAGAAGCTAGCTAAATTCCTAAGTTTCTGTAAAATAATGCCTATCCGTCGCATGCGCGATGGAGCTAGCGAGGTGCTCAAAAACGATGAAACAGTTGAGCGTGCAATTGACACACTACAAGAAGGTGTGCCATTTTGTATTCTACCAGAGGGAACTCACAGAACGAAACACTCTCTCTTACCTTTGGGTAAAGGAATTTTCCGCATTACCATACGTGCCAACGAGAAATTTGGCAAGGAGAAGCCTATTTATATTGTACCCGTAGGTTTGGAGTATAGTGATTGGTTTCATCTTTGGGACACACTTGTTATCAATATTGGTAAGCCGATCAACATGACCGAATTTATTGCTGAACATGCAGATTTAGAGCAGCCTAAATTGATTCTCGCAATGCGCGAGGAGCTCACTAATCGCATGCGTGAACAAATCCTTTGGGTGCCTGATGATGAGAATTATGAGAAGAATTGGGAAGAACTCAGCCACAATCGTCCTGCGCACAAGAATTGGTTTCCTAAGCATAGAATGCCAAAGTGGCTATTACTCTTGATGTTGGTATTGATGTCGCCTTTGGCTTTGGTGGCAGGCGTAATAACCTTGCCATTGTGGCTTGCGTGGTTGATTATTCGTTGGGCTATCAAAGATCCTGCTTTCCACAACTCTGTGCAGTTTGTATGGCAATTGATTATCATTCCATTAACAGGATTTATCACCATGCCATTTTGGATATTCTTGCAAGAGTATATGTATTTGGCTCGTAAATTAAACAAACCATATGAGACGAAGTAATTTTGAATATTGAATTATGAATTAAGAATTTTGAATTATGATAAAAGTTTACATCATACTTGCATTATATATTGTATTTCCAATATTGATTATAGAGGCATTCAAGCGTTGGACTATTGTTCAAAAGATTGGTACTGTGGTGCTTGCGTATGCAGTAGGAATTATAGCTTCGCTCTGCGGAGTATTTAATTTTGCTACGCCAGAGGTTGCTGAGAGTTTTAGCAAACTGCAATCAACCATCATGAGTGTGGCAGTTCCACTGGCAATTCCATTGATGCTCTTCAACTGCGACTTCAAGCTATGGACAAAGTCACTACCTAAAACGGCTTGGGCATTAGTGACGGGTATTGTGGCAGTCATTATCGCTTCCATCTCGGGTTATTTTATCTTCCGCAACAATGTGCCAGAGATAGCCAAAGTTACTGGTATGATGGCAGGTATTTACACTGGCGGAACAATGAACTTCAACGCATTGGGTGCAGCATTGAATGTGGATCGTTCAGTAATGGCGATTGTGCTAGCATTCCAAATGGTGATTACTACACCATATATATTCTTCCTCTTGGGTGGCGGTTATAAGATTTTCCGTAAGTTATTGCCATACAAAGATATCACTCACAAAGGTCGCATGGATGAAGATCAGGTTGAGACCGCCGATGTAGAAAACTATCGCGGCATGTTCGAGAAGAAGAACTTCATTGGTATGATGAAGGGACTGGGATTGAGTGTCATTTTCCTTGCGGTTGGTGCTGGCTTGGCATTGCTGATTACTGGCACCTTGAACGAACTCGTTGTAATCTTGACTATTACCACCTTGTCCATCATTGCTTCGTTCTTTAAGAAGGTACGCGAATTGCCAAAGACTTTTGAGTTGGGTATGTTTTTTATCTTGATTTTCAGCGTGATCGTGGCATCGATGTTTGATATCAATAGTGTCAACGGCGGTTCATTGTACATAGGTGGATTTGTACTGTGGATTATTGGCATTTCGGTAGGCTTGCACTTGTTGCTTTGCCGTATCGCTAAGGTGAGTGGCGATTTGTTCTGCGTTTGCCAAGTAGGTCTCTTATGCTCGCCTCCATTCGTGCCACCAATCGCAGGTGCGATGAAGAACAAGAAAGTCCTGATTTCAGGTATCGTAGTGGGTTTGGTAGGTTATGCCATCGGTACATACCTAGGCGCGCTCTTGGCGTGGGTGCTTGGGTAGTTAATAGTTAACATTTAATTTTTTAGGGAATAACTAGAAATTAAAAAGAATTATGAAACGTTCTATTATATTAATATTCAGCGTATTATTCACGCTATCGCTCACAGCTGCAAAAAAGCAAAAAGTACAACAAGTGGACTCCCTCGGTCGTAAAATCAAAACAGGATGGAACTTTGGCGCTCTCCCTTCTGTTGCATTTGATGCTGATCTTGGATTTCAGGGCGGAGCACTAGCCAATATCTATTATTATGGCGATGGTTCACAATATCCCGAATACATTCACTCGTTGTATGCAGAAGCAGCATATACAACCAAGAGATATGGCATTTTCCGTGTTAATTACGACAGCAAATATTTGATTCCTAAACACCGATTAACTTTAGATGCCACCTACCAACCTGATGCCATGTGTGATTTCTATGGTTTCAATGGCTATCAATCTTTATACAATCCAGATATGCACAATTGGAGCAGTGATTCTAGCAAAATCAACCAGGATTACCAGTCACGCGCGTTCTACAAGTACAAACGTGACCTTTTCCGTTTTGCTGCTGATGTAGAGGGCACTATTTGGAAGGATATCAAATGGAATGCTGGTTTGGGCGTGCTCGGCTATATGATTGACGAGTGTAATATTGACATGCTGAATGGCAAGAATGAGTTTGATCCAAACATTCCGCACACGGAACAAAAAGCGATGAATCCCGATATAGAAGGATTGTACGAAAAATACATCAAATGGGGATTGATTGATCAAGCCGAAGCCCGTGGTGGTTGGCACCCATATTTGCGTGCAGGTTTGACTTACGACAGCCGCGACCAACGAACATGCCCAACCAAGGGTATTTATGCGGACGCGTTCTTTACTTATACCGCAGCATTTGGCGAGCAAGCAGCAGCGGGATATAATCATTTGCAATTCAACTTCAACTTCCGCCACTATGTGCCAGTATATCGCGACCGCGTGACTTTTGCATATCGCATTGGTACACAAAACAATATCGCGGGTAAGTCGCCATTCTATATGAATACTTACCTCAACACCTTGTTTATCCAGCGCGTGATGTACGAGGGATTGGGTGGTGCCAACTCATTGCGTGGTATTATGCGTAATCGTATCTTGGCAAATGGCTTTGCATACGCCAATGTGGAGTTGCGTGCTAAAGTGGCTCGATTCGACATCGGTCGCCAACATTTCTATATCGGTTTGGCACCATTCTTTGACTTGGGAATTATCACTCAACCCTATGAGTTAAATACAGAGGATATCAAAGACAAGCATGCTAAAGATATGAAAGATAATCCAAAATACACACTACCTCTTGACCAGTATTTTGTTGTATTGGATGAAAACGGAAATATTGACCAATCAGAAGTCTATATGCCTCACATGGCAGCAGGTCTTGGCATTAAGGTTGCTATGAATGAGAATTTCGTTCTTTCGGTGGACTGGGCGATGGCACTCAACAAGCAAGATAATGCTAAATGGGCTAACTTCTATATCAAGATGGGATATCTATTTTAATGTTTAGAGTTTAGAGTTTAGTGTGTTCGCAATGCGAGCACTCTTTTTTTTGTCCTTATAGGATTGAGAAAGATATAGGAATGATACGGTTTTGATAGGGTAAAACTACGGTGAGGTTCCGATGAGGTTCCGATGAGGTTCCGATGAGGTTCCGATGAAGTTCCTATGAAGACAGAGGGCAAGTAGATGGAAAGAAAGAGGAAAGCTAGAGGGGATACGAGATAGAACAACGGCGAACGAGGCGAATAAAAGGATAATAAAAGAGGTGTTTTTATATAAAATTTATATAAACACTTGCACAAGTCGGGGATTTTTACTAACTTTGCACCGTAATTTGTGCGAAGCGATTTAGCGTAATTTACGCAAAGCAATGTTACAAACATAACTTGAATATAAACTAACAAAAAAAGACTAATACAATCATGAAAACAATCAAAGGATTATTCTTAAGTATATTGCTGATTTTCACAGCATCTGTTAGCGCAGCCAAAGTACAAACAGGTATTGAGGTACTAAGAGCAGATGGTTTTAAGTTGCTTGAGGGCAAACGCGTTGGTTTGACCACTAACCCTACAGGTGTGGATAGTAATCTGAAGTCCACTATTGATATTCTTTGTGAAGCCGAGAATGTCAACTTGGTTGCACTCTATGGTCCAGAGCATGGCGTGCGCGGCAACGTACACGCAGGCGACGTGGTGGACAACGAAGTGGATAAGAAGACAGGGTTGAAGATGTACTCGCTCTACGGCAAAACCAAAAAGCCCAACAAAGAGATGATGGACGAGATTGATGTAATGGTGTATGATATTCAAGACAATGGTTGTCGTAGTTACACATACATTTCCACTATGGGCATGCTGATGGAGGCATGCATTGAGCACGGCAAAGAGTTGATCGTATTGGACCGTCCTAACCCACTCGGAGGCGAAAAGATAGAGGGATGTTTGGTGGAAGACGGATATATATCTTTTGTGAGTCAATTTAAGATTCCATATTTGTACGGTCAGACTCCAGGCGAGTTAGCATTGTACTTGAATGCAACCGATTATGAAAACAAATGCAAATTGACAGTCGTTGAGATGAAAGGTTGGGAACGAGATATGACATGGGACGAGACAGGTTTGGAGTGGATTGTCGCTTCTCCTCATGTTCCTCACGGTCAATCGGCAGTATTTTACCCAGTAACTGGAATCTTTGGCGAGTTCGGTTATATCAGTATCGGTGTGGGTTACACCTTGCCATTCGAGGTGATGGGTGCCCCATGGATTAGCGCAGACACTTTGGCAGAAGCAATGAACGCATTGGAGTTGCCAGGATTGGAGTTTAGACCAATATACTACAAGCCATACTACAGCACTTTCCAAGGCGAGTTATGCCAGGGTGTGCAAATTCATATTTTGGACTACGAGAAAGCACGTTTGAGCGAGGTTCAGTTCTTGGTTGTGCAAGAATTGATGCGCTTGTGGCCAGAGAAAGATTGGTTCCAATTGTGCAATCAAAAGCGTTTTGGTATGTTTGACAAGGTCTGCGGGACGAACAAGATTCGCGAGATGTTTGGCAAGCGCTACCAATGGGAAGACATCCGTGAGTATTGGTACAAAGACGTAGAAGCATATCGCGAGGCAAGTAGTAAGTACTATTTGTATTAGTCGAAAGTTGAAAGTCGAAAGTTGAAAGTTGAAAGTCGAAAGTCGAAAGAGTTATATGAAAAAATATATTGAACGATTGGCGTGGGGAACGGATGCTGGTTTTTACCGTTTGATTCCTCAAGAGGTATTGCATCCAGCGACTGAGCAAGATATATTGGATATCATCGCTCGCGCTCGCAAGGAAAAGAAACACATTACATTTCGTGCCGCAGGAACTAGTTTGAGTGGACAAGCTATAAGCGATAGTCTGCTAGTAGTTTGTGGCAAAAAGTGGGAGCAATACACCGTCCACAATGAAGGCAAAAGCATTACCTTGCAACCAGGTATTGTAGGTCAACGAGTAAATGAAATATTGAAACCTTATGGCAAGTATTTCACTCCTGACCCTGCTAGTTTGAAGTCTGCGATGGTAGGCGGTATTGTGATGAACAATGCTTCGGGTATGTGCTGTGGAACACATGCCAATAGTTATCGTGCGTTGAAGTCTGTGCGTATCATTTTGCCTGATGGCACATTGCTTGATACGGGTGACGAGAAGAATCGTGCGGCTTTTGTGATGAGTCATCAGAAGTTTATTCGCAAAATAGAAGAATTGCGCGATAAGACTCGTAAAAATGCTAGTTTGATGGAGCGAATTCGCCGCAAATATAGCATTAAGAATGTGACAGGACTGACGATATTGCCATTTGCGGAGTACGATGATCCTTTTGATATTATCGCCCACTTGATGGTAGGTAGTGAGGGTACATTGGCATTCCTTTCATCCATTACGATGACCACTGGAGATATCTGCGGTTACTCATCTTCAGCCCTCCTACTCTTCCCTACGACTAAATCTGCTTGCGAAGCCATTATTGAAATGAAGACGACAGGCATGTTGTCCGCCGCAGAGTTCTTTGACCGCAAGGCCATGCAGACCGTAGAGAAGGACTTCCCCGAATTGCAAGGTCTTCCTGAAGATGCAGGCGCAGTATTGATTCGTACAGACGCAAGTACACAAGAGGAATTAGATAAAAAAAATAAAGTACTACAAAAAGTACTGGACACCTATAAGTTGTGTCAAGAGGCACAATTCACTTCTGACCCTGTATTGACGGGTAAGTATTGGGCAATGCGTTCGGGTATTTTCCCAGCAGTAGGCGGTACTCGTGAAGTGGGAACCACTTGTTTGATTGAGGATATCGCTTTCCCTGTAGAGCATTTGGCAGAGGCAACATTGGCACTGCAACAATTATTCAAGGAGCACAATTACCCAGAAGCCGTGATTTATGGTCACGCGTTGGAAGGTAACTACCACTTTATTTTGAACCAACGATTTGACAGTCCTCAAGCCATTGAGCAGTACGACCATATGATGCGTGCTGTGGTGGATTTGGTGGTGGATCAATACGATGGCAGCTTGAAGGCAGAGCACGGAACAGGTCGTAACATGGCACCATTCGTACGTCGCGAGTGGGGAGATGATGCCTATGAGTTGATGTGCGAAGTGAAGAAACTCTTTGACCCAGAGAACATCATGAACCCAGGCGTCATATTCAACGAGGATCCTGCATCGTATTTGCAACATATCAAACCATTGCCAGAGGTACATGAGATGATTGACCGTTGTATTGAATGCGGATTCTGCGAAGTGAACTGCGTGAGTTGCGGTTTCGCCTTATCCAGTCGTCAGCGTATTGTAGTACAACGCGAGTTAGCACGATTGCATGCTTCTGCGAAGGCAGGAAACAAAGCCGATGCTGCTTTGGAGAAAAAACTCAAGAAAGAGTTTTCGACTATCGGTCGCGACTTGTGTGCAGGTGATGGATTATGCTCCACTTCTTGTCCTATCAAGATTAATGTAGGCGAGTACATACATATTGTACGCGAACACGATATGAGCGGAGCAGGCAAAATTCTTGGTCGTTGGGCAGGTAAGAACTTATCTAGTATCGGCACAGCATTGACGGGAATTTTAGGCGTAGCACATGTCGCTAAAAGTGTAATGGGTGACAAACTGACCACCTTGACGGGAAAGGCTATGCACAACATGTCGGGCGGATTGGTCCCATTATGGACACCTTCGTTACCAAAACCTGTAACCAAGAAAGATATTAAAACCGCTAAGGAATACGGAGCCGTAAACGGCCTAAAAGGTCTGCGTGATAAGCGCGTAGTGTATTTCCCATCGTGCTTGAATCAACGCTTGAGTACACCAGATAAGCCACTCGTAAACGATGTAACAGAATTATTGAACAAAGCAGGATTTGAAGTGATTTTCCCTGCAGGTATGGAGAACTTATGCTGTGGAACAATTTGGGAGAGCAAAGGTATGCCTAAAGAGGCGGACCGCAAGGCAGCCGAATTGGAATTGGCATTGCTCAAGGCTAGCGAATATGGCAAGTGGCCAGTATTGTGCGACCAGAGTCCATGTTTGCATCGTATGCGCCATACTATGCAACATTTGCATTTGTACGAGCCAGCTGAGTTTATTGATAAGTTCGTTTTGAGCGAAGTAGATATCACGCCATTGGATGCTTGTGTAGCAGTTCATGTGACCTGTTCTACTCGCCAAATGGGTTTGGCAGACACAATAGTGCGTGTAGCAAAAGCATGTGCAAAAAATGTGCTCGTGCCACAAGAAATAGGTTGTTGCGCGTTTGCTGGAGATAAGGGATTTACGGAACCTGAACTCAACGAATGGGCATTGCGCAAACTCAAACCACAAGTAGAGAAAGCAGGTGCGACAATGGGTGTAAGTAACTCCCGTACATGCGAGATTGGTTTGACTACCCATTCAGGTATTGAGTATCACAGCATTGCTCATTTGGTCAATAAGGTTAGTGAGGTAAAAAAACAATGGAAATAGAAAGAAAATATCTAGTAACGAGCGACAGTTATAAACAACTAGCTGTGGCTCGTTATCATATTTGTCAGGGGTATATCTCACGCGAAAAGACAGGAACTATCCGTATTCGCATCACCGATGACAAAGCTTTTCTAACCATTAAAGGCAAACCTGCGGCAGGACATTTCGCCCGCTATGAGTGGGAGAAAGAGATTGATGTACAAGAAGCTAAAGAACTAATGCTACTATGCCAAGGTACCATTATAGACAAGACGCGCTGGATTGTTCCTGCAGCGGAAGAGGGATTAAAATGGGAAGTTGATGAGTTTCATGGTAAACATGAAGGGTTAACCCTAGCAGAAATTGAGCTTACGAGCGAAGATCAAGAAGTAGAGAAACTTAACTTCGTGGGAGAGGATGTTACTTCGGATCCTCGTTATTACAACGCCAATATGTAGCTCCTACTGACCTAGCAAGTTCGCCATCCGTATCTTCGCGATCACCAATAACTAGGCATTGATTAGGTTGCACTCCCATTTGTTCTGCCACTCGTGCCATGAGTTGGGGTGCAGGTTTCAGACCACCTAATTCGGGTGCAGAAACAACCCAATCAAATAGAGATTGCTCCAAGCCAAGCGCTTGGAGCTTTTCTATAGTATGTCCGTAGTCAGATAGAACGACTAAGCGCACACCTAACTTTTTGCAGTGCTCAATCAAAGGTAATACCCATGGAGTCAATTGACAATGTTTCTTGATGACCTTAACCATCAATGGCATATAGCGCGTACTATACCACCAACGTGCATAACTAGCAGAGAAACGACGCCCATTAGCCATAGTCTGGAAAAACAAATTATAGAAGGACTCTTTATCACCCGTCCATGTTCCCATAAGTTGCTTTCTCGTTCTTCTTTCAATCAACATCATCCGCCAATCCAACAATGCGCCGCACATCATGCGTCGCACCATTCCTCGCTTGCTATACAGCGTACCATCAAGATCAAATACTACAATTTTGGTCTCTGGTTTGAGTATTTTATATAAAACATCCACATAAGATCACGCACAAGAACTATGCCAAAGTCTGTTGAAAGTTTAGAGTTTGGTGTAGAGAGTGTGAAACTGACATTTTTTGGGAAAAAAGTGCCATTCATTAATAAAACGCGTATACGCGCGCGAAAGATTTGCGTATTTCAATAGTTTATATTAATTTTGCACGTTATTTTAGTTTTAATAAGGGTATTTTTCTTATTAAAATCTTAAAATATGAATAATCAACACTGTAATATTAATAAACAACACAAAATATGAAAAAAATTTACATCAAAAACCTTTTAACAATTCTTTTTATTGTTTTGAGTGTATGCTCTGCTTCTGCTCAACAGCTTCATAACCCTGGATTTGAGGACTGGAGCGGCGAGAAGTTCGACGGAGAAATCCAACCTGCAAGTTGGAATGCAAGTAATGTGGAGCAAGTGGGTTTCAAATTCAACTTTGCAAACCGCGCAGAGGGGCATACGGGGTCATACTCTATGATGGTGCAAGACCAAAAGGTCGGTGCTATGGGTATTACTGAAACTGCACCTGGATACTTCTCTTTGGGTAAACCTTGGGCATATTTAGAGGGTTTAAGCACAGGTAGTGCTACTGCAGGTACTGAAGGTGGTATTGGTTTCGCCTATCGTCCTGATAGTATGTCTGTATGGATTAGACGAACTGGTGAAAATACTGACAAAGAGGATTTTTATCTACTCTATTATGCATGGTCAGGTACTGCCAAAAGTAGCAAATATTTGAACAAAAATGGTAGTTGTACATCCACTGATAGAACGAACGAGGAGAGTGATATTCGTTTGGCACTAGATGCTAACGTCTGCGGTACAGAGCAAAAAGCCACTCAGATTGCTGAAGGTATGTGGCGTGAGCGCAAGACCTACGGCAACTGGACCAATATCCGCGTACCTATTTATTATTTCAACAATGATGTTCCTACTATGATGAACATCATCTTCTCTGCAAGTAACTATCCTAACTTCCGTGCTAACGATGGTTTGTATGAGGGTAACTCTTTGTATGTAGATGATGTAGAGTTGATTTATTCATCTAAGGTTCAAAAACTGTATGTCGGCGGAAAAGAGTGGTTAGGTTTTGATCCTAATTCAAGCGAGGAGCAATACTACTCAATGGGGCGCGATGCAAGTTCTATTCCAGAGATCAAAGCATATCGTGGCGCAGGTTCATTGACTAATGCAAGAGGCGACACAGCCACTTTCCTTGGTCGCGAACTCACTGGCAGCGAGATCACCATCACTCCGGGCGTACTGGATGGTGCAGCAACAGTTATCACTGTCAAAGCAGAGGATGGAAGCAGTACCACGACTTATAAAATTAAGTTCGTTCGTGAAGCTAGTAAGAATGCAAAACTCAACAATCTATTTGTAAATGGTAACGCCATCAGCAATTTCCAACCAGCTGTGTATAACTATACAGTGGAACTACCATATGGTACTACAGCTATTCCACAAGTAAGTGCGCAAGGTCAAGAAGATGAGCAAACGATAACTATTACACAATCAGGTAGTTTGACTGGAAAAGCAGAAATCGTAGTAACAGCAGCTGACAAGAAAACTACTGCAACTTATACCATCCAATTTAAGGTTGCACAATTATCAGATAACACATTGAAGGACATCAAGGTGAATGGCACCTCTATTGCAGGTTTCACCCCTAACCAAACCTTGTATCGTGTATCACTGCCTACTACCACCAATAGCATTCCTACTGTAGAAGCTGTATCTGCATACCCTGCAGGCGAGCAAACCATCACTCATACAGCACCTACATCGGTAGCAAATCTTGATGGTAGTCAACACGTAATCAGCGTAACTACCCCTGGCAATCCAACTCCTAAGACCTATAAACTGACTTATAAGTTGGAAGCGTCGTCATACTCATTGCTCAAAGATTTGCAAATGGGTGATAATTTGATTACCAACTTTGATCCTAATCAATTCACATACTATGTTAATCTTCCTATTGGTACAACAGAATTGCCAGCAATTACCTACGAGAAAGGTGAAAGCACCCAAACTGTGAGCATCAGCGAAGGAGGATTGAATGGGACTACTAAAGTAACCGTCGTAGCAGGTAATGGAATTGATCAAACAGAATATAAGATTGTGGTAAGTACAGCTAAATCTGAGATTTCTAGTTTGAACATGATCTATATTGGTGGAGTTGCTTTAGAAGGATTTGATCCTATCAAAACTTCCTACACTTATACTTTGCCAATTGGTACAACAGAATTACCTGCCATTACTTATGACAAAGGCGACGAGTATCAAAAGGTAGTTGTTACTACAGGCGGTATCAATGGTACTACACGTATTGCAGTAACTGCTGAAAACGGAAGTAGCACCATCTACCAAATCAGTTTCAGTGTATATAAAGCAACTAATGCCACCTTGAAGATGATTTACCTTGATGGTCAACCATTGGAAGGATTTGATCCAAACATTTTGGAATATAACTGTCCATTGCCACAAGGCACCAAAGTTTTGCCTGTTATCACCTACGATCAAGCTGATGAATATCAAACTATTACCATACGCGATGGTGGTATCAATGGCGATTACAAAATCACCGTTCGTCCACAATCTGGTGCTAGTCAAACCTATATTCTACATTTCTCAGTTGCCACTTCGGACAATGCAGAATTGAAGATGATTTATCTAGATGGCCAACCATTGGAAGGATTTGACCCTGCAGTACTCAGCTACGTAGATACATTGCCTTTGGGTATATTGACCACACCTACCGTCACATTTGACAAGGGCGACGAGACACAGAAGGTATTGAATATTTGCAGCAACAATGTACAAACCATTAAGGTAACTGCAGAAAGTGGTAAAACCCAAACATACACTATCACTTTTATTATTCAACGTTCGAATAGTGCATTTTTGAAGATGATCTATTTGGACGGGGACAGCTTAGTAGGGTTTGATAAGAACACCTTTGACTACACCGTGTCACTACAAAAAGCTACTTGCCCTAAGATTACAGTGGACAAAGAGGAAGGTCAGCAGGTTACTATCACCACACCATATTCAACTGGTCAAGCTAAGATCGTAGTTCAACCTATTGGTGCAGCGTCTAACACTTATACAATCAATTTTGTTAATATCAGCAATAATTTTGCATTGCTCAAGAATATCTATGTGGATGGCGTTGCAATCAACGGATTCAATCCTGAAGAGTTTGCATACAGCGTAGTATGCAATAAGAGCGATGCAGTCATCACATACGATGCAGATTCAAGCCAACAAGTGACCGAATTCCGTCAAGGTAATACTGTGACTTTGTATGTCGTAGCAGGCGAACACAAAGCGCAATACGAGATTACCTTGCAAGTACAGGCTAATACAGACTGCACATTGCGCAACATCACTATTAATGGAGAGAATTTGGCAGGATTTGCGCCTACCACATTCGCATACACATTGGATATAACCGATGAGATGCCTAATATCGGTTATGAGAAGCAATATGCTGAGCAAGTAGTATATGCAGGTATGCTCAATGCTAACACATACTCGTTGTTGGTATCTGCTCCTAGCGGTGACACCAAGCGCTACACATTGCAGTTGCAAAAGCAACTCAGCGATGATGCTAACCTTATCGACCTTCAATTGGAAGGTATGGATATAGACTTTGAGCCTACCACCTATGAATATCACCTCACACTTGCAGAAGGTGTGGCATTACCTATTATCCACGCTGTCACTAAAGAAGGTCAAAGCACCGAAGCCCATATTGTTAGTGAAACCGAGCAACAAGTGATTGTTACATCTGAGAGTGGCAACACCAACGTATATCGCATAATCTACACTCGCAATAAGTCTAATAACGCATTGCTGACCGACATCAAAGTAGGAGGTGTAAGTATCGCTGATTTTGATGCTAACACATTCACTTATACACATACTCTGGCATGGCGAACCAAAGTCGTACCATGCGTACAACCTATTGGTGCACACCAAGACCAAGTGATTACCACCTACCACAGTTCAGTAGATGGAACGACTATGATTCATGTCGTGGCAGCTGACGGTACAACCACTCAAGACTATTCCATCCACTTCCCTGTTACTAAATCTAGCAATGTAGCATTGGAGTATTTGGAGATTGATCATGAGAGTGCTACAATCGTTTATGACCCTAATATAACAGAATATACCATCCAATTGCCATATGGCGAAACTGCTGCTCCATTAGTGCTATATAAGGCGGCAGAACCAGAGCAAACCATTGAGTATATCTCTCGCCCATTGGGTCAAACATCAGAGATCACTGTAATTGCAGAGGATGGTACCCAACGCACCTATAAGTTGCATTTCCAACCTACTTATGCTTCACAAACTAATCTCTTAAAAGCATTGAGTATTGCCGAGACAGGTACCACATTGGATGTACAAGCGACCACTCAAACTGTTGCATTGCCATATGGTACACGTACTATGACGGTTAACTATACCAAAGCTTTTGCAGAGCAAACAGTATGGGTACAACCTGGAGGTGTACAATCACCTACTATCATTACTGTCAAATCTAACCGTCCTAATGAAGAGGATGTAGTATATACCCTTACTCCACAAGTAGAGACTCAAGATCCTGCAGTACTGACAGACATTAAGGTAAATGGAACCACTATTGAAGCATTTGATGCAAATCGATTCTCATATATTGTAAATGTGACCAATGCACCTGTTATTGCCTACGCTGCTGCGCCAGGAGCACAAGTCAACATCTTGATGCAAACCACTAAGCATTGGCAAGCACAAGTTACTTACAACGGCAGAACCAATATATATAATGTATGGTACTACTACGAAAACGATCAAGTACCTAACACTGAGTTCACCGAGTGGACAAAATGTGCGACATTCACCTCTGCAGACAAACCAGCAGGTTGGTACACCATCGCTGATGTATTGGGTACACACACTGGATTTTTCTCATTCGATCCTGATGGTATGGTTAATAAATCAGGCAATGATGCCGTTTGTCTTGAGACACCATACAGTACCCCTGGTGGCGGTAACATTCCTGGATTTATTACCTTGGGTAAGGTAACTGCAAAATGGGGTGTAGCTGGTAGTTCATCATTTGGCATCTCTGGTGGTATTAGTTTCCACAACACTCCTGACCAAGTGGCTATGCGTTACTATAACAAAAAAGTAAAGAATCATAGTTTAATCCAATATAGTCTTACAGGAACCCATGGTGTTAAAACGCTAGAGTGGAAAGACTCTGAGACGCATTCGAATTACAAAGAGGTTACTTTCGACCTCAGCGAAGCGAACCAAACAGCAGGTGATCCTACCCTACTTAATATCACCATCTGTTCGTTCAATAGTATAGCAGGTACTACCAACACAGCGCTCAACACATTAGCAGAGATGTATGTAGACTACCTCCGTTTCTCTTACAATAGCACACTCACAAGTATAAAAGTTAACGACAGCGTCGCTGTTAAGGATGGTAATGCATTCTCATACACATTGCCTGATAGCGAAAACACACTTATACCAACTCTCGCATTTACCGGAGAGGTGGCAGACCAAGCACAAAAAGTAGTTTGGAGCGACGAGGTGAAAGAGGCTGACTATGCTGTTCGCAATGCTACTATCACCAACTATGCAGAAGATGGCACAAGCACCGACTACACCTTGCAAGTTAAACGTCCATTGGACACCAAGAACACCTTGAGTGATCTCAAATTGAATGGCACAACCATCTCTGCTTTCGTAGATACCAAGACTGAATATACCGTTCGCTTAGCATCTACCACCAAGCATTTGCCAGATGTACAACCTGTAGCGGCTAGCAGTTTGCAAACTATTACTACCTCTTATGCAGACTCTGTAATGACTATCGTTGTTACTCCTGAGTTAGGCGAAGCCACCACCTATACTGTGCGCTTTATCACCGACCTATCTGATGATACCGAGTTAGAGAAGATCACTGTAGAAGGAATGGATATCGCCTTTGCCCCAGCACAAAAGGAATACACTGTTACTGCTAATCAATTGCCTGACATTACTTTCGTTAAGAAAATGGATGGTCAAACCGTTGACATGAAGAACGGTGTACTCCATGTAACTGCTGAGAACGGCGCTACAGGCACCTACACGATTGTTCTCAACCAACCTGCTATCAACACAACTGGTCAATTGAGTATGATCGAACTGAATGGTGTGGATATGCAAGGCTTTAACAGCAGCACATACGAGTACACATTGAATCAACCAGAGTTGGTAGGATTCAAACGCATGCACGAGAGTGACTCTGTGGTATTCGTACAAACACCATTGTATATGGAATGGCAAGTCTTTGGAACAGAGAACCACACCTATCGCCTCAACTACCCTAACGAGCTCTCATCCAACACCTACCTCAAGGCTATTTATATTGATAGCACCTTGTACGAGGCGTTCAATGAGCAAGTATATGAGTACATCTATAAAACTGATGAGCCTGTTCAAATCCACGCTATTGCTAACGATAAAGCGAGTCACCTAGATGTGCAATATCAAACCCAAGGCGATACTACCATCTATACATACACAGTAACAGCCGAAGATGGTACAGTGGGCAATCCATATACATTGGCTATCGCACCTAACTTGAGCAATATGCCATACCTACAATCCATCTTGTTAGATGGCAAACCATTGAGTGGATTCCGTGAAGATAGTTTGAACTACCATATCGTTATTCCTACTGGTGCATACAAGGTGGTTGAACCTAATATCCCAAGCATCAGTTATGTGCTTGGATCACCTCGCCAAGAAGTGGTGGTAGAGCATGGTGATTTGAATACAAGCACCAATCTCATCGTTACCGCTGAAGATGGGTCTGATTTTGCTGTTTACGAACTTAACTTCGAGGCAGAACCTAGCCACTGCGTTTCACTCACAGGTATTGCTATTAATGGTCAACCTATTGAACATTTCGAGAGTCAACGCCACTTCTATTCGGTTAAAACTACAGAAGACAATATCACACTTACATGGGCATCTAACGATAACTTCCAAACCGTTCTTGAAAGCCACGATGACTATACTCATACATTGCATGTCATTGCACAAGATGGTGTTAGCACAGCAGATTATGTGATAGAAGTGTATAAGGAAGGTGCATCTTCAGATGTTACATTGGCAGGCATCTTGTTGGACGGTAAATCGTTTGACCAATTTGAGACAAGCATCAACGATGAGTTGATCTTCTCTCCAATGCAACAACGCTACAACATCAACCTACCTTCAGGTACTCAATATTTGCCAGAGGTGAGTGCACTGCTCAATGCAGAAGGTCAAACAGTAGATATCGTTACCACCGATTGGAAGGTTGAAATTCATGTAACTGCTCCAGATAGAGTATCAAAGAACACCTATACATTGCGTTTCTCAGCACCTAAATCAAGCAATGCCCACTTGCAAATGATTTATCTCAACACGGATTCATTGATAGGTTTTGCGCCTGATCGCTACAACTACTTTATAGACCTGCCTATCGGACAAAACGCAATGCCAGAAGTATATCCTATACCACAGGAGAGTACACAAGTCATCAAAGATTCTATCACAGGTGAGATGCAACACACTATCTATGTAACCGCAGAAGATGGTACTACCCAACAATACCTATTGGCATTCCAACGTACATACTCTGATGCAGATACGCTACTCGCTATTTATGGCGATGGAGTAATGATCGAAGGATTTAGACCTGATTTATTCTACTACACTTACGAATTACCTGTTGGTACAGAGTATATCCCTGAACTCTCATGGCAAGAAGCAGACCAATGGCAAACCGTGACTGCTAGTCAACCATATAATACCGCTACAAAACAAATCACTCAGATCGATGTAGTCGCAGGTTCTGGCAAAAAGAACACATATACCGTAAGTTATGAGATTATGCTCTCTAGCGTGGATACACTCAAGACCATTTTCATCGGAGCAGAACAAATCGAAGAATATGATCCATATACCACTGAGTATTATCTATATCTTGCTGCGAAAGATTCTGTCGCTCCTAATGTAACATGGCAAGAAGGTGATATGTATCAAATGGTTATACCACAGACTACTCCATACATCATCAATAATGTTCAAATAGGTTGGAAAACCACTTTGACGGTACAAGCACAAGATGGTCATAGTCGCGTTTACAGCATCTATTTCTTGTTTGAGCAAGTATTGTCAGACAACACTGAGCTATTAAATATTTACCTAGATGGTGAGCCAATGAGTGATTTTGATCCTACTGTACATATGTACCGTATCGCTGTACCTTACGGCAACAAGAAACCATCTGTTTTAGCAGAGGCTGCTGAGCCAATGCAACAAATTCAGATTGCACATGGCGATACTACCATTATCACAGTGACGGCAGAAGATCAGGTTACGACAGAAACCTATACACTCATCTTCCTCTACGAGCAGTCATCATATGCATACCTCGAGGGTATTTACCAAGATGGTGTCTTGATTGATGGATTCCAACCAGACTCATTCGACTACCACATTATCTTACCATATGGTACTACTCAAATGCCTGAGTTCACCTACCAAATCGGCAAAGAGGGACAAACAGTGGATGTTGAAACCATCACGTTAGCAGACAACAAACTGACACATGTCTTTACTGTTACTGCTCCAGATGAGGAGTCTGCCACTGCATACAATGTGTTTGTGGAAGTAGCCCTCAACGACAATAGTCGTCTCCAAGCACTATTGGTTAAAGGCAGTGAAGTCGCTAACTTCCATGCGGACACGCTCAACTACACCAAATTATACCCAATTGGTAGTAGCGTATCTGACTTTGCGACAATTGCAGACATAGAGGCTATTGCCGAGGATGTGAATGCCACTATCCAAGTGGATCTAATCGAAGAAGATATTATCATACTAGTTACGGCTGAAGATGGTATTCACACACGCGTTTATACTATCCACCAAGAGATTGAATTGAGTTCTAATACCCGTCTCAGTGCGATATTTGTTGATAATATGATACTTCGAGACTTTGCCCCAGAAGTAACAGAATACATATATTATATATCCGATGGTCTAACACGTCCTGTTTATGCTATTGCAGAAGACTCCACATCTACAATTGAGTACATTGGTATTCCTGCCGTAGACGCCGCACCTCTTGAGATCAAAGTTACTGCGCAAGATGGAAGTGAACAAGTATATACCATTTACTTCGTATCAACTACTATCAACGATGCGGCAACTCCTAATGCTCTGGATGTCCTAATGAAGCACATCAAGGGAACCAAAGACATTGTGTTTGCAACGCTTCGCAAGAATGTTTTAGTAGGTATATATACGCTGAACGGACAAATGCTATTCCACTCTCGTATTCCTGATTCCAACCAAAATGATGTCATTATGATTATCAACGCAAACGGACAAGAAGAATTGGTAGATGTACATACCCCACTCTGCACATTCACTCTACCAGAAGAGAACCAACACTATTTCTACGTCTTCTACGAGAACAATAAACGAAAAATTGCATCAGGTAAGTTCTTTTTCGCTAAATAACTAGTAATATAATTGTACACATTGTTGAATAAATTCATAATTCACAATTAACAATTCATGTTCCAGCTCAATGCTCCATATCGCCCTACGGGCGACCAACCCGAAGCCATCCGCCAACTGGTGGATGGCATTCGTAGTGGTGCAGGCGCCCAAACATTACTCGGTGTAACGGGATCGGGCAAGACATTCACAGTGGCCAATGTCATCTCTGAGATTAATCGTCCTACATTGATTCTCAGTCACAACAAAACCCTTGCTGCGCAACTCTACTCTGAGATGCGACAATTCTTCCCCAACAATGCCGTGGAGTATTTTGTTTCCTACTACGACTACTATCAACCTGAGGCATATATTCCTTCTACGGATACCTATATTGAGAAGGATTTGAGCATTAACGAGGAGATAGACCGCTTGCGTCTCAGTGCCATATCTGCATTGCTGAGTGGACGCAAAGATGTGGTGGTCGTATCATCGGTAAGTTGTTTGTATGGTATCGGTAACCCACAAGACTTCAGTCAGTCTTGCATTTCACTTGTTAAGGGTTATACCCAAGATATGAATCAATTGCTCACAGCTTTGGTCAATTCACAATACGTGCGCAATGACAACGAACTCACACGCGGTAAATTCCGCGTCAAGGGAGATACAATAGATGTTTTTCTTGCCTATTCGGATTATATCCTGCGTATTGAGTTCTTTGGCAACGAGATTGATGGTCTGCTCACGATTGATCCTATAAACAACCAAGTATTAGAGGAGTTTGACGCCTATAACATCTACCCTGCTACAATTTTCTGCATGAACCCAGACAAGCAGGCAGAGGCTATTCGCCAGATCAAATTGGATTTAGCCAATCAAGTGCAGTATTTCCATGATATTGGCGAGCCACTCTATGCCAAACGCATTGAGGAACGTGTCAAGTACGATATGGAAATGATTCAGGAACTCGGTTATTGTTCAGGCATAGAGAACTATAGTCGTTATTTCGATGGACGTGAAGCGGGTACACCACCCTATTGTCTATTGGACTATTTCCCTAGCGATATGCTTCTCGTAATTGATGAGAGTCATGTTACTGTTCCGCAGATCCACGCTATGTTCGGCGGCGATAAAGCCCGCAAAGATAATCTTGTACAATACGGTTTCCGTCTCCCCGCAGCTAGAGACAACCGTCCACTCACCTTTGAGGAGTTTGAAGCTAAGACGGGACAAACCATCTATGTATCTGCTACCCCAGCCGATTATGAATTGAAACGTTCTGAGGGTATCTTCATTGACCAATTAATTCGCCCTACGGGTCTGCTTGATCCAGATATAGAGGTTCGTCCTCGCGACTATCAGGTGGATAATCTCATGGAGGAAATTCGTATACGTGTAGCCAAGGAGGAACGTGTGCTTGTCACCACCCTCACCAAACGCATGGCGGAAGAACTAGATGAATACCTACGCCGATATGGTGTGCGTTCTGCCTATATCCATTCAGATATTGACACCCTTGAGCGTATTCAGATCATGGAAGACTTGCGCAAGGGATTGTATGATATCCTAGTAGGTGTCAATCTTCTGCGTGAGGGATTGGATTTACCTGAGGTGAGTCTTGTTGCTATTTTGGATGCAGATAAAGAAGGTTTCTTGCGTGACCACCGTTCGCTAACACAAACAGCAGGTCGTGCAGCACGCCATGTCAATGGCAAAGTCATTATGTATGGCGATAAGATCACGCCATCTATGCAAAAGACCATCGACGAAACCAATCGCCGTCGCCAAAAGCAGATAGCCTATAACACAGAGCATGGCATCACACCTAAGGCACTGAACAAAGCCATCGAGTCTAGTCCGCTGATTGCTCTCATGCGTAAGGAGCAGGCTGAGAAAGCGGCTTTAGAGCAGAAGATTCAAGACAGTTGGAAGTCTGCTCCATGGCAGCAATATAACAAAAAGGAGTTGGAGAAAGCGAGCGAGAAACAACGCCGTGCTATGTTGGAGGCGGCTAAGAACCTCGATTTTGACACCGCAGCCCGTCTTCGAGATGAGTGGTTGCTGATGGAAGACAAACTGCAAGCCATGGAGTAAAAAAAGAGAGCCGAAGCTCTCTTTTTTACTTATAAAGGAATCGTTTGATACTCTTCTTAGGTGTTTTCTCAAATGGCTCATCTTTGACCTCAATATCGTGTACACGAGAGTAAGATGGCAAGAGGTCGTTGAGTTTCTTCAAGTTGTCTTTCATCATTTTATTGATCTCAGCAATGGAGAAACCTTTGGTTGCCTCTTCGTCTGGGAACACAAGGCCGATGAGTTTACCTTCACGCTCTACCACGATTGATTCTGCAACACCTGCTTGGTTATTGAGTTTATCCTCAATCTCCTCAGGGTAGATGTTCTGACCGCTAGCACCGAGGAACATACTCTTGATACGACCGCGGATATAGACAAAGTCTTTCTTATCCATATAACCCAAGTCACCAGTGCGCAACCAGCCGTCTTCTGTAAATGCTGAGCGGGTTGCTTCCTCATTCTTGTAGTAGCCCATCATGACGTTCTCGCCACGAGTGAGAATCTCGCCTTCACCTTTCTCGTTTGGATTATCGATCTTAACCTCCATGTTTGGCACAGGTTGACCACAACTACGACGACGGAAATATTTAGGTACTGTACCGCTGACCAATGGTCCGCACTCAGTCATACCAAAACCGATAGAGAGTGGGAAATTCACATCCATGAGGCATTTCTCCACTACTGGATTCATAGCAGCACCCCCACAGAGGAAGTAACGCACTTGACCTCCGAAGGCTTTAACGAGCGATTTCCTCACGTGACTGCGAATGATGTTCATAATACCTGGGGTGTACCAGAAGAATTTCAATACGGGTTTAGACAATAGTGGATCGAGTTTCTTCTTGTGGATTTTCTCGATAACCAATGGCACGGTTGCCACCAAATATGGTTTAACATCTGCCATAGCCTTGAGCAGGATGCTTGGAGTAGGCGTTTTGGTCAGATAGTAGATGGTAGCACCAGCGCTGAATGGATAAAGGAAGTCTGCCAATTGACCAAACATATGTGCCAATGGAAGCATAGATACTACGCGTTGTCCTGGTTCTACTGGCAGGATGTGTTGTCCATTCTCCACGTTGTTGCTCAGTGAGCGGTGGCTAATCATCACGCCTTTAGGCGAACCGGTGGAACCGGAAGTATAGTTAATGAGTGCCATTGAGTCTAGGTCAATCGTTCCATCTTTCACGAGTGAGAAGAAGGTGTTTTCTGTGAGTGCTGACTCTTCGCTGAGCACATGCTCCACATTGCCTTTGTAGGGTTCTGCCAAGTGGATAAATGAGAAATCATCCATAGAGAGGATAGCATCTAGTTCTGGCAACTCTTGGTGTTGCAGTTCGCGCCATACGAATGGGCCAACGAACAGCATTTTGGCATCTGAATGTTTGATGAGACGAGCTAGGTCATCTGCTTTGAAGTCTTGTAGTAGGGTTACTGCTACTGCTTTGTATGACAGGATAGCCATATAACTCACTACCCAGTTGGAGCAGTTTCGACTAGCGATGGCTATTTTGTCGCCTTCTTTGATACCCATAAGGCGGAAAAGTTTGTGAAAACGCTCTACTTGTTGAGCTACCTCGCCGTGGGTGTATTGTTTTTTCTCGCCGTAATCAGCAAATGCTACTTCATTCCATCGATTCTGGATCACTTGATCCATATAATGTAAAAAATGGTGTTTCATAATAAATAATTAATAATTTTGAATTAAGAATTTAGAGTTGTCTTCAACATTAAACGTTAAACCTTCAACTCTAAACTAGTTAATACTTCCTCCCTTGTTAATTCCTCTCCTATTGTTTCTGTTGGGTTGTAAGGCACTTGCTCAGGAGCATGTGCCGCGTCAAAAGTAAAATAGGTGCAAGTACATTCCGCTAATATCTCCCCCTCTGCACTACGTATCTCACCATCCACGATAGCTATATTACGTTTCTGTTCGCGCAATCGCGCACGCAGTTCTATAAACTCTTGACTAATTGCCACTGGCTTTCGAAAGCGTGTTTCCATCTTCGCCGTTACGCCCGAAGCCTTTAGCATGTGTGCGACAACCCAGCCACACACCTCATCTAGCAACACAGATTGAATCCCCCCATGTAATGTGTCGATCCACGATTGATAGCGTTCTTGAGGTTTCCAAAAGCACACTACATCCTCTCCATCCTCGTAAAAATGCATCTTTACCCCATAAGGATTAGTCGGGCAGCAACCAAAACAGTTGTACCCGTCCATTCCTACCCATGGATTTTTAATTAATCGCATAATGATTCTGTTATCGTTTTTTCTCTTTCAAGTAAGCGGGCAAGAAAGTGCCAGTAACATAAGAAAATCGAGGTTCTTCAGCCATCAATTCATCACATTTTTGGATCACTTCTGCCTTTGTGCGTGTATATCCCATACTTTGCAGCAATGTCATTTGCATTGCGCGGATATTCCAACGAGGATAACGATATTGACTACCCTCAGCATGGTAGATACTATCCGATTTCAGGTAGTGTTTGAGTGCTTTTTGCTTACTACCAAAAAACGGATTAAAGAACTCCACATTGCCTTGCATCGCCAATACAAACGGATCGTTGGGACTGATTGTCATTGCTCGCTCGATATAGTTGTAGATACCTTTGATTTGTTTAGCGATATGCTTTTTCTCTAGGGAAAGACGAAAACTACACACACCCGTTTGGTAACAATAGTACACGCCCGAATCCATATACGCACGGTATGCTTCCAAGTGATTGGTGAACTGTGCCAATCGATAGGCGGCATCGTCTTGTTTGGCGCCTATAGCATGGGCTGCGTAACCATATTCGTAATTCAGTATCACAAATCGTTCGTCCACGCTAGCTTGTTCCCAATTCACCGAATCGATATATCTTGCCCAGATGTCCATTTCTGCATCCAAATAGGCATTATAGAGACGCTGCTCCAGGTCTTGCGCGAAAGCAAAACCCGAGAGCAGCATACCTATTACGATAGAAAAAATACGCATCTTACTTGCCTTGTTTCTCAAGCATGAGTGTACGAGTAGGTTGATCGCAAACCTCGCTTGGTCCGTAGTATTGGATTGGACCTGGATAGATATAGCTCAGTTGTGGATCAGCCCAGTCAGCACGATGAGCAACTAGGTACTTAAATGGCTCGCCGTTCAAGTCCACCAATGCTTTTTGGATCACTGGTTTCATCTTACCATGGCGACGCTCCATGTTCATCATCATGGTCACAGGTACACCACCAGCGACCCACTCACATGCAGGCTTGGTGAGGTTTTTCACCAATGCCATATAGCCTGTCTTACCAGCTGCGATGAGGTGAGCAGCGGTGTTACCGAGGCTATAGCAGTAGTCTGCATCGAAGTTAGATGGCATAGCGCAACGACCCTCGTAACCAAAGAAGTGGTTCAAGGCAGCAAATTTGCCTTTGTATGCGCCAGTAGCTTTGAGTTGAGCGAGACGTTTTTGTACCATTTCGATGAGGAGTTTCTCGGTCTCGATTTGGCTTACCATCACGTTGCCGTGAGGGTCACGGTCGAGGGTCAATTGCTTAGCAATACCCTTTGGCAAGCTGCGATAGAGGTCGCAAGAAGCAGGGGTGAGTTTAGACTTCACATACTCACGCTTAGCATCGTCGCCTTCAAGTGCAGCAAACTCCTCGTTCTCAGCGAGCATGTCGTTGAGTTCTTGGATCAATACGCGCATAGCAGGGATAAATTCGATCAAGCCTTCTGGGATAAGGATTGTACCGAAGTTCAATCCAGCCTCAGCACGTGCTACGATCACCTCTACGATTTGCTCTACTACCTCGTTCAAGGTCATGTTCTTAGCCTCTACTTCCTCAGAGATGAGGCAAACGTTTGGTTGTGCTTGCAATGCGCACTCCAATGCGATATGGCTAGCAGAGCGACCCATGAGGCGGATGAAGTGCCAGTATTTCTTAGCTGAGTTAGCATCGCGTTGGATGTTACCGATGAGTTCAGCGAAGGTCTTACATGCTGTGTCAAAACCGAAAGAAGTCTCGATCATCTCGTTCTTGAGGTCACCGTCGATGGTCTTAGGGCAACCGATAACTTGGATACCGCAGTTCTTTTGGATGTAGTACTCAGCGAGTACGCAAGCGTTGGTATTACTATCGTCGCCACCGATGATGACGATAGCTTTGATGCCTAACTCGTTGCACACTTTGATACCATTGTCAAATTGCTCGGTCTCTTCAAGTTTGGTACGACCAGAACCGATGATATCAAAACCACCTGTGTTACGATACTCGTCGATGATGTCCGCGGTGAGTTCAGCATATTTGCCCTCTACCAAACCGCTAGGACCGCCTAAGAAACCGTAGAGTTTGTTCTCAGGGTTGATGCGTTTGAGTGCGTCAAACAGACCGCAGATCACGTTGTGACCACCAGGAGCTTGACCACCAGAGAGGATAACGCCCACGTTCAATGGAGCAACTTCGACTGCTTGAGCAGCGGGTTCAAACTCGATAACAGGCATTCCGTAGGTGTTAGGGAAGAGTTTTTGGATCTCTTCTTGGTCGGCTACGGATTGCGTTTTTGCGCCTTCTTTGAGGCTAACATTGCCTTGCAAAGCCACTGGCATCTTTGGTTGATACGCAGCGCGTGCAATTTGCAATGGGCTTTTAGTCATTGTCATACGTTTATAAGTTTAAAATGTTTTATGTTTGAAAAGTTCTAAGGGTTCTTGTATTGAGAAACCTCAATTCCCCAATTTCGCTACAAAGGTACAATAAAAAATGCACATACGCAAGAAAGCGAGAAATTTTATAAGAAAATAATAGATTTTAATCTATTTATACGGTATTCATCACTCATTCAAGCTCGCTTGAAAATGAGATGATGGGTAACGCTTTCCGCGCACATGTAAAAAGAAAATCGCCCACTCCGAAAGGGAGTGAGCAATTTTGGTATATGGCACTTCGTGCAGTAATGGCGACCAAGTCGCAGTGATGCACGCAGCGCGTAAGGGATTACTTGCTCAATGCCAATGCTACGTTAACGGCACATGCGACAGTACATCCAACCATTGGGTTATTACCAATACCGAGGAAGCCCATCATCTCAACGTGAGCAGGAACAGAAGAAGAACCAGCAAATTGAGCATCAGAGTGCATACGACCCAAAGTATCGGTCATACCATAAGAAGCAGGACCTGCAGCCATGTTATCTGGGTGCAAAGTACGGCCTGTACCACCACCTGAAGCTACAGAGAAGTATGGCTTGCCAGCCAATACACGCTCTTTCTTATAAGTACCAGCTACTGGGTGTTGGAAACGAGTTGGGTTGGTAGAGTTACCTGTGATAGATACATCTACGTTCTCGTGCCAGAGGATAGCTACACCCTCACGTACATCGTCAGCACCATAGCAGTTCACCTTAGCGCGTGGACCGTTGCTATATGCTTTGGTCTTCACGATATTCAACTCGCCAGTAGCGTAGTCAAATTGTGTTTGTACGTATGTGAAACCGTTGATACGGCTGATGATCATAGCAGCATCCTTGCCAAGACCGTTGAGGATAATGCGCAAAGGTTTTTGGCGCACTTTGTTAGCCATCTCAGCAATCTTGATAGCACCCTCAGCAGCAGCGAAAGACTCGTGACCTGCCAAGAAAGCGAAGCACTCGGTCTCCTCACGGAGCAAACGAGCTGCCAAGTTACCGTGGCCAAGACCTACGAGACGGTCGTCAGCTACAGAACCAGGGATACAGAAGGCTTGCAAACCGATACCGATAGCCTCAGCAGCGTCAGCAGCATTGGTGCAACCTTTCTTAATAGCGATAGCGGTACCTACTACGTAAGCCCACTTAGCGTTCTCAAAGCAAATCATTTGGGTCTCCTCGCAAGTCATGTAAGGATCCAAACCGTATTGCTCGCAAATTTGATTAGCCTCTTCGATAGAAGCAATACCATGTGCGTTAAGCGCAGCGAGTACTTGTTTCTCGCGGCGATCTTGTGATTCAAATTGAACTGGACGGATCATAGTTTTACTCCTTTCTTATTATTCATGACGTGGATCAATAAATTTAACTGCGCCTTGCTCCTCGGTTGTACGGCCATAAGTACCGGTAACCTTCTTCAAAGCCTCCTCTGCTGGAACACCCTTCTTGATAGCATCCATGAATTTGCCCATATGAACGAACTCATAGCCGCAAGTCTCGTTGTCAGCATCCAAGTATTGCTTGGTGATGTAACCCTCGGTCAATTGGAGGTAACGTGAACCTTTAGCCTTGGTAGCGAACAAGGTACCAGTTTGGCTAACGAGACCCTTACCCAAGTCCTCAAGACCAGCGCCGATTGGCAGACCGCCCTCAGAGAAAGCAGATTGAGTACGTCCGTAAACAATTTGGAGGAACAACTCGCGCATAGCGGTGTTGATAGCGTCGCACACGAGGTCGGTGTTGAGTGCCTCAAGGATAGTCTTGCCTACAAGGATCTCGCTTGCCATAGCAGCAGAGTGAGTCATACCAGAGCAACCGATAGTCTCGATGAGAGCCTCCTCGATGATACCATTCTTAACGTTCAAACTGAGTTTGCATGCACCTTGTTGTGGAGCACACCAACCGATACCGTGAGTCATACCAGAGATGTCAGCGATCTCTTTAGCTTTCACCCACTTACCCTCTTCTGGGATTGGAGCTGGACCGTGGTTAGGTCCTTTAGCTACTTGGCACATTTCCTGTACCTCTTTGCTGTAAATCATAATGTTTGTTAGTTTATTAGTTTATGTGTTAATTAGTTTATTTGCACATTATTCCATTTTCGGGTGCAAAGGTACAAAAAAGTTGGGAAACATGCAAATTTTCAGCAGAAAAAAGTTGAAAGTTGAAAGTCAAAAGTTGAAAGGCGAGGGATATATTTTTATTTTTTAATAAAAAATTTGCGTATATAAAAAAATTGTTGTAACTTTGCGGACTAATTGGGAATTTTGAATCAAGAATTAATAACGAGATAATATGAAACGATTATTTACAATGATTTGCATGGTTGGTACAATGGGACTAACAATGCTATGGAACGGATGCACCGCCGATGTTGATCTGAACAACATTGACACATCCGTTGAAGTAAAAGCCAACGTCGCAACACCAATTGGCTCAATAACCGCCACTATCGATGATTTTGTAGGAGATGGCACATGGGGTATCTATATCGACACCCTAGAGCACGAAGGCGTAATCACCTTCCGCGACACATTTAGTATTGCACGCGACTTCCACAAATTGGATTTGAGCAAGTACATCAGTCGCACCCAACTCAAACTCAACATTTACGAGTCACTGGAAAAAGCTGGGTTGATGAACAACAATCAAATCACTGGTAATGGTGTACAAATACCTTTAACCTTCCCATTGACATTAAAACTGAAGGGTATCAACCAAGATGTTGACGCGCAACGTATCGATAGCGCCTTGATCAAGAATGCTAGTTTCACCAGCAAACTGACCGATATCGGTGGTTCACCTATCCAATGGGAGTGGATTGATAAGGTAACTTTGGATTTGGGAGATAGATGCTATCGTCCAGAAGGTAATATCGTAACCGTATATGACAAGAAAAAGGACACATACGGATATAGTAAAGACATCCCTACCAACATAGATGAGTTCTCTATCAATCTGATGAAGAACAAAGAGCCACAAAAGTGGAGCGAGTACGTGAACAATGTGGTTGATTCATGTACCTTTAACGTCACCATTTACCTGACTATTCCAACATCTGCAGGTGCCATCCAAGTACCTAGCACTGCTGCATTCCAATATGATTTAGGCGTACAATTTATCGACTACCACGCAGTATGGGGAATGTTTGAGCCTAGCAAGGACATGAGCGGCGAAGCAGTAGAGGCGATTGCTACCTATTGGTCACCATGGAACACCTTGCAAGACTTGCGTTTGCCATTCGCTGAGCCAAGTGTAGATATGCAAGTAACCACTCAAGTAGCAGGTGCGATGATCATGGAAGGAGATTATCTATACACCGAGAACGAGCAAGGAGAGAAAGCCTATGCAACATTTGACGATTCCTTACATTTATACAAATATTTTACCAAGAATGAGTATCTACCGTTGAGCAGTCCTATTGGTACTGAGAAAACCATGCATATATTGTTTGACGAAGACCCTTCACGCGGTCATATTGATCAACTATTTGCTATTCGTCCAGACAAGATAGGATACAAATTTGCAGTTAAATTTAACGAGCATGAGACTCCTCAAATCCGCATCACTAAAAACACTTCTATCAAGATTGACGCTGTCTGTAACTTGCCTATGATCCTCAACGAGGGTGTATCTTTGGGCTATTCCGACAAGATTAAGGGTATCGACTTGAGCACGCTAGATTTGGATTCGCTATTGAAAGATGTAGAGATGATTGACACCTTGGAAGAGGCAAGTGCCAAATTGGTTATCAAATTTGAGAACTCTATTCCATTGCAGTTCAAGGGTATGCTGACATGCTTGGATGAGAATGACAATGTGATCATAGATCCTAAGACCGATAAACCATTGCTCCTCACCGAGAATGATACCATCTTGATTGCTGCACCAGAGTTCACAAAAGATGAACAGACTCACAACTGGGAGGCTACTCCATTGGAGAGTGTAGAGGTGATCAATGTGGATCGTGATGACTTGGAGACATTGCGCCAAATCAAGACCATTGAGTTCCACGCTTGGATGGACGATGAGTCGCTAGACGGAGCATACAAGAAGGGATTGAATAATATACAATTGAAAGACAACAACTACCTCAAAGTGATGATTGCGGTAGGTGCCAATGTAGAAGGTGTATTGAATTTGGAATTTTGATTTAAAAATTAGGAAAGATTATGAAAACAACTTTGCGTAGTATATTTATAGGAATCCTCCTAGCGTGCACCGCGTTGGTAAGTGCACAACAAGTGAATACATTGTATTTCCTAGAGAATGCACCGATGCGTCATACCATCAACCCTGCGTTCCAACCTGTAAGCAAATTCTACCTAACACTTCCTGTGATAGGTTACACAAGTTTGTGGGCAGGTACCAATGGATGGTCAATGTCTGACTTTATTTTCAAAGGACCTGATGGCACTACCATCACACCTTTGCACCCAGATGCTCCAGCCAACTGGTTGGAACAACAACCCAAGAAATTTGCATTCGACATGGATTTGCACACCAATATCTTGGGCTTTGGCTTTAGAATCAAGGAAAATAGTTATTTGCACATCAATGTATCCGAGCGCATTAGTGCAGGTATGAATTTTTCTAGTTCAATCTTCGGTCTCAACCACATCCGCGATGGTGTAGTGCTAGATTCTGTATCTATGGGCTTGAACGCTTTGGCATATACCGAATTTGCAGTAGGTTTCTCACACCACATCACCCGCAAGTGGACTGTCGGTGGTAAGATCAAGGTGCTAGTAGGTCAAGCAGATGCAGCAGTGAACTTCGATAATTTGGCATTCACCACCTCATTGGATTCATTGCGTATGACTGGTAATGGTACCATGCGCATGGCTGCTCCATTGAATTGGAATACACTCCCTACGGATCCGAAACAATTAGCTGATTATGATGTAGCAGAGTTATTCAGCAACTACAATGGCGACATCATGCACCAAGTAAAGGAGGCTATCAAACCTGCAGGTATGGGTGTGGCTTTTGATTTGGGTGTAACCTACAAGCCTATCAACAACTTGCAAATTACTGCCGCAGTTACTGACTTAGGATTCATCCGTTGGCACCGTTATGCAAAAGCTACAGCAGATGTAGATGCGACCTTTGAGGGTATCGATTTGGACTATAGCGAATACGGAAGTATAAATCATTTTGATGACGACAAACTCGTGGACGATGTGACCAACGAGTTGGAAGGTTATTTGAATGAGATTGAAGTAAATGATATAGAAAAGGGATTCCCATATATCAACATGCTAACCGCTAACTTGAATGTGGGAATTGATGCTAATTTCTGGAAGAATCGCGTGGGCGTGGGCGTGTACTCGCACACACGTTTCCATAATTCATACATCACAGAAGAGGTAACCTTGGGTGCAGCATTACGCCCCGCAAACTGGTTTAACTTGGCTGCTTCATACTCATTCCTCAATGGTCATTGGAGCAATATTGGTGCAGCATTGTCTATTGCGCCATACGATGGTTTGATGTTAACCGTAGCTACCGACTATATACCAACCAGCTACGCCAAAGCTTCTGCAGAAAAAATATCACTTCCATACAAGACATCTGGTGTGAATGTGATGTTTGGATTGGCTATCGTAGCAGGCACCAACAAGAAGAACAAAGATAAAGACAAAGATGGTGTATGGGATAAACTGGATGTATGTCCTAACACTCCTCTCAACGTTATTGTCACCGAATTAGGTTGTCCTGTTGACAACGATGGTGATGGCGTAGCTGACTACCTAGATGAATGTCCTCACACTCCATCCGCAGCATATGGATTTATTGACTCAGTAGGTTGTCCTATTGACACCGATGGCGATGGTGTACCTGATTATCGTGACGAATGTCCTAATACTCCAAGAGAGGCATATGGTTATCTCGCAGTAACAGGTTGTCCATTGGATAGCGATGGCGATGGTGTATATGACTATCTCGACCAATGTCCTAACACTCCTGCCGCTGCATATGGCTTGGTAGATACATTGGGTTGTCCTATCGATAGCGATGGCGACGGTGTATATGACTACCTCGACCTCTGCCCAGGTACTCCTGCCGCAGCCATCGGCATGGTAGATCAAAATGGTTGTCCATTAGATACCGATAAGGATGGTGTATATGACTATATGGATGAATGTCCAGAGACTCCTGCAGTAGCTCGTAACTTCGTGGATTCAGTAGGTTGCTTCCTTGACACCGATGGTGATGGCGTATATGACTACGAAGACCAATGTCCTACTATCGCTGGTGTGAAAGAAAACTTAGGTTGTCCAGAGATCAAACGAGAAATTCGCAACTTGCTCAAGAAGGCAATGTCTGGTATCCAGTTCGAGAATGCTAAGGCTACTATCAAGCCTAACTCTTACCCTATCTTGAACGATATCGCTAAGATCTTCATTGACAATCCTACTTACATGGTTGAGGTACAAGGTCATACCGATAACGTAGGTAAGTACGACTACAATATCGATCTATCTGAGCGTCGTGCTCAAGCAGTTCGCACCTATTTGATCAACAAGGGTGTACCAGCAGAGCGTTTGACCGCACATGGTTATGGTCCTGACCGTCCAATCGACGACAACAAGACTAAGGCTGGTAGAGCAAAGAACCGTCGTGTAGAATTCAATATCACCTTCGAAGAAGTGACATACGAAACAGTGTATGATCGTGTACAAAATAATAATAATCAACAATAAACATAACTTTATAATATAGGAATTATAATATGGGAAGAGCGTTTGAATATCGCAAAGCGACCAAAATGAAAAGATGGGGTCACATGGCCCGTGTATTTACCAAACTAGGCAAAGAAATCACCATGGCAGCGCGTGATGGTGGTCCAGATCCAGATAGCAACCCACGTCTCCGTACATTGATGCAACAATGTAAGAAGGAGAACATGCCAAAGGACAATATCGAGCGTGCGATTAAGAAAGCTACTGATAAATCATCTGAAGGATATAAGGAGATTTGCTACGAAGGATATGGTCCTCACGGTGTGGCAATCTTCGTAGAGACCGCTACCGATAACAACATGCGTACCGTGGCTAACATCCGCTCATACTTCACTAAGCATGGCGGTAGCCTTGGTACACAAGGTTGCTTGCAATTCTTGTTTGACCGTAAAGCATGTTTCACAGTATCTGCCAAAGAGGGTATTGACTTGGACGAACTCGAGTTGGAGTTGATCGACTTCGGCGTAGAGGAACTCGGTCACGATGAGGAAGAAGGCACTATCGTTATCTACGGTGACTTCAACCAATACTCACAAATGCAAAAATACTTGGAGGATAACGGATTTGAGATCCAATCCTGCGAGTTCGTTCGTATTCCTAATGACACCAAGACCCTCTCTGACGAAGAGATGGAGTCTGTACAAAAACTCATCGACCGCATTGAGGAAGACGAGGACGTACAAAACGTGTTTACTAACTTAGGTTAAGGTGATAGGACGCCTCGTTGAGGCTATAGGACGCCCTACGGGCTATAGGACGCGTCGATGGCGCTATAGGCTATAGGCGAGAGGCAGAGGTTAGATTATGAATATCAATGAATTTGATAAAGCTGGTGTAGAAGTAGTCAAGGGACATTTTCCCTTGACTGCTCTACAAATAGAGCAATTTACGAAGTTAGGTGAACTCTATCGTGATTGGAATTCGAAAATCAATGTCATCTCTCGCAAGGATATTGACAATCTATTTCCACATCACATCATTCACTCCTTGGCGATTGCTAAAGTACTGAACTTCCAACCTGGCACTACCCTACTCGATGTGGGCACAGGCGGAGGTTTTCCAGGTATTCCTTTGGCTATTTTGTTTCCTGAATGCCAATTTACACTGGTAGATAGTATTGGTAAAAAAATACTCGTTGCCAGCGAGGTGGCTAAATCACTAGGACTACAAAATGTTCGATGCATCAAAGAGCGAATAGAAGAGGAGAAAGGACTATATGATTTTGTCATCTCCCGCGCGGTTATGCCAATGGGAGAGCTAGTAAAACTAGTGCGCAAAAATGTGAGCAAAAAACACCAAAATGCTATGCCTAACGGTTTGATGGTATTGAAAGGTGGCAAACTAGAAGGAGAACTACACGAATTCAAAAAATACGTAGAGCAAACACCTATCACGGACTTCTTCAAAGACGAATGGTACAAAGAGAAGTATGTGATATATTTGCCGTTGTAGGCGAAAGGTTAAGGCGAGAGGTTAAAGGTTAAAGGCGATGAATATAGAAACATTCTATTTTAATCCTTATAGGGAGTGTACTTATTTATTGATCAATGATGAGCAAAAAGCCGTCATCATTGATGCGGGTATGTACGAAACGCGCGAGCAACAACGCTTTGCGCAGTATATCCAGTCCCACCAATTGACACCCGTGGCACTATTGATTACCCATGCCCACCCTGACCATGTATGCGGGCAAGAGTTCGTAGAAAAGACTTATGGTCTTACTGGCATCATTCAACCTGCAGAAGGCAATCTGCCAATAGAGGGTTTTGATATCCAAGTTATCCGCACACCTGGACACAAAGAGGATTGCGTATGTTACTACCTACCAGAGGAAAATATCCTCTTCACAGGTGATACCCTCTTCCAAGAATCCATAGGTCGTACCGATTTACCAGGTGGAGATATGGGGGAACTCATTCGTTCGCTGAAAAAACTCATCGTACTGCCAGAAGAGACCAAAGTGTATCCTGGACATGGCTATCCCACCTCAATCGCGCACGAACGACAGTATAATCCGTATTTTTAAAAGACCGCTTCGCTGTTAGAGGTTAGACCACTGCGTTGTTAGAACGCTACGCTGTAAGATTTAGAATATATATATATATGCAATATTCCGTTGTACATCTGAAATATTCCTTTGCTCAAGAGTGGGAACAAGACTTACTTGAGCAAGCACTTTGTGATATAGGTTTTGAGGTTTTTGATGGAGAAAATGCCTATATACAAACATCCGTATTGGAAGACAACCAAGAAGCCATTGAAACCTTGATTGCGGATACAGAGGGCGTTGAGTTGCAGAGCATCGAACTATGCGAAGACATCAACTGGAATGCACAATGGGAAGCAGAGCACGAGATTATAGAATTGCCTCTCGGTGTGCGAATCACCCCTCATTGCGCCTTCGGGGCAGGTCATCACGAGACAACAAGCATGATGATTGAAGCCCTGCTACAGGCTAAAGAACAGGATTGGTTTGCCCCTAATCGTACTATACTAGATATGGGTTGTGGTACAGGTATCTTGGGTATTATGGCAAAAAAATGCGGCGCGGGACAAGTGGTAGCCGTCGATATTGATGACAAGAGCGTAAATAACACATTAGAAAATGCGCAAGCCAATGATGTTGAATTAGATGTGCGTTTGGGCAGTAACCCACCCGATGGCGATTACGATTTGATACTCGCTAATATCCATCGCAATATCCTCATAAAGCACATGCCAGCCTACGCCAAGAACCTAAGAGAGGGCGGAGAACTATGGTTGAGTGGTTTCTACAAAGAGGACATCGCCTATTTGACCCAAGCAGCCGAACAAGTAGGATTAAAACATACAGAAACAAATTGCCATAACGAATGGCAATGGTTAAGACTGAAGAAATGAATACTATTTGCGCCATATCAACCCCATACGGAAGCGGTGGAATCGCTGTTATCCGTGTGAGCGGAGAGTCTGCCATTCCAATTGTGGATAGCCTTTTTCATGGTCGCAAGTCATTATTGGAAGCCGCAGCATATACTGTACATTATGGGGAGATAAGGCGAGAGATTAAAGGTGATAGGTTAGAGGTTAAAGGCGAGGATGATATACTGGATCAAGTGCTAGTCAGCGTATTTCGTGCTCCCCATTCGTTTACAGGAGAAGATGTCGTTGAGATAGCCTGTCACGGCAGTTTGTATATCCAACAGACTTTGCTTCAGTGGCTAGTAGATGCTGGTTGCCAATTGGCTAAAGCAGGCGAGTTTACCCAACGCGCCTTCTTAAATGGCAAGATGGATCTCACAGAGGCAGAGGCAGTAGCCGACTTGATTGCTGCTCAAACCAAAGCAGAGAAAGACTTAGCACTCAGTCAGTTGCGCGGAGGTATATCCAACGAGTTAGCGGCATTGAGAGAACGTTTACTAACCATCACCTCCCTCATAGAACTAGAACTAGACTTTGCCGACCATGAGGAATTGGAGTTTGCCGATCGCAGTCAGCTGAACGAACTAGCACAGGAGATTGATACTAAAATCGGTCGTTTAGTGGCTTCGTTTAAGACGGGTAATGCTATCAAACAAGGTATTCCAGTAGCCATCATAGGTGCGCCCAATGTGGGCAAATCCACTCTACTCAATGCCCTTTTGGGCGAGGAACGCGCTATTGTTAGTGATATCCAAGGTACCACTCGTGACACGATTGAAGACACATTAGTCATTGGTGGCATGTTATTCCGCTTTATTGACACAGCGGGCTTGCGCCAAACAGACGACACCATCGAGAGTATGGGTATAGAACGTAGCCGTCAAGCAGCACAAAAAGCAGCCGTGATTATTCATCTGCAAGATGCAACAGCGCCTGTGGACACCTTATCTGAACTGGATGATATAAGCGAGAAAAAGATTATACAAGTATATAATAAGGTGGATTTGTTAGGCGAGAGGCGAGATGTGAGAGGCGAGGAAGCAGGAATTTATCTCTCTGCTAAAAGTGGCAATATAGAGGTCCTTAAGCAGCAATTAACCACTTTTGCCGCAGAACAATGCGACATGCGTAATGCCGTGACAATCAGTAACACACGTCACTATGAAGCATTGGTTCGCGCACAAGAAGCTATCAGACGAGTGCAAGAGGGTTTACACATGCAGGTTAGTGGAGAGTTCCTGAGCATGGATCTGCAAGACTGTCTAAGTGCGCTCGGAGAAATCACAGGACAAATTTCCTCACAAGAGGTTTTGAATAATATTTTTAGCAAATTCTGTATCGGAAAATGAGAAAAATCATCAATCTTATATTAGGAGCACTGATTGCTGTGCTGGCAGGATGCAAAACGCAACAACAACCTGTAAAACAAGACCGCCGACCTACAGTTATGTATGGTCCACCTGCGTATTTCCAACAACAAGCACAACCTAACGACACAACACAAAATAACATAGAACAAACTCAAAATTCATAATTCTTAATTCATAATTATGATATTCTCCATGACAGGCTACGGCAAAGCAGAGTGCTTGGTAGCCAATAACAAGAAACTAGTTGTAGAAATCAAGAGCCTCAATTCTAAGTCGCTTGACCTCGGTGTACGCATTGCTCCCCAATTGCGCAGCAAAGAGTTGGAGATTCGCACTCTGATAGGACAACGCTTAGAGCGCGGAAAAATAGACCTCAGTATCTACTATCAAGATGCGGCAAGTGCGGACCAAACAGTGGCATATGCTCCTATCAACCGCGAGGCTTTTGCCTATTATTATAAGGAATTGACGACTCTACAACAAGAACTCGGTTGGGATAACCAAGATATTGTAAGCGCCATCCTGCGCATGCCAGATGTAACTAAAATACAAGAATCCAACGAGATAAGCGATGAGGAATGGGCTGTAGTGATTCAAACTATTGAGGAGGCGATTAAGCAGTTCAATGCGTTTCGTGAGCAAGAGGGTTTGTCGCTCTACCATATGTTCTGCGAGAAATTAGATGCCATTGCTACCCTACTCGCGGAGGTAGAACCTTACGAGCAAAGTCGTGTAGAGAAAATTAAAGCCCGTATTGAAGCGAACTTGGAGCAGTTGTCTGCTACCACGCAACAAGCCATTGATCATAACCGATTGGAGCAAGAGATGATATTCTATCTAGAGAAACTAGATATCACCGAGGAGAAAGTTCGCCTGACTAATCACTTGAAGTATTTCCGTGAGACCATGGATAGCGAAGGAGCTGGTGTGGGTAAAAAACTTGGTTTTATTGCACAAGAGATGGGTCGCGAGATCAACACACTCGGCAGCAAGAGCAACCAAAGCGAGATGCAAATCATCGTAGTGAAGATGAAAGATATCCTCGAGCAAATCAAAGAGCAAGTGTTGAATGTGTTGTAAATCTTAGGAGTTAATCTATATCCGCCATTTATGTTTTCGGACATGGGTGGCGGATTTTTATATATTTTTGTGTGAGTAGATTTGCAAAAATCAAAAAAATGTAGTAACTTTGCACCGCGAAATTGAGCAATCAGTTTTGCAGACATATTATAAAAGCGTTTATTAGCGCTTGTTTTGGTCTCTTGAAATCCTGCAAAATTTCTCCGACCCAAAACAAGAAGGCAGTAAACGCCCTTTGGGATATGACGATCCCGCCGCAGAGCGTCCACACGTGGACTGCTCTGTTTGGTGGCATTTCATATTCGGCGTGGGCGTTGCTTGCTTATTCTTGTCGGTAAGGTCTTGCAGGAACCTCAAGAGGGAGAATAAGCAAAGGTAAGGTTCCACGCTTTTTGTATATTTATAGATGCTCTGCAGCGGAATCATGTAGGCAATAAAAGTTGTTCCCGACACAATTAGGGAGAGTTTTTATGAAAAGTTATATCCCTTCTTTTCTTTTTGGAGTAGTTATGCTCGTGCTTAGTAGCTGCCAAACAACCAGTTTTCTTTCCACTACCACACCTAATGTTCCCACAAAGAATACAGAAACAACTGTTATGGGCAAACAGACAAGCGTAACAACCACTCAAAAGCAAACGATTGTTACCCAAACACAGCCCGAGCCAATAAATGAATATTCATTCTATTATCAAGAGGCAACAGCAAAATATTCAAATCCTAATCGAAGTGAAACATTTATTTTTCCTAATGTAGCCGATTTAGAAGTTACTCCTACGAAAATCACATATAGTCAAACTTTTAGTACAAAAAAGCAAATGACGGCATCACAGTACAAAAAGTCTGTGGAAGAATTTAATCGCCAACTAAATACAGGTGTCGAACCAGCATTTGTTAAACAATGGAAAAGTCTAGTTATTGCAAATGCTGCGGTTAAATATCAAGCAGATGAAATTGTTGCACCTATCTTTATCATCACACCTAATGCAAACAAGACAGAAGTAGAAGTAAAGGTGACAGGTTATGTGGGAAAATATAAAAACTTCCGCAAAGCAACTGAAAAAGACATTAATTTCTTGAACACATACAATGGTGCGCAATAATAATACAATAGTCTAACCCTTTAATAATGAATAATATGAAACGATTTTTAAATATATTGTACTTCGTGTCCTTATCTGTATTCGCATTAGGACAAAGCACTCAAAGTGACTCTTTTTTCTTTATGTATGGAGGTGTAAATGTAGTTAAAGAAACTTCTCCACAAGCACCTAAGATTGATACTGTTGTAGTTGTACAAAGAGATACTTTAGTTCAGTATGAAGAATATGCAGGTAATGATTCTCAGGTTCCAATGCTTGTTCGACATACTGCATATGAACGACGCATGTTTGGAGTTAAGGAATATTCTTATGGCGAAACTCAAATGGACAAAAGGGCTTTTCAACGCTTTTTATACGAGAATGATCGAAATGTGTTTTTACAATATAGGAAAAACCAAAACTTAATTCAAGCTGGTTGGTGGTTATTTGGAGGAGGACTCAGTCTTGTGTTCATTGGGGGAATGTGTGGCATAGAAGACGAAATTTTTCCTGCAATTATGTGCCCACTATTCTTTAGTAGTTGTGTTATTCCTTCTGTCATAATGTTACCAATTGGCTACCAAAGAAAAAACGACATTGTAGATTCGTTTAATAGAAATAATTCTCGTCCAGCAATAACATTAGGTTTAACAAGCGGTAAAAACGGAATTGGTTTGGCATTGAATTTCTAAGATAGTTGAGAATTATCCTTTGGGATACCTTCATTATGGCTACCCTTGCGCTACCTTTGCGCAAGGGTAGTTTTTAATTCATTAAGCTTCGCTCTTCCTTCGGAGTTCTTTCGGTAAAGGTTCAGAGTGGTAACGGAGTGGTATCGGAGTGGTAACGGTATTACAAGGGTATTGCAAGGGTATTGCAAGGGTATTGTATGACCCCGTGGGTGTAAGGTGTAAGGTGTAAGGTGTAGAGTGTAGAGTGTAAAGGCAGGGAGAAATTTTGAATATTCTTGCATATCTCAAAAAAAAGTCGTAACTTTGCAGCGCAAATTGTAAATCATAAATTGTCAAATAGTAAATCCCTATGATTATTATTCTCTGTGCACCTAGCGGGTCAGGCAAGTCCACTATGGTCAAACACCTATTAGAGACCTACCCTGGTCAATATGAACTATCCATCTCTGCCACTACACGTGCTCCTCGTGGACAAGAGCAACACGGTAAGGAATACTACTTCATCTCCCGTGAGGAGTTTGAACAACACATACAGAACAACGATTTCATCGAATACGAACAAGTATATGAAGGTTTGTATTACGGCACATTGAAGTCCGAGATTGACCGTATTCAGGCGGCTGGCAGAACTATCGTATTTGATATTGATGTGAAAGGCGGATTGAACCTCAAACGTATCTTTGGCGACGAGGCAATGGCGATATTTGTGGCACCACCATCTGTGGAAGAATTGTCTCGCCGTTTGCATGGACGTGGAGATACGAGCGAAGATATGATACAAAAGCGTTTGGCAAAAGCGGAAATCGAGATGGCCGATGCACCATACTTTGACCATATTGTGGTGAATGATGATTTGGCAAAAGCCAAAGCCGAGTTAGACAAACTTGTTCGATGAAAATCGGTATTTACGGAGGATCGTTCAACCCGATACATTTTGGTCATACGGGTTTGGCACAGTGGGTGGTCAGGAACACCGACCTGGATGAAGTGTGGTTGATGATTTCACCCAATAATCCATTAAAAGATGCATCGATATTAGCTGATGAGCAGAAGCGTTTGGCAGCAGCCAAAGAGGCTATTGGCGATGGGCGATTGGCTAGTGGCAAAAGGATAATAGTGTCAGACTTTGAGTTTACACTCCCCCGCCCTAACTACACAGCCAACACATTGAGGGAACTTCAAAAACAATATCCACAACACGAGTTTACCCTCATCATCGGCGAAGATAATCTTGAGATTTTCCCAAAATGGAGAGAATACACCTATCTACTAGAAAATTTTAGAATTCTGGTTTATCCACGCAAAGGAAGTGGCAAAAGCACAGAACAAATGATAGATGAGTTAGGAACGACGCATATCAAAGAGGTGCAACTATTAGCGAATGCGCCATATTTTGAAATTTCTTCTACAGAATTGCGAAAAAATTTGCATAATTGAAATATATTTTGTACCTTTGCAAACGAAATGACAATTTAAAGTGTCAATTAACTAGCAAATTAAATTATAAAATATTAACTATTAATAGAATAAAGTTACTATGATTCGCACAACATTTAACAAACTGAGAGAAGTGAAGGATAGCCTTCCAAAGGGTAGTTCAGCGGTTATCGCTGAAGAGTTAGGTATGACCGCTGACGATGTTCGCGCATATTTCAACGGAACAGCTACAGTGGGTTATCATATTGAGCAAGGTCCAGACGGCGGAATCGTTATCTTGGAAGATACTAAAATTCTAGAAGTTGCATTGCGCCTCGCATGGGCTACTAAAAATGCACTTTGATGAGCAATTGAAATAAATGAAAAGAACAATCATCATTTTAGCACTAACGCTCATCGGTGTTAGTGCTTTTTCTTTCCAATCCTTTGCTGAGGATACAAATCAACCAAAGGAGATCGGTTTGTCAATAGAAGTAGGGGCTGATGTAGTCAGTTCATATCTATGGCGCGGACAAAATCTAGGTGGCATGTCTATTCAACCATCTGTAACCTTGGATTGGCGGGGATTATATGTATCTGGTTGGGCAAATATTGGCGCTTATAATTGGACCTTTGAAGAATTGAACCCAGAGTTGGATATTACCATCGGATATGACAACTATGGTGTGCAAGTGGACCTAACTCACCTATATTATTTCAATGACGAGCCTTATTTCCCAAAAGGAGGATTCCAAAACAATGTAAGTCCAGATGATTTGAGTACAACGATGGAAGCGCACGTAGGTTTTCACCTTGGCGATTTGATTGAAAAGGTGCCATTGTCGCTAGACTGGTACACCACCATCTACGGTGCTGATTGCTACCTAGACGAGAACGATGAGTGGAAACGCGCCTGGTCAACCTATATCCAAGTGGGATATACATTTAGTCTGCCATTAGGTATTGACCTACAGACTAACATTGGTTTTACCCCTTGGTTAGGCATGTACTCTGGATATGAGGAAGTGTGGAAAAATGCTAAGACTGTGGCCATCAACAACATACACCTAAGAGCAGAACGTTACTTCGAACTGAAGGATATTGAGTTAGGTCTGTGGGCAGAGTGTATGCTCAACTGCTATGGCATTGACAAAACCAATGTAACCACAGAACTCAGCAACAAATTGGATCAGCGTTTCAATTGGAGCATAGGAGGTTGCCTATACTTTAGCACCGAGTGGTAAGACCACTGACTATTTACCATTGACTATTTACAAGAAAGCGTAAGAAATGAAGAAGTGGACGGCTTTGGGATTTGCAATAATAGCAGCAGTCATGCTGCTATTATTGCCTAATACCCCTAAAACACAATATTACCATAACCAAGGTAAGATTTTCGGCACCTATTATAATATTCGATACGAAGCGACCGAAGATTGTCATGATAGCGTTATGGCTGCCCTGAAAGCGGTAGATCAGTCGCTCAGTATGTTCAACCCAAACTCCGTAATCAGTAAGATTAATCGCAACGATAGCGTAATCTTAGATTCGTTGTTCATTACGATGTTCAATGAGGCACAAGCTATCAGTCAACTCTCCAAAGGTGCTTTTGATATAACCGTAGCTCCTTTAGTTAATGCTTGGGGTTTTGGCAAGAACATAGCACTCGGCGATGAGGCGAAAAAGTTACTGGGCAAAAAGGCACAAATAGACAGCATCAAAACATTTGTAGGATACGACAAAGTACATCTAGTAAATCACTGTCTACAAAAAGACGAAGAGCGTATCACCTTGGATGCTAGTGCTATAGCAAAAGGATATGCGTGTGACATCGTTGCCAACACCCTTCGCGAAAAGGGATGCGAGAATTTACTCGTGGATATAGGAGGCGAAGTCGTATTACAAGGAGTCAACGACAAAGGTCAAGCATGGAAAGTAGGTATTAGTAAGCCTAACAACAATGGCGAGGGCATGGATAACACGCTTCAAGAAGTTATTGCTAGTACTAACCTTTGTATGGCCACATCAGGCAATTATCTACAATACTACATTGTAGGCAATGAGCGTCGTAGTCACACGATTGATCCTCGCACGGGTTATCCTGTAGAACATTCGTTGCTGAGTGCCACCGTGAGTGCTAGTAGTTGTATGCGTGCGGATGCACTTGCCACAGCATGTATGGTATTGGGCGAAAAAGAAGCACTCAATATGATTGAGTGCATTCCTGATGTTGCTTGTTATTTGATTATTGCTCAAGGAGATTCACTACGCGTAGTAAGTTCTTCGAGGTGGGTAGATTAACAAGCGCCACTAGATAATACACGAGCAACAGTCTTTGTTACATTACTCATCGCAAATTCACGTTGCATAGCTACCTCCAATGGTACTTTCTCTTCCAAAATAGGATAGATACCTGCGAACCCCATTTGCTCAAGACTATCACACATCTCCACACAGCCACCGATGGCTACCACGGAGATGTGTTGTTTTTTAGCACGATTGAGAACTCCCGCTGCTGTTTTACCCTTTGCAGTTTGGAAATCAACCTTACCTTCGCCCGTAATTATGAGATTGGCACCTTGAATAGTCGTATCAAAATCTATTGCATCAAGCACCATGTCAATACCTTTTTTAAGGGTTGCTCCTAAGAAAGCACGGAAAGCACCTCCCATACCACCAGCTGCACCCGCTCCTGCAACAGGAACAATATCTATGGCATACTTCTCTGCTATCACTTTAGCCAACGAAGCCATTCCCTCATCCAAACGCTTTACCATCTCAGCATCTGCACCTTTTTGAGGAGCAAAGACGGGAGCGGCACCCTCTGGACCACAAAATGGTGTATCTACATCACAGGCCACTATGAAAACAGAATTCTTGACTGCCTCACTCACCAACAAATCGTCTATACGAGCAATCTGACTCAGCACTCCACCATTGCCACTCATAATAAGTTGGTCATTAGAATCATAGAAACGATACCCCATTGCCTGGAGCATACCTATACCAGCATCGTTGGTGGCACTTCCACCGATACCAACCAAGAAATGACGACAACCTCGTGCAATAGCATCCATGATCATCTCACCAGTTCCATAGGTAGATGTCAACCAAGGATTGCGTTCCTCGACTTTGAGTAACGGCAAACCACTAGCTGCTGCCATCTCTAAGATAGCCGTCTCGCCCGCAATACCATAGTATGTCTCTATCTCACGCCCCAATGGATCGCTCACTTTGACCTTAACGACCTCTCCACCTAAGGCATCCACAATTGCCTCAACAGTACCTTCACCACCATCGGCGACATTGACAGTGACAATTTCTGAATCAGGATATACCTCTACGACACCCGCACTAGCTGCAGTAGCCACATCCAGTGAACTCATTGAGCCCTTGAATGAATCAGATGCAATAACAATCTTCATATCTATTAACACGAAATTCTAGACAAACAAATACATAGCAACACTGCAAATAGTAAGTACCACACCTACAATAGACTCATAAGGTATCAATTTAAGACGCTCTTTTACACTCATACCCATCGAGCCACCTGTGGCATGGAAGAAAGAACCGTGTGGTAGATGGTCTAAAATCGTTGCACCCGCATTCACCATCGCAGCTCCCCATATTGCAGTCACGCCAGCAGCCACAATAGCATCGGCAAAAGATGCAGATGCAATCGTAGCACCTGCAGTAGTAGAAGCAGTTGCTGCAGACATCAGTGCACCTGCGATAGGAGCCATCAGCGTTCCGCCATTGCTCCAACCCGCTAACATACCTACCAATACATTTTTAATAGCAGAAGCCTTTATCACACCAGCCAAAGTGCCAGTTCCTACCAATAGAATAGCAATACCAGACATTTTATCCAATCCGTATGAAAGACATGCAGACATGTTTTTCCAATGACCAGTAGCTATAATACCTACCACACCACCCACTGGCAATGCTATCATAGGATCCACTACAATGCCCGCAATAGGACGTAGCGCCAACAATAAAATCGTCACAATTGGTCCGATTAGACTACGCCATAATGCAGGTAGTTGTTCGTCTTTCTCCTCTTGGAGTTCTCCCTCCATCAACTCACCTTTGGGCATAAGAGGTATAATCACGAATACCGTCACCAATAAGCCGACTATTGCAGGAAGCACGCCCGCTGCCATCACAGATGATAGAGGTGCATCAAAATTCTCAGCTGCAATAATAGTATTAGGGTTAGGCGAGAGAATATTACCACATTTTCCTCCACCAATCATAGCAAGAAGCAATTTGAACTTGGATAGTTTCAAACGATTGCCCATGATGATAGCAATAGGGGCAATAGTAATAACTGCCACATCAATAAAGACTCCCATCGCCGTCAACAAAAGTGCAGACAATGCCAATGCTAAATAAATATATTTTTGTCCGAGTGCTTTGATGATGCTACGAGCGATAGTAGAAGCTGCACCCGTTTTGACCAACATTCCCGTCAATACACCCGCCGCTATGATACGGACAATAGCAGGAGTAATATCTTTAACACCCGAGATCATTTCCGAAACGGTAGTCTCTAATCCCCAACCAGCTAGCAAACCACCCACCAATGCTCCCAAAATCAAACTATATACAGGAGATAATTTTCTTATTATCAAAGCTATTGATAATACTAAGCCTATCAAGGCCGCCAAAGCACTATTCATGATACTAACATTTATATTTGTAAGCTACAAAATTACTATTTTTCCTTCACATAGGCAAATTTTGAGCAAATTAATTACATTTATTTGCAAATATCAAAAAAAATCACTACCTTTGCAAGCTGATTTTGTATATTAACATTAATACGCCCAATTAAATGAGACCAAATTGGTATAAAATAACGTTTCTGTCCTGTCTAAGTATATTGTTGCTTGGTTTATCTTCTTGTGGAGAGTATCAAGCCATACTTAAGTCCAAAGACACCGAACTGAAATACCAAAAAGCCTTGTCATATTTCAACGACAAGCAATACATCAAAGCCCAGACACTTTTAGATGAAGTCACACCATACTATCGAGGAACCGATCGATCACAAGATGTATTGATATACCTTTCTCGCTGCTATATGGGACAGAAAGACTACTCTGGCGCAGCGGAATATTATCAAGCATACATCCGTAACTACCCTAAAGGACGTTACATCATAGAAGCTCGTTTCCAAGTAGGACATTGTTACTATTTGAATGCTCCTGATGCAAGATTAGATCAAACTGAAACTAAAAAAGCTATCGAGTTTTTTACCCAATTCGTAGAATTTTATCCAGATAGTCCTTATGCACAACAAGCATATCAAGAGATGAACGAACTCTACGACAAATTGGCATACAAAGAATATCTCAGCGCTAAACTTTATTATAACCTAGGTACATACCTTGGCAACAATTACTTAAGTGCGGAAATAGTTGCAAAAAATGCAATGAGAGACTATCCAACTAATAAGTATCAAGAAGAACTTAACTGGTTGATTTTACAAGCCAAATATCAACAATTGGTTAACTCTTTGGATAGCAAACGAGAGGAACGAGCAAGAGACACGGAAGATGAGTACTATAGTTTTGTGACGCAGTACCCTAACTCCAAACATCGCGCAGCAGCAGAAAGAATTCGCAAAGATCTCAACAAAATATTGTTGCAATACTAACGAAATTTAATTTAATATAACAGATATGATCGACTACAAAAAAACTACTGCCCCTAACAACACTATCACTAGGGACATGAACGAACTCACAGAAAACGTAGGAAACGTGTATGAAACAGTTGCTATCATCGGTAAACGTAGCAATCAAATCAGCACCGCCCTCAAGAAAGAGTTGGATGCAAAATTGCAAGATTTCTCTGTACCTCAAGATTCTACAGATGACACCTATGAGAACTTGGAGCAAATTGAAATTTCAAAGAACTATGAGGCTCTTCCTAAACCATCTTTAATCGCAACCCAAGAGTTCATTGATGGACAACTCATTTACAGAGGTAGCAATAAAGACGAAGCGCTAAAGTGATTCTTCAAGGCAAACATATACTCGTAGGAATCAGTGGAGGTATCGCAGCATACAAGATTCCCGAATTGATTCGTCAGCTACGTAAAGCAGGTGCTATAGTGAAAGTGACAACTACCAAGAATGCCTTGGAGTTTGTCACTTCTCTTACCCTGCAAACAGTTAGCGGACATCAAGTCTATTCAGATGTGTTTGCCGCAATTAACGAACACAGCACAGAGCACATTTCCCTACCCGATTGGGCAGACCTAATGCTCATTGCACCAGCCACTGCTAACCTTCTATGTAAAATGGCACACGGAATAGCAGATGATGCACTCACCACTACATTTGCTGCTATGCGTAAGCCAGTAGTCATTGCACCTGCGATGAATACTAACATGTATGATTCACCTGCCACACAACAGGCTATACATCAACTAGCACAATGGGATAATATCACCATGTTGGATGCTGCTAGTGGCGAATTAGCATGTGGTACGAGTGGCAAAGGACGTATGCAGGAGATTGAGGTATTATTAGCAGCAGCAGAGTATGCCCTTACTCCCAAAACTCTACTCGGCAAACAAGTCCTCATCACAGCAGGTCCTACCCACGAGGCTATTGACCCTGTACGATATATCACGAATGCATCAACAGGAAAAATGGGTTATGCACTCGCGCATGCGTGTTTAAAGAGAGGTGCCAATGTTACATTGGTGTCAGGTCCATGTCAAGTGTCTTTACAAGCCTGGCAAGAGTTCACTCCATTAACCATCGTACCAGTCCAATCTGCAGCAGACATGTGTCAGGAAGCATTGAAATCATTTGAGGCCGCCGACATCAGTATCCTATGCGCTGCTGTAGCAGATTTCACACCTGCCAACAAAGCAGAGCAAAAAATCAAGAAACAACCTGGACAAACGAGCATGACTATCGATATGACCACCACTACCGATATCGCTGCTACTCTTGGGCAACGCAAACGCGCAGACCAACAACTAATCGGGTTTGCACTCGAAACGCACGACGAGATGCACAACGCCCAACGCAAACTTCAATCTAAAAACTTGGATATGATTGTACTCAACTCGCTGCAAGATACAGGCGCCGGGTTTGGTACAGATACCAATAAGGTAACTTTTCTTTACCCCAATGGTACAATAAAAAACCTCCCCCTTATGTCTAAGGAGGAGGTCGCAGATGAGATTATCTCGCACCTATAGTTTTATCCTTTCAATTTATTCAAAATACTATCCAAGATTGATTTATCTTCAGTCTTGTCGTTATCTGTAGTCTCTGCAGGAGCAACAGTTTCTTCGCTTTCTGGAGTCCACTCTTTGCGCTCTTCAATAGCACCCAATTGACTTTGAACAAAACCAATCACGTCGTTAAGTCCCTCTGTGAAATGAGCAAAATCCTCTTTATACAAGAACACTTTGTGTTTCTCAAATTGTGGTGGTTCTGCCTCTCCTGTTTGCTTACGTTTGCTCTCTGTAATGCACAAATACAAATCCTCATTACGAGCTTTCTTGACATCCAAATAGTAAATACGTTTACCCGCTTTCACTGAACGAGAATACACAATCTCTGGTTCAGTTTTTCCTTCAAATCTACGATTTTCCATCTATTTATAGTTTTCTTTATTGTTTATTAGCAATTCCTATGCAAAATTACAATATTTTTTTGAATTGTGCAAATATTATATTCATTTTCTCAAAAAAAGCAACCTATTGACTTATCTCCTCTAGCAAATCACTCATAGAATCAAACACCTTATCGGCACCTGCGAGCAAAAGATCTTCGCGAGATAATATCCCTGTATTTACTGCGTACACGGTCAATCCAGCCGCTTTGCCAGAGCGTACTCCCAAAGGAGCATTCTCGATCACAATACATTGCTCTTTGCTCAATCCTGAACGTTCCCATGCCTTGAGGTAAGGCTCTGGATCAGGTTTGCCTTTCACAACATCAAAAGCAGTGATCATTCTCTCTCTTGCAAAAACTGCCGGAAGAACTCTATTGAGATTATCCAACAAACTGCGCATACCACTGCCCGTCACCACCCAAATATCATGACCGCAATCATGAATATACCGTAGCACTTCTGCCACACCAAGTATAGTAGGTGTACTACCTGCTTGTTGTTCTAACATCGTAAAATACGCCGATTTCTCTGCGTAGATAGAACTAATCTCATCGGGAGTAGCATCACGACCCCGTGCTTTCCACATTGCTTCACGGATCACCGATTCTCCAGTACGACCCTCATTGACATAACAGTCATAAGCAGTAAAGGGAAGGTTATGTTGCTCCATAACCTTCTCCCATGCGATGGCATGATGAGGCATGGAGTCAAACAGAACACCATCCATATCAAAAAAGTAAGCCTCCTTCATACCTGTAAAATTCTTCTACTTCACTTGTGATCCTTGAGCGTTATATGCCTTACCGTCACGGATAATCAGCAACTGACCATCAAGGATTTGTTTGCGAATGCCTTCGCCATTTACATTTACACTCTCCAAACCAGTTGTGGTACCATCGTACACGATATGTACTTCTACACCATAGGAATTCACAGCGTTTACCTCCAAATATGGATAACCAGCATCCGTCTTAGTAACCTCTACCGTACCATCTATCAACAACCATAATGGTGTAACCAACGAACCATCTTCCAACATTCTTGCATAGAACGATGGCCATACGCCATCACCTTGTACACCTGGGTTAGCATATACCGTACCATATTCCTCAGAAGAATCAATTGGATACACACCAGCAGGCACCATAATATCCTCATCCGCTTCCTCCACAAAGAAGAAGAATGCTGCCATATCCGAACCATCAGCCGCAGTCAATGCCAAGTAGATATAACCATTGTTTGCAGTTTGATCATCAATAGTCACATTATCTGCAGTAGTATAAGTACGATCAATTATCTCTTCTGGTTCATCGAAATCAAGATGCACATTGTACTCTGAAGTCATTTTCACGTGGTAATATACTCCATTGCGAGCAATAAATTTAGCCTCCGCGGTAATAGTACCATCCGCAGCATGCTCAACTACTAGTTCGCCTTTCTCGATAGTATAGTTTTGCCACTCTGCCTCTACATAGATGAAGGTATTGCCATTATAGAAGTCATAGCGACCACCTTCTGCACCAAACTTACCAAACAAACCATCATTAACGAAAGTGCCAGCTACTTCTCCATCGGTCATAGGACTTAGCGAGATAAAGATGCTATTATCTGGGGTGTAAGATGACAAAACATAATACCCATCTTGCAAGTTGTTAGTAAATTGCACAGGCATCTCAATCTCCACAGTATCTATAGGCTCCGGAACAACATACCAGAACTCTACGTCGTATTGTACGGCATTGAAACCAATATAACTAGCATTGATCACTGTGGTATCACCGCGTTGACTAAGCACACCCTTAACATCGGCGATCTCTACACTAGACTCAGCTGTCCAATCGTAGAACTCTGTGTAGTCTAGCAAAACTTTCTCCATATCGAAAGACTCACCTAAACCGGTGTTATAGATAGTGATAGATGCCTCATAATCATCAGCATACTGAATCAACTGAATCATATTCAACTGATCAGGTCTGTAGCTAGCCATAGCACTATTCTCAAACTCAACCTTTACCGTTTTAGTTGGTTCTGGTACCTCAAAGTTAATGTCGATTGAGTACCAATTATAGTCATCGCAATATGCCTCGATATTAGCTTCCCAACCATTTGCTACTTCCTTCAAGGTCAAAGTTCCACGGATAGAGGAAGCATCCAACCAAGTAGTCTTATCAGTCACAGTCAAAGCAATGTCCTCATACACTCCTGCTTCTGCCTCCCAACCTTCATACATAACAAATATATCGTACTCCTTATTAGAACCACCTAGTATCATAAAACCATAGTCAGCAAACGAATTGTCGATAAACAAGTTATGGCATTCCACATCTATTGTATCTTTCGCCTCTGGCAATGGTACGGTCATCAACACGTTGTGCAACACAGTATCTTGGTTATAGAATGACAAAGCAGCCTTGTATCCTAAAGCACCATTATCCAACTCGCTCAAGCCTACTAGCATATTGGCTTGCAGCATCTGTTGTTCTTTACCCTTATAAACAATCTTGGTTTGGTTCATATCAAAGCTAGCCTTGGTATATTCGCCCTCGATAATGTCAGAGATGACACCCAATTTTACCGACAAATCATTATTGCGACCTTCCAACACATAATATCCAAAGTCCATCGTCACAGTGCTATTATCCAATACATTCTCTATTGTATTCTTAGGAGTATAAGCGCTATGCACCGAATGTACCTTGTAGGTACGGTCATTGGTATCCAGGATAGTAGCATCTAGTACAATTTGCTTGAGGCTTCCTTCTACTTTCTCAGAAACAGTCATGGTCACATCTTGGAAATAAATTTCATAGAACATATCCGCAGACTGGTACCATCCCCATGAGTAATCCATACTCATATCATCAAACGTATAGGTGCCGCAATAGTTATCCTCATCTCCAAACCAGCACAGGCGGAAAGTATAACCTTGTGCTTCCAATGCAATATACCATTCGCCAGTTGCTACCTCATACTCTGGTCCCACGAGGAAACCTTCGCCATTGAGCACAATATCCGCTGCAGCTGCTTTCTTCATGCCTAGTGCATGCTGTTTGTTAAATGATTGCTCGACCACCGCAGCAGGATTAGCGCGTTTGGTCAAATCTTGGTTAATTAGACGCAATGCACGTTGCTGATTTGCCGACAGAGCATGTGCATTAGATAGGTTTTTCAATTGTGTAGTAGGCGCAGCCACTATCACCATCACCCACAAAGTCACAAATAATAGTGTAAAAAGTTTTTTCATAATTTCCTTAATTATATTATATACTCAATATTTGTATTGCTTCCCATTTCTCATCTTTGATATCTTTCTTTTGCTTAATAGCTTTGCTCAACGGAACATAATCAATCTCACCGTTCTTCACACCAACCATTACATTACGTTGGTCTTCTAGCAGAGCTTGCACCGCAGCGATACCCATACGAGACGCCAAAATGCGATCATTAGCAGTAGGCGAGCCACCACGTTGCAAGTGTCCCAAGATAGTTACACGGGTACTAAATTCAGGATGCGCTTGCTCCATCATCTTAGCAACAGCTTGAGCGCCACCCTCTACGGCATGCTCTTGCACAAGAACGATACTACTATTTTTACTCTTGCGTTTACCATGTCCTATGGCAGCCTCTATTTGCTCAATAATGGTCGCACGCTCTGGGATGATAGCTGCTTCAGCACCCGCTGCAATGGCTGCGTTTAGGGTCAAGAAACCTGCATCACGACCCATTACCTCAACGAGGAATACTCGTTCATGACTAGTGGCAGTATCACGCAACGTATCGACACAATGCATAATCGTATTTAGAGCAGTGTCGTAACCAATCGTAGCATCTGTACCCCATAGGTCGTTATCAATCGTACCAGGAATACCTATCACAGGCACATTGTATTCTTGTGCAAAGATTCTACCACCAGTAAAAGTACCATCTCCACCAATAATAATCAAAGCCTCTATGCCTTCGCGTTTCAATGTCTCATAAGCTTTCTCACGTCTCTCTTTTGTTGGAAACTCTGGGCAACGGGCAGATTTAATGATGGTACCACCACGTTGAATAATACCACTCACATTTTGAGAAGTAAACTCCTCCACTTCGCCATCTATAAGTCCTTTATAACCACGATAGATAGCTTTGACTTTTATTCCATTTGAGATAGCTGCTCGTGTCACTGCACGAAGAGCTGCATTCATTCCAGGTGCATCTCCACCAGAGGTCAACACACCAATTGTCTTTGGCTTAAAATCCATATAATCCAGTATTTAAACTATATACTTTCAATTCTCAATTTAATCTGCTCCATCAACCATTTTGGGGTAGAAGTAGCTCCACATATTCCTACTCTATCCACCGAATGACAAGTGCTGATCATTTCATCTGTCAAATCCTCCACACTACTTACAAAAACTGTGCTAGTATTAACCTCTAAGCAATGTTGAAATAACACTTTCGCATTAGAAGACTTCTTTCCACCCGCAAATATTACCACATCATTACTTCGAGCAAAATCTTGCAAGCGTTTCACACGATTGGCCACATTCCTGCAAATAGTATCATGGTATTCAAACACAGTCTCTTGACTTTCGCCTTGCTCCTCATCGCCTAATAACCTTTTTGCCTTTATAGCCTCAACGATAGCTTGAAACCCCTCTACACTCTTTGTTGTTTGTGAGAACAAATAAATAGACTTGCCATAATCCAGCATATCCAAATCCGCCACACTTTCCACCACAATAGCTGTATTATTTGTCTGTCCTTCTAATCCTATCACTTCCGCATGACCTTTTTGTCCAAAGATTACGATTTGAGCATCCGTACCATGATGTTTGAGATAAGTTTCACGAATACGCTTTTGCAACTTCAAGACCACTGGACATGACGCATCTATAATCTCAATATTATTTTGTTCCGCTATTCTATACGTGCTAGGAGGTTCCCCGTGTGCACGCAAAAGCACACGCACATTACGCAGGGTGCGCAGGTCATCATAATCTATCGTCACCAATCCCAGTCTGTCTAATCGCTCTACTTCTTGCCCATTATGCACAATATCACCCAGACAGAACAACGGTCCCACCTTTAGTTCGCGTTCTGCGGCTTCGATAGCAGCCGTTACGCCAAAACAAAAACCAGAATATTCGTCTATGGTAACCTTCATCTCTCTACACTAAACAGCGCAGCGCTCATTAAATAAATTAATGATATGCTGCATTTGTTCTTCACGTGTCATTTCGCCATTATCTACCACCACCGCATCCTTTGCCCGACGCAATGGACTCTCTGTGCGATGCGTATCGCGATAATCTCGATCATTCACATCTGCAAGCACATCTTCCCATACAGGATTTTCACCTTTGGCTTGCAATTCCAGATACCTTCTCTTGGCTCTCACCTCTGGCGATGCTGTCAAAAACAATTTCAACTCTGCCTCAGGAAATACCACAGTACCTATATCACGTCCATCCATTACGATTCCTTTCTCATTTCCCATGGCTTGTTGTTGGGCAACTAAGAAAGCTCTAACCTCCTTGATAGTAGAGATTTGCGATGCCATATTACCCACTTCTAATGTGCGGATATAAGCTTCCACATCTTCATCATTGAGAGTTACATGTTGTCCATCCGCTGTTTTTATAAAACCAATACGAACATCCTTCAACATTCCCTCTATATCTGACAAATTGTTCTCTATACCCGCACGCATGGCATACAACGCAGTAGCACGGTACATCGCACCTGTATCTACATATGTATATCCTGCATACTTAGCCAACGCTTTGGCTATAGTTGATTTACCACAAGATGAATAACCATCTATTGCCACTATGATTTTATTCTCCATAACTGCCTTACTTCAAGAAACTATTTATATCAGTTGATAATGACACTTGATAGGTAAAATTACTTGCCGTATATTGACTCATAGCAAAACCTAACCTAAACTTATACACTTTCAATCCTGCGCCAAAAGCGAAACCTGCCAAACTACGCACACCTGACATCGACATCTCTGTTTGGCGACGATGATTGTAACTAACTGTCAAATAAAAACGCTCGCTCTTAGGCACAATATCAATTGCCCATACTGTATGTCTAAACAACATATCATACCATGTCACTTCCGTATTCATAGGAGCAATATTCCAACATTGCAAATTGTGCAAGGTCATGCTAAATCGCAATGGCGCATGAGGCAAACGGTATGACATACCAAACTCCAAATTCAAAGGCAACATCTCCGTATGTTGATCATAATTCTCCTCATAGAATCCCTTCAACTGCCAGCCGATATTACGCAGGACCAAACCCATCTGAAAGGTTGTATCCTTTGTTTGGAAATGACCACCTACATCCGCACCCAACGCAAAACTACTATAGCGTTCGTAAATACTAAACACAGGTTTAATCGTAGCACCTACGCGGAACATCGGTCCCAACTGACGAGCGTAACTCATGTTAATACAAACATCTTTCGCTGTGAAAGTACCTCCCGACAACACACCCTCTTCATCCGCATAATCAAACCGACCGTAATCCAAATAATGAACACTCGCGGCAAAGTAATTATCCCCCCAATTGTGACCATATATTGCACTACCAAACATTGTACCCGCCAAATAATAAGCATAGTTCAATTGCAGTACCTTATCTGTTTGACTAGTCAACAATGCAGGATTAAGCACCGACATACTCACATCTCCATCAGCAATGGACACATTCTCTCCTCCCAAAGCATTCAATCGTGACGAAGCTGGCAATCCCAAAAAATGATAAACACTACTACCAGCACCTTCTATTTGCGCATACAAAGGAGCATGGAGTAGTACCAACAGCAACAATATATAATATTTTGTTCTCATCGTTTACTTTTAGCCAAAATTAGCGTGCAAAGGTAGTAAAAAAAAAGCAATTACGCAAGTAATTTTAACGAAAGTGCAGATTTATCATTGTTTTTAGCATATTTTATATTTTGCAACACATTTTGCCCAAAAGATTTGGTCACATCGGATATTTTTCGTACCTTTGCATGTTGATTGCGTAAACTAGGCAAAAAATACAATAAAACAATAATAAAAACAACAAAAATCAAAAAACTTATGTGGTTAAAAGATTCATCTATTGGCCGTAAATTGGTGATGAGTATCACCGGTTTGGCTTTGGTTTTCTTCTTGCTTTTCCACGGCGCGATGAACCTCGCGTTGGTGTTCTCGGAGGAGGCCTACAACGTAATCTGCTCTATTCTTGGAGCTAACTGGTATGCATTGATCGCAACTGCTGGCCTTGCTTTCTTGGTAGTGTTGCACTTTGCTTACGCACTTTACCTTACCATTCAAAACCGTATGGCTCGTGGTAAAGATCGCTATGCTGTTACCGCTAAACGCGAAGGCGTTGAGTGGGAGTCAGAGAACATGTTGGTGCTCGGTTTCGTCGTTATCGGCTTCCTCGTTCTCCACATGGCTAACTTTTGGTTCAAGATGCAGTTCACCGAGATCATGCACATCTTGGGTGCGCACGACTTCTCTGTGTCTGAGTTCGCTCCAACCGATGGTGCTGGCCTTGTTAAGGCACTCTTCACCACTCCTATCTGGGGTCAAGTGTACTGCGTGCTCTACCTTGTATGGTTGGTAGCATTGTGGTTCCACCTCCGTCACGGTGTATGGTCTGCTCTCCACACCATGGGCTTCAACAACCTCGTATGGATGAAACGTGTGAAATGCATTGGTGCTATCGTAGCTACCCTCGTAGTAGGTCTCTTCGCTGTGGTTGTTCTCTACTACCTCGGTTACGGAATTGGCCAACTCTGTGCATAATGTTAAATTGCAAATAAATACACAACAATATGACTAAAGCTAAAGAAACTGCGCAGGTTATTACGCCTGAAATGGCGAAGATCCCTGCTGGTCCACTCGAGAAGAAATGGACCAATTACAAAGACCATCAGAAGTTGGTCAACCCTGCCAACAAACGTCGTCTTGACGTGATCGTAGTTGGTACTGGTTTGGCTGGTGCATCTGCTGCGGCTTCCCTCGCAGAGATGGGCTTCAATGTCCTCAACTTCTGTATCCAAGACTCTCCACGTCGTGCACACTCTATCGCTGCACAAGGTGGTATCAACGCGGCTAAGAACTACCAAAACGATGGCGACTCTGTTTATCGCCTCTTCTACGACACTATCAAGGGTGGTGACTACCGTGCTCGTGAGGCAAACGTTTATCGTCTTGCTGAGGTGAGCAACAGCATCATCGACCAATGTGTGGCTCAAGGTGTTCCTTTCGCTCGCGAATACGGCGGCTTGCTCGACAACCGTTCTTTCGGTGGTGCGCAAGTATCTCGTACTTTCTATGCTAAGGGTCAAACAGGTCAACAACTTCTCCTCGGTGCTTACTCTGCACTCAGCCGCCAAATCGGTAAGGGCAAAGTGAAGATGTACAACCGTCACGAGATGTTGGACGTAGTTATGATCAAGGACGAGAACGGCGAGAACCGCGCTCGTGGTATCATCGCTCGTAACCTCGTTACTGGCCGCATCGAGCGTTACTTCGGTCACGCTGTGGTTGTAGCTACTGGTGGTTATGGTAATGCATTCTTCCTTTCTACCAACGCGATGGCATCTAACGGTTCTGCTGCTATGCAAATGTACCGCCATGGTGCTTACTTCGCTAACCCTTGCTACGCACAGATCCACCCAACCTGTATTCCAAAGCACGGTGACTTCCAATCTAAATTGACTTTGATGTCAGAGTCACTCCGTAACGATGGTCGTATCTGGGTTCCTAAGAAACTCGAGGACGCTCAACGCCTCCAACGCGGTGAGATCAAGGGTCGTGATATCCCAGAAGAGGATCGCGACTACTACTTGGAGCGCCGTTACCCAGCTTTCGGTAACCTCGTTCCACGTGACGTGGCTTCTCGCGCAGCTAAAGAGCGTTGCGACAAGGGCTATGGTGTAAACAATACCGGTTTGGCTGTGTTCCTCGATTTCTCTGACGCTATCCAACGCCTTGGCAAGGATGTAGTAGAGGCTAAGTATGGTAACCTCTTCCAAATGTACGAGAAGATCGTGGACGAGAACCCATACGAGGAGCCAATGATGATCTTCCCTGCTATCCACTATACTATGGGTGGTATCTGGGTGGACTATGAGTTGCAAACCAGCGTGAAGGGTCTCTTCTGTATTGGTGAGGCTAACTTCTCTGACCACGGTGCTAACCGCCTCGGTGCTTCTGCGTTGATGCAAGGTTTGGCTGATGGTTACTTCGTATTGCCTTATACTATCCAAAACTACTTGAGCGACCAAATCGGCGTTCCTCGTATGTCCACCGACCTCCCAGAGTTCGCTGAGGCAGAGAAGGGTATCACCGAGAAGATCGAGAAGCTCATGGCTGTTCAAGGTAACCGCTCTGTGGACAGTATCCACAAGGAGCTCGGTCTTGTGATGTGGGACTTCGTTGGTATGGGTCGTACCGCTGAGAGCTTGAAGACTGCTGTTGAGAAGATCGACGCAATCAAGAAAGAGTTCTGGAGCAATGTATATATCCCAGGTGAGGCTAACTCATTGAACAACGAGTTGGAGAAGGCTCTCCGCTTGGCAGACTTTATTGAGATTGGTCGTTTGATGGCAGTTGACGCTTTGAACCGTGAGGAGTCTTGCGGTGGTCACTTCCGTGAGGAGTATCAAACTCCAGAGGGCGAGGCAATGCGTCAAGATGATAAGTTCTCTTACGTTGCTTGCTGGAAATATACTGGCGAGGACAGCGAACCAGAGCTTATCAAGGAGCCACTCGACTATGAATTCACCGAGAGAAAGACCAGAAATTATAAGAGTTAATTTTGGTTTAGGAGTTAAGGTGTTTAGTAGTTAAGAAGTTGTTGAATAAGTTAAATTAGGTTTATTAGTTTATGGATTTTCTGGGCTATCGCAAGTTGATTGTATATACTAAAGCTAAAGAATTAGTAGCTCATGTATATAAATTGCTAAAGCGTTTTCCTAAAGAAGAACAGTTTGCATTATGTAGTCAGCTTCGTCGCTCAGTAGTTTCCATCACTTCTAATATAGCTGAGGGCGTAACACGCTATTCATATAAAGATAAGGTGCATTTTTTGGAGATATCCTATGGTTCACTTATGGAAGTGATGAGCCAATTGGAAGTATCTATGGAATTGGGTTATATAAGCGAGATAGAATTACGAAATGTCGAAATTTTAGCTGCTGATATAGCAAAATTACTCACCAATCTTCAATATAGTTATATGCCCAAAACTGAAGAAGGAGAAACAATAAAACCCTTTAAACAATCATAACAAATAAACTCAATTAACTATTTCAACTCCCTAAACAACTACTAAACTCATAAACTGCTAAACTACTAAACTAACAAAAGCATTATGGATCAATATATTGATATTAAAGTGAAGGTTTGGCGTCAAGCTGGACCAAAGGCAGAAGGTCATTTCGAGACCTACAAACTCAAACACATCTTCCAAGGTGCTTCGTTCTTGGAGATGATTGACATCCTCAACGAGCAACTCATCAGCGAGCACAAAGATCCTATCGCATTCGACCACGACTGCCGTGAGGGTATCTGCGGTATGTGCTCTATGTATGTCAATGGTCACCCACACGGACCAGACAGCGCTATCACCACTTGCCAATTGCACATGCGTAAGTTCAAAGATGGCGAGACTATCACTATCGAGCCATGGCGTAGCCGTGCATTCCCTGTAATCAAGGACTTGATGGTGGACCGCGAGGCATACGACAAGATCATGCAAGCTGGTGGTTTCGTGTCAGTTAATACAGGTGGTGTACCTGATGCAAACGCAATTCCAATTCCTAAGGCTCACGCTGACGAGGCAATGGATGCCGCAAGTTGTATCGGTTGCGGTGCTTGTGCTGCTGCATGTAAGAACGGTTCTGCTATGCTCTTCGTTTCTGCTAAGGTTAGCCAATTGGCTCTCTTGCCACAAGGTAAGGTAGAGGCAGCTGCTCGTGCTAAGGCTATGGTGGCTAAGATGGATGAGTTGGGCTTTGGTAACTGTACCAACACAGGTGCATGTGCTGCTGAGTGCCCAAAACAAGTATCTTTGGCTAACATTGCTCGCCTCAACCGCGAGTTCCTCTGCGCAAAGTTCCAAGACTAATCCCCTCGGGAAACGGTAATCGGATATCGGTTATCGCTATATATAATAAGAGGTGTGCCCCGGCACGCCTCTTATTGTTTTCTTGCCTCTCGACTTTAACCCATAACCTTTCGCCTTTACACTCTACACCTTATACCTTTTCTTAAGATTCTCTTCTTTTTGACTTTGGCTGTATCTACCGAGAGAACACCGAGAGACGACCGAGAGAAGAGCAAAGCAACCACTACTAAAAAATCGTACGATTTTTTAGATTCCGTTCCTTTGTAACTTCTATATTTATCCTTTGTCAAGGACCAAGGATAAACCAAGGACGAACCTAGGAACGACCAAAGAACTCCAAATTATGAGAAGTGGCGTTTGTTAAGATTGGACATCCTAAAAAGTTGTCCCCTTTCCTAAAAAGGTTGACTAATTTCCTGCGAAGGTTGACTTATCTATTTCCAAACAAAAAATCACTCAATTAGTCATTTTTATTTGGTCATGTCAAAAAAATGTTGTATATTTGCACCCGCAATTCCACGCCGGGGATGTCTGCGCATCATCGGCTGGGGTAGCAGACATATTTAAAAGGCGTTTATTGACGCTCTGTTCTGACCCTTAGAAATCTCGCAAATTTCAGTTGTGTTCAGGACTCAGCAACGGTAGATGTCCTACGGGATATAGATTATCCTCCTTGTGCCTATTGGTGTTGGTACATCTTTTGCGTATATGTGTATGCGCATACGCGTACCTTAACTTGAAAACAGCACGAGAGTATATTTATATTCGGCGTGGGCTTCGCGTTGTCGGTCTAACACAATGGGCAATGCGAGAGCCTCTAAGGGTGGAACGACAACAGTCGGACTCCACGCTTTTTATTTTATGCCTATACTTAACCTAATAACTAGCATAGTTGGGAGTTCCTATGCAAAAAAAACTTATCAAAAAATGACAAATTTTGATTCTTATGTAAAAAATGTTTTGAGTACACTAAAGGTATGTGGCGTTCCCGTTATGGCAATGCGAGGCGTATGCGATGATGACAATCTATTTCCTGGTGCAGACCTAAATGGGAGTGCTTATATTTCTATAGCAGATAGCTATACAAGTGCGTTAGGACACGGAGATATGTGCATTTTCAAGGGGAATAATGGTGAAGCGAAGGGTGTTTTACTTGTCAATATTTCTGCTCAGTTTCTCAGCATTATTAGAGGTAATGGAATGCTCTATGGCGCAAGATACAAGAGTGTTAAAAATACATTTTCCAATGAATATGTAGTTTATTTCTAAGAAAATAATCCTCATACTACAAAATAATAAACTTCATAGTATTATGTTTGGGACATCTCATTTAAACCAAGATAGCTTAACTCGTATCCAAAATATTGAGAGAGGTTTTAGGAATTATCCTCCATTCTTTACATATCAGATTAAATGTTATTTATATGATATGCGAGCAGGTTGCCATGCTATAGAAATCACTCGCGATGGCAACTTGATTAATTTATATCTATTTTATCCAGATGTAAGCGGAAGTGGCAAAATTGGTTCTGTTGCTTTGTACGGAATTCATTTACAAGCGCATTACAACACAATGCGTTCATCAATGACAATGTTTGGAATGCCTATTTCTAACATTCAGTTTGATTCTGGAATAGAAACTTTTTTGGATATCACACTAGATTATTAAACATGCAATATTGATTCTAATATGTAAATAATTATGAGAGCAGTCAATTTAGGATTATCTGTAATGTGGGGTGACAGAAATTTAGGAGCAAGTTCACCCGAAAGGTCTGGTAGTATATATACTTGGGCAGAGGCAACAAAACTAAAAAACGGCATGGATTTAGCAGGTCAAATGCTTGGTAAAGGATGGCGTTTGCCAACCTATCAAGAAATAGAAGAACTGTTAAGTAATAGATTTGCTCCATGTCATTCTCCGTATTCGTTTGGAATCCAAGTGTTCGGAAGAAATGGGAATAGCATATTCCTTCCAGCATCGAATATAGACTTGAATGTTGTTGCATCAACTAATGGTCAATATTGGTCTAGCACATTAGAAAATGGAATGCCTGGCTATGCTAGTCAATTCCGATTCGATCAACGAGGAGTTTATGGCGGTTGCAACAAAATAGAGTATAAGCAATCTATACGCCCTGTTTTTGATCCAAGACTCTAATACTCACACTCTAATGGGACGCTATTACTACCCAGATATGAAAGATGCTTTAAGTGCAAAAATACAATTTCTAAAAGAGCATCATTACAAAATTAACCATTGTTTCCAAAACCATTGGGGGACGGGTTATGTGCTATTCGACACCAAAGCAGAAGTCAATGAATGGTGGAAAGAACACACTGGACATTATTTCTATACAGAAGAATACGAACCAGGAACAACATTTACTGAAAGTGATGCAATAAAAGAAATCGAGAATAGGTATGGTGATTTGATAGACAAAACATTATCTTCAAGGGACTATACGATGCCTATATTAGCCATCGGTATGCCTTTTGCAACACAATTTGGCAATAGAATGGTCTTAAAGTTTGTTAAATCAACGGATGAAGATGACATAGAATGGCGTTTCTACTATCATTATAGCGGTAGATGCATGGATGTGACATCTGTGGATAATGCAACTATCAGGAAAACAATTATCAGGATGATGTATCATCACTTCTATGATAGTAGATTTAAGAAACGAATTGAGGGTTCTAAAAAAGCAGGACTATAAGTAAAATATTATAACTACCTTTTATGTCTAACGAACAAGATTATAATGATTCTAACGAAAAAACTCTTGTAAAAGAATCAGAGTGCACAACGCAAGCAGAGCATAGAACGGAGCCAAAGCGCAAAAACAATATATTTTCATTCAAAGGACGAGCCACCCGAACGGAGTATTGGCTTGTAACCTTTATTTGCAACTTTGTAGCTATTCCTGCCAATAAAGATATTGAAATGAGTGCCCTTGTTACAATACTTTATTGCATAGTAATGCTCGCTGCGCTTTGGGTGTACATTGCTACAATGGTTAGAAGATGTCACGATAGAGGTAAATCATGGTGGTTCATATTTATCCCATTGTATTTCTTGCTTCTCTATGTTTTGCCAGCGCAACAAGAGGGGAATGAGTTCGGACCTAATCCAAGAGATAAAAAGACAGATGACTAATACTTTGCCTAAAATACCTTGAAGATTTGGTTATTTCACAAAAAAGAATTATCTTTGCGACGAATTTTAATAAATAAACACAAACTAATTACAACTATGAAACTTTCTCTTAAAACTTCATCTCTTTTTGCAGCGGTGGCAATGTCCATCTATTGTTTGTTTGCTATTTTAGCACAAACTGAGTTCTATTCTAATGTTATCTTGGCTGTAGATAAGTACTTTGTGCTTTCGTATGTTTGCAGTACATTGTTATTTTTAAGCATTGCTGTATTTGGGCTAACTCTGTTCGTCAATCGCCAACAATTACCTATATTGTCTAAATCACTATTGTGGCAAGCATGGATTATTGTTGGAATCTTGCTCTTTGCCCTAATATTTAATATATTGGGGAATATCATTATAATCCATGGTTTACCTTACTTTGCGTGGTATCGTTTTGCGTGGCTGCGTTACATAATGCTGTTACTTGTTACTGCATGGTTATGGCAATATGCATATATCAAGCCCCAAATGTATATTTCTACCAAATATATCGGAAAGATAGGCTTAGCAGTCGCTATTATCATTGGTCTAATGTTTTTGCTTTGGCTAATTTCTTTAGCACATGTGTTCACAACTGGACATGTGTTTGGCTTTAACACCAATGTGCTTGCTAGTTGGATAATACCTATTTCAACAATATTATTGTTTGCTGCATATTTGTTAGAGTATCGTATAAAAAGCTAGATTTATGAAACGACTCATTCCATTAGTACTGATTGTCTTTTCTTTTTTCTCTTGCCAGAAAACAGAGCAGCCCAAGTCTTCTGTATTGGACCTATTTGCTAATGCTTATTACGGAGATATGCATTCGTTTTCCGAATGGGATAACCGTTTTTGGGAAGTCTTCCCCAATCACGGAAAAGTGGAAATCTCTGCATTGACATTCAATGTTTCTATTGCCTATTTTGATTCATTAAGGCAAGTTATTGAAAACGAATTTGGTGCTTATGAGGACTGCAAGGCTACTGTGCCCAAAGAATTGATTGCTGACACGGGTTCTTATTGGCACCTTAGTAAAGCATGCTATGATGCATATTATTGGTCGAACGACACGCTTGCTATCGCATGGGCTTTGCATGATTTAACTGATAGTGTCGGTTATGCTTATTTAGATATTAAACGACTCTCGTTGAATTGGGTGTTGGATTTAGAAGAAAAGAATCCGCTCAAGGATGATTGGAGAACTATTAGTGTTTATTTCAAATTTGATACAATCATCAATGACTTTGAAGTAAGTGGTATTCTATATCCTAACTATTCAAAGGAATATGGATGGAGTGCATCTGAAAACGGAGTTCGATTATTTTTCTATAACCTGAAAACGGGGAAAGAATATATTTGGACTGATTGGTCAGAAAAAGCCAAAAGTTTTAAGAATATCTTTATGAGCAAGAATGTATCTGATATTGTTTATTCTAAAGATTTCAATGGATTTAAGACCTGCGATTACTATACTTTCAAATATGATACCACTCAAAACAATTATTCTCGCAATTCACTTCTGCCCAATGCAGAATATCAATTCTACGATATTGATTTCGATGGGGAAGATGAATTACTTCTGAATTACTATCACGGAGGAGCAAAGGGGGGTTCCGCACATGAAATATACGAAATGACTGATTCTGGACTGGTTCGAAAAGAAGTCATCGGTGAGGAAGGGTACTTTGCTTTAGATGGAAACACGATTATCAATCCCGAAGATAAAACTATCACATCATTCCTGTGGAGTAGCGTGTCTGAGTGCGGAATTTACGGATACCAAGTCCATGATAACGGTGACATTTATTCAGCATATCATATCCATAATTATGTAAATCCAGATACCGATTCTCTCATTTCAGATACAACATTTTTTATTCACTAATGCTGCATAACTATTGCAAACTTTCGGCACAATCTTCGGCACGAAGAAAAAAATAACAAAAAAAACACCCAAGCGGGAGGCGTTGGTAATCAACACCTTCCGCTTGCTTTAAGCACCTTTTTATGGCAAAATTTACAAATCTTCGGCACAAAATACCTTCCGTGCCGAAGATTTTTACAGCATTATTATAGAGACACGTTTATAGAAAGCCACCGAAAGCCCAGAGAAGTCCTAGAGATGTCCTACAGTGGTCGCCTAACTTGCAGCACGCCTATTCCCCAAAAATGAAGAAGTGACTTTTTATACAAATCACACCAATAAATCATCATTTCACAAACTATAACTTGCATATCTGCAAAATTTTCTGTACCTTTGCAGGGTAATTAACAAAATTATACAATGATGAGCGAGATCGATAAATCTAATCAAACACTTTCAAACTCGAGTCACCTATTCGCAGAAATTCGCGAAGTACTTGTTACTGCACGCCGAACAGCTTACAAAGCAGTTAATTTTGCTATGGTAACTGCATATTGGAATGTTGGTCGTCTGATCATTGAAGATGAACAACAGGGCAATACACGAGCTGAATATGGTAAAGCCATATTAGCAGATCTGTCAAAACGCCTAACAGACGAGTTCGGGAAAGGTTTTGATGAGAGAGAATTACGCCGTATACGCCAGTTCTATTTAGTATTCCCAAAATGGGACGCATTGCGCCCCGAATTGATTTGGACACATTATCGCTTATTGATTCGTGTACAAAACGAGCAAGCACGCTTGTGGTATATGAACGAAGCTGCGGAGCAAACATGGTCATCTCGACAGTTGGATCGCCAAATTTCTGTCTTGTATTATGAACGTCTATTAAATAGTACAGACACATTATCAGTACGCAAAGAGGCAGAAAATAACCTCGCACAATTAGCACCACAAGAATTCATCCATGACCCTTATGTGCTAGAGTTTCTAAACTTAAAGAATTACCCCGCCTTACATGAAACAGATATTGAGAAATCACTTATCAATAATTTGCAATCTTTCTTATTAGAATTGGGGAAGGGCTTTTGTTTTGTGGCACGACAAAAATTGATGCGTTATGATAATGAAGATTTCTATGTGGATTTGGTGTTCTACCATTCCATATTGAAGTGCCATGTTTTGATAGACCTTAAGTTAGGTAAATTAACGCATCAAGATGTAGGACAAATGGATAGCTATATTCGTATGTTTGATGATTTGTATAAACATACGGATGACAATCCTACATTGGGCTTGATTCTATGTTCCGACAAGAACGAAGCGGTTGTGAAATACTCTGTTTTAGCAGAGCATCGTCAAATCTTTGCTTCTAAATATCTATTAGAGTTGCCAACGCCAGAGGTTCTGCAACAGGAGATCATGCGTGAACGCAAACAATTGGAAATAGAATAACTACTTGCTAGAAGAATAAAGGAACAACCTTTACTACCAACCTTCTAAACAACTTTCGGCACAATCTTCGGCACACGAAAGCTCTTTCTACCTAATACAACTATAACATATCCACTATGCGTTTGAAATTATTCCTTTGCGTTTTATGCATCAGTAGTTTGGCAATGGCTGAACAAATCATTCGTGTCTCACAGATTGGCTATCTGCCCGAGGCGAAGAAGTTTGCTATCATCATGACAGGCGATAGTGGTCGTTGGGAATATACTCGCTACGACTTCTCCGACCTCAAAGAGGAGGGTTGGCATCAATTGAAGATAGGTAAAGCGGTATCGGATAGTTTTCTCATCAGTAAACATGTGTATGATGGTCTAGCCGATTTCCCTCTCAACTATATGCGCCAACAGCGTTGCGGTTGGAACCCCTTCACGGGCGATAGTTGTCACCAAAAAGATGGATACATCATTTACCACCCCACCAAGACAGGGCAACATATAGATGTTCGTGGCGGTTGGCATGATGCCAGCGACTGTCTGCAATACGCCACGACTACTGCCAATGCCATCTACCAGATGATGCTAGCTTACGAGCAATATTCCGAGTTATTTGGAGATGCCTACCAAACCGATGGTACACAAGGTGCGAATGGTATTCCGGATATCGTGGATGAGATTCGTTGGGGTTTGGATTGGTTAAACCGTATGAACCCCGAACCTGGCGAGTTCTACAACCAACTGGCCGACGACCGCGATCATATAGGCATGCGTTTTCCTAAGGATGACCAAGCCGATTACGGCTGGGGCGTGAATAATGGTCGTCCTGTATATTTCGTGACGGGTGAACCACAAGTGCAAGGCAAGGGAATGAATATCTCTACGGGCACTTCTTCTATCGTAGGTAAATACGCATCCTGCTTTGCTTTGGGTAGCAAGATCTTGGCGCCATACTATCCTGAATTGGCAGCACAGATTGGCAAGAAAGCGCAAGACGCATACCAGTTGGGCGTACGTAAACCAGGTTTTAGTCAGACGGCTTCTGTTCGCTCGCCCTATATCTACGAAGAGACTAACTGGGTGGATGATATGGAGTTAGGCGCATACGAGTTGTATCGCAAGACGCATAACAAGTCCTATCTCAAAGAGGCAGTAGCGTACGGACGACAAGAACCTACCACCCCTTGGATGGGTAGCGATACGGCTCGCCATTACCAATGGTATCCTTTTATGAATATTGGTCACTATCGTTTGGCTAAGGAGGCAAAGAATCGTTCTCGCGAGGAGTTTGTAGCGTATTTGAAAAAGGGTATTGATACGGTCTATCAGCGTGCCATTCATGGGGAACCTGTGCAGCAAGCTTTCTTGTATGGCGTACCATCTATTTGGTGCTCCAATAACCTCACCACGGCTATGCTGACCCAATGTATCTTGTATCGTCAATTGACGAATGACTCCACCTATATTGACATGGAATCGTCGTTGCGCGATTGGTTGTTAGGCTGCAATCCTTGGGGCGTATGTATGATCGTGGAATTGCCTGGAGCAAAGTGCTATCCTACTCAGCCTCACTCGTTTATGATTAGCGAGGGGATAGGCAATACGACAGGAGGACTGGTGGATGGACCCGTGTATCAAGGCATCTTCAATAGTCTGCGTGGCGTGAACATGGAAGGTGGTATCAATTATATGCGCTACCAACCCGATGTGATGGTCTATCACGACTCCACCAACGACTACTCCACCAACGAACCCACAATGGACGGAACTGCCTGTTTGATCTTCCCATTTGCTGCTTACGAAGCAGAAGCGAAACGGAACGCTATTCCATAGCGAAACATCCTGGAAAAAACACATTTTCTTGCATATGTGAGAAAAATTTTGTACCTTTGCAGCGCAAAGGTATCTACACCATGGCAAACCAAGGTAATGACATACTCATCACAGGCGCGCGCGTGCATAATTTAAAGAATGTGGATGTGCGTACTCCACGAGATAAACTTGTGGTTATCACGGGTTTGTCGGGTAGTGGCAAATCATCCCTTGCCTTTGACACTATCTTTGCCGAAGGTCAACGCCGCTATATGGAGACCTTCTCCTCTTACGCGCGCGGATACATAGGTACAATGCAACGCCCTGATGTGGACAAGATCACAGGCCTCTCGCCAGTAATCAGCATTGACCAAAAGACAACTTCTCGCAATCCTCGTTCTACTGTAGGTACAGTCACAGAAGTGTATGATTTTCTGCGACTGCTCTTTGCTCGTGCAGCAGATGCCTACTCTTATGCCACTGGCGAAAAGATGGTGCAATATACCGATGACCAAATACTGGATCTTATTCTCCGTGAGTATGCTGGACAAAAAGTGCTGATTCTTGCTCCTATGGTCAACAACCGCAAGGGTCACTACAAAGAGCTCTTTGAGACCATTCGTCGCAAAGGATTCTTGCATGTGCGTGTAGATGGCGAAGTGCAAGAAATATACTCTGGCATGAAGTTGGACCGCTATAAGAACCACACTATTGAAGCGGTTGTAGATCGTCTCAAACTCAAGACAGATAACGATGAAGAAGATCTCAAACGCCTCCGTGCATCGGTGGACCAAGCCATGCGTATGGGCGATGGAGTGATGGCGATTTTTGCGCACAGCGCACAGGCAATGAGGCGAGAAGGCGAGGAGGCGAGAGACGAAGGAATACGTTATTTCTCTCGTCACCTGATGTGTCCTACTACGGGTATGAGTTATGCCGAACCTGCGCCACATACTTTCTCATTCAACTCGCCACAAGGTTGGTGTCCAACCTGCCGAGGATTAGGTAAGATTAAAGGCGAAAGGTTAGAGGCAAAAGGCGAGGAGGAGTTGGATAATATCATCAAAGATGATGAGAATTGGTACACACGCATGTTGGAGTATGTGCAACAACCAGAAGATGAGAAGGAGGAGAAAGAAGAAGCTTGGTGCGAGTGTCCTACTTGTAAAGGTCAGCGTCTTAGTCGAGAAGCTTTGAGTTTCCGCATTGCGGATAAGAATATTGCTGAGTTATCAGCAATGGATATTACAGACCTTAGGGCGTGGCTTATGAATGTGCCTGCTAAGTTAAGCAACAAACAACGCGCGATAGCAGAGCCGATCATCAAAGAAATTATCTCCCGCTTGGGCTTTATGCTCAGTGTGGGACTATCCTACTTGTCTCTGTCTCGCTCATCTGACAGTCTGTCGGGTGGAGAGAATCAGCGCATTCGTTTGGCGACACAGGTGGGAAGTAAATTGGTGAATGTGCTCTATATCTTGGACGAGCCAAGTATCGGTTTGCACCAACGAGATAATCAACGTTTGATTGACTCGCTGAAACAGTTGCGAGACATGGGGAACTCGGTGATCGTAGTGGAGCATGATGAGGATATGATGCGTCAAGCGGATTATATTATAGATATAGGTCCTAAGGCAGGTCGCTTAGGTGGACATATTGTATTTGAAGGTACGCCAGCAGAATTGCTAAAAGCCGATACGCTGACGGCAAAGTATCTGAGAGGAGAACTCTCTGCTACGTTACCTCTCGCCTCATCGCCTCTCGCCTCATCGCCTAATAGTATTACGTTACGCGGTTGCAGGGGTAATAACCTCAAAGGCGTGGATGTTAGTTTTCCATTGGGGCAGATGATAGCCGTGACCGGTGTGAGTGGTAGTGGGAAATCCACACTCATCAACCAAACCCTCTACCCTATTTTGAGTCAGCATTTCTACCGCAGTTTGCAAGAACCTTTAGCATATGATAGCATAGAAGGTATTGAGCATATCGACAAAGTGATTGGCGTGGACCAATCGCCTATTGGTCGCACACCACGCAGCAACCCAGCCACCTATACGGGTGTATTTACGGATATACGTAACCTCTTTGCGCAACTGCCAGAGAGTAAGATTCGTTCATGGAAAGCGGGGCGCTTCTCCTTTAATAATTCAGGTGGACGTTGCGAGGAATGTAGTGGCAATGGCTATAAGACTATCCAAATGAATTTCCTACCCAATGTCTATGTTCCTTGCGAAGTATGTGGCGGACAACGCTACAATCGCGAGACATTGGAGGCGCGTTTCAAAGGCAAGTCTATCGCTGACGTGTTGGACATGACCATCAATCAGGCAGTAGAGTTTTTTGAGAGCCAACCCTATATATTGAAGAAGATCAAGACCTTGCAAGATGTTGGATTAGGTTATATCAAATTAGGACAATCTTCTACGACTTTGTCTGGAGGTGAGAGTCAGCGTGTGAAACTGGCTACTGAATTGGCTCGCCCAAGCACAGGCAAGACATTATATATATTAGACGAACCAACTACTGGTCTGCACTTTGAGGATGTGCGTGTATTGATGGGGGTGCTCAGACAATTGGTGGATAAGGGTAATACCGTAATTATCATAGAGCACAACCCTGATGTCATTCGCTCATGCGACTACTTGATCGACATGGGTCCTGACGGAGGTCGCGAAGGCGGTACGGTTGTGGGTACAGGTACTATTGACGACATCCGTAATAATCCTGAGAGTATAACGGGGAGGTATGTTTAGGGTTTAGAGGACGCTCGCTAGGCGAGCTATGGTTTAGAGGTTAAAGGTTAGAGGTTAAAGGCTAGAGAAAATGAATGCATTATTGACATTAACATTGGTCATCGGCATCATATGGTTTGTACCATTGCTATGCCGCAAAATCCACGTGCCAAGCATTGTGGGATTTATCTTGGCGGGCATTGTGATTGGTCCATCCGTTTTGGACCTTGTAGGCGAGACCCCAGCCCTCCAGATTCTAGGTTCATTGGGTATGCTCTATATTATGTTCCAATCGGGTAGCGAGATTGATATTAACGATTTCAAGCAATACAAATACCGCTCGCTATTCTTTGGCTTGTGTACATTCTTTATTCCTTTTGGTTTGGGTCTTATCACCAGCCAATATCTGCTCCCTTATGGTTGGCTACCCAGTCTGCTGTTAGGTGCGATGTATGGTAGCCACACGCTGATGACTTATCCTATCGTTAGTCGCTATGGTGTGCAAAAGAATATGGCCGTCAATATCACGGTAGGCGCTACTATGGTAGCTATTATCTTGTCACTCATTGTGTTAGCCATAGTAGAAGGTTGGAGTCGCTCGGTACAGAGTGTTACTGACTATGCGATACAATTAGCATTGGTAGCTGTTTTCCTACTGACCGTATTATGGCTTTTCCCACGCTTTGCGCGTATGTTCTTTAAGCGTTATCGCGACCCTATTTCTGAGTTTATGGTGGTGATGTTGATGCTGGTGGGCAGTGCGTTACTTGCAGATTTAGCAGGTTTGGAAGGAATATTAGGTGCGTTCCTCTGTGGTGTTTCGCTCAATCGCTTACTGCCTAATCGTTCGCCACTGATGGGACGAATAAACTTTGTGGGTAATAGTATCTTCGTGCCGTTGTTCTTGATAAGTGTGGGTTTGATGATTGATATCCATGCCTTCTGGAGCGGTTGGACGACCGTGACGATAGCGGTCGTGATGATTACCACGAAGTTAATTAGTAAGAGTCTTTCTGCGTGGATTGCTCAAGTGGTCTTCCGCTTCTCTAAACACGAGCGACAATTGGTGTTTGGTCTTTCGCACGCTACCGCAGCAGGTACATTGGCGATTGTTACAATTTCTTATCAAATGGGACTTTTGTCTTCGGATGTGCTGAATGCTTCTGTCTTGATGATTTTGGTATTGTGTACCACAGCTAGTTTCATCACCGAGTATGCGGCTAAGGAATTAGCTTTGCAGGAGAGTGCCAAACTGGAATCCGATCACGAAGACGATTATTGGTTGCTCACTTCTGTAGGTAAGGACTTGCGGCCAACGCTACGCGAGATTGGAGAGATGGCTACCTTGGATAATATTGAGATTAAACAGTCTGCAGACTGGCAGGATGTGTCTAATTTGGTGGAACATACCAGCAAGTCGGTGATAGTATATCATGAGTCACAACCGATTAATACCATTAATCGATTGGTGGTAGCCGTGCCACGCTACGCAGAGAAAGAGCGTGACTTCATCACATGCTTTGGTTTGGTGCGTCGATTGGCTGGCGAGTTGGGAGCAAAAGTAGTATTCTATGCGCACCCTGATACACAAGTGGCATTGCAAACGATGTGTCGCCGTCCGGGAAAATATCTTCGTGCATCTTTCCGCACGATGGAAGGTTGGGAGGAGATTAGCGTCTTATCACAGACTATTATAGATAATGACATGTTGATTCTTTTGTCATCACGTAAGTCCACAGCCAGTTACAACCCATTGTTTGAAGATATTCCGACTATGTTGGGAGAGCATTTTACAGATTACAACTCTATGGTTGTTTACCCAGAGCAGTTGACGGGTGGCCCAGATATGGACATCTTGCTCTCTGAGATGCCACCTGCTAGCAAGACTTGGTCTATCATTTCACGCATAAAACGATTAATCAAACAACTCCTTAGACTGGATGCAGAGTAAACTACAACATATTGCACAAACATTTGTACAGAATGCAGAGGATAATTTGTCCTCTTATACTTTTGTTTTCCCTAATCATCGTGCGGGTCTATTTTTCCGCAAATACATCTCGCAATATATTCACAAACCTACTTTTGCACCTAGAGTCATTAGTATCAACGAGTGTTTTGCCTCGCTGAGCGACCTTCTAGTGATCGATCAACTGACATTATTACTACGTCTATATCGAATATACAGTCACATACCAGGCATCAATGCTGAACCCCTTGAAAGCTTCGTTCACTGGGGGAAAATGATGCTAGCGGACTTCTCTGAGGTGGATAATCATCTCATCAAAGATGTCCAATCCTTATATGCTTTGGTAGAGGACATGCACGATATTGATAGCCATTTTGCTAGTTTGTCTGACAAACAAATCGATGCCATCAAGCGTTTTTGGGGAGAGTTTCATCTCTCTCTAAGCAAGAACAATAACAGCACGATGCATACCAATTTTGTACGGACATGGCAATTACTCTATCCTCTATATACTCGTTTACAGCAGGATCTCTTGCAGGACAATCTAGCATACGAGGGACTTCTGCATAGACACGTCATTGAACATTGGGATGAAATTCCTCAAGATAAGTTCAGCGAGCAGTATGTCTTTATTGGTTTTAACGCTATGACCGAATCTGAGCGTCAACTTATGCTGCGTTTGCAAGAGATGGGGCGTGCTGATTTCTATTTTGATTACGACGACGAGTTCTTGCGTGATAAGCACAACGCAGCATCTATGTTTATGCAGGACAATCTACGAGACTTCCATTCTCGCTATGAGGTTCCTACTACTACCAAGCATACTGATCAACAAATCAAGCTTATTTCTGTATCATCCTCCACTAGTCAGACGCATCAAGTCCATGATATCCTATCCCAAATCAAAGGAGAGGTTACAGACTGGACACACACCGCTGTTGTTCTCCCTAACGAGGAGTTACTCATACCATTGATACATACTATCCCTGGCGATATCCAAAAAATCAATGTCACCATGGGATACCCATTACGTGCTACTTCCACGTATATGTCAATCGCATATCCAGAGCAATACATCTCCCCTACGATACAAGATAGTGGAGAATGTATTCAACTTATGCGCACCTATATTGGACAACAACTCAACCACGACAATAGCGAAAGTATATACCTCATACTCAAGACATTGGACCGCATTGAGGATGCTATTCATACCTATTCGGATATTTCATTCACGGCACAAGCGGTACAACAATTGCTCAAGATGCTCACCATGGAGATGACCATACCTTATACAGGCGAGCCACTAGAGGGATTGCAGATCATGGGTGTATTGGAGACACGTGCATTGGACTTTGACAATATTATCATCACGGATTTTAATGATGACATCTACCCTGGGCGCTCACGAGGAAATAGCTTTATTCCATATACTTTACGCCGTGGCTTTGATTTACCTACAGTGGAGCGTCAAGATGCTATTTTTGCATACAATTTCTATCGTATGCTCTCACATGCTAAGAATATTTGGTTTATAGCCAACACGCATGCCGACGAGCAACATTCAGGCGAACTATCACGATATTATTACCAACTTATTTGGCAATACCAACTGCCTGTAGAACGTATTACCGTTACCGAGAAACTACAATCTGCCCTCTCCGAGAATTTGCCTATCACCAAGACGGCAGCTGTACAGCAATTGCTTTCTAAATACTATACATCCACTCCAGAGAAAGGTGCCTTATCAGCCAGTGCACTGGCCGAATATCTGCGCTGTCAAAAGTCATTCTATTACCAACACCTAGAACGTATCAAAGACAAGGAGACCGATGATAGTATTTCTATCAGCGATAGAACACTAGGCATTGTGCTACACTCTGTAATGCAACACCTATATACTCCATTGGAAGGCAAACAAGTTCTCGCCTCCGATATACAATTACTGATGAATAATGTCAATAATGATCAATATTGGAAGTCCCTCCCAGAACTCAAAGATCTACAAGGAGACGAACTAGCAGAGCGAGTGGTGCGCAGTTGTGTGGTCAATACGCTACACTACGACTATAACCAAGCGCCTTTTGAGTATATCACAGCAGAAAAGAAAGTCAATAGATCCATACATTTACCTGCCATCAATCAGGATATTGCTTTTTGCGGAACGATTGACCGTATCGACATCAAAGCCAATCATATGCGGGTCATTGATTATAAAACTGGAAGTGTCAAACTCGAATACACAAATATGTCGGATGTGTTTGGTAGAACAATCCAGGCGGACACCGAAGACACGAGTGTACGCAAACAGGGCAATAGATACATCTTACAAACCCTACTCTATTGTTGGATGTGGGAGAATGACCCACTTGCTCGTCAAGAGCAAGCTAAGCGTGGCAATAGATTGGAGTTGGCTCCACATCTTTTCCCTACACGCCAGTTACACGATCTATCGACTCACACTTGTCTGCACGACAAGAGTGGTCCTAAATTCTATTCTGGACTTATCCCTCAAGAATTTATTGAAGAATTAACATGTTTGCTAGAAGAAATCTTCAATCCTGACATTCCATTCTCTCCAACGGAGGACAAAGCCAAATGCAAGGATTGTTACCTGGCACAGATTTGCCAACTGCCACAAAGAGACTAGCTTAGTTGGTTTTCTCTTTGTTTGCGATAGCGAAACACAACATATCCCGCGCACAATAATCCCAACAATAGCGCCACATCCCATCCATCGCCGATGGGTTGAGGGCGAGGAGTTCCTGGGGCTCGTTGCGGACCTGTTGGTATATAACCAGTACTTTTTTCCGCAGTTAACACTCCACCACTAATACTAGATGCCATTGTCTTTATACTTCCATTAGCTACCTGCATAGGTGCAGTGGAGTAACACTTCTGTTGGGTGTTAGGTCTAATATTAGAGTTATATACACTTGTCGATCTAAATTCAACATGCGAAGGTACCGCTATAGTACCACCGGTCGAATAGGAACGATGCGTACGTGAAGATGTGCTATACATCTGCGCCTGCAAGGGCCCATACGAGATATATGGACATAGTACGAGCAATATAATGAATAATCTTTTCAAATTCTTACCTTAAAATCTTATTTACAAACAAACTTATATACCTTATCATTTAAGCGCAACATATACACACCTGTTGGCATATTTGCCAGGTCTATTGTTGCATATGTTGTGGTTGTTACAAACGATGTCACCACTGCTCCGCTCATTGTATAAACAACCAATTCTGTATTTATTGGTGCATTAGTCACATATACGACATTGTCTGCTATCCACGCTTTTGTAGAATGCACATTCTCAACACCTGTACTAACACCACCACCTTGCTCTGGTTTATGATCTAATAACAGGAAGCGTCTATCATTTTTCGTGTTAGGAGTAGCATAGAATGTATACTCTTCGCCATCCATAACAGCCCAAACGGTTTCTGTCTCTAAGTCTTTCAAATATAATTCACCTACAACCGATGTAAATCGCAAGGTATATTCACTATCATTTCCTGCAGAAAAACCGATATAGGTCTCATTTATATTGTCAGACACAGATATTTCCATTTGACCATCTTGTTCACTCGTATAGATATTTGCCAATCCATCCACTAAAATGTTTCTCGCATCATATCCATTATCGAAACCTTGCGTGCCTTCTTTATATTGAATCACATACATGCGATCCGAACCACTATTCTGACTACCCACTTGCATGCGCACACGCATAAAGTCCTTATCCTCTACTTTAGGCGCACGCATATGGTAATTCATATTCGCGGCATCAGCTTTGAAAACATGTTTATTGTAATCTAATTTGATGCTTGCTCCATTTTCATTAGCTATCACATACACACCCTGCATAGATGGAATAACAGTTTGTTCGATATTGGAGTCTAAAAGTTTTACACTCAAAGGAGTAATCGCAAAATATTGTCCCTTTCCATCACCAGCCGTAAAACCATTGTTGTTGCTTCCGCCATTGTTTTGCCAATCGTCCCACGAACCAGAATTAAACAAGTAGAATGTCTTCTCAAAATTACCTCTAAAATCATCATTTGGATCATTCAACTCATCGTCCATATCCGTAAACTTGGTCAAGTCAATTGGTGATAAATAACTATTTACAAATAAGTTATCACCATTCATACCTTCAGCAGTCTTAGTTAAATGGATAGTTTGGTTTGCACATATTGGCGTTGCAGTCAAGCTGTAAGTTGCCTTTTTATCATTATATTGTGTAATAGCATATCCCTCAAATGGTTGAAGAGTTTGTGAAGTATGTTGCATCCAACCTTTTGGTTCACTCCATAGATACACATCGGTATATGGTTCATTAGATATCACAGCATCTGTACCTGGCGCACCAAAATATTGCCATACTCCATCAAATGCTTTGGTGATATAATTAACCTCAACCCGGTTGGTAAGTTTATTAGTTGTATTAGGATTGATTCGTAAATATCCCGCTCCTTCAGGAGTATTATCAACCACGATAGCTCCATCGTTAACATTCACAGCACCACCAATTCCTATAGTCATACCGCCTTTAGAAGTAATATGAATAGTCTTACCTTCATCGATTGACAAACTATATACCTCAAATGGAAGTGCTATATTAGCATTTGATTTTATCGTTACCCTATGATATTTATTAGGAACTTCATCTCTATTCCAATTCGTTGATGTATTCCAATCTCCGGGGTTTTGAGTATCATCACATTCGAAAATAAATTCCTTACGAGCAAAACGGGTTAAAGTTATATCAGCATAAGCCAACCACGCTCCAGGAACATAAGAAGGACTTTTGATTCCGTAATGGAGAGTACCTGTAGTTTTTCCTGGATCAGGAGCTACATAGACATATACATCATTGAGGTAACGGTTAGCATCATCAAAAGCTACATCTACGGAAGTAAGTGTAGTAGAATAAAACTTGCCATTATGGAATTCATCAGTATTCTCAATTGCAGATGAATGATAGGAAGCATATACCGACTGAATAGGGAATTGCACATTATTAGCGTAGGCATAGGCCAGTACACTCTCTTTTCCTTTTTCCTGATTACATCTCCATGCTATTTCTGAATTTGATATGCGATAGAGTGCTTTTACTGTTAGGCGATAAAAACCTGTATCCACTCCTGTAATTGTTTGCTCGTAGATACGTGGCATACCGTCTATTGTACGCTCCTCACCTGTTTGTTCGCCCAATAGTAATTTATCAATAGATATGTCGTGCGCCTCAAAATCTTCTTCCTTAAGTCGGTTTCGCACTTTCTCTAGCGTATTAATGTCTTTTCCAAAGTCTTTTACTGCTGCTTCGGCTACTTGTCTATGGAGCATGTCATCGATATATTGTAGATGCTCTGTATAATCCTCCATTTGCCATCTAGTTGCTTCTGCCTCATTCTTTGTGAAAGCTAACACACCATTTATAGCAGTAATATAGTCTCCCTTATGACTCACTGCTCCGACTTCATTGGCACTCTGGATTGTAAGAACACCTCCGTCATTATTTATTTGCCAGAGATGATTGGTATTGGCAGCTGTACCATTATCAGTAAAGATTTCATGCAATCTCAGCTCATCTTTTGTCTCTGTTTCGAACATATATTGCTCGTTATCCACAAAGAAGAAACGAGTATATTCATTTTCATTATCTCGAGTATAATTACTAATGCGTGATACCACACCAAAAGCATCCATTACAGCTTGTGTTCCCCATTTACCACCACGACTGAGGTAGTGTCCGTCTGCTGCGCGAAGGTATTTATATCCCACCAATTCGCTGATATTGATATTTTTGAAATATCCTGCATAGTTACCATCATACGAAAAGCGCACATATTGCGTTGTCTCTGATAATGGAATTTCCACCTCCGTCCAATTGGTCGAGTTCGTTTTTACGCTCCATATTGAATTCCAACTGTCTCCATCGGAAGATTCCTCTACTTCCCATTTTGGATTATCAAATGAGCCTATTTCGATTACTGCCAAATTATAACTTGTCGCGTATGTAAAGGTTAACTTATCTGGTATTCCAGAGAAAACTAATATAGCTGTTTTTCTAGTGTCATCCCAAGCTCCATTACCTAATTTAACCTGATAATCATCACCATCCCAACTGCAGTTATCTCCAACCGTCATTGCTTGGTTGTAGATTTCCTGTGTTACTTGGAAAGGAACCGTCAAATCTGGTTTTACTTTAGGAGTAAAAGTGAAACTTTCTGTGTGCTCATAATAAGTATCATTTCCTTGTTGAGTAACAGTAAAGGTAACCTCTCCTGATTGATTATAGATATATAATCGTCCATTTTCTACTTTTGCGATATTTTCATTGCTCGATGTAATCGTTAATGGACAATTTGTATTGGATGAAATAACGATATTGGCTATAGAAGTATTAAAATAATAAGGAAAGTTATTTGGATTCCATGTAAAGACAGGTGTTGCCTTACCATTGCGGACACCTGTCAACTCTATTTCCTCTCGATGTCCAGCATTGTCTTCAATTACCAATGTTGCAGTATAAGGTTGATCACCACGAACCGTTTTTCCGTTATCAAATGTAACATTCAAATACGTTGTTCCATATAGATCACGCCCTGTATTGGAGATAGTAGTAGGCGATACAGAGAAGTAATCCGCATCTGCACCTTCGATAGTTACCTTTGTCTCTCTACCTGCGTTTGCATGTTCAAAAACGACTTGTTTCTCTTGTTCTCCCTTGTTCACGCTCTCCTTACCAAAATCCAATGGTTTTGGACTTGCATCAAACTTCTCTAATTCGGTGACAGTAATTTCTGAATAAAAACCAGCGAAGTTACCAGAATAACAGAGTTTCAAATAGCGAGTAGTAGATTGAAGTGGTTTATTAGAAACACTAATCCAAGAGGTTGAGTTCGAATTCTCTCCACCCATATTGCTCCATGGATATGTACTAGACCAAATGATTTCACCATTCGGTCCCTCCGCACCCTCTGCTATATACCAATCTGCTCTTTTTAATGCTGTTGCTCCATTTGATACATCACTGGTGTTTGCTTTATACTTAAAGCTAATATCCTTTGGTATTCCTTCGAAATGAATAACTATGTACTTATCATCCCAATCGTACGCGGGGTAGCCAGGTAGCACGGTTTTTGAACTACCTCCTAAGCGGAGTTGATTATCACTTGTCCATTCCATTCCATGCTGACTTACTTTTTGAGTAGTAATTGTTCCGTCATTAAACATCGCTTGTGTATAGGTGAATGTCACATGGTTGTTTGGATTGGCAGGCGTGATCGTATATGTTTCTGTTTTGCCGTTCCATTTGTAGTTTTCTGCTTGTGTAACGGTAATATTGGCTGTTTCTTCTACATTATAGATATGCAAAGTATTGTCTATCACTTTCGCTACTTGCTCATTATCCGAAACGATTGTATATTGACAATCTGGGTTAGTAGTAGAGAAGATATTTGGAATAGATGACAAGTAATAATACGTTGCATTTCCAACATTCCATGTGAATGTAGGCGTGTATTTGTTGACAGTTACATTATACGAAGCTGTTGCTCCTGTATATTTATAAGTTTCTTTTTGGTGAAGTGTTATCTTGGCTGTACCTGCATTACATGCCGTAATTTGTTTCGTAGAAGGATTAAAGGTAATTAAATCTGTTCCTTTATTCAACTCTTCATTTGCAAATACAACATTGTCTATGGTATAATAGAAATCATCAGCGCTCAATGCAGTAGGTTGTGCGGAAGATGTATTGGAGTATGAATAATTTGCTATTTGCGTTCCTTCCACCATCATGCTATATGCCTCACCACCAAATGAAGTTTGATGTTTTGAGACAATGAATGTATATATTGGCGATGCACCACCATAATAGTCGTTATTCTCCGTCTGAACAAATTGTAAAGTTGCTGTGCCCGCGTTATGCGCAATAATCTTATTGTTTTTTGCATCATACGAGATAACTATTCCACTACCATCATTAACATTCGAAATTGATGTTACCGATATATTACATGCAAAATAAGCATCATTACTTACATTTGTTAATGTAAACGCATTTTCTATTGTTCCATCTACTAACATTCTATCCGCAGATGACTGAGTATAATTTGCGTTATACACAGGTCTTGCTTTATCACGCACAGTAATAACTATTTCTCTATACTTCTTACCATCCGCAAATGTATCGGAATAATGGTCACCAGCAGGAGACGTAATATGAATCGTATATGCACCTTTCTCTGTTGCATAAAAATTATCTCCCACAAAGTGAGCATATTGGCTATTAGACGATACAACCTCATATTTGTATCCATCTCCGATGTATGTATCAATGAAAACACTCAAATCTATATAATTAGGTTTTGCTACATCCGCTGTGCGATCCACAAGACCAGTTGTTCCCTTTAAGGTTAAGGTTGGAGCTGCTAACAAACCATTTCCTGTTACCGTAAATGTCTTTGACCCGCAATCTCCCGAAATGGTTATTTGTCCTGTACGGGTTCCTTTTTGTGAAGGTTTAAACTTCACGCTAACTGTTACCGAACCTGTACAATCACCATTTTTGGCAATCTCTGCAGGAAATTCCGTTGCATTTGTATTATTCGTAATAGAAATAGATTTGCCTGTTGCTACATTACTAAAAGTAAAATCTCTTGTTTTTGCAGAGCTTGTCGTATTATAGACTTGATCATCAAAAGGCATCGTCTCCTCAGAACCAGACAAGGTTTTTGCCATTACAAATTTTACCTCATCAACAGAAACTGTTCTTGTTGATCCAAATTTTGTGTTTGAGACAATTCGAATACCGCGCGCATTAAATATAGGACTGCTATTAGAAATGGCTTCTGTTTTCGATTCAGACGACTCTGACTGCCAGGCTTGCCATGTTCCATCTATAGTAGAGGTTGATATGTTTGTATCTGTCCATGTACTACTATTACTGGGCAAATATTGTACTTTATACTGCAAATCTTTTCCTGCACCAGTACATTTTAGAGTTAATTTGTAAGATATACTACTAAGTCCATACACATTGGCAAATTCAAACTGTGCAATAATATCGCCACTATTTTTAATACCTGTGTTATAAACTGTTCTATTATATTCATATGTACAATCTGCAGCCCACGCAGAAGCAGTTGCCATGAAGAGGGCAAGGAGGAGGAAAATATGTCGTAAAAATTGTTTCACGTTTATCAGTTAATATTTAATAGTTAATAATTAATATCTCTTTTGTTTTTGTATACCCTTGGTATACTTTTGCTATACTTATCTACCGCTTTTCTTCCACCCTTCCTTCGGGTTTCTTTCGGGATTCCTTCGGCGAAGTTCCGATGAGGTTCCAATCAGGTTCCAATGAGGTTCCAATCAGGTTCCAATGAGGTTCCAATGGAGATAGGTGGCAACCAAAGGGCAAATCATGGGCAAACCGAAGGATTACAAAGTACAATTCTTGATTTAGGGCTTAAAGTTTTTAAGCAAAAAGTATCATTTATTAAGATTAATACTATACATACACTTTTATTTAAGCCGAAAATCGGTGCAAAATTAACATTTTCCTACGGAATATGCAAATTTTACGCACGCGCGTACGCACATATATAAAGGTGTGATATGTTTTTCATAAAATTTGACACATCCAAACTCCCAATTGTCAACTCCAGATAGCAAAACACCCTCATATAAACAAACAGCACAGAGCCAATGCCCTGTGCCGCTTAATCTTATGAACTATCTATTACAATCTAGTACCTAACATATCATACACTTGGTTGCCACGAATGATATAAATCTTACCATCGCGGATGATCTTGCATACTTTGACTTGATTATCAAGCATATCCTCCAAACCAGTAGTAACATCATCATCGTCGTCATCATCTTCAGCAGCCACTACTGTAATCGTATATTCCAATTCAGCAGCCACATAGTTATTATTACCCTCTTGCACCGCAGTAACAACCACTTCGCCAGGATTCAAAGCGACCATCATACCTGCCTCAATCACCACTACAGAGTCCACATCGGTCAAATAACTAACCTCTAAGCCACTAGTAGCTACTGCGTTCAAGACTAAAGTATCACCTACAGTCATAACCAAAGAATCCATATTCCAGATAATCTCTTGCGTCAAATGACTGACAATCACGGTTTTCGCCAATGTATCTGCTAGATACATCACATCCTCCGCAGCATAAGCATATACTTCCACCTCGCCTGCATTATGGAGCACGAGGACATTACCCTCTACACTAGCGATTGTAGAGTCAGACACGGCATAGGTTATCTCATTCTTAGCCTGTGCACTCAACACAATCGTGTCAAACACATTCACCACAGCCAAGTCTTGCTCCCAAACTATCTCTTGTTCAAATTTCTGATCCACATAACCTGAACCAGTTACAGAGATAGTTGCGGTAGATGTTCCATCGGTTAAAGTGATTGTACCCTCATAGTCTTTCACATAATCAGGACAGAAATAAATCACCACACTATACTGATCAATATCACCCAAAGTTCCTCCGCCTGCAACTGCGCCTTGTACACCATTCTTAGAAGCACACGCGTTTGCGCCTACAGCCCAAACCATTGCCTCTGTATTTTCCGCACTTCCTACACGAAAAGCAGGATTATCACTCGTGATAGTGATATCACCAACGGTCAAAAAAGAACGCAGATTCACAACTAGAGAATCCACTTCCCCTACATGCCAACTGCCAAATGCATGACTCTTGCTAGTAGTACCAAACTCACCTTCCGCGAAAAGGATATGTTTTGCCAATTTAGCAAAGTGATTTTTGACATATACTCCATTACCAGAAGCCAAATAATAACGAATATTTGTCGCATTAGCATCCAATTGTATGGTAGATGATGTCTTATAGTTATTGTAATCAGAATAAGACGCCTCACCCTTCTTTTTCCATGAACCATCCACTTTATTTTGAAGTTCTACTTTTCCATTGATAGAAATCAAAGAAAACTTCATATATTCAAATGTCATACTTTCTACTGGAGTAAATAGTGATTTCTCTGCAAAATTAGTATAAACCACAACATTATAATGATCATTCGTATCATACAACGAATACCACACACCACCATTATAGGTTTGGGCTTTCATACTTACCGCTACCAGACTCAAAACAGATAGCACAAACAATTGTAAAAATTTCTTCATAAATTTACTTTTATTTAGACTAATACTATAAAATTATTGTTATACAAACTAAAAATCGCTGCAAAATTAATATTTTTCTTTCAATCCTACAAATTTTCTCGCGCGTACGCGTACGATTATAAAGGTATGAGGTATTTTTCATAAAAAATGACACCATTATAAATATTTTTCACTTTTTTTCACAAAATATTTGGTCATATCAAAAAAAAGCAGTAATTTTGCAGCCGATTTCGGAATCAACGAGATCATTTAGCCCAGATGGCGGAATCGGTAGACGCGCTGGTCTCAAACACCAGTGGAGCAATCCGTGCCGGTTCGACCCCGGCTCTGGGTACTCAAGACCGCTTAACACCCGTTGAGTGGTCTTTTTAAAAAGATAATATTTATTAACCCATAAAAAGGTCATGCGGAAGACTTAAACAACCGCTACAACTCAGAACAGGCTAAATGCCCGGAGAGTCAAAGAAAAGGAGGTGTATGCAATGATCATAGTTCCAGTTAAAGAAGGTGAGAACATCGAGCGCGCGATTAAGAAATTCAAACGCAAATTCGACAAAACAGGTGTTGTAAAAGAGCTTCGTCGTCGTCAACAATTCTCTAAACCATCAGAGATCAAACGCGAGAAAATGATGCACGCTATCTATGTACAACAATTGCATGCGCACGATGGAGAGTAATTAATTCATCCAAGCATAAACAAAAAGAACCGAATCACTTCGGTTCTTTTTTTATCCTTGCCTTTAAACTATAAACCTTAAACCAACATCCTAGGAACATTACATCCCACAAAGTTACCCACTACCGTCAGCAGATAGCACCACAACACTTGTGGTTGCTCCACGATATAGTCTGCAGCGGTCAGGTAGTAGAACGCATCTGCGATACAATGAGGAAAACCGCAATGAATGAACAATGGCACTGCAAACAGCAGTGGTACCCAATGTCCAAACTCCTTGCCTTTCTTAGCAAAAGCCACAGCGCTAGTCATCAATATACCACAACCTATTCCTAACACACCACACGCCAACGGTCCACTCGTCAAACGAGCCTCTAGTACGCCGCAAGCGGTCTCATGTACAGGCAGTTTGGTAAACAGACTCATAAGCGCCACCAACAAGCAACCGAGTATATTTCCCGGCAATATAATCGCCAACAACTGCTTAATGTCGCTCCAATTCTGACAAAAGCCCGACACACCTGTATACAGTTTGGCTTCGTAGGACACCACCGTTGCTAGTCCAAAGATAAATAGGAACATTCCTAGTGTCTTATCCACCAGGAAACCCCAACCTGCAATACCAATACAGATACCAGCGAAAATCGCCTTCAAAAATGTCTTATACACGATTATTTGCTGAGCAATTGACGTACAACCATATTGATGGTCTTGCCTTCTGCTTTGCCTGCCAATTGCTTGGTAGCCACGCCCATCACTTTACCCATATCTTGTGGACCAGCAGCACCCACCTGAGCAATAATCTCAGCCAATACCACTTTCAATTCCTCCTCAGACATCATAGCTGGCAAATAACGCTCAATCACAGCACATTGTGCCATCTCGTCCTCTGCCAACTCTGGGCGGTTAGCAGCACGAAACATCTCTGCTGCCTCTTTACGTTGTTTTACCATCTTTTGCAAGATCTGCAACGCACGCTCATCAGGCAACTCGCCCTCGGCACCCTTGGCAGTCTTAGCCTCTAGAAACTCTTTCTTAATACCACGCAACGCATCCAACGCCACTTTGTCCTTCGCAAGCATCGCTTGCTTGATGTCTTCACTAATTTGATCAAAAAGATTCATATATCCTTACCTTTAAACTATAAACTTTCGACATTCAACTTTCGACTACAAGAAAATCACCTGTACCAACACATAGATTGGCAGCAACACGATCAGGGAGAACTTGAGCATATATCCGAAGAAACTTGGCATCTTCACTCCACTCTCCTCTGCTATCGCCTTCACCATAAAGTTAGGTCCATTGCCGATATAGGTCATCGCACCAAAGAACACAGATCCTATGCATATTGCTTTGAGCAATATCTCTGGTACTCCTGCTACCATGCTATCACCAAACATAGCCATCTGCTCTGGAGATAGTCCCGCTGCTACACTATGAAAAGCCACGGCAGTAGGTGTGTTATCCAAGAAACTTGACAAGGCACCCGTCATATAGTAGAACTGTCCTACGCCATTCAAACCCAACGATGAGGCATGATCATTCAGATACGCCAGCGCTGGAGTCATAGTAACAAATATACCCAAGAACAATACCGTTACTTCCACGATAGGTCCCCAGGAGAATTTATTCATATCATAACGCACCTCATGTTTGGTAGTAGAAAGCGACATTACAGTTAGCGACAACAACACTATTTCACGCAAATATTTCAACAAGAATGGCGCATCCTCCATGGCCATCTCTGGAATATATCCACTATTCACAAAGGCAACAGTCAACACTACACCTAATAGATACAGCAAATTACGCTTACCCATTAATTTTAATGGCACACGCTCACGACTATCAGCAGATAGTGCAGTCCAATGCTCTTTCTTGTAGTGGAGAGTATCAAGCACAAAATAGATCAGCAACAGCAATACTCCTGTAAACAGCCATTCTAGCAACATTGATTCGAACCAGATAAACGATGCACCACGCAAGAACAACATGAACAAAGGAGGATCACCTAGTGGCGTCAACAATCCGCCACAGTTAGCCACCAAAGCGATAAAGAACAACACCGTGTGTACTTTGTGTTGGCGTTGTTGATTGGTCATCAATAGCGGACGAATCAGCAGCATCGCCGCACCAGTAGTACCCATGATACTTGCAAACAACCAACCCACAGTCAGGAATAGCGTATTCACCCAAGGCTTAGCCTTAATATCGCCAGACAGATGAATACCGCCCGTTATGACATACAATGCCAACAACAGCACGATAAAAGGTATGTAGTCACCAAACAACTGATGCTCCAACTCATGACACATACCTCCCATTATCAAGAATACGGCAGTAGGTATTGCCAACATAAGAGCTATCGCTAATTTGTGCCTATTACTCTCCCACCACTCGTTCACTACCAATGGCGCTACAGCGATAGTCAACAGCATCAATCCAAAAGGGATCATGCTCCACGCACTATGTACTAACTGTTCCATAATGATTTCGTTTTTTTCTAGTTCATCTAGACTATCTAGTATATCTAGTCAATCTACTTTAATCCAGCTTCAGTACCGCCAAGAATGCCTTTTGTGGCACCTCTACGTTACCAATTTGCTTCATACGTTTCTTACCTTTCTTCTGTTTCTCCAAAAGTTTACGCTTACGACTCACATCACCACCATAACACTTCGCCAACACGTCCTTACGGACTTGTTTCACCGTCTCACGAGCAATAATCTTAGCACCAATAGCAGCTTGAATAGCTATATCAAACTGCTGACGTGGCAACAATTCCTTCAATTTCTCGCACATTCTGCGACCAAAACTCTCCGCATTATCTCTGTGCGTCAAAGTACTCAAGGCATCCACTTGCTCACCATTCAAGAGAATATCCAACTTCACCAGGTTGCTTGGTCGGAAACCATTGTGGTGCCAATCAAAGGATGCATAACCCTTAGAAATAGATTTCAACTTATCATAGAAGTCGATCACAATCTCGCCCAATGGCATATCGTACAATATCTCCATACGATCGCCTGAGATATACTCTTGTTTCACCAATTCACCACGTTTACCCAAGCACAAAGTCATGATTGGACCAATAAAATTACTTGTCGTAATCACGCTCGCGCGAATATATGGTTCTTCGATGCGGTCAATCATAGTAATATCTGGCATACCCGCAGGGTTGTGCACCTCTACCTTCTCTCCATCCTTGGTATAGACATTATAACTTACGTTAGGCACAGTGGTTATCACATCCATATCAAACTCACGATCCAAACGCTCTTGCACAATCTCCATATGCAATAGTCCCAAGAATCCGCAGCGGAAACCAAATCCCAAAGCTACTGATGACTCTGGGGAGAAAGTCAAAGCAGCATCATTCAACTGGAGTTTCTCCAAGGATGCACGCAGATCCTCGTAATCCTCAGCCTCAATAGGATATACACCTGCAAAGACCATCGGCTTCGCCTCCTCAAATCCCGCAATTGCCTCTGTACATGGACGAGCCACGTGCGTAATGGTATCACCCACCTTCACCTCAGTGGAAGTCTTGATACCCGAAATGATATATCCTACATTACCTGCCGAAATCTCTTTGGTAGGTTGCATATTCAATTTCAGCACACCTATCTCGTCCGCATCGTATTCCTTACCCGTATTGAAGAAACGCACACGGTCATTCGCTTTCATCGTACCATTAACCACCTTGAAGTAAGCAATAATTCCACGGAAAGGGTTGAACACCGAATCAAACACCAAGCATTGCAATGGCGCCTCAGGGTCACCCTCTGGAGGAGCGATACGATCAATAATAGCATCCAATATCTCTGGCACGCCATCACCTGTCTTAGCCGAACAACGCAAGATTTCCTCACGCTTACAACCCAATAGGTCGATAATCTCATCCTCCACTTTCTCTGGCATAGCAGAATCCATATCGCACTTATTCATCACAGGGATAATCTCCAAGTCGTGTTCAAGTGCCATATAGAGATTAGAGATCGTCTGCGCTTGCACACCTTGCGACGCATCCACAATCAACAACGCTCCCTCGCAAGCAGCAATACTACGGCTCACCTCGTAAGAGAAATCCACGTGTCCCGGAGTGTCAATCAAGTTAAGGGTATAACCCTTGTAGTTCATCTGAATCGCATGTGACTTAATGGTAATACCACGCTCTTTCTCCAGGTCCATATCATCCAAGACCTGATTTTCCATCAAGCGTTTGTCTACGGTAGCGGTGTATTCAATCAATCGATCCGCCAAAGTGGACTTACCATGATCGATGTGTGCAATAATACAAAAGTTTCGTATATTTTTCATATCTCAATTATTATCATTTTCAACGACTTATTTTTAAATAAAAATAGTCCCATTCTTACCCAATTTACAATCGGCTGCAAAGGTAGTAAAAAATTTGCAAATATGCAAAAAAAATTGTAACTTTGCCGCCGTTTTTTATAATACTACAAAAACTATGCACAAACAACATGTAGTTATTCGCTTCTGTGGTGACTCTGGTGACGGTATGCAGCTCACCGGTACGATGTTCTCATCACTCAGTGCTATTCTCGGCAATGAGATTAGTACCCTACCCGATTTCCCAGCAGAAATACGTGCTCCTCAGGGCACATTGGGTGGTGTCAGCGGTTTCCAAGTTCAACTCGGTGCAGGTGTCTATACCCCTGGCGATAAGGCAGATGTGCTCGTTGCCATGAACGCTGCAGCGCTCAAAGTAGGTGCCCTTGGCTCTAAGTTCAACACCCCAGGCGCACAATGGAACGAGGCAAACTCCCAGTTCAAACGCGACGCTGTCATCATCATCGACACCGACTCGCTCACAACTAAAGACCTAGAAAAAGCATTATACAAGACCGACAACCCATTCACAGAACTTGGTCTTCCTGAGTCTGTACAGATTATCCCTGTGGCGCTCACCCAAATGACCAAAGAGAGTCTCAAGGACATGGGACTAGACAATAAGGCGGTGCTCAAATCCCGCAATATGTTTGCTTTGGGATTGGTTTGCTGGCTATTCTCTCGCCCTATAGATCAGGCAGTTACTTTCCTTGAGAGTAAATTCCAAAAGAAACCTCAACTCATCGCACCGAACGTCAAAGTGCTTACCGATGGCTTCAACTACGGACACAACCTCTCCCTCAATATCCAAACGATGACTATCCAGAAGTCCGACTCGCTCCCTTCTGGTCAATATACCTCCATTGCGGGTAACAAAGCTACCGCTTGGGGACTTATTGCCGCTGCCGAGAAGTGCGGCAAACGCCTTTTCCTCGGTTCCTATCCTATCACACCAGCTACCGATATCATGCATGAGTTGGCTGCTCGCAAGGATATGGGTGTCATGGTGGTCCAAGCCGAAGATGAGATAGCTGGCGTATGTACCGCTATCGGTGCTGCTTTTGCAGGCGACTTGGCGGCCACCTCTACCTCGGGTCCCGGCCTAAGCCTCAAGGGCGAAGCTATTGGTTTAGCGGTGATGGCAGAACTCCCACTCGTAGTGATTGATGTACAACGCGGTGGACCATCAACAGGTCTTCCGACCAAAACCGAACAGACCGACTTGCTCCAAGCGCTCTACGGGCGCAATGGCGAATGTCCTGCTGTGGTTGTAGCGGCATCCACTCCTGCCAACTGCTTTGATTTTGCTTACCAAGCAAGTAAGATAGCCCTTGAGAACATGACTCCAGTGGTGCTTCTCACCGATACGTATTTGGCTAACGGAACAGGTCTCTGGCAAATACCACAACTTTCTCAACTACCTGCTATTCAACCACAAGGAGTGCTAGAGGAGTTCCGTGGCAACTACAATCCAGCATTGCGCGATGAGCGTGGTGTACGCTATTGGGCATACCCAGGCATGGAGGGGTATGAGCACCGCAATATCGGTCTGGAGCGTGATGCCAACAGGGGTATCATCTCCACCAATCCAGAGAACCACGCACAGATGGTGCGCACTCGCCAAGCGAAGATAGATCAAGTGGCCAATCAGATTCCACTCCTACAAGTACAAGGCAATGCTGATAGCGACACCTTGCTCGTGGGCTGGGGTTCGACCGAAGGTCACCTCTTGGCAGCAGCCAAAGAGCTCCATTGCGCCCTAGCGCATTTCAACTACATCAACCCGCTGCCTAAGAACACCGCGGAGGTGTTGCGACGATACAAACGTGTGATTGTCTGTGAGTTGAATAACGGTCAATTCGCCGCATACTTGCGCAGCAAGATCCAAGGTATCCACTTCGAACAGTATAACGAAATCACCGCCCAACCATTCGCCGTAGAACGAATAGTAAAAGCGATTAACCAATAAAACCGCTAGCCCAACTAGATTAACTAGCATTACTAGAACAACTAGATAACTCACCAACATGGAACCAGCTCAATATAAAAGTAACCAACCCGTTAAGTTCTGTCCTGGCTGTGGCGACCATGCTATTTGCCTCGCACTCCAGAAAGCCATGGCACAGGTGGGCATACCTACCCACCAGACCGTAGTCATCTCTGGTATCGGCTGCTCTAGCCGTATGCCACACTACCTCAATACCTACGGGTTTAACACCATCCACGGACGTGGAGGTGCTATCGCTACGGGTGTCAAGACTAGCCATCCCGAACTCAATGTGTGGCAAATGACGGGCGATGGCGACTGCCTCGCTATTGGTGGTAACCACTTTATCCATGAGATTCGACGCAATGTCAATCTCAACATATGCCTCTTCAACAACCGAATCTATGGTTTGACCAAAGGTCAATACTCTCCGACATCGCCCAAGGGTTTTGTCAGCAAGTCTAGTCCTTTTGGTACAGTCGAGCGTCCGTTTATCCCTGCCGAATTGGTGCTCGGCGCACGCGGTACGTTCTTCGCCCGCACCCTGGATGTGGATATGCCTACCACCGTGGACTGTATGGTACAAGCCTCTAAGCACCAAGGCGCTAGCGTGATCGAGTGCCTCGTCAACTGCGTAATATTCAACCACGGCACCCATAACTGGATTGCCGACCGTGACACACGTGCAGAGCGCAGCATCATCCTTCGCCATGGCGAGAAGATGATCTTTGGCAAAGACAATGACAAGGGTCTAGCGCTAGACTATTCCCAAGGACTTATCCCTCAACTCATTGTGGTACCTGCCAACGATGAGCGTGTGCTCACCCACGATGCCACAACACCTGATCCTACCCTCCACCGCATGCTAGCGATGATGGGACAAGATGAGGTTAAAGGCGAAGGCTTACCTATCGCCCTCGGTGTTATCCGCCGCGTGGAGGCAGAGAGTTATGATGCGGCTGTCAATCAGCAGATTAACGAGGTAGGTGCTAAGAGCAAAGCCACCACGTTTGACCAACTTACCCAAACCCTCGAAACGTGGGAAATCAATTAATAATTGACAATTAATAGTTAATATTCCGAGGCACTTCCTAGCATCACTAGTACGACTAGCCCAACTAGTTCTACTAGCCATAAAGCGCCTCTCAAAGAACAATATGAAAAAAATCCTTCTTTTTGTCGTTGCACTTGTTGCAACCACCCTCGTTTGGGCTCAGGACACAACCCTAGTCACCCCTAAACTCCTGAACAGCGAAGTTTCTGAACCCTCCATCATCTCCCGTGTGGAGCAATGGTATGCTTCTCATATGAACTATGCGACTATCACCGCTTTGATGGCGATTGAGTCGTCTTTTATTCCTTTCCCAAGTGAGATCGTTATCCCTCCTGCGGCCTATGTAGCGAATGACCCTGCTAGTAGTCTTCATACCACCGATAGTTACCCACTCAATGTGCTCCTCATCGTACTCTTCGGTACGCTTGGTGCAATCATTGGTGCAATCATCAACTACCTGCTAGCCATGTGGTTAGGTCGTCCTATTGTGTATGCTTTTGCGGATAGCAAACTGGGGCATCTCTGCCTCCTATCGGGCGAGAAAGTCAAGAAGGCGGAAGACTATTTCAACGACCATGGTAAGGTATCTACTTTCGTAGGTCGATTGATCCCTGGCATCCGTCAACTCATCAGTATCCCTGCAGGTTTATGCAAAATGCACTTCGGTTGGTTCCTCTTTTATACTTTCTTAGGTGCTGGTATATGGAATGTCGTTTTGGCATTGTTGGGTTATATCGCTGGTGGTCAAAAAGAACTCATCGACGCTTATAGTCACGAGTTGAGCATTGTCATTATGGGCCTCTTCGCCCTCGCTATAGTCTATTTCATCGCCAAAGCCATCATCAAACGAGTGAAGAAATAAATAGCGACTTCATCCACTGAGAGATTCCTCTATGCGTTTTATAACAACAGGTGAGCACTCTAGCCCACCTGTTGTATTTTATACCAATCTTCAAGTACTTTTAATCATGCGCCCAACCTAAGGCAAAGACACTAGCCCTGCAACCTCTAATTGGGGTCAACTGACGCATGCAAGATAGCAGCGTAGCACCCGAGGTGATCACATCATCGACCAACAATATATGCTTATCTTTCCATTCTTCTGGATAACGCACTCCAAACAAATCCTCCGTATTCTCCAAGCGCTCACCGAAACTCGTCTGCGCTTGATGCGCATTATTGCGCACACGATACAAATGCTCCGTATCCACCTTTATACCCAGCACCTTACTCATCCCTCGACAGATCCACTCCGCTTGATTAAACCCACGCTCGCGCAATCGACGAGGATGCAAAGGAACAGGTACCAACACATCTATATCATCAAACAAATCCGAGTCGATATACTCACGAGCAGCCACCTCACCTAAATAACTGAACACCTCCGCCTGAGATCGAGCACCATATTTGCCACGCTCAATCAAATTGCGCAATATCTGACCACGCTCTCGGTTAAAATATCCCCATGCTCCACCCTTCTCATAACGAACACGACGACCTATCTCCTTAATCAACTCCGCAAAAAGCATATCAATACCATTATCCTGTATAATGGCATGTTCCGTACGAGTTATAGAAGCAAGGCAGGAAGAGCAGACCACCTGCTCCTCCTGCAATAACTTACATTCACACGCCATACAACACGTAGGAATCAACAGTTCCCACACCGATTGTCGCAAGCGTGCTATATCCATACTACCTTAATGTTTTTTACCACGCATCCAATCTGGAATACCGCCGAACAAACTGCGTTGTCCATCCGCAGCTACATCATCAAAATCAATCACGATCTCCTCAGCCTCCTCCATAGAATCTGGCAGATCCACCAACTCGGTCTTAGGTTGAGCGTTAGGTACTTGCTCATCGACCAATTCGGTTTCTCCCACGGGATCAATGGTCAACGTCACCGTAGAAGATTTTTCTGCTGGCGCAGATGCTGCTTCACCGTAATACTTATTAATGGATGAATCCACCGTCTTCTTCTCGATACTAGGAATATCTGACACCTCGTATCCAGTAGCAATAATCGTTACACGTACTTTCTCGCCCAATTCCTCATCAACCGCAGCGCCCCATTGTACCTCCACATCATCACCTACTTCACGCACAAAATCATGTATCTGGTCTATCTCAGACATGATAATCGCGTGCTCTGTAGAGCAATATATCTGCAACAACAATCGCGTTGCGCCCTTCACATCGGTATTGATCAGAGGCGAATGCAAAGCCTCGTGAATAGCATTAGCCACACGGTTCTCACCGCTCGCTGTGCCCACACTAATAATAGAAGCACCTCCACCAATAAGTGTATTATATACATCCGTAAAGTCCGTGTTAATATATCCTGGTTTGGTAATGATCTCTGCAATTGAACGCGCCGCATTCGCTACCACATCATCCGACTTAGAGAAAGCATTCAACAAGTTGAAATCCGAATAAATCTGACGCAACTTCTCATTATTGATCACCACAATAGCATCCACCTGCTCTGCCAACTGAGCCACACCATTCATCGCCTTCTGAATCTTCTTTGGACCCTCAAAAGCAAAAGGAATAGTCACAATACCCACTGTCAGGATTCCCATCTCCTTAGCCACCTCTGCCACTATTGGCGAAGCACCCGTACCAGTACCTCCACCCATACCTGCGGTAATAAAGAGCATCTTGGTACCATCATTGAGAGCCTCACGAATACGCTCACGATCTTCCTCGGCATATTGTTTCGCTTTTTCAGGCTTTCCACCAACACCCAAACCATTACCAATCTGCAACTTGCTAGGCACACTACTGCCCGCAAGGCTCATCTTGTCGGTATTACAAACCAACAATGTTACATCCTGAATGCCCTGTTTGTACAAATAGTTGATCGCGTTACAGCCACCGCCACCTACGCCCATTACTTTGATTATAGACTCCTGAATATCAAGACCCTCTAACAATGTATTACTAATATCCATATATTTTGTGTTAATCCTGTTCTACAATTTATTTTACTCTCTTCACCTTAATCGGTAAATAATATAAGGGTACGTTCCTTGATCTTTTCGATCAAAGGTTTGTTTCCCGAATAATTAGTCTGCGGATGCGTCTTACGATGTTCCGCTCCCAGCAACAGCGTTCCTACCAAGGATGCGTACTGCGGCATACAATACTCATCTGGAGTATCAGCAGTCAACCATGAGGCATGCGAACCACCCATCACTTTCACGCTAGTCATACTTTGGATATACCCTACTATGCCTTTCAACATTGCACCGCCACCTGTCACATACAAGACCTCTATGCCTTGCGCCTCTTTATTCAGGGTCTCCATTAGAGGAGTAAGCATCTCCGCCAACTTGCTAGAGATCACCTCCGCCAATTGAACCGCACTCACCGATATTTTCTCGCCCTCTGGATTGGTCAACAGATAAGTACGATTGATTTTCACCATATCCGCCGACGCCACACCATAGATGCATTTCAGACGCTCGGCTTGCATCAAGGATATACCCAATTTCTCCACGGCCTCGGTGATATCGTAACCACCTAGAGGAACCACTTGGTTATACAAATACTCTCCACCTTTGTGGATCGTCAGCGTGCTTGTCTGTGCACCTAGATCCAACACGGCACAACCATTATTCATCTCCTCCTCGCTGGCTAGAGCATTCATCAGCACCTCTGGACGAGCATACATCTTCTCATTCTCAAAAGCGGTACGTTGGAATGTTTTATCTACCTTTTCCTCCAGTTCTTTTTTACCCCAAAAGGCATTATAGTGTGCTGTAAAAAACACTGCACGCTGACTAGGAGTTGGTTCATGGGTTTGCTTCTCTCCATCTAGTTGATAGTAACTAGGAATGATATCCAACACCGCTACGTCTGGATTTTTCTTCTCCATTTTCTCCTTACACTCCCATTCCATTTTAGCGAGTAGATCTTTAGTTATTTCGCGTTTACAACCCAGATCACGACTAGAGGATACAGATACCACTTTCATCGATTGACCGCCCACGCATACAAACGTAGCATTACCTACCTGCTTACGAATACGATTGCCCAGCAGTTTGATCACACTTGTGAGCATATATCCTGCATCGCTCGTATTCTCCACTACTCCTCGATGAACACAACATTTTTGGCTCGACTCTTCCACACCTAAGACACGCAGTGCCCCCGACGGAGTCACCTCTGCCGCCATGGCACGGAAAGTCTGACTGCCCATATCGACAGCCACCAACACAGAAGATTGTATATTATTTTTCATCTCTCTTAACTTTCAACTTTCGACTTTCAACTCTCAACTACACTCAACTACCTCCTCACCACTTGTCCTGCATAGCGCAAGTCCAACTCGCGGCACTCTGGATAACCCAGCACATCAAAACCTTTCTTATACAAACTACGAAGACGAGCCAACTTATCTTCATAACCCTCCAGGTTACCCAACACAATCTTGGCAGAATAGTCCTTTTGCGACAAAACCACCAGTTTTGGGTTACGCACATACACGTCGCGAATGCGTTCGCCCCAATAGGAGTTCTCCTGCAACCACAGAACAAAATCATAATACTCCTCCGTCGCTGCACGCTTACTAATCGCACCCGTAAACACAGGCACATCCACTTTCATTCCCGAACGATAAGGCATCACCCGTCTGTCAGTATCCACCAGATAATGTCCCTCCGCCGTCTTCACACATAACACAGGCACACGCTGCGTCACTCTGATGCGCACTGCCCCAAAAGGCGTCTTGTAGCAACTCGCAGTACGAATCATCTCGTGCTTGAGCAATGCCTGCTCTATCATATGACAATCCACCTCGCTCATCGCTTTGGAGAGCGCATAACAACCACGCGCCTTGAGATAACCCTCTACCTCCATCGCATCTACATACTGACGAGACACACTGTCTTCTACCACTACATCCACCTGCGTACACAGGGATGTATCTGCTTGGCGAGAGCACCATATGCCTCCCACCAACACCGCCGCACAACATACCGTTGTCACCACGGTCAACAATACTTTTGTTACTTTATTCATATCTATTAAGGTTTTGTTTAATATCCTGTACCATACGGTCTATATCACCTGCACCCAGGGTCATCACCACACATGGTTCCGCCCACGACTCCACCATATCCACCACACACTCCACCAACTGATTTTTCTCCACCACCTGCGCCTCCTGAAGTTTACCTACAGGCATCATCCCTAGCAACCAATCGCTCGTCACACCCTCTATCGGCAACTCACGCGCTGGATAAATAGGCAATAGCAACAATCCATCAGCATCGCTCAATACCTGTGCAAACCCATCCGCAAAATCGCGCGTACGACTGTAGAGATGTGGTTGGAACACCACCAGCAATCGACGCTCTGGATACAATCGCCGAACAGACTCTATACTTGCACGCAACTCCTCTGGATGATGCGCATAATCATCTATATAGCACACGCGAGATGTCCTAACATGCATATTAAAACGCCGATACACACCCGCAAAACTCTCCAATCCCTCACGCAACTCCTGCTCAGTCAAACCCAACAAATACCCTATCGCCAAAGCCGCCACACTATTCTCCACATTCACCCATACAGGCACACCCAAACGCATACCCTCTATCACCTGACCTAAAGCGTGAAAATCAAACACAATCACCCCATCATTATACCGCACATTATACGCCGCAAAATCCGCCTCATCCTCCACCGCATAAGTATAGACCTTCGCCTTCAACCCCTCACGGTTTAGCGCTACACCCTTCTTCACCACCAACGCATCCGTCACCAAAGAGGCATAGTGAGCAAAACTCTCATAGTAACTCTCCTCGGTGCCATATATATCCAGGTGATCCGGATCCATACTGGTAATCACGGACATATACGGACTCAAATGATGAAACGAACGGTCGTATTCATCCGCCTCTACCACCACATAATCACTCTTGGTGTCAATCAGCAGATTCGTATGATAATTATTGGATATACCACCCAAAAAAGCATTACATCCCACCTTCGAACCATAGAGCAGATGCGCCAACATAGTGCTCGTAGTGGTCTTACCGTGCGTACCCGCCACACATAACGCATGCTCCATGCGCGTGAGCAGACCTAGCACCTCTGCACGCTTCATCACACGGAATCCGCGCTCGCGCAAATACACATACACAGGCGTATCCTTAGGTACAGCAGGCGTGCGTACCACTACGGTAGTATCCACATCCAACGTGCGTACTATATTCAGTTGATCATCATACTGCACCTCTATGCCTTCTGCCTCCAACTGATGCGTCAATGGCGATGCCGTACGATCATAACCCAACACACGATACCCCTTAGCCACAAAATAACGCGCCAAGGCACTCATACCGATGCCACCGATACCCAAAAAGTAATATGTATTGACTGTATTAATCATCTATTTTGCTAGTATCCCAAATTTAGCGCACAAAAGTACTAAAAAAAAATCACATACACAAGTTCAATCCTTAAAATTCTAAAAAATCAATACCTAACTTGCATAATTCAAGTTTTTTTTGTACCTTTGCGCCCAAATCAGCAATTAACTATGGCACGAAGAATAACTCAACCATCCGCTCCACGAACCACGAGCACTAGAAACAGCAACAGTTCAAGCAATAGACCTAGCCTTAAAGAAATCTTCTCCTCCCTACGAATGGGAGTACAGACTTACGAATTCCGACTCTGTTCAGGCATTATACTCTCCGTCATCACCTTGATGTTGGTCGTTGCCTTCATCAGTTTCTTTTTCACTGGCGGTCACGACTATTCTATTGTCGTTCAACCCGATGCGCGTCAAGCCATGCGCAATGAGATACAGAACGCGCTCGGTTTACCCGGCGCTGTCATCGCCCGTTGGCTGGTCGACGGCACCTTCGGCATCGTCTCTTTTGCAGCACTCGTGGCACTCGCCATCTACTCTGCACGACTCATCAAGTACTTCCCACTCCGCCGCCTGCGCCTACTCTTCATCGTGCTTTTTATCCTCGTATGGGGATCCGTCACACTCGGTTTTGCGCAGCAGCAGATAGGCGTCGGCTCGTTCTTCCGTTGGGGAGGCGCCTTCGGACAAATAGTAGCCGCATGGGGCACATCCTATATCCAATGGATCGGCATGTCTCTCATCCTACTCGCTACCTTCATCATTTTCTGCATCGTAGTGGACAAACATTTTGTGGAGCACTGCCAGCAATTTGGTCATTGGATTGCGGGATTATTCAAGAAGAAAGAGACCACCGAGACCGAACCCCTCGAGGACGCCGAGTCCACCCCTATCGATCTCATTCCTATTCTCACTACCCATGACCCTGAGTTCACCGAGGAACCCGAACCTATCCCTGCTATTGTGGTCGATGTAGAGACACCGCAAGAGGAGGAAACTATTGTCGTCCAAGACCCTGAACCACAGGACAATGTAGAAATCGCGGTGGAAGACATCAAGGAAGTCGAACTCACCGAAGACGACCCCGAATACCTACTCCGCAAACTCGGTCCATATGACCCACGCAAGGACCTCGAACACTATAAGTTCCCTTCCCTCAATCTCCTCAAGGTCTATGACAACGAGACCGCTCCTGTCATCAACCAAGAGGAACAACAAGCCAATGCCAACCGCATTGTCACTACCCTGCGCAACTTCGACATCGAGATCGAGTCCATCAAAGCCACGGTCGGTCCTACCGTCACACTCTACGAGATCGTACCTAAGGCGGGCATCAAGATCGCCAAGATCCAAGGACTCGAAAACGACATCATGCTCTCGCTCGCAGCTATCGGTATCCGTATCATTGCCCCTATGCCTGGCAAAGGTACCATCGGTATCGAAGTACCTAACGAGAAACCACAGATCGTGTCTATGCACTCTGTGATCGCTAGCAAACGCTTCCAAGAGGAACAAAAGATGCGCCTTCCTGTTGCCATCGGACGCACCATCACCAACGAGGTCTTCACTTTTGACCTCGCCAAGACGCCTCACCTACTCGTAGCGGGCGCCACCGGTCAAGGTAAATCCGTGGGTCTCAACGCCATCCTCACCTCTCTGCTCTATAAGAAGCACCCTGCCGAACTCAAGTTCGTGCTCGTAGACCCTAAGATGGTCGAGTTCTCCATCTACAAACCGCTCCTCAAGCACTATATGGCAGCTATGCCTGACCAAGATGAGAATGATATCATCATCACCGATTGCCAGAAGGTCATCAATACACTCAACTCACTCGTCATCGAGATGGAGAACCGCTACCAACTCCTCATGCAGGCCAAGTGCCGCAACCTAGAGGACTACAACGAGAAGTTCATCAACCGCCACCTCAACCCTGAGAAAGGGCACCGATATATGCCATACCTCGTGATTGTCATCGACGAGTACGGCGACTTCATTATGCAAGCCGGCAAAGAGGTCGAGCGCCCTATCCAACGCATCGCACAGAAAGCACGCGCCGTAGGTATGCACATGATCCTTGCCACCCAACGCCCTGATGTTAAGATTGTTACCGGTACCATCAAGGCCAATATCCCTACTCGTATCGCTTTCCGCACGCAGTCTGTGGTGGACTCACGCACGGTGTTGGATAGCAAGGGTGCGGACCAACTCATCGGTAAGGGCGACATGCTCTACTCTGCTAGCGGAGCTATCACCCGTATCCAATGTGCATTTGTGGACACACCAGAGGTGGAGAATATCGTCAGCCATATCGAGAAACAACAACACTACTTCGAACCATACCAATTGCCTGAGTATGTGCCAGAGGGCGCTGAGGGCGAAGCATTGGCACCGGGTAGTGTCGACCTCAAACGCCTCGATCCAATGTTCGCGGATGTAGCGCGTTATACGGTTAGCAAACAGGAGGGTTCTACTTCTCGTATCCAACGTGCTTTTGAGATTGGTTACAACCGTGCAGGCAAACTCTCCGACCAACTCGAGGCGGCAGGTATTGTAGGTCCTAATAAGGGTTCTAAGGGACGCGATGTACTCATTCAAGACATGGATTCACTCGAACGCATTTTACAAGAACTTGGTCTATGAAACTCCTGATTATCACCCTCACTATCCTTCAGTCGCTTTTCTCCACATTGGAGCAGAAGACCTTGCAATCGGACTTCAGTATCACCATAACTCAAGAGCAAACGCAACCTATGACTTACGCGGGCACACTCGCTATGCGTGATGAGAAGTTCGCGTTGGAGTTCATCGGCATAGAAGCGGCATATGATGGGCAGACCCTGTATATGTATAGCGAAGATACCGAGGAGTTGACGCTCTCTACTCCTACGGAAGAGGAGTTGATCCAAACCAATCCATTTTTGTATGCGCGTGCGCTGCTGCCTTTGTGTGAATATGCCGAGAAAGCAGTGGGGGATAAGACGCAAATCACCTTGACTTCTAGGGATCAATCTTTAGGTATCAATAAGTTCGTGCTTCGTCTTGTGACCACTACTTTGCTCCCTGTTGATGCTGAGATTCACGAATCGGATGGCAAAGTGACTACTCTCCGTCTCAATAATCCTGAATATAAAAACGAATGCCCCAAATTCTCCATTGAAAAATCAGAGGCATTCATCAACGATCTAAGATAATAATATGAACGACAAGGTAGCGGAAAACCCTTTCAAAAACCGCGTGTTGGCGGATGCCAACCGTTTAGAGAACGGCGCTGATGCGCCTACAGAACGCTCGCATGCGAGCTACAGTTTAGAGGCAAGAGGCAAGAATACTGCCTTTATCGTGGTGACAGCGTTGTTTGTGACGCTGTATGTGGTGAGCAATGTGATGGCAGTCAAGGTCATAGGGTTGTGGAATCTGTTTTATTTTGATGCAGGCACCATCACTTTCCCTTTTGCGTATATGCTAGGTGATGTATTGACAGAGATATGGGGCTATAAGACTGCCCGCAAAGTAATCTTCACCACCCTCGTGTGCAATATTGTGATGGTTCTATGTACACAGATTGGTGTCTTTCTTCCCTCGCCCGATTATCTGGATGCCACAGCGCAGGCATACAATACGATGTTTAGCTATGTACCACGCATCGTGATTGCTTCGTTGACTGGATTTTTGTTGGGCGAATTGAGTAATGCCTGGTTGATGGATAAGATAAAGAAGTGGACCAAGGGCAAGAGACTATGGGTGCGCACTATTGGTAGTTCGGCAGTGGCATACTGGTTTGACTCCTTGCCATTTGTGCTGATTGCTTTTGCTGGTACCGTCTCCACGCATGATTTGCTCTTGATGATAGCATTTCAATATGTGTCAAAATTATTGATAGAGGCGGTGCTAGGTACACCGATGGCGTATGCTGTGATTTCCGTGATACGGAAAACACAGCGTTTAGAGAACGGGCAAAGCCCTATAGTTTAGTGTTTAGAGGTAATAGAATGGAACGCTATTCGTTGATACATAGTGTGTTACCTCGGGAGTTTGTGCTATTGCAGGGAACAGGGTGCAGGTGGAAGAGGTGTACCTTTTGCGATTATCATGGGGATGTGAGTGATGATCCGTTTGTTGTGAACAGAGAAATGTTGGCACAAGTACAGGGTGTGTATGGCGTGCTAGATATCATCAACTCGGGCTCGGCAATGGAACTAGATGAGCAGACGGTGGAGATGATTAAGCAGGTGGTGAAAGAGAAGAATATTCATACGCTTTGGTTCGAAGCACACTATATGTACCGCCATAAACTGGCAAAGTTTGCAGAGCAATTTCAAGGAGTACAGGTCAAGTTCCGATGTGGTATTGAGAGTTTTGATGGGGCTTTGCGGGAGTTATGGAACAAAGGTATTGCGGAGGATGTACATGCGGAGGATGTAGCAAAGTATTTTCAAGGAGTATGCCTGCTATGCTGTACTGAAGGCGATAGCCGAGAGCGCATTTTGCGGGATATTGACTTGGCGGAGCAATACTTTGAGTATGCGAGTGTGAATGTCTTCTGCGAAAACACCACTAGAGTCAAACGAGACAGTAATTTAGCGAAATGGTTCGTGGATGAGGTTTATCCCAGACTAAAACCATCGAAGAAAATAGAGATATTAATTAACAATACAGATTTGGGGGTAGGATGAAGTACGAAGAAGTCATGATTTCGCTTAAGCAGGGCAAGTATGCCCCTGCGTATATGCTTTGTGGCAAAGAGCCTTATTATATCGATAAGGTCGCAGATTATATCGAGCAGAATGTGCTAGATGAGATGGCGCGTGAGTTCGACCAAACTATTATTTATGGCAAGGACCTCGCCAGTGGCGATGTCGCACCGGTTATTGGTGCTGCACGCGGCTTCGCTATGATGGGAGGGTATAAGGTTATTATCGTCAAGGAGGCGCAGAACATCAAGAAGTGGGAGGCACTGGCCTTGTATATGGAAAATCCTCAACCATCAACTATTCTGGTTTTCTGCTATAAGTACGGTTCGCCAGATAAACGCCTCAACCTGTTCAAGAACTGGGAGAAGAGAGGCGGTGTGCTCATGGAGTCTGAGCAGCTGAAGGACTACCAGGTCGAGAAATGGATTCGCGATTATGTAGCAGATTGGAACAAGGCGCAGGGTCAGGAGGGCGATGATGCGGTTAAGATTGACGAGAAGGTCGCTAAGATCTTGGCGGACAGTATTGGCGCAGACTTGACGCAGATTGTCGGTGCTTTGCAGAAGCTCATTGATGGTCGCCCTGAGGGTGTTAAGGTTATTGATGCCGACCTTGTGGAGCGCAATGTGGGTATATCTAAAGACTTCAATGTCTTTGAGTTACAGAGTGCTTTGATAGCAGGCAATGTGGTCAAGGCCAACCGTATCACGCAGTATTTCGCATCATCCAAGGATCACCCTATGATCAAGGAGTTAGGTATTTTGTATGGTTTCTTTGCTAATCTGATGATTTATCATTATTTGCCAGATAAGAGTGAGCGTGTTGCAGGTCCTGCTATGGGTGTTGCCCCATATTTCGTCAAGGATTATGCAACGGCGGCGCGTCGTTTCTCTGCGGGTAAGACTTTTGCTATTATCGGTTATTTCCGCGAGATTGATGCAAGACTCAAGGGAATCAACAACCCTAGTGCCAAAGACGCCGATTTGTGGAAAGAACTAATCTATAAAATCTTGCACTAGCAAATGGCTAATGCATTATAATACATACAAAAATAAAAACGGCTGCATTCATGCAACCGTTTTTTTCTGCCTTTATCTTCCGCTACTAGTATAATTGCTTAATGTCACAGAGCTTCCGCCACTCACGCTTCCGCCAATATTCGCTGCTCCATCAAAATACGCTGTGCCACCACTCACGGTCACACCTGACTTCAACGCAGGAGTAGAGGACGTATATACCACCAATTTCTTGCTACCATTTCCTCCACCGCCAGGACGGCCACCGCCTGAACTCGAAGTAGAAGCAGCAGGTGTCTTAAAGGCTGCAACTAATTCACTACCATTGTACAACGCATACCATGCCTCTGCCGTAAACGATGTTGTCTGTTTGCATGTTCCGCCAGAAATCTGCGCTCCGCTCTCCAAGCCGCCAACGGCAATCAGCGTACCACCTTGCACATACAGTTTCTTCTGCTCTTCTGAGTTGGCATCAATCGCCACTTCAGGAGAATTAGCACCAATAGCATACACCAAACCGCCTTTCACATACACATTACCATTGCCATCAATACCATCGTTATTCATCGCACGCGAATACACATAACCGCCTGAAATAATCAAATCGCTACCGTCGCCACCCACATTGATACCATCGTCATACGAGTTCACTGTCACTTCGCCTGCCGAAATCAAGATAGATGTCTTACTCTCTATACCTTCTGCATTCTTACCTGCAGTAGATACACTAATCTTTCCACCTGAAATGGTAATCGCACCATCGGCTTTCACACCCTTCGAAGATGAATAGTAATCGCTATTCACATTATCCGTATTACCTGTATAGTTGGTATTCTCAGTTGTACCATTGTGGTAGTAAAGCGCACCCTTGGTGACGATAGTAACCTCACCACCCGACAACTCAAACGCCGCATCACAGTTGATACCCTTGCCACCAGAGCCTGTGCTGGTTAATGTCAACGTACCGCCAGAAATGACTACCTTCGCATCGCTACCCAAACAAGCTGCCGCCTTGGTCTTCACATCTTCCTCGTCCCACTTACCATGACCAGTCGTTGTGATATTGATGGTTCCTGCCTTCACAAAAAGATCACCTTCTGACTTGATACCTTTAGCAGCCTTACCTGGGGTATTAATATTGATTGTTCCGCCCTCAAGATAGATATTTCCACTATCCTCATCCTCGTGATCTGTTGTCTCACCTGTCGAACCCACCTCTGTTTCCTCAATATCACATTGGATACCATCATCCGTTACATTATTAATATTGACATTACCACTCTTCATCAAGAAGTATTGCGCACAATTGATTCCATCTCCTTGAGCGGATGTAACATTCAATGTAGACTCTTTCAGTTCAATATATTCACCTGACTTAATCGCATGTTTTAAGTTGCCAACTACATTCAATACACCACTCTTACTAAACTCAGGATGACCTTTCACGTAGAATGCTCCCTTTTGCGAACCACTAGCGTTATCTACCAAGGTGTTGATCGTTCCATCCATTACTTTTACTTTGATACGTTTGCTATTTTGGATGTGGACAGCAGCACCAGACTTCACTGGGGTCTTATTGGTCAGTGTCAAACCATTCAACTCTAAAGTCGCTTTATACGAACCTGACATATAGAACTCACCATCACTAGAACTACCTGACAACGTATAAGTAATCTCTTGATCCAAATCCTCACTTTGAGCAATATCCACGTGAGCACCACTTACACTAACAGTCAAATACTTAGCCACATTGCCTGCTACGACTACTTTAGCAGAAGCCTCGTCGTACACCACGCTCACTCTATTATCCTCCACAACAGCATCATTTACAAACATAGAACCAACCTCTGCCAAAGCAAACACTTTATCCATAACAGTCAAAGTGGTGCCGTCAGTATAATTCATTACGCCAGTTTGCTCCGCAGGAAATTGATAAGTCACCTGCCCTACTCGTATATTCATTGTTTGAGCAGTAATAACAATACTAACTGCCAAAGCACAAATCATTAAAGAGAATATCTTTTTCATTGTATTGTCCTCCCTTATTTAATTACTACAGTTTGTGATTGATTGCCACTAGAAATCACATAAGTACCCATGTTCAAACATTTCGCTGCATCTATCATTGAGTTATAAGTTCCCATCAAAACACCTGTTACACTATGGACTTGCACTGGAGCATCCGCATGAAGAATATTCTCTAGTCCAGTAACAGTTTTATCAACAGAGAATTGCATAGAAGCAAGTTCACTCAAAATCAAAGTGACCGTTCCTTCATCATTCGTCACTTGCAGATCAGTACCATTCACTTCCAAAGTTAGATTATTCACTTTGAAAGCCGTAGTTGTGCCTGCTTGATTAGTAAATACAAGGTAATTGTACGTAATAGCATGAGCCGTCATAGACAAGCACAATGCCAACAATAGGAATAAGTTTTTCATAGGCATTTTTTTTGAGTGTTTTTATATTATTACTAATAACGCTACAAAGGTACTACTTTTTTTTAAAACAATCATTACCAATTACTACCCACTTATTTACAAAATGTCGCATACATTTGTACATATCAGCATAAATGACTACCTTTGTACTATAATTATTTCCCAAAAGACGCATATCATGAATAAACATGCTGTTTTAGAGTTTGAACGAGTAAAACAAGAAAAGGTTGTTATGGCAGACGAAAGCGCTTTGCCTGTAACACTCGCTAATGATGTTTTTGTATCCCCTAATTTTGTTATATCCCTCTGCCATAAAGGTTCATGCAAAGCAGATTTTGACATGCGCCCTATCGAATTCAAACAACACGACATAGCAGTCATGTTACCAGATCATATCATTGGGCACGGAGAATGTTCAGAGGATTATTCGACCACTATGATTGTCATTGACCGTGAGTTCTTTGACCAACTCACCAATCGCGAATCATTTAGTGGTTACCTGAAATACAAAAATCATCCCAACTACCATCTCAATAATGAGCAATATAGTCAAATTACGACTATCCTAGCTACATTGCGCTTGGTAGTAGAAATACATCACCCTAAACGTACCGAATCGCTAGCTAATCTACTAGATATTCTTTTCTATGCCTTAACAGATTACAGAGGGGATGAGTCTTTGAATACAGTAGAATTTCGTAACACCTACCTATTCAATTCCTTTTACGATCTACTCATCAACAACTACAAACAGCAGCACGAAATAGCATGGTATGCTGAAAGACTATGCCTCACCCCTAAATATTTCTCAGGTGTTATTCGGCAAATAACTGGTAAAAGTGCAGCACAATGGATCAATGAAATGCTTATCCTACATGCCAAACGACTACTCTTTACACGCCGTGATATGAATATCCAGCAAATAGCGTTTGAACTAGGATTCAAGGGCAACGCCAATTTCTGTCGTTTCTTCAAAGATCAAACAGCTCTTCGTCCCAGCGAGTACCGTAAACAAAAATAATCTACCCTATAGATACAAACGCACAATAGTCTGCCTATTGTGCGTTTGTTTTTATATCTGTAACATCTAATACCTTCTCTCTACCTTTACCATTACCACTCCGATACCACTTCGAACCTATGCCGAAGGAAGAGCGAAGGAAGAGCGAAGTAGATAGCATCAGCATATAAACAAAGAGAGCCTAAGTTGTTACTTAGACTCTCTGAAAATGGCGGCTACCTACTCTCCCACAAACGCAGTACCATCGGCGTTGCTGAGCTTAACGACCCTGTTCGGAATGGGAAGGGGTGGGACCTCAGCGCTATAACCAC
>JAZSFR010000014.1:0-2879 GCA_045532335.1 Paludibacteraceae bacterium
TTGGTCGCGTTGGATGTACTCTGGGTTGATCAGACGTGCTTGAGTAGCTGCCACCACTGCGGTGAACTTCTGACGGCTCAGCAACTCAGCGGTACTTGGTTTGGTCTTGCGTTTACCATACGCGGTGCTGTAGTTGACACCAGATGCAGTGCGGTGTGCAAAGCCGATTTTGTGTTTCTTGGAAATCTTACCGTGGACTTTCTCCACAGGGAATGCATATTCAATTTTTGCCATAATTTTTAGTTTGGATTAAGGAACATGGTTCCTTGTTCTTGGTTCATAATTAGATTTTCGCCATCTCTTGTGCCAGCATATAGCCTTGCAAGGTTTTGTACTTGCGTTGCTTAGCAAAGGCCGCTTTATATGCCTGCACCTCTTCGCTAGAGAGTGCTTGTACATTCGCTTTCGCTTGCGCAAAACGCTCGCGTTGAGCTATTTGTGCTGCACTTGGCTCGCCTGTGTAAGGGTTACAGATCTGGGACGTAAAAGTCTCGCCGTACATCTCTTTGTAGATGATGTCAGAGTGCTTGCAAATCTTACCACGAAACTGACGGAAAGGGGCTTCCAGTTTGATTTTTGACATAGTGTTTTGTGAAAATTAATGAATAAGGTTAGTATGCGCATAGCCTAAGAGATGTTGTTCCTTTTTCGGGTGCAAGACTGAGAACTAATTGCGGGACGCCCTGCATACCGATTATAGCCGCTTTATCTCTAAGACGGTACAAAGATACAACAAACCCACACAGCGTTGTGGGTTTGTGTGGGTTTAAGCAGGAATAAAGTAGAATAAAGTACTTTCGGAGGGGATTAGAGAACTAGTTGGTTGACCAAGTATATTGAAGATCTTGTTATCTTTGATTACCAGATTTCGAAAGTTTGAGAATAAGAGCAAAAGCCCTCTTATGTGTTTTATGTCGTTAGCGCAGTGCGCTATATTTATTCAATTACTTCCCAATGTCCGCCTTTATCGGGACCTATACGGCGAAGAATGCCTTGTTGCTGCAATTTTTGGAAATGCTTTGCAATACCACGAACATTCATTTGCAATAATTCAGCAACTTGAGGAATAGTCACATTTGGTTTGCCTTCAACAATATCTACTATTTTTTTCGATGTACCTTTCAATGTACCTTTCAATGTACTTTTCAATGTACTTTTCTGAGTAGTTTCCGCCTCAGTTTCTTGTGATTCAGTTTCTCGCTGGATATAAATAGAGGTACCGCCAAATTGACTTTCAACTTGTGGGAAAGGAATATTATTGGTTTCAAAAGCAGCTTGCACCTTGTCAAATCCTCTTCCCCAATGCTCAATAAATCCTGCTTGGAAGAAAATAGAAGCAATGGTTTTGTTTCGAAGAATAGATCGATGCTCGCGTTGCAATGATTCGGTATTATATCCCTGTGGCAGTTCTCCTGCATTCCAAAGCCAAATGTGGTCATCATAGACCTTCATTTGGGTTTCATCGCCCATATAATCGCGATGAATCATAGCGTTGTAGAGTAGTTCGCGCAAAGCGGTCTCAGGAATCTCTAACTCCTCCACACGCTGCATTCCCTCGTAATGGATAGGCGTTTTGAGGTATTTGCTTCGCAGAAGTTGGATGACCCTATTAGTCATTTGGAAGATGTTGCCCTCCACTTGGTCCTGAAATAAGAGGTCGGATGGTCGTTTTCCAAACCTACCTAAACGGAAGTGCGAAGTTGGATAGAATTGTTGCGGATTCTTACCAAAAAGCAAAACAGCAGCGTTTGTGAGCTGATTGTCACGCGTCAGAAGATTGAGATGCTGTAATATTGTTTCAGTAGAACTGTTGCCAGCGTCTCCAGTAATTCGACCCGCTTTGCCTGCACAATACAAAAAATACTCCACCGTGTCGCGATCGATATCTTCGATAGTGGCAGTAGGATTAGGCAGGAGTTCGTAAGATAGTCCGTTTTTATTGATAAGGAACTGCTGCAAAGCCACTCCATTCATTTCTTGCAAAGTTGAGCCAGAGCGATAATAGAACTTACCTTTATATGAGATAGCTTGATTAGCAGCCTCTACCCGAATAGAAATATATTCCTTGTCGTCTTTTGAAAGAAGATCAACTTGGGCGAGTAGCCCCATCGTTTGATTGATTTGGTTAGGCAAGTTTTCGAGGAGCTTGTGCGCATTGGCAATGCCACAGATAGTACCATTGTCATCAATTCCGATGTACAAAGTGCCACCTTGTGCATTAGCAAACCCGCAGAGATATTGCAGGTATTCATCACGCCACGATTGCTTGAACTCTATTTGTTGATTTTCTTTCATTAGTTTTATTTGGGTGCAAAGGTAGTGAATTATTTTGAGATACGCAAGAAAAATCTCGTAAAGGGCGATTTTTCTTGTTTAGTGATGAGTGTTTAGAGGTCGATGGCATATTTCTCGCAAAGGTATTTAACCACTTTGGGCGGAAAAAGTTTGGTGGTAGGAAGGATGCCATTGGCTTCGAGAAAGGTGCGGTCGGATCTCAACCATCGGCGAAAAGTCTCAGGACTGACACCCGCCGCATCTGCTAATTGAGCTTTGGTATATGACTTCATTTAACATTGATTTAAGAATATTAACCCAGGTCTCTTCCGAAGGAACTCCGAAGGAACTCCGAAGGAAAAGCGAAGCGTTATCGTGCCCTTGTGGCTAAGAAAAGCGAAGCGTTATCGAGCCCTTGTGGCGGAGAACTCCGAAGGAATATTTCATCATACTGCCTTGTACATCTCTCGGAACACATAGCCATAAATGGTTACAAGAAGACCATTTTGTCGCTTCCATTTGCGAACATAGATCTTTGTTAATACTGGGTCGTGGAGCACAGACCAGGTGGCATTCAACGCTAAGGTGAAACGAACTTGAGGGGT
>JAZSFR010000002.1:0-88767 GCA_045532335.1 Paludibacteraceae bacterium
AGAATTGAGCGCTTTTCTGTTAAGGAATAGCTGGTTCGATTGATTCTTTTGAGTTTTTTTTCTTGGTTACACATAATACTAAATCTTAATAATTGATACTTTTTTATCTGTTTATGTGTAAACCTTTTTCAGGATGGGACAAAAAAATAATACTATATTTGCATATTCACAATAATTTTCGTAACTTTGCACCCAAAATACATATATCATATGTCTAAACTCTCTTTTTGGATCAAGAATGCCCGTAGCATTGCGTTGCCTCAATCGGTATTGCCATGCTTGACGGCTATTATTTTGTGTATCGGTCAGGATGGCTTTTTGTGGTGGCTGTCTTTTCCTATTTTCTTTGGTATTTGTGCGGCGCACTTGGGTATGAACCTCGCGGATGATTATTTTGATTTTAAGCACGATTCTCGCACACGTGCCGACATTTCAAGCACTAGTGTGCGTGCACGCATGGAGAAGTGCCATTATTTGCAACGTGAGGGCAATGAAGCAGGCAAAGCGACGCTCTCTCAACTGGGTTGGGCAGTGGTTGGTTTCTTGTCTTTTGCGGCATTGATGGGTGCTATTGCTTTCGTGGCGCAGTGGCTTATTCATGGTTGGCAAGCGGCTATGGGTATTGTGCTGTACGCTATGCTGGGCTTGATCGTGGGTATCAACTATTCGGGCAAACCGTTGGAACTCGGTTTTCATGGCTTTGGCGAACTGGTTATTGGCTTGATGTTTGGCCCATTGTGTATGCTGGGAATACAAGCGGCTATGACGGGTGTAATATTCTCATGGCCAATGCTTTGCATGAGTGTGGCTATTGGTAGTATGGTGACCAATATTGTCTATGTTCACTCGGTAATGGAGGTGGATGCAGATGCTGAATTGGGCAAGATGACGTTCGCTCGTTTGCTTAAAAACAAAGCGGCTATGATTGTCTTCATAGGTTTCTTTGCGTTGGTGCCTTTTGCGATGCTTGTGTTAGGTATTGCAATGGGTTGGTGGAGTGCTTGGTATTTGTTCACGTTGTTGACTTTGCCAATGTCTATATTCTTGATTCATTCTACTCGATTGTTTGCCTATGGTTTACCTCGTAATGATACGCCTCGTTGGTGGATGGGGCCTATGGGCGACTGGGATAATTATGTCAAGGCGGGCATGGATTGGTTTTTGTTCCGTTGGCTCTTAGCACGTAATATTTGCACGTTCTTCTGCCTTATCGTGATTATTGTCACATTGATTGTTAAGTGATTGTACTACAACTGATTCTATAAATAGATAACTTCATTTTCACAATGAATATCCTACATTATTTCTACCTCGCACAGTGGTTCGTTCGTGCACGATTTTTCGGTCGTCGTGCTCCATTGCAAACCGTATTGTTCATTACCGATAAGTGCAACTTGCGCTGCAAACACTGCTCGGTGTATGGCAGCGCCGGCAACCACCAACGCTCCTTCGACGATATTGTAGCTGACATGCGTTATAGCTACGAACTAGGCTCACGTTTCATTGACCTTGAAGGTGGCGAACCTACGCTCTGGAAGCAAGACGGACGCACCATCAACGATCTTATTGACGCCGCTCTAGAGATCGGTTTCTTCTCCATTACCGTTACCACCAATGCCCAACAAGATTTTTCTTGGATTCACCCACAGTCTATTTGGGTGAGTATGGATGGAGTAGGTGAGTACCACGATCGCGTTCGTGGTGAGGGTACTTTTGCTCGTTTGGAGAAAAATATCGCTGCCTCTGGATTCAAACATATCTGTGTCAATATGGTGGTCAATGCACTCAACTATGAGTCTGTAGATGCTGCTATAGAATATGCTAAAAATAATCCAGCCATTGAGCAGATTTCTATCAATTTTCATACCCCTTATCCTGGTACTGAATATCTAAAACTACCAAAGGAAAAAGAGATTGAGATTATCGACAAAGTGCTGGAATATAAGCGCCGTGGTTACCCTATTATGAATTCTCGTTCTGGGCTTAAACTCATGAAACGCAATATGTTAGGTAAGATTCAATTAGGCAAGGAATGCTTTGTGACCAATTTCATTTATACCGATGGTTCTCGTGGCTTATGCCTTGGCTATGGCACCGAGCAATGTCGTGCCTGCGGTTTCTGCATGGCAGGTGAGATGGCTAGCGTCTTCTCTTTCAAACCCGACACAATCCTCTCGGGATTCAAACTTCGAATGTAATATTGATATTTACATAAATCTTAATAAAATCGCAGAAATATTAACTTTCTGCGATTTTTCTTGCATATATGCGATATTTTTCGTACCTTTGTGCGCTTTTTGTGTATAATGGTTATTAATAAATTAATAAACAAGAGATTTATGCAAGATTTTCAAAGTTTATGCCAGTTAAGGCGTTCGTATAGAAAATACACCAATCAAGCTGTAGAGCAAGAGAAATTGGATTATATCATCCGCTGTGCATTGATGTCTCCTGCGGGCAAAAGAATGAATCCTTGGCACTTCGTGGTGATTAAGAACGAAGATATTCTTCGTCAATTAGCGGGTTGCCGTACCTACGGAAGTGGTATGTTTGATACCGCTATGGCGGGTATCGTAGTGGCTGCAGATACTAGTGTAATTGACACATGGCAATGCGATGCAGCAATCGCAGCACAGAATATTTGGCTTGCAGCAGCGGACCAAGGTTTAGGTGCTTGCTGGTGCCATGTATATCAAAGGGAAGGTGCTGAGGACTTGGTGCGCAAGTTGACCAATCTCCCAGAGAACTTTACTGTGCTTTGCGTGATGTCGCTCGGATATAAGAACGAAGAGCGTAAGCCATTTGATTTTGAAAAACTGCAATACGACAAAGTAACACAGATAGATTAAAGATTAAAGTTTAGAGTTTAAAGGCAAGGTATATGAAACCAATAATTGCAATAACAGCAGGTGATATCAACGGAGTAGGGTACGAGATTATCTTCAAGAGTTTGATCAATCCGCATATTTGTGAGATTTGTCGTCCTATCGTGTACGGCAACGCTAAGATAGCACGCCAATATGCTAAGACTCTCACGGAAGAATTCCACAATATCCAATGGAACATCATTGAGTCGCCTAAGCAAGCTAAGGATGGACGACTCAACCTTATTACTTGCTATAGTGATGATACTCCTGTGCAAATAGGACAGTCCACCCCTGAAGCCGGACAAGCTGCTTTCCTAAGTCTCCAACGCGCTACGGGTGATCTACAACAAGGATTAGTTGATGCCATAGTGACTGCTCCTATCAACAAAGATAACATCCAAAGCGATAAATTTCAATACTCTGGACACACAGAGTATTTAACCCATTATTTCGCGGGAGAAACAGATAGTTTGATGATGATGCTTAGCGAGCGAATGCGAGTAGCACTCGTTTGTAATCATACACCTATTTCGCAGATTAGCGAGAAAATCACCATAGAAAATATCCTATCCAAATTAGCAGTTCTCAATCATTCTCTTCAAGTTGATTTCTCATGCCGCAAACCACGCATTGCTGTATTGGCGCTTAACCCACATGCAGGCGACAATGGTTTGATTGGCAAAGAAGAGCAAGAAGTGATTCGTCCTGCTATTGCTCAAGCACAAGAGCAAGGAATCTGGGCGTTTGGTCCATACTCAGCAGATGGATTCTTTGGTGCTGGACAGTACAATCACTTTGATGCCGTGCTCGCTATGTATCATGATCAAGGTTTAGCACCATTCAAGGCGCTGGATATGAGCGGTGTGAACTATACCGCTGGTTTGCGCGTGGTGCGCACATCGCCAGATCACGGAACTGCGTATGGTATTGCAGGTAAAAACGAGGCTGATGCAACTAGTATGATGCACGCTATTTATACTGCTATCGATGTGCTAAAAACGCGTAAAGAAAATGCGGAACTATTGGCCAATCAACTGATTGTAGAGCGCAAAGAAGTGAAGAAAGAATATAAAGTAGAGAAATTTATACCACAAGATTAATATGACAAGTCAAGAAATTAGACAATCCTTTTTGGATTATTTTGAGAAGAAGGGACACAAGATTGTACCTTCAGCTCCAATGGTTATCAAAGATGACCCAACACTGATGTTTACCAATGCAGGTATGAACCCATGGAAGGGTATCATCCTCGGCAACGACCCTATTCAATATCCTCGCGTAGCGGACTCGCAGAAGTGTCTTCGCGTGAGCGGTAAGCACAACGACTTGGAGGAAGTTGGTCACGATACCTACCACCACACCATGTTCGAGATGCTCGGCAACTGGTCGTTTGGCGACTACTTCAAACAAGGCGCTATTGACATGGCATGGGAGTACCTCGTAGATGTACTCAAACTCGACCCTAAAAATCTCTACGTGACCGTCTTTGAGGGTTCGCCAGAGGAAGGTATTGAGCGTGATAATGAGGCTGCATCTATTTGGGCAAAGCACTTGCCTGCTGATCATATCCTCGATGGTAACAAGCACGATAACTTCTGGGAGATGGGCGACACCGGTCCTTGCGGCCCTTGCTCAGAGATCCATGTGGATAGTCGTAGCGAAGAGGAGAAAGCAGCTGTTTCTGGTCGTGAACTCGTGAACAAAGATCACCCACAAGTCATTGAGATTTGGAACCTCGTGTTTATGCAATACAACCGCAAAGCCGATGGCTCACTCGACTCGCTTCCATACAATGTGATCGATACAGGTATGGGCTTTGAGCGTCTGGTGCGTACCATGCAAGGCAAACAATCCAACTACGACACCGATGTCTTCCAACCAATGCTCCGCAAGATTGGCGAGATTTGTGGAGTAGAATACGGCAAAGAGGAGAAAGTGGATGTGGCTATGCGTGTGATTGCAGACCATATCCGTACCATTGCTTTCGCTATTGCGGATGGACAGTTACCTAGCAACGAGAAAGCTGGTTATGTTATCCGTCGTATCCTCCGCCGTGCCGTGCGTTATGGTTACACTTTCCTTGGACAACGCGAAGCGTTCATGTATAAACTTGTGCCACAACTCATCGCAGATATGGGCGCAGCTTATCCAGAACTCGTAAAACAAGAAGGACAAATCACTCCTGTCATCAAGAGTGAGGAGGATGGATTCCTCCGTACGCTAGACAAGGGTATCAGTTTGCTTGATAAACTCATGAAAGAGGCTAAGGGCAAAGAGATTTCGGGTGTGGATGTGTTCACCTTGAAAGATACCTATGGTTTCCCACTTGACTTGACTCAACTGATTCTCAGCGAGAATGGTTTCACTACCAACGAGGAGGAGTACAACAAGGCTCTTGAGCGTCAAAAAGAAATGGGTCGTCAAGCCAACAAACAAGAGTTGGGTGACTGGGTAGAACTTAGCGAAGGTGAGACCGAGTTTGTAGGATATGATATTCTCACTTGCGAGACCAAGGTTTTGCGTTATCGTAAGGTAAACCAAAAGGGCAAAGACTTCTACCAAGTGGTGCTTACCAAGACTCCATTCTACGCAGAGATGGGTGGTGAGATAGGTGATACGGGCACACTCGGCAACGTACGCGTATTGGATACCAAAAAAGAGAATAACTTGCCTGTACATCTGTGTGCAGAATTGCCAGAAGGCATTGAGGGTGTACTAGTAGCAACTGTAGATACCGATCGTCGTCAAGCTATTGCTTGCAACCACTCTGCTACCCACATCATCCACTACGCCTTGCGCCAAGTATTGGGTGAGCATGTGGAGCAAAAGGGTAGTTATGTGACTGCTGATAGCTTGCGTTTTGACTTCTCACACTTCCAAAAAGTAACTCCTGAGCAATTGCGCGAGGCTGAGATCTTGGCTAACAAGATCATCCGTCAAGACTTGGCACTCGAGGAGAGTCGTCATACTCCTATAGAGGAGGCAAAAGCTATGGGTGCAATGGCACTCTTTGGCGAGAAATACGGCGACGATGTGCGTGTGATCAAGTTTGGTCCATCCGTAGAGCTTTGTGGTGGTTGCCACGTGGCTTCTACAGGCAAGATTGGTGCGCTCCGTATAGTAATGGAGACTAGTGTTGCTGCTGGTATCCGTCGTATTGAGGCGGTAACTGCTGAGAAAGCTGACGAACTCTACTACAAGCAAGTGGATACTTTGAATAACTTGCGTGGTATGTTCAATAATGCTCCAGACCTAGCAGGTGCTATCCGCAAAGCTATTGAAGAGAATGCTGACCTCAAGAAGCAAATTGAGGGCTTTATGGCTGAGAAGATCGCTCGTTACTGCGACGAACTCCTAGCTAAATCAGTAGATTATAATGGCATTAACCTCATTCGTCTAGAAGGCGAGGCTGACCACAATGTACTTCGTCAAGTGCCTGCAATCCTCAAGACTAAGTTCCCAGAGGGTAAGTACGCACTCGTTGGTGCAACTCAACAAGAGGGCAAACCTATGATTAGCGTAGTGCTGTCACAAGCATTAGTGGATGCAGGTAAGAACGCTGGACAAATCATTAAGTCTGCTGCCAAGAATATCCAAGGTGGTGGTGGCGGTCAAGCATGGATGGCTACTGCTGGTGGCCGAAACGCCGAAGGACTGGCTGCTGCTATGGAGGAGATGTTGGCGGCGCTTTGCTAATCAACTAGTATATCTAGCAACACTAGTACAACTAGCCAACTAGAATCAATGAAGACCCTAACAGGGCATTTGCCCAAGAAATACCGTTCTGCAGTTCGTTTCGTGCTCGTAGGAGCATTCGGAACGGGCTTGCAGTATGGTGTTTATTATTTATTGTTAGAGGTTTTTCAGAATCATTATCCAGACATACCTGTCCTCACATCATTAGCTTTTACCATTGGATTTGTTGTAGAGATGGTGTGTAACTATTTCTTGACAAGTTTCTATACATTTAGAGTACGTCCATCGCTGAAGAATGTAGGCGGCTTTTTATTTGGACGTACCCTCAACTATTTTATCCAAATGCTACTACTCAATGTGCTCATATGGCTACATATGTCAGAAGAGTGGTCAGGATTGGTAGCAATTGCGTTAGCAGGAGTGATTAATTATTTTGTGCTACTGCCATTCTATAAAGACAAAAAACGCAATTCGCACAAAGATACAACAATATCAGTTCACAATTAGAGGAGTTGAATCCCAAACAAAGGTGATCCAAACTATAATTTATGAAACGAAAAAAATATATTGATGACCAAGGTAATGCATTGCCTTATCCTTGGCTGATAAATACAGCACTCTGTCTCGTGGGTGGCACACAGAGATTGCGTTTGAATTATTGGAATAAGCACCCTAAACATGCGGCAGAAAGAACCCTGCGTGACATTCTGACGATTTCCAAAGATACAGTCTATGGTAGAGAGCACCATTTTGACCGTATTTTATCTGCTACTAATGCAGAGGACTTGTTCCGCTTATATCGTATGTATGTGCCTGTGAATGACAGTTTTGAGACCTTGCGTCCATATGTGGAGCGCCATAAGAACGGCGAAGAGAATGTCCTCTTCCCTGGCAAACCTGATATGTATGCAACCACTTCAGGTACTACCGCAGAACCTAAGTGGGTACCTATGACGCATAAGTATCTCAAGGATGTCTATGGCAAGATGACCCATATTTGGATTTGGAACTTCATTTGCCATCGAAGTCGCATTTTTGGTGGGCATCTTTTTACTACTGTTGGCAAGGAACTGGAGGGCTATGCACCCGACGGTACGGTATTTGGTTCGGTGAGTGGTGTGCTAGTGCGTGATGTTCCAAAGATCATCAAGAAACACTATACTGCGCCAGCTTGTGTGATGTCAATTGATGATTATGCAGCGCGCAATTATACCTTGATGCGATTGGCTATGCAATATCGCGATGTTACACTATGGGCAACTGCCAATCCTTCTACTATTCTTGAACTTCTTCGCACACTCAACGAGAATGTAGAAGAAATGATTGATGATATTGAGAAAGGAACTCTGAGTTGGAATTTCGATATATCATCCTATATCCGCGAGGAACTCGAGGCATATATGTCGCCTCAACCAGAGCGAGCAGAGGAGTTGCGCCGAATTCTCCAAGAGCATGGCAAATTGGAGCCAAAGCACTTCTGGCCATGGCTACAACTTCTCTCTACTTGGAAATGTGGTAACACCAAGATTTATATGGAGAAATACCTTGACCAATTCAATTGGGACAAGACTTTCTACCAAGAGTTGGGATATATTGCCACGGAGTGCCGCTTTGGTTTCTCGTTAGATGACACCAATGAATCTGTCCTATTCCCGCACTTCCATTACTACGAGTTTGTGGAAGAAAGTGAATTGGATCACCCACACAAACATTTCTTGCAGCTCCACGAACTCGAGGTAGGCAAACGCTACTGTGCTTATGTGACAACCTATTCGGGTCTATTCCGTTATAATATGAACGACCTCGTAGAGGTGGGAGGCAAATTCTACAACACGCCTACTGTACATATGGTTTCCAAAGTCAATGGCATTGTGTCTATGACGGGAGAGAAACTCTATGAGCCACAGTTTATTGACGCAGTACACAAGGCTGAAGAACTGATGGATATTAAAACCAAGTTTTTCGTTGGTTTTGCGGATGTGCGTGAGTCAAAATACCATTTCTACTATGAATTTGTAAATGAGGATATTGACCAAGAGACGGCGGACGAATTTACCAAGGTTGTAGATCGCAAATTACAAGAAATCAACAACGAATATGAGTCTAAGCGTGCTTCTTTCCGTCTCAAAGAACCACAAGCACATATCCTGCTCAGCAATGCATATTCGCGCTTCAAAGCTGCTTGTTTGCGTGATGGTTTCCGCGATGGACAATTCAAGTTCAATCTTCTTATGCAAGACGACAAACGCCGTCGCAAGTTTGATCAGATAGAACGCACGGAGACGCTATCGGATAAGATTATGGAGTTAGCTAACACCATTGATGATAATATCAAAGAACGCCAACAAAAACGCACCCAACGACGCACTGCCCGCAAGGCGCGTAGAGGTAAGGCATGATCAAAAAACTCATACCATATATAGCTATTATCTGCGCTATGCTCATTTGGGCGGGCGCAGGTATTGCTGTTAAAGAGGCTCTACTTGTCTTTAATCCTCTGACACTCATTGTTCTACGCTTCTCCATAGCCGTTGTGTTGATGCTGTGTGTAGGATGGATTTTTCGTGGTAACGATATTGTTGGACTGCAAAGGGTAGAGAAGAAAGATCTTCCACTCTTTCTCTTTGGCGGACTACTACAACCTTTCTTGTACTTTATTTTCGAGACATACACCTATCAGAGTTTTGCTTCACCTACCATTGCGGAGGCTATGCTCAGTACCCAACCGATCTTGGCGCCTATTTTTGCTTGGGTTATTCTTCGCGAACAAGTGACACGCTACAATATCCTAGGTATTATTGTTTCCACAATAGGTATGTTACTATTGCTGCTAGTGGGTAGCGATAATTTTGCAATAGGCAATCCTTGGGGAATATTCTTGGCTATTTTAACTGTCAGTTGCTCAGTTGGTTATAGTGTAGTACTTCGCAGAATACCACCACAATATTCTCCACTCACTATTGTTTTCTATGTACAGTCCATATCGTTGGTTCTGTTCTATGTTTTGTGGGGTGGAAACCAATTATTGAACTCCTCAACCCCTGAACTCCTAAACACCTCAACTTCTGAACTCCTGACCCCTATACTCTCCGTTCTCTATCTTGCCGTTTTAGCTTCTGTGACAGCGTTCATTTTGTTTTGTTACACAGTACGCTATATCGGTGTCACGCGCGCGAACATATTTAATAATATACGCCCCGTTTTTACGGCTTTGATGATGTGGATGTTCTTCAGCGAGCAACTTCCATTATGGAAGTGGATAGGGATAATAATTATTATAATTGGACTATTTATTAGTCAAAAACATAGAAAAGTATAACATATATTAATAAATATTTGGTTGTTTGAAAAAAACTTAGTATCTTTGCAAACAAATTTGTGTTCTAGTCTATCGCCAATTGCTTCATAGCCTAGTCACCTAAAAATATTACATATGGAAATATCTACTGCTTTGGAATCATTTCATAATTTTCTCTTTATCCTCTTTTTAGTAGGATTAGTGGTGTTTGTTGCACTATATTTTGTGGATGCTGGATATGGTAAAATGCGTACCGAGAAATGGGGTCCTGCTATCAATAATAAGGTAGGATGGTGTCTCATGGAGATGCCCGTCTTCTTTGTGATGTTATATCTTTGGGCACAGTCGGAAGTCAAATTTCAACTGCCATACTTGATCTTCTTTTTGATATTCCAATTTCACTATTTCCAACGCTCATTTATCTTCCCATTTTTGTTGAAAGGTAATAGCAAAATGCCTATTATCATCATGGCATTCTCTGTGATATGGAACCTCGTAAATGGCTATATACAAGGCTATTGGCTCTTCCACTTAGCACCACAGTTTGCCCCTTATGCCGCTTCGTGGCTCACCGACTGGCGCTTTATTCTAGGTGTAGTAATTTTCATTTGCGGTTGGATTATCAATATGCACTCGGATCATGTGATTCGCCATTTACGCAAACCTGGTGATACCAACCACTACTTGCCTAAAAAAGGTATGTACAAGTTCGTTACTAGCGCCAACTATCTTGGTGAGATTACCGAATGGCTTGGTTTTGCTATCCTCACTTGGTCTTGGGCTGGATTGAGTTTCTTCTGGTTCTCATGTTGCAACCTCGTTCCTCGCGCAAACTCTATCTATCATCGCTACAAGAAAGAATTCGCAGGAGAATTCAACGAGAAAAAACTCAAACGAATCATTCCGTTTATCTACTAGTCTCATAATTCAAAATTCATAATTTAAAATTTGATGAGCAACCTCCTCTTTACTGAGCATAAGCTTGGTCCTATCACTTTGCGCAACCGCGCTATCCGTTCTGCCGCTTTTGAGAACATGGCATACGGTAACAAACCTAGTCAAGATCTCTATAATTATCATACTGCAGTAGCCCGTGGTGGTGCAGCAATGACTACAGTAGCCTATTGCTCTGTTACTCGTTCAGGTGTATCTTTTGACGGTCAGCTCTATATCCACGATGAGATCAAAGAGGACTTGAAGAAGCTCACCGACGGCATCCACGCAGAGGGTGCGAAAGCAAGTATTCAGTTGGGTCACTGTGGTAATATGACCCACTTCTATACCTGCAACTGCCTCCCAGTAGGTGCGAGTACAGGCTTCAACCTCTATTCGCCAACTCTCCACCGCAAACTCAAGAAAGAGGAGATCAAGGAGATCGTCAAGGCGTTTGGTCACGCCGTGGATTTCTGCCGCGAGTGTGGCTTTGACTGCGTAGAGATTCATGCGGGTCACGGTTATTTGATTTCACAATTCCTCTCTCCATATACCAACCGCCGTCGTGATGAGTACGGAGGATCATTGGAGAATCGTATGCGCTTCATGAATGAGGTCATGGCTGAGGTTATGGAGCACGCTGGCGATGATATGGCTGTGGTGGTGAAGACCAATATGTACGATGGCTTTAAGTCTGGCTTGAAAGTAGAGGAATGCATCCGCATCGCACAAGAGATTGAGAAACATGGTGTTCACGCACTCGTTCTTACTGCGGGCTTCGTGAGCAAAGCTCCTTTCACCGTCATGGGGGGTGCTATGCCAATCAAGACCTTGGCTCACTACATGAATCCATGGTCATTCTGGTGGCTTCGCCTAGCATTGCGCTTCGTTGGTCACTTGATGATTCCTACCGTGCCTTTCAAAGAGCTTTTCTTCCTCGATACAGCTAAGCAATTCCGCAAGGCATTGAAGATGCCACTCATCTATGTGGGTGGTGTCATGGGCCGTGAGAATGCTGAGACTGCCCTCGCAGAAGGCTTTGATTTTGTGCAGATTGGACATGCTTTGGTGCGCGATACAGACTTCGTCAACAAGATGCGTGAGGAGCAATATCATTCTGAGTGCAAACGCTCTAACTATTGCGTTGCGCGTATGTACACCCTCGATATGAAGTGCCACGAGTGCGACAAGGATATTCCTGCATACCTCAAGAAGGAAGCCCTCAAGTACGAACAAATGTGGTATCCCTCCTCTAAACACTAAACTCTAAACACTAAACTAGAATGCTTGCACTCGTTACTGGCGCCTCTTCTGGTATTGGTCTGCAATATGCCACCCAACTTGCGCGCGATTATCATACAGATCTTCTTCTAGTTAGCAACCAGGAGGCAGAACTCCAACAAGTAGCCGCTGATCTCGCTGCTCAATTTGGCGTGAAAACTATTCCGCTTTATGCCGATTTGAGTAAGCAAGACTCTGCAGAATTGGTATACCAATACTGCAAGGATAATAACCTAGAAGTAGATATCCTCATTAATAACGCAGGTGTGTTCTTCTTCAATCCATACTGCGAGACACAATTGCGCCGCATTGAACTGATTCTTAATCTCCATGTCATGACAGTAGCAAAACTCTGTCGATTGTTCGGAGAGGATATGATCAATCGTGAACTCACAGCCGAGGAACAAGTGCAAAAGATCTGTGGCAAGCCACGTCGCAAGGGATATATCCTCAATATGTCTTCTATGTCTGCATGGATGGCTATGCCAGGTATACAATCCTATAATGCGAGCAAGGCCTTTATTTATAACTTCTCTAAGTCATTGTGGTATGAGTTTAAACCTAAAGGCGTGAATATCACTGTGATGACACCAGGAGCAGTAGATACAGCACTCTTTGGTTTGGCACCACACTTGCGTCGTTTAGCAGTCAAGTTGACCGTCTCTATTCCACCTGAGAAATTGGTAAAACGTGCCCTCAAGAAGATGTTCCGTGGTAAGAAAGCTAATATGCCAGGATTACTCAATCACTTGGCAACACCATTGCTCAAACACACACCTGATTGGCTCGTGTTTGCAGTAATGAAATTTATTGGGAAATATCAAAAGTAAACCGCTAAACAGTAGCGTCCTCTAAACACTAAATCGCCGTTTATGCATGACATAGACGGCGATTTTCCCTTTCTATCCCCCCCCCCTTACTTGCCATCTATCCGCATAGGAACTTCATAGGTACTTCATAGGGACTTCATAGGAACTTCATAAGGACTTCGCCGTATCTTTGCCGTAAGATCACCGAGAGAACGAAGGCACATCGCCCGATGTTCATCTCTGCTTACTTGTGTAATCGTATCATCATAGAGATCTTGCTTTCTTTGTTAGTTGCCCCGAATAGTATTCGGGTATTCCCCCCTCTAAACTGCGACACAGTCGCCGCCTTTACACCCTACACAAAAAAATCACACTAAAATGCGCTTTTTCTTGCACATTCGCAAATTTTGTTGTACCTTTGCCTGCAAAATTGCTCATCACGAATTATTAACTGTAAATTACATACAAGTATGAAAAAACTTTTAACTCTCCTCTTGGCCCTGGTGGCAACCACCACCCTTTGGGCATCTGATTTTCAGTCTGGTGATCTGTACTATAACATCACCAGCAGCTCTGCTCCTTACACCGTGGAGGTTACCTACAAAAGTATGCGCAGTAATTATGCGAACGCCACACTTAACATCCCAGCTCAAGTAGAGCACGATGGCATCACCTATGCTGTCACTCGCATTGGATCGAAAGCTTTTGCCGCATGCAAATCTCTCACGTCGGTTACTATTCCTAGCTCCGTAGTGGATATTGCCAGTGATGCTTTTACATCTTCGAAATTGTACAATGACGAAGCGAATTGGACGGATGGAACATTGTATATCAGCAATTGCCTCATTAGCGTAAAGCCCACTCTATCTGGTGCTTATACCATCAAAGATGGTACTCGCGTGATTGCTGGTCAAGCCTTCAAATCTTGCGGGTCCCTCACTGCCATCAACATTCCTAATAGCGTTGTAGGAATTGGAGTTGCAGCCTTTTCTGAATGCGATGCGCTCACCTCTATTACTATTCCTAGTGGTGTGAAGCACATCCGAGATTATACCTTCTACGAGTGTTTTGCCCTGAGTTCGATCTCCTACCCTAATACCCTAACGAGCATTGGCGAGTCTGCATTCTACCAGTGCTCTGATCTCAGCGAATTTTCTATTCCTGCTTCAGTAGATTATATTGGTAAAGAAGCGTTTTACGAGTGTGTGTCTCTGAAATCCCCTATCAATATTCCTAATGGAGTTACTAGCATCGAGGAAGGTACTTTCTACCACTGCTATGATATTCCAAGCCTCACCATCCCAAACAGCGTGACCAAAATCGGTGATTATGCGTTTGAGAACTGCGGAGAACTCAAGTCTATTACCATTCCTAAGAGCGTTACCAGCATAGGTGGGCAGGCATTCAACTTATGCTATAGCCTTGCCCAGATCGTGGTGGAAGAGGGCAATCCTATCTACGACAGCCGCAATAACTGCAACGCAATCATCGAGACTGCTACGAACACACTTTTGCAAGGAAGCAAAAACACCGTCATCCCAAGCACAGTCACCACGATAGCCCCTTATGCCTTTTCGTTTGGTGCAACTCCAAACCACCTAGTCATTCCTAAAAGCGTGACCAATTTAGATTATCGCTCTTTTTACATGTGCTATAATCTTGCCAAAATAGAGGTGGAAAGCGGGAATCCTGTTTTCGACAGTCGTGACAACTGCAATGCAATTATCGAAACAGCAAGCAATAACCTCGTCTTAGGTTGTGCTAGTACGATTATCCCTAATAGCGTAACGGGCATCGGTGATAATGCCTTCTACGGTTGCTCCGAGCTCAAAGCCATCGTGATTCCGGATAAAGTAGAGCAGATTGGTTATGGGGCGTTCTATAGTTGTCATAATGCCACCTCTCTTCATCTAGGCAGTGGTCTAAAATCAATTGGTGACTATGCGTTTAACGGATGTTCGATGCTAACTTCAGTCGTTATTCCCGATAACGTAGAATCAATTGGATATTATGCATTTATGTTTTGCCGTTCCATCTCATATATTAGCATTGGAACAGGAGTAAGATCGAGTTCCGATAATTGCTTCTATTTTTGCTCAGGCATCAAGACAGTCATATGCAAACTTACCGAGGTTCCTGATAGCTGGTGGTTTGACAGGGACTATCCAGATGCCACCCTATACGTACCAGCCGAGTCTCTAGACGCATACAAAGAACATTACATGTGGAATATATTCGGCACCATCCTGCCGCTGGATCAAGCGCCAAGTGGCGTAGAGAATGTAACATCATTGGGTAATTACAAACAATCTCAAATCAAGACAATCCATAACGGTCAACTCCTTATCATCCGTGATGGAGTAGAGTATAATGTGTTAGGTATAAGGTTATAGGACGCCTCTTTGAGGCATGGGACAGCGTTCCGCCTATAGGACGGGCGGGCTTCGCCCTATAGGTTATAGGCTAGAATATAATAAGTGCGGGCTTTTTGAAGTCCGCACTTACTGTAACTAATCCCTCTGCAAGTCCCCTAGATGTCTTCTAGTGGTCGTGAAACACCTTCGATGAAACTTATAAACCAAATTTCTCTAACGCATTGAGTGTCAACCGAGAAAATGCATAATTGTCCAGATCGGACAGACTAACCACTAACGTGTCAGGAATCTCAGGAAGTTCTGGCACGTTTTTTATCACAAACCTCGCATGCAACTTCTGGTGCGAAAGCACATGTGTCAACTCCAATGTTTTCTCGCCTTTAACCTCTCGCCTTATCGCCTCTTCGCCTGTGCGCTCTGCGCACACAAACTCCCAGAGGTGTTTCCAAATATCATTGCCTTTGCGTTGATGGATCAAAGTCGTCCTTTCAGGGGTGATATAAATGGTATATTCCAAGTATCTATCCCGCACTTTTGGACGGGGCTTACGCACAGGCAAAAGTTCTACCGTATTATTAGCCAATGCTTTACACCAAGTATTGATCGGACAAGTATGGCAATTAGGTGCCGTTGGCACGCAATGCAAGGCGCCCAACTCCATAATCGCCGAGTTGAACAATCTTGGGTGTTCTCTATCCAATAACTCCTCTGCCAATTGGCGAAAATGCTTTTTACCTTGCGTGGTATCAAACGCAATCTCGCAGTCGTAGAGTCGCGACAATACGCGATAGACATTGCCGTCCAACGCAGGGTAGGGCAGATCAAAAGCAAACGAAGCAATCGCTCCTGCTGTATAATCGCCTACACCCGGCATACTCTTGAGCGCAGCGAATATCTCCTCGTCTTTCAACTTTCGACTCTCAACCTTCGACAGATGAAAAATCTCGTGATTTTTCATCAACTGCGCCGCCTTATGCAAATTTCTCGCCCGTGAATAATACCCCAATCCCTGCCAATAGAGCAACACCTCATCTTCCTTGGCATCTGCAAGCGACTGAATATCAGGAAATCGTGTGATGAGGCGATGATAGTATTCCATACCTTGTGCCACGCGAGTTTGCTGGAGGATAATCTCAGAAATCCAAATCTTATACGGATCATCCGTCTCACGCCAAGGCAGGATACGATGATTTACCTCGTACCACTCCTCTAATTCCTTATATAATAGGTCCTTGTTCATTTTCGATGCAAAGGTACAAAAAAAAATGTATATGTGCAAAAAATGCGAATATTTTTGCTTCCTCGCCTTTCGCCTCATCGCCTCTAGCCTCTCGCCTCAATTTGGCACACTATTTGTCTTTACCTCTCAAACCATTAACCTTTTAATTGTTTACAACTATGAAAAGAATTATTCTATTGGTCATTCTTCTGACCGGAGCATTGGGATTACACAAAGCCCAAGCATGTACAGGTATCACCCTGCAAACTGCTGACAATCTCACCGTTACAGCACGCACCATTGAATGGGCAGCAGAACCGCTCAACGCCATGTATGTGGTCGTTCCCCGAGGACAAAAACAACGTTCGTGGCTTCCAGATGGCACACTGCGAGGCAAGAGTTTTACTGCCGAATATGGTTATGTGGGCATTGCCGTAGAAAACGATGAGTTCATTATGGAGGGTATCAACGAAGCAGGACTGGCAGCAGGCTTATTCTATTTCCCCGATTATGGCCAATATATGCCTTACAAGGAAGAAGATAAGTCAATATGCGTGAGCGACATGCAGTTCGTTGCATGGGTACTCAGCACCTGCGCTACTGTTGATGAAATGATTGCTTTATTGCCTACCATTCGCATTATAGGCACCGATCCTCGTGCCTCTACGGTGCATTGGCGTATCACCGAACCCTCTGGTAGACAAGTGGTGGTAGAGATTATCAATCAACAGGTTAAGCTACACGAGAACCCATTGGGCATCTTGACCAACTCTCCCGAGTTTACTTGGCACCTGACCAATCTCAATAACTATGTCAACCTTGCCTCTGGATCTATTCACCAACGCGCCATAGGTTCTTTGGACCTCACAGCATTTGGTGGCGGAAGCGGTTTGCATGGTTTACCTGGCGACATGACACCTCCTTCTCGTTTCGTGCGTGCGGCTTTCTTCCAGAGCACGGCTCCACGATTAGATTCGCCCGAGCACACGGTGGTACAAGCTTTTCATTTGCTAAATAATTTTGATATCCCTGTCGGTATTCAGTTCAGCGACATAGACTTAGTACCCGATATGCCTAGTGCAACGCAGATCACTATTGCTACGGATCTAGCCAACCAGCGCCTGTATTATCGCACAATGTACAACAGTACCATTCGTTGCATAGACTTGCACACAATAGACTTCGATAGGGTTGCTTTCCAAGCCGAACCCCTAGAAAACAACCGAGAAGAACCTATCGAAAGGATTGAGATCTATTAGTAATCCCCATCTCGCCGCTACCCTTGCGCTACCTTTGCGCAAGGGTAGTTTGCTTATTCCTTCGTTATCCCTTCGTAGTGGTAACGGAGTGGTATCGGCTTAAACTCGGCTAGGGATAATGAAAGGACAAGTATAGAAAATTTAAAAAAGTTTATATTTTTTTACTCAAATTCTTGCATATGTCATTTATTTATAGTACCTTTGCACCCGATTTCGGTCTTTGCGAACGAAAATCTACTTCCAAAAGCAATCAATTGATTGCCAAAAGTCGAAAAATGTATAACTGATTAAATATAAAATTATTATGACAAAAGCAGAACTCGTTAACGCTATTGCAATCCAAACTGGATACGACAAAACTACTATCATGAACGTAGTGGAGTCTGCAATGGAGAATATCAAGAAGACCGTAGCAGAGGGTGAGGCAGTATATCTCCGTGGCTTCGGTAGTTTCGGTACTAAGACTCGTGCACAAAAAGTTGCTCGTAACATTACCAAGAACGAATCTATTATCGTTCCTGAGCACAAAATCCCAGCTTTCAAACCAGCTGATAGTTTCGCAGAACTTTTAAAATAATCACTAAATAAATTACAATTATGCCAAACGGTAAAAAGCACAAAAGACATAAAATGTCTACCCACAAACGTAAAAAACGTTTGCGCAAGAATCGTCATAAGCATAAGTAAGCTTTGACGCTTGACAAAAGCTTTGTGGCTATACCCATTTGGGCGCAAATGGGTGCCGCAAAGCATTTTTTTTTATTAACAATTTTAACCCCGGGCAAACTTTTTGCCCACGATCATTGACATATGAAAAGCGAATTGATTGTGGATGTTACGCCACAGGAGATTGCTATTGCGCTGACCGAAAACGACCGACTCATGGAGGTCAATCGCGAAAAACGCGGTGTGGATACCTTCGCGGTGGGAAATATCTACTACGGTCGTGTCAAAAAACTGATGCCAGCGCTCAATGCAGCCTTCGTGGACGTAGGACATGAGAAAGAAGCTTTTCTGCACTACCTTGATTTAGGTTCAGAGTTTCTGACACAGCAGAAGTATGTCACCAAACTCGTTTCTGATAGACGACGCATACCTGAGATCCATAAGATAGAACGTCAACCCCAATGCGGCAAAGAAGGCAATATCGCCGACTACCTCAAAGTGGGAGATACTATTCTCGTTCAAGTCACCAAGGAGCCTATCAATTCTAAAGGCCCAAGACTGTCTGCCGAAATCTCTATCACAGGTCGCAACTTTGTGCTTATCCCCTTCATTGATAAGGTGATGGTGAGCAATAAGATTGCCAAATCGGCAGAGAGAGGGCGACTCAAACAACTCGTACAATCCATTAAGCCTCAAGGCTTTGGAGTGATCGTTAGAACCGTCGCACAAGACAAACGAGTAGCCGAATTAGACAACGAACTGCGCGTGCTGGTCAAGAGATGGGAAGACTGCGTGAAGACATTGCAGACCAAAGAACCCGTCTCACTCATCAGCGAAGAACTAGGAAGAACAATCGGTATAATCCGCGACATTTTCTCTCCTAATTTTGAGAGCATACATGTCAATAACAAAGAGGTTTACGAGGAAATCCAACAGTACCTCGAACTTATCGCCCCTGAATCATCTAAGCTAGTCAAACTCTATACCGGCGAACAGCCTATCTTTGATAAGTTTGACATCACCAGACAGATGAAAACAGGCTTGGGACGAACCGTTGGATTCAAAAAAGGTGGATACCTCATCATGGACAAAACCGAAGCGCTATTCTCCATTGACGTGAATAGCGGCAGCAAGAAACTCTTTGAAGACCAAGAGCAGAATGCATTTCATTTCAATATGCTAGCGGCAGACGAAATAGTGCATCAACTGCGACTCAGAGATATCGGCGGAATCATCGTCATTGACTTCATCGATATGGATGACAAAGCCAATCAGCAAACGCTATACGACCATATGCGCGAACTGATGGACAGAGACAGGGCAAAACATAATGTATTGCCACTCAGCAAGTTTGGACTTATGCAAATCACCCGACAACGCGTGCGCCCAGCGGTGGAAATGGATGTGATGGAGACTTGTCCTACTTGTATGGGCAAAGGCAAAATACAGTCCTCTATTCTCTTTACGGACAAACTCACCGAAGAGATCGAAGCCTACAAACAACATTTTGGCAGAGGACTACGATTGCACCTACACCCATATATATATGCCTATTTATCAAAGGGATGGATCAAATCCCTAAAAAGCAAATGGCGCATTAAATATGGTGTGCATACCATCGAAAATCAGAGTCTAGGAATGCTCGAAACCAAATTCTACAACCGCAAAGGAGCACAATTATCGCTCCCAACAGTAGAAGAGCAAAACAAGGCAACAGAGAAGCAAAAATAATCTAAAAGCCATTCAATTTTCAAATTGGATGGCTTTTATTTGCATATTCAAGCAAAAAAATGTATCTTTGCACAAATTTTCAGCACAATGAACAAGCAATACCAAGAACTACAAGTCCAAGAGGGAGTCTATATCCCTCAACCTGCATTGCAATATCCAGAGGAGAATCCTTTTGAGAGAACGCTTTTCCCTAAGCAAATCAAGCACATTGACTTCGACGAGCACTATCCATATCTCAACGATTCACTCAAAAATCGTTTTAATTTGCTTTGGGGCTACTACCTCGTTATTCATATTATCTTGCGCCTTAAACTGCGTATTCAAATGGGCTTGCGCGTACGCGGGCGCGAAGTCCTTAAGAAATATAAGTCTGAACTGCAACACGGTGCCATCACTATTGCCAACCATGTCTATCGTCTAGACTGCCCATGCGTGCTGATTGCTGTGAAGGGTACACATCGCACACGCATACCTATGTTCGCACCTAATTTCCGCACCAAAGATGGATTTTTTATGCAACTAGCGGGTGGAGTACCTATTCCTGATTCCACAACCAATATGTCTGCGCTCAAGAAGTTCAACGAGGCTTTTGACGAGTTTCATCGCCGTGGATATTGGTTTCACATCTTCCCAGAGGCATGCCGATGGGATATGTACAAACCCCTTCGTCCGTTCCAAAAAGGAGCTTTCACGATGAGTTATAAGTACAACAAACCTATCCTGCCATGCGTCATTACTTACCGCGAACGCAAAGGTATCTTCCGCCTTTTTGGTCCTAAGTCTTTACCATTGCTGACGGTCACCATAGGCGAACCGCTATTGCCTGACACTACTCAACCACGCAAAACAGAGGTAGAACGCCTACGCACACAAGCCCATACCCAAATGCAACAAATGGCAGGCATTACCCACAACCCATGGCCCGCTTCCTGGGGCAATCAATGATTTGTCTAATGTTTAATGTTTAAAGTTAGGAGATACTTTCAACTTTCGACATTCAACTTTCGACTTTCGACACTGTGCTTTACAAGATCTTCGACGATATGACCCAATGTAGCGAGCAAACTGTTGCTCGCCTATTGCCCCTTGTCTCCCCCCAACGCCGAGAACAAGCACTACGCTACCAACATACCTTCGGACAGTTCGCTTGCCTTCAATCATACCTCATGCTTTCCCAACTTCTAACTGAGTGGAGTAGAGTGCACCAACTGCCTATCAATCAACAACCTACCTTCCTCTATAACGACTATGGCGCACCTTATATAGAGGGTGGTCCACACTTCTCTATTTCTCATTGCAAAACTGCAATAGCCGTGGCGGTTAGCGAAAATCCTATTGGCATTGACATCGAGGCAATTCGCGCCTTCAAACCCGAACTTATGCGCAAAACGATGAGCCCTGCCGAGCAACAACGCATTACTTCTTCCACTACTCCAGATCAGGAGTTTATTCGTCTCTGGACACAAAAAGAAGCCCTTCTCAAACTTCAAGGTACAGGTATCATCTCAGACTTGCACCATGTGCTAGACCATACTCAGGATCTTTCTTGGACCGAGATTTCCCACCTCTCGCCTGACTACATTTGCACGATTTGTTCTATGAACAAATAAACTTGCAACTTTCAGTCTAAAAAATTTGTATATTTGCAAATTTTTCTGTACCTTTGTGCCCAAATTTGTGTGAGTGCTACAACTGCTACTCAACACTATTCAACACTACAAAAAATTACACAACACAATATGTTTAGAACTACTACTTGTGGCGAGCTTCGACTTGCCAACGCAGGACAAACAGTGACCCTCGCAGGATGGGCACAACGCATTCGCAAAATGGGCGGTATGACATTCATCGACCTTCGTGACCGCTATGGTATTACACAACTCGCTTTCCAATCAGATGGCAGCGCAGAGCAAGATGCTTTGCTCGAGCAAGCCAATGGGGTAGGGCGTGAGTATGTACTCCAAGTTAAGGGCGAAGTCATTGAGCGTCAAAGCAAAAACCCACAACTCCCTACAGGCGAAATCGAGATAAAAGTAACTGATATGCAAGTACTTAACGCAGCAGTTACCCCTCCGTTTACCATTGAGGACGAGACCGATGGTGGCGAGGATATTCGTATGAAATACCGTTATCTGGATCTCCGTCGTCCATGTGTACGCAAGAACCTTGAACTCCGCCACAAGATGGCATTCGAAGTACGTCGTTACTTGGATGAGAAAGGTTTCCTAGAGGTAGAGACTCCTGTACTCGTTAACTCAACCCCTGAGGGCGCACGCGACTTTATCGTGCCTAGTCGTATGAATCCAGGACAATTCTACGCATTGCCTCAATCGCCACAGATCCTCAAACAACTTCTTATGGTCAGCGGTTTCGATCGTTACTTCCAAATCGTGAAGTGCTTCCGCGATGAGGACCTTCGTGCAGATCGTCAACCAGAGTTTACTCAAATCGACTGCGAGATGTCTTTCGTAGAGCAAGAGGATGTGCTCCAACTCTTCGAAGGTATGTCTAAACACCTATTCAAGTCTATTCTCAACATTGAGCTCGATGATTTCCCACGAATGACTTGGGCTGATGCTATGAAATACTATGGTAGCGATAAGCCTGATACACGCTTCGGCATGACTTTCGTAGAACTTCACGACCTCTTCCATGCCTTTGAGGAGACCAAAGAGGAGAAGTTCAGCGTCTTTGCTCAAGCAGCCTATATCGGTGGTATCTGCGCTACAGGTTGCGCTACATACACCCGCAAGCAACTTGATGCGCTCACAGACTATGTTAAACGCCCACAAATCGGCGCTAAGGGTATGGTTTATGCCCGCGTAGAGGCAGATGGAAATGTCAAGTCTAGCGTAGATAAATTCTACACCCAAGAGCAACTCCAAGAGGTGGCTAAGGCTATGAACGCTCAACCTGGTGACTTGATTCTTATCCTCTCTGGCGATGATGCAATGAAGACCCGCAAGCAACTCTGCGAACTCCGTCTCGAGGTAGGTAAACAACTAGGACTCCGTGATCCTAAGACTTTCTCTTGCCTCTGGATTGTAGATTTCCCTATGTACGAGTGGAGCGAGGAGGAGCAACGCCTCATGGCTATGCATCATCCATTCACCAGTCCAAAACCAGAGGATATTCCTCTCATGGACACCAATCCTGCTGCTGTGCGTGCTAACGCTTACGATATGGTTATCAACGGTGTAGAGGTTGGTGGTGGTAGTATCCGTATCCACGATGCGGCTCTCCAACAACGCACCTTCGAGATCCTTGGCTTCACTCCAGAAGAGGCACAACTCAAGTTTGGCTTCCTCATGAATGCCTTCAAGTTCGGTGCGCCTCCTCATGGTGGTTTGGCATATGGTTTGGATCGTTTCGTTAGTTTGTTCGCAGGTTTGGATAGTATCCGCGACTGCATTGCATTCCCTAAAAACAACCAAGGTCGCGATGTGATGCTCGGTGCTCCTGGACTCGTTGATCAAAAACAACTCGACGAACTCCTCCTTGATCTCCGTCAAGCAACCGAGGATAATCCAGCCAATAACCTATAGCACAGCGTCCCATAGGCGGAACGCCGTCCTATAGCACACATATATTTATATAAGGAGTTTCTGCCATATTTATGTGCAACACTCCTTATATAATTTTCATATGATAATTTTATGCTAATTTGGATTATGTAAAATACTACTAAACTTCTAAACTACTGAACTTCTAAATTACTAAACAATACTACATGACCTACTTTGATGATTTATTAGACACACAGAACCAACCAGACGTAGAATACATACCTCTGGTTGAAGAGACAGATGATGCTATCGAACCTAAACTCAACGACGGCGACATTCTCGGTGTACTTCCGCTGAGAAACATGGTGCTGTTCCCTGGTGTACTCTTGCCAGTTACAGTGGGCAGACCCAAATCCAAAAAACTTGTAGCTACTGCCTTCAAGAACGACCAACTACTTGCGGTATGTTGCCAAAAAGTACAAGATGTCCAAGAGCCTTCTTCCGAAGACCTCTATCCTGTTGGTACAGCCGGACGCGTCATGCGTACCCTAGATATGCCTGATGGCAACCTCATGGTGATCCTCGAGGGTGTTGAACGTATCCGTATCCAAGAGATTGTGGGCGTTCGTCCTTATATGAAAGCCCGCGTTCAAACTGTGCCAGAGGAATTCCCTAAGCGCAACGACAAGGAGTTTGTGGCATTGGTTAGCAGCCTCAAGAACGTAGCCGAGAAGATTATTAAGAGCATGGAGAATCTGCCTGCGGAAGCTGGTATGACACTCCGTAGCATTGATAATCCCCCTACTCTCGTCAACTACATTTGCGGTAATTTCGGCGTGCGAATCGCTGATAAACAGGTACTTCTGGAGATTGACTCCATTAAAGAACGCGCACTCTCTCTGCTCGAAATCCTCAACAAAGAGGTCAAGATGCTCGAGATGCGCAAGGATATTCAAAACAAAACCAAAGAGGATATCGACCGTGAGCAACGCGAATACCTTCTCCACCGTCAGATGGAGACTATTCAGAAGGAATTGGGCGACTCAGACGAGCAACAAGCTAATGCTATGCTCGAGCAATCTAAGCAAAAGAAATGGGGCGACAAGATGCAGGCTATCTTCGAGAAAGAACTCAAGAAACTGCGTCGCATGAACTCCCATGCACCAGAGTATGCTACCCAACAGACTTACCTCGATACCCTACTCGAATTGCCTTGGAACGACTTCTCTGAGGACAACTACGATATCCGCCATGCACAAGAGGTGTTGGACAAAGACCACTATGGTATGGAGAAAGTCAAGGAGCGTATCATTGAGTACCTATCCGTGCTGAAAATCAAAGCTACTCAACATAAAACTACTCAATCCTCCTCTAAACTACTCAACACTACTCCATGTAACGCCCCTATCCTATGCCTTTATGGCCCTCCTGGTGTGGGTAAGACCAGTCTCGGTCGCTCTATCGCGGAGGCGCTAGGACGCAAGTACGCTCGTATCAGTCTAGGTGGTTTACACGACGAATCTGAGATCCGTGGTCACCGCCGTACCTATATAGGTGCTATGCCAGGTCGTATCATTGAGAACTTGCGCAAAGCCAAGACCAGCAACCCAGTCTTTATCCTAGATGAGATCGATAAGATTGGCTCCGACTACAAGGGCGATCCTACGAGCGCGTTGCTCGAAGTGCTTGACCCTGAGCAAAATAACACTTTCCACGACAACTACCTCGATGTAGATTACGACCTCAGTAAGGTGCTCTTTATCGCTACGGCTAACTCCCTAGATACGATCCCTCGCCCATTGCTTGACCGTATGGAACTCATCGAGATGACGGGCTACCTGCAAGAGGAGAAAGAGGAAATCGCCAAGCGTCACCTTATCCCTAAGGAACTCAATAACCACGGACTCAAGACCTCTCAACTCAAATTCAAGAAAAGCATTATCTCTGCTATTATTGATGGATATACCCGCGAGTCTGGTGTGCGTGGATTAGAGAAACGTATTGCCGCAGTCTGCCGTAAGGTAGTGACTAAGATTGCTCTAGAAGAACCTTATAATGTGACGGTTACAGAGGAAGACCTCATTTCTTATCTTGGCAAGCAACGCTATTCTCGCGACGAATGGGAAACCAATAAGTACATTGGCGTAGTCACTGGTTTGGCATGGACGCAAGTGGGCGGTGAGATTCTCTTCATCGAGACTTCTCTTTCGCCTAGTAAGACCCCTACTCTCACGCTCACGGGTAACTTGGGTGATGTCATGAAGGAGTCTGCTACAATAGCGTTGGGTTATATCAAGGCGCATGCTGAGCAGTTCGGTATTTCGCGCAAGAAATTAGACACTACATCTGTCCATGTGCATGTGCCTGAGGGTGCAACGCCTAAGGATGGTCCTAGTGCGGGTATCACGATGACGACGGCTATGGTGAGTGCATTTACGGGTAAGAAAGTGCGCGAACGTATTGCCATGACAGGCGAGATGACGCTTCGCGGCAAGGTGCTGCCCATTGGTGGAGTTAAGGAGAAGCTTCTAGCCGCCAAACGTGCTGGTATTGTGGATATTATCTTGTGTGAAAAGAACCGCAAAGATGTGGATGATATTCCAGCCAAATACCTCAAAGGCTTGCGTTTCCACTACGTCCAAGACATCCAGGAAGTGATAGACTTCGCGATCGTAAAATAAACCAAAAAAGACACCCCAACAAGGGTGTCTTTTTGTTGTTCAGGGGTTGATGGGTATCTCCTTAATTCCTTCACTCTTTATTTTATGTTAAAGTGTGAAAGTGTTAATTTCTGATTTTATATCTTCCGAAAGTGCTGCTTTTTGGACGAGACATTTTCCTTAAACTGCAGCTGCTCAATGTCTAACTTCAACACCTTATACTCGTACGGTATGATGGTGTTATTGATCTCCGTCATTTGCAATTCAACCACCGCTTTATCTACTTTTTTCCACTTAAACCACCCATTGCCATAGGGCATCAAATCTGCCTCATAAATATCCTCGGCAGTATCCCATTCCCTCCCCCAGCAATAGCCATCTCCGGCAGGCTCGGAAGTATAAACGCGATACCAAGTCGTATCGGTTGTATGTTGCCATTTACCGCACATCAAGGTGTCTATATATTCATATATGGCTATCCCTTCTGTAACATGCTCATCCATGGGGACATCCTCCGCTACAACCACAGACTCTCTGTGTATCAGCCTATTGACACACACCACAACGAGTAGTAGTATTACACACAATAATACACAGAATACGATTTTCCCCTTTCCGTTTTCCGTTTTCCCCTTTCCGTTTTCCGTTTTCACCTTTCAGTTTTCAGTTTTAAAGGATGATTATTTGTGCTTCTTGATTATTCATATTAGGCATGGTCCGTCCCACAGGAGCGCCAATATAAGTAGGATCGCACACGATGTATTTCTTCTGATCATACACCAAATAATCGCCCAACACCTCGTCGTTAAATTCCACAGCGGCAGCCAAGTGTCCTGGATAGTACAACAGTACCACATCCAGCCCCATAAGATCGCGCACCAAACGCGAAAACAACACGGCCCGATCCTCGCAATCGGCATAAGGATAATACAACGTCTCTTCGGCAAAGAACGCCCGATCCCCACCCCATATCTCATCGTCGTATCCGTATTCAAACGCCGTTTGAACAAAATTAAGCAACTTATTCACCGCATCTCGCTCGCTCAGTCCTCCTATCGCTTCTCGTAGCGATGGATACAAACTCCCAGCCATTGCGCCATCCAATGGAGTATTCGCATACACTGCCCAACGAGTATATAAATTCCCATCCACATACGCCGACGGATACTGCGCGTAGAAGTCCATTAAGTTTCTATTTTGCTGCACTTCAACACGTATGCCATACCGCGAACTCAAACTACGTGCATCCCCTACTTCGGCAGCCAATTTTTGCTCCTTGGCGATCTGCAATGACAATTTTTTCTCCGTTTCAAACGCTGCTTTACATATCGACAACTCCCTTGTCGTGCAATTCATCGGATAAAACTTATCGCCATCTATCACAAAATAAGGCTTCGACACTATGCTATAATCACTCGCCACGAGCAGATACAACTCCTCGCCTGCATATGCCAACCGCACCTTATATCCTGATTGCGCCATCAGATAGGCTTGCATAAATACCGCCTCATTCCCTTTTCCATAGCGCTTCTCGCATACACTCTCCAGCACCTGCATATATCCCCAATCACACAAATCCAGTCCATCACGCACATCCAGCGCACCACGAATCGTCATATCGTATCTACTCTCAGACAACCTACTCCACAATTTCGATAGTTCCTTCTCACTTATTTTATCCACCCGCCACACCTCGTTCATCGGAAAAGGCACCGACACCAATGTCCCATAATAAGCCACCGTCACCACCTCGTGTTCTATGTCCTTTGCCTCAATAGGCGCTATCGGTTCGGCCTGTGGTGCAGGATCGGGTATCTCCACCACATCGCTATTAAAAAGAATCGGTATATAATTGAATATAAACTCCGAAGAAACCATCGTATCCTCATACACGACGGGAGACACCCGCTTTTCCGAGGGTATCTCCACGGCGGGCATAGCACGCATTTTCTCCCAACTCTCTGCCATAAACCTAGCATACTCCGCATTCAACTCCCTACGATACGCATCGTATTTAGCTTGCTGATTGGTAGCAAACACTCCAAACTTTTGCGCTTGCTCCCGCTTAAATGCCTCGTAATCATCTTGCTGAGCATACGCAAATCCCGCAAACAAACATGCACTTATAATTACACCTAAACGACTCTTCATATCACACTCTTTTACAGTTTCCTATCTTCCCACGCCTGCGCTTCGGCTCCAGCTGCCACCGAAGGCGTTTGCGATTTCTTAATCACCGTCAACGACGTACGCGCCACTTGTTTTTCTATATAGCCAAACAACTCACCCAACGTCACATCGCCTTGACTCTCTTGTAGTTTCTTTAACAAGTAGTACGTAAACAAACCATGCGACTTCTCCTCATATTGATGCGCTACCTCATTGCCTGCCGAAGCGCTCAGCACCACCGTATTGCCTTTCGGTGCACCGCTTACCACTTTCACCACACCCTTCGTGGATGCCAATGCCAAACCCGACTTGTCAAAGCCGCTAAAACATGCATCTAGCAACACCACGCTCTCCGCACCGCTCTCTGCCAGCACATCGTATAAATCGCTTATGCGGTAACCCGTACTCGCTATGTTCATCGCCACACCATCCTTCGGAAGCAGATACATACTTCTACTCATCTCATCTGGAACACCGTGACCAGAGTAGTAAACTATAAACTTCGCCTTGTCCTTGTACACCTTATTGCTACCTATTTCGCGAATCCAGTTCACCGCCTCACGCATATGGTTGTAGGTCGCATCTTCCTTCAGGCGTATATTGCCCTCGGGCACACCAAGCGTCTTAAGGCAATACTCCTTGAACATATACCCATCGTTGAGCGCATACTCCACATTCGGCGCCTCGTCATAATTTTTGTTGGCAATAATAACCACAAACGTATTCTCCTCTTTCTTCGAGGTAACAGGTATCTGTATATCTACGTCCGAACTGCCTATCAACATCTTTTCTTGGCTCTTTGTGTGCTTGCCACGGGCTAGCACACCCTCCGCCTCACGCTCCAAGTAGGCATTATAAGCATGCTTCACACGCTCCAAGGCAAGCAGATTCTCGTCCGCCAGCGGAGCTTTCTTGGCATACATTGCCACTTTCTTCTCCACTTGCTCGCGCTTATTCTTAACCGGCACAATCATCTTGCCCTCATAATTGATCGCCCCATACCTGTCCTGCTTATCGCTTACCAGAATATACCCAGGCGCCAGTTCTACTATCTCATACGCCACAAAAGGGAACAACTCCTGCCCATCATAAGCAATCAATCCCGACGAACCATTAGAGAGCCTCGCAACAAACATATCTGAACATAACCCAATCGAATCGTAGGCAAAACGAACCAATACATCTCCCCGCTCGCTGCACACTCCATATTTGCCATTGACTTTTACCAACACATTATTATCGGCTAACCGCCCCTGATATATCTTATTTCTACTCACACATGGTATGAGTTCTTCTAGTTGGGCATTCACTAGTCCATATTTGCCATTGTGTTTCACATCAGCTATGCTTTCGCCTTTTATCATGGCTTCGTAATCTATCTCGCTGTACGGACTGGGCTGCTGATAACTATAGCACCTCCATTCGTAACCGCTAGGAGGTTCTACCGCAAGACTAGGTGTAGGATTATAGGGTTTAGCAGGCGGCGTCAATAGCCCCGCTTTATCCAACATCTCCGATAAGATAGCATCATAACTGATCTTCTCGGTCGCATTAGCATGTACCACAACCGAACCGATGGCTTTGACTACGCCACCAAACAGCCCACCCAAGCCCTCATCGCTAGACTGACGCTGGTATTCGGCTTGCGCCTTACGCTGAGCTTCTGCCACTTCCTGCTTATATTGCTCATTCGCACGCAGTTTAACCGCCTCCACTTGCGTATTATACGCTTTCAATATCTGTTTATATTCATCCTCTGCTTGACTATACTTGGCATATGCAACCTCATAAGCCTTCTTCTCAATCTCCCACTGCTCATGCAAGCGTTTTTGCGCTTCATCTACAAAACGAAAACGTATAAAACCATCATACAACTGGTATTCTATTGCCCCAGATACCACGATATTGCCTTCACTATCCCCCAACGAATACGTTTTTTGACTTTTCTCACGGCTACTCAATAGGTACCAACCTCCAAACGTAGGATGGTATTCTACATCGGTATATTTCAAACGAAGAGATTCCTCCACCTTTTGTTGTTTAGAGGAGGTATCCGCCACCACTTGCGACAGGGGAAGGAATAACAGCCATACTAGCAATATCCAAGATTGAGTATTCATTTTTCCAGTTTGTTGATTGTTATACTTTTGCGAATAACTTGCAGTTGTGCATCTTTTGTTTGTACATCCAACAGCCATGCTTGCAATTCCTCGTAGTCTAATTCTTGAAGCATGGCATGAGTACTATGATCCACTGCTTTGCTAAATGGATTCGGCGAATAAATTATATACAATAAATTCGACTCCCCATCATGCACACAACTCATCACATATTCATCCACCTCATCCGGATTTTTCGACAACTGCTTCGAGAAAAACACATGTTGCTTATTCGCTTCTACTGGTTGCGAACCTGTACTACTTGACTCATAGGGTAACAAGCAATATGCTTTCGCTTCTTCATCCACAAGATACATGCATAGATAACCCGCCACAGGGGACAAGAATGAGACAAACAACTGATCACCTTCATACAATTGTTCCCTTTCATGACGCGGTGTTACACCATTGCATAGGATCTTGGCGGACACATCTATTCTTGAACTTAATATGGCACGTGCTTTACCGAATACTTTTACATATACAATATTACATTCATTCGCATCGTCGTATCGAATTTGATAAATGGGTTTCTTCCAATCGCCCAACCATTCGCCTTTTACCTCCGTTCCGCCTAATGAAAAATGCGAGACTTCAGTTTCTTCATCACTCGTGCGAATGAGGGTGGAATTAGATTGATTCACCACGGTACCAAACTCTTCTGCTAGACATTGCAGACGAGCACGCTCCAAGGCTATTTGCTTGGCTTGTTCAATAGAAATATTGCTTGGAGCATAATAGGTATAATCACCAGAGACATTGATTACGGATTGCGCAATCAATGTCCCTAGTGAGAACAAAAATAGTGTTATTATTAACAATCTATTCATTAGAAACCAAGTACTTGGTCTAATTGTTCATGAAGTTTTTGACCTTTTTTCTCTAGTTCTTCACGAACCACCTTTTTAGTGATATCCATAGCAGTCTCTCCATCATATGCCAAACGCACCATTACCTCACGATTCTTATTCTCTAACACGCGATAGCACTCTACCACTACGATAGTACGACCTATTGATTGACTAATCAAGTTCTTACTGCTCATGACTGTCTCTGAGATGCTAGCTGCCTCTTCTGCTGATAATTGCTTGTTAGCCACCGTATTTTCAATCAGCGCTGTCACTTCAGTTTGGATTTGACCTGCCAAATTCGTAATAGCCAAAGAAGTAGCAGCCACTTTGGCAGCATCATAGTTCTCTGCTATTGATTGCGCATTCGCCATGATATACTTAGGATACAAATTCTCATTGTATTCATACTCCATTAGATAAGAACGCTCCAATTGCTTCTCCATTGGTAATGCACCAGCGGTAACCATCCAACCCTCTTTTTTGAGGCGTTTGGCTTCCTTTTTAGTGGTTTTATCCACCTTGGCTGATAACTCTTTTTTAGCCAACTTATTGATTTCTGAACGCTCTTTACGAATGTCTTTCGCGTTTGTTTGGGCAAAACTTAAACCACATGCTATAGTGGCTGCCAAAGCTACGATAATAAACTTTTTCATGTTAATTGATTTTTTAATGATTAATATTGATTATTTAATGGCTTGCTATCAAGGTCTCCAATGCCTTCACAAATACATGAGGATCAGAGGTACGAGTAGCTGAGTAAGTCATCTTATTGGAAGGATCACTATCTTGGTAAGAGAAAATGCTTTCCTTAGTACTTGGCAATACAATACCTGTACTGGTTCCACCGACCAAGTCTATCTCTATCTCATCACCACTCACATTGAGAGACAAAATATTGCGATAGAACACAGACTCTGAGTCGCAAGACTCCATCGTGTCAGTCATCGTATCCCAACGGTTCTTGAGCATGACCAACTTATCACGCTGAGGAATAGCAATCACATAATAGATATGACGCAATGTAATCAAAGGACTAGTCGTAGGATCACCATCCATATCTTCATCCTCAAAGTAATTGACAAACAATATCTTACCACGCATGTCCTTCTCATCGATATTATTCTCCTTGAGTGCCAAAGAGACTGGGTCATAACTAGTACTCAAACATGGACTTTGTGGAGACAAGTAGTGACGACAGAATTCCATATACTCATACTTTGTTGAGCGATCCTTATGACGGAAGGTCGCAATATTAAACCACGCCTTCATCTCATTATTTCGCTCTGCAATCTCGCGGCGCTTCTTAGCAGTACTACCAATGATTACAAGCCAATGAATCACAAATAAAATAATTGGCAACAATATCAAGCCTACTCCAGCCAATCCCATCCAAGAGCGCTCAATACCATCGTAGCACAATACGGTATTTAAATCTTCCGCAGGGGTTTTATACAATCCGAATTGGTTGCCCTTGCCCTCTTCTGCTGGTTCGTACGATATTACTATATTGTTGTCAAAAAATTCCTGAACCTCAGTTACAGTTTCCTTGTCTATCTTCTTGATTTTATAAGTATGCAATCCAACTGGTACTTCAGACGCCACTACCAGTGCTATTATCCAAAGGATAAAATAGCCTATAGCCACCTTTATCATTCGCCAAAGAGGATAGAATGGCTTTTTCTCCAACTCTGGTTCACATGGAGGATATTGAAAATCAAAGAATTCCTCACGTTTATTAATATCTTCCAAAGCAGAAATTCCACCTTCGAAATCACCATTATCAGAGAACATAAAGTACTCATCACGCGTGGATACAGAATCGGCTACTAAGAAAGTATTCATACCCAAACCCAAACATGCCTCATTTACATCCGTCGGACGCTTTTCTGCTGGTTTGTAACCACCATTCTTGATTTGCTCCAACCAGGCAAGTGTCTGTTGATCCGTGATTTGGATATGCTCCTCCAACTCCTTGATCTCATCTGCTTCTGGCACCATAGTGCATATACGCTCAAACAACTCTACTGGCTGTTCACCTTTGACCTGCAGACCATTTGCCACAAACGCACCTTGACGCAAAATCATCTGAAGAATCAGATACTTGCGTTTCGCTTGACGGTTAGTAGCTGTATGCAACCACTCCTCAATACGCGTTGTGATAGTGTTTTTCAAGTGCATTGGATTATGCCCCTCAAACAGCGAAAGTGCAAAATAGTAGTAAACGTCTGCATCCAAAGGCGATTGATCAACAGCCAACTTAAAGTTGCGTTGTGCCAATTCGTAGTTCTTCAAACCCATATATACCAATCCCATACCAAACAAAGCATTGGTATCCTTTGGATTAGCGTCTGTTTGCTGTTTGAAGAACTCTATATAATCGTTAGTAAGATTACTTGGTAATTGCAATGGGTTAACCTCGCTTTGCACGAGGTTAACCGCATGACATTTCGGACAAGTAGTTGTACCAGCAGGTAGTGGTGCTGTACAATTCTTACATCTCAGTATCTTCAGTGTTGCCATCTTTTAATGCTTTTTGTTGTTGAATTTTCTCATTTGCTGCTTCTACTGCCTTGGTAGCAGCTTTTTTTGCCACTTCACCCGCTTTACCTGCTACTTCCGTAGCCTTGCTGGTCAATGCTGCCGTAGCGGCTGCCACTTTAGACCAATCATTGTTGCGCTTGAAAGCAGTAATAGTCACATAACTCATAATGAAGATACTTACAAAACTAAATACACACGCAGCGGCTGCCAACAATGCCAACTTGATTGCGATAATGATATAGTTCATTGCATTACCCTCTGTGTGAGTAGAAGTTGAACCATCCGAGTAATAGGTCTTCACCTTAGTATCTGGTAAGAATTCCATAGCCAAACCAGCACCCAACAAGAAGGATGCAAACGCAAAACCAATCTTTTGCAGTTTATCCAATCTTGCGTTCTCAGCACGATGGCGAGTGATATAGTAACCATATTGGTGGCTGCTATAGATATAGAATGGAGTCAAGAGCAATACATAGATACAAATCAACCATACGATGCGATCCAACCAGCGAGCAGCACGCAACTCATCCTTCAGACTCTTCACTACATACTTGCGGTATTTCTTGAACTTCATATCATTGACATCCTCATATTGCTTGAGATAACTTTCTGCTCTCTCTTCATGATATTTCAGACGTTCCTTGAGGTATTTCTTCTGCTCACGATTCTGAACAGTATCCAACTTCGCTTTATAACTAGCAACCTCTTCTAGTGAGCGCTCATATCCTGATTTCAGCCCACCCAAAGTATGTGCCTTGTGTACATTCGCACGCTTAATATCATAAGGAAGAGAATCCAATTGCAAATCTGCCATCGCAATGGTAGTATCTTGTTTCTCCCAGTTCTTGATAGTATTAACTTTGTTCTCAATCTTTCTTCTATCTCCAGCTACTTCTGCAGAAATATAGAACATGATGAAGATAGACAAAATACATCCAGCAATCAATGACCACTTAAAGGTCCAGTGTTTCTTTCTTGACCACTTCACGATATCGCGCAACTCATCATAACGCTCCTTGAAGTACTTGTCATTCTTATCTTTAACCTCACCTTGCGCACGGTCCAGGAGGCGATCCATCTCATCGCACTCTGCCTCTGAGCATGGATATACGTCATCTATATTGACTGTCTGATTATTCTCATCTATGGCAGTAATATTGCTACTTGTGCACATCGCTGCATCCAAGAACTCATACGCTTTCTCGTTGGCAGGATTGGCTTTCATTTTCTCTTTCAAATCGTCTTGCGTGAAGGATACATAACCATTCTCATGCGTCTCACGTCTTTTTTTGAATTTGTCTTTTAAGAATCCCATAATTGTAGTGTTTTTTAAAGTTATTTTATGAATTTATCAAATTATCTGCTTTCTGACGCAAACTCGCATACCGTGACGCAAATTGCTTAGGGGCCACCGACTCTGCCTCCATAATCAACTGCTTCCACGCACGCTCTGTCTCGGGCTTTGCATGCTCTTTAGCCAATGCTTTCAGCTCATCACGAAACGCACGAATATCCATCGTTGTATCTTCCAACTGCGTTTGCTGTGCGTGATAATGCGTATCTTGACTACCTATAATACTAGCAAGTACTATCCACACCAACGACAATATACCGATAACTAACAGATAGACTTTTATGTCCACTTTCTCCGATAAGAATACCGAGTAAATCAGCATCCACAACAACGAGACAACCAAATATCCCATCGTGTGCATACCCACAAACACCTTGAAATATGGCGTTTGAGCCGCATCGCTCTTTAGTTTTCCCATGTGGAACCAGCCAAAGAACAATCCTTCCAGTACCACAAGATACACCATGTTTACATAGAATAATTTACCTGGTTCTTCGGGCGCAAACACCAGAAAACCCAACAACGTTACCACAATAGTCAGCAGACCTGGCAACCAAGTGTAGAATGGATTTGTTTTCATATGCTATCAAATTGTAGGTGGAACAGGAGGTGTTGGAGCACCCATTGGTGGAGGAGTTGGCATAAACAATGCCGCCAACTCTGGAATCGTATTAGCTGCTGCCCACTGTGGCATACCCGCTTTCCATGCCAATGTATCGCCACGCAATACACCTTGCGCTACCAACTGCTGCAAGATAGGCATATCATAAGGACCAGCCTGAGCATTATTCAAATACAAATAGATCTGTACTGCTTGAGGTGCTGGAGGAGGCGCTGGAGCTGCACTCATCGCATTTTGGGCAATACCACCCATCATGCCGCCCATAGCACCACCCATGCCGAAGCCCATACCGAGTCCCATACCTGCACCCATCATGCCACCCATAGGACCCGTATTTCCTGCTGCTGTCTCCATCACATCCAACTGACGCTCTTGTTGGTATGTAAAACCTTGAATCGAACGACTTGCAGCTTGAGCTTGGGCATTGATAACCATCTGATAGTTAGGATCGTCCTCATGAGGATTGATTCCCTCTACATCAAACTTCGTTAGCTCCACGCCATAGTCTTCAAAGTACTCATTCAAACTGCGCTTCGCAAAATCTGACAGGTCAAACAAGTAGTTATTCACCTCCGTGATACTCACACGTTGCTGGCTAAAATACTTGCTTAATGCCACCGTCACACGCTGGCTGACTGCACTCGTAAACTCATCCACAAAATCATTCAAATACAACTCATGGCTTGTTCCCAAATACTCACGGATAAACGCTATCGCATTCGTGATGCGAAATTCATACGTACCAAATGCGCCTACACCAATCGTCACACCTTGAGGAGTTCCTGCCAACGTGTAGTCACGAATAGTCAAACCTGTACCCCAACCTCCTTCGTCACCAGCAAAACGCTGACGAGTGGTGTTGACCACATACAACGATGTCTTAAATACCGTATCACCACCATAAGGGATACTCATGATCTTTTCCAAGAATGGAATATTATTCGTGGACAGCACATGACCGCCAGGCTCAAATAACTCCGAATACATGCCTTCCGACATAAATACCATTTGCTGGCCTTCTTGCACCGTCACCTTGGCATGCGTAGAGAGGTTGTCATATGGATAACGATGAACCAAACAACCTTTCTCCAAATTCACAAACACATTGTCAATAAAGCCCTTACGAGCATCACCTTGACCATCATACGTCTGACCATCAGAACGCAATTTATCAAACAATCCCATAATACTTAGATTTAAAATTATTTAACCTATCCTAAAAAGATCCCTCTTTCAAAATGGAGGCATCCCTGCATACTTAAAATGTTTACGCAAACGAAAACGAGAAGTATAGACCGTAGCTGGCTCCACATTGAACACTCGAGCTATCAATTTGACACGTATACCTGCCAAAAAACAAAATATATACGACAAATTCGCCTTAGTCAATGGCGGTTGAGCTTGGTCACAAAGAGAGACTACTAGTTTAGCATCTACCTCTTTAATAGATGCCAACATACCATTCTTCTCGTCCTGACTCAAGGACGAACTTTGAATCTGAGACTCTAACTGAGACTGAGCATTTTGAATGATGAGTACTTTATTTTCCATATAGTGCAACTACCCCACATAGGAAATAGTGCCGCAAAAGTACTGCTTTTTTGCCTATTTTCATATAGACAAATATAGACAAATGCAATTTAATGGTATTACTTAGAACAAAAAATACCTATTTTTAGTAAGGAAAAGGATATTCCAATGAAAATTTCTTACGCAAACGATAGCGAACCGTATAAACACTCGCAGGCTCCAATGACATAAAATCTGCTATTTCTTCCACTGTCATACCAGCTGCAAAGCACAAAACATATCGCTTATCCATCGTTGTTATCTTCTTACCATGACTCAACAACACTTGAATATGACCCAAATCCAACTCACGCAACTGCACCACAGTCCGCTCCACATAATCGCGTCGAGCACCACCTTCCAACTGTCCCACCAATTCATCTACCAATATCACCAACGGATCAACATCTGTCTGGCTCTCCAAACACTGAATCGTCTGACGCATATTATCTGCCTCCAAGGCTGCCTCATATAACTTCGCCTCTGCATTCCGCCTACCCATAACCAACAGCCAATAACCTATTACTAACAATAACAATAGCAACCACAAAGCCACCATAATCCATCTATTCGAACGATTCTCTGCCGCCAACTTATCCAACTCCAGTTGTTGCTTCTCCACCTCGTATTGCGTTTGTACCTCTTGCAGCACCCTACGCTTATCGTCATCATAGCGCAACTCATTATTATCCAGCAACTTCTGCTGATAAGCAAACGCTTTTCGCCAATGCCTTTGTTCCTCATGAATCATCGCCATGAACTTATATGCCTCGCCACGTTCGGTTACCACCGTGTTGGGCGATGTCTGAGCCACTGTATCTATCAACTCCAGCACATACGCCATCATCGACTCTGCCTGAGCATAATCCTTCTCATAATACTCCTGCCAGGCCTCCAAATCCACTATGCTAATCAGTGCCTCCAACGTGTCCTTACGCGTGCGCGAATCCTTTAAAGACGTGCGCGCACGTGACAAGTAATGCCGAACACTATCCACCATCGGTGGCTGGAAGTACATATCATAGAAAAAGGCCATATTGTAATAACTCCAAATTGGCACAATATTATATGACGCAGGATTATCTATCTGTTCCAAGGCATCTATCGCTCTCCAGCCATGTGCTATCGCCAGTTCTATACTATCCACATACGAATAATATCCCGAAGCCACCGAGTGATAGTTATATGCCACCATACTCGAAGGGTACTGCTCATTCAGCGACTTTAGTTCTTCACATTGCTGCGACATATTTGCCCAATCGCCTATATTCATATAGTCTATTGCCCTCTCATACAGGCACATAGAGACCATATCCCAGTTCTCTGACATCACAAACAGGTCATGCGCTTGTATCAGTTTTTTCTGGGCTTCGGCTGCTTTACCCTGATCAAAATCCCGCAATGCTTCTTGACGCAAAGCATACGGATCATCATTTGCCAATAGCCCATAGCCCATTGCCCATAACCATATCAACAATACTACTTTCTTCATTTCGCTGGCAAAGGTACAACATTTTTTGCATAATTGCAAATAAAAATCGCTTTTGGGGCGTTTTTGATATGGACAAACCTGAGGTTGGATCGTCTATAAGCGTCATACCGATGAGATCGAACTCCTCAAAAAGATTGATAGCCACTCGCTAACTCCTATATAATTCCCCTTTTTTTTCACTTTCTACAAAAAAATATACCTAAAAAACCTATTATTATAAGATCAACATAATATACCTTTAAAACTCTTAAAACCTTTTAACTTTCCAAAGTTGTCAGGGAAGAAAATGGCATAAAAAAAGGGTAAATTTGTACGAAAAATAGTTCCAAATGTATGAAAAATTTGCTGGTTCGCGAAAATTAGACTACTTTTGCAGCGTAAATAATGCGGGAATGACAGCATTTTTTGAGTGAGAGGAATTTGGGGATAGCCAAAAAATGTATCTGGGCGGATAAACCAAAGGATGAAAAAGGGGCGGATAAAATATACCATACAATATGGCTTTAACAAAACAATCTATAATGGATATTTCGCGGTTGTCTGCCAGCAGATACCGCAATATGGCGGGAACTCTTTGCATCAATGACGACGTCATTATGCTAGAAAAGACCCACTCGCTGTTCAATCGAAACATCACATTCCAACTCGATCATGTTTGCGCTGCATTGATCAGAAAAGGCAGTGCTGATTTCCTCGTAGATGGAACTGAATATCATGTCAAGAAAAACGACCTCTTTGTGATTATTCAGCAACAAGAAGTGCGCAAAATCAATCAATCGGATGATTTTGAGGCACATGTGCTACTCATGTCACGTGAGTACATCGATGCACTCAATATCCCTAACGCTGTTCAGCTGTTCCTGCGTGTACAACGCGACCCCATCATTCATCTCAAAGGTGCAGATTTTGGGGTGTATCTGAATTGTTTTAACATGATAATCAGCACGCTATATCATACAAACAATCCGTTTCAAGAGCAAATTGTTCGGCATTTAATCAAAGCATATATGTATCGCTTGGCGTACAACCTGCGACTAAACAACTATACACCTCAATCGCGCGAAGAGGATGTTTGTCTGCAATTCATACGCCTACTGGAGCAATACTACAAAGAACAACATTCTGTTTGTTTCTACGCCAAAAAGATGAATCTAACAGCTCGGTATGTATCATCTTGCGTAAAAACAATCACATCTAAAACCGCCATTGCGACCATCAACGAGATGCTCTTGCAGCATGCTCAACAAGCATTGAAAGAGCGGAACAAAACCATCTCAGAAATCAGTTACGAACTGGGATTTACCAATCCGTCTGTGTTTGGAAAATTCTTCCGAACACACATGCAGATTGGGCCGCGTGAATGGCGAGAAAACAATAGAGAATCGTCCGCTAATGGAATAATCTAAAGCAGTATTACATAGTATTTTATTTCCATTTTTAGGGGTACAAAAACACAGTACCTAGCCCCTCTTATGCTCAATATTAACATTATAATACAATTTTAATCATGGAAAAATTAACCAAACATCTCGAAAACATTATCAAGAAGAATTGGGACAAACCCGCTCTTACAGACTATCAAATTGCCACCCAAACCTATGGTCAGTTGGCAAACAAGATTGCTGCACTGCACGTACTTTGGCGTGAGGCAGGTTTGCAACTAAATGACAAGATCGCCATCAACGCTCGCAGCACAAGCCATTGGGCTGAGATTTTTATGGGCTCACTTACAGGCGGATATATTAGCGTACAACTCTATAATGCGTTTTTGCCAGCCGATGTACAACAACTTACCAATCACTCAGATAGCAAAATCCTTTACACCGAGAAGAAATCATTCCAAGGTATGGATTTTGAAGCTATGCCTGCGTTGATAGCAGCCATAGACATGGACACGCACGAGCTACTGGCTAGTCGCGGCAATTTTGCAGAAGCCTATGCTAACTACCTACAAACACTCGCCAGCGGTGCAGAAATAACAGCCGATCATGTCACATTCCATCATCGCGATTGGGATGATGTCAGCACCATCATGTACACTTCTGGCTCCACAGGCAATCCTAAAGGCGTAATGCTGACCGTTCGCAATATCAGTCGTAATGTAGAGGTTTTGCAAGACTTGTTGCCATTCTGCGAGGGCGGTAGTTATATGAGCGTCTTGCCATACGCACATATCTTTGGTCTGGTGGTAGAGATGATTACTCCACTTTGCACAGGTATGCACTTGGTTATTCTTGGACGCATGCCTATTCCTTCTGTGCTAGAGGAGATGATGCGCGAATACAAACCAAAAATGTTCTTGGCTGTGCCATTGATATTAGCCAAATTTGCGGAGTACGTGATAGCTGGCGAGCAACCTAGCGAAGCGTTGCGTGAGAAAGTATTGGCTGCTATGGGAGGCCATGTGGAAGTGTTTGCTACAGGTGGCGCAGCTATTCCTCCTGCTATTGAACAATTGCTGGCATTCCAAATCAATATGCCATTCATCACAGGTTATGGTATGACCGAGTGTGCTCCCCTCATCTCGTTGGGCAAAGTGGGCAAATACAAAGCCAAATCTTGCGGTGAGGTAATTGATACGGTTGAAGTTCGTATTGATTCTACCGACCCAAAGAACATCCCAGGTGAGGTACAAGTGAAAGGCGACTGCGTGTTTGCTGGTTATTACAAGAACGAACAAGCCACAGCCGATTCATTTACTGAGGATGGTTGGTTTAGAACAGGAGATATGGGAACCATAGACGAAGATCGTACTCTTTTCCTCGTAGGACGCTGCAAAAGCATGCTCCTCTCATCCAACGGACAAAACATCTACCCAGAGGAGATTGAAGTTGTACTCAACGCCCTGCCATATGTGGCTGAATCCGTGGTAGTACAACGCGACCAAATCCTACACGCACTCATCGTACCTAACATGGCTAAAGCCGACAACGATAATATCGACGCACAAGCTTTGCAAGCCATTATGGAAGGTAATATCAAGAGCCTAAACACACAGATACCACAGTATGCCTTTGTTAGTTCATTCGAATTGCGCTATGAGCCATTTGCTAAGACCCCTAAAGGCAGCATTCGTAGATTTATGTATTCTTAGTTTCGTGTTTAGAGTTTAGTGTTTATAGATATGAATATGAAAAGACGAGTAGTTATCACAGGTATGGGAGTTATTACTCCTGTAGGGCATAATGTGCAAGAGATGTGGGACGCTGTGTCTCAAGGCAAATGCGGAATCAATAAGATCTTTGGTTTTGAAAACGAGCAACTGCCTATTCATGTAGCAGGTCAAGTAAAGGATTTTGATCCTACCGCATTCGGTATGAGCAAAAGTGATGTTCGCCACTATGATATCTTCAGCCAATATGCAGTAGCTGCCGCAGGAGAGGCAATCAAGGATAGTGGTTTAATCTGCGGAGAAAACATCGAACCTCATCGTTTGGGCGTATATATGGGTTCGGGTGTAGGAGGAATGAACACATTTATTACTCAGACCCAAAATTGTACCGAACGTGGTGCGCGAGGTGTCTCTCCCCTTTTTATCCCTATGATGATCTCCAATATGGCAGGTGCTAATACGGCTATCAAGTACAATGCACAAGGTCCTAACATGACTATCAACTCTGCTTGCGCTTCAGGCACAAGTGCCGTTGGCGAAGCATACTTAGCTATCCAATCGGGTCGAGCAGACGCTATTCTAGCAGGAGGTGCAGAATCTACAATCAATATGTTGGCTTTTGGTGGTTTTGCCAATTGCCGTGCGCTGGCTACCAGCGAAGACCCGTTGGCAGCCTGCACACCTTTTGATAAGAATAGAGGTGGCTTTGTCATGGGCGAAGGTGCGGGTATATTAGTAGTAGAAGAACTCGAACATGCCTTAAAGCGCGGTGCTAACATCATTGCCGAAGTAGTGGGATATGGTCATAGTTGCGATGCGTATCACTATACTGCACCTCGTCCCGATGGTACAGTCACAGCGCGTTGTATTAGCGATGCTTTAGCAGAAGCCAATTACCAAGCGGGCGAAAACCTATACATCAACGCACATGGAACAGGTACCCCAATGAACGATGCAGCTGAGACACAAGCCATCAAGATTGCGTTGGGAGACGAAGCGCAAAGAGCAAGTATCAGTTCCACCAAATCTATGATGGGACATATGTTAGGTGCAGCAGGAGCAGTAGAATTGATTATCTCGGCATTGGCACTGCAATACAATTTGGTGCCACCTACTATGGGTCTCACAGAGCCTGATCCAGCATGCGACCTCAACTATACCCCTCTCCAAGCCCAAACAAGAGAACTAGATATTGCTATCTCCAATTCGCTCGGTTTTGGTGGTCATAACGCTACTGTTGCACTCCGAAAATACAAAGCCTGATACCATGAACCGAGAAGAAATAAAGCAGATTATGCCCCATCGTGAGCCAATGTTGCTCGTGGATGAGTCACAAATGGTAGGTGACGAATGTGTATCAACCTATAAGGTTCGCGACAATGAGTTCTTTACACAAGGGCATTTCCCAGGCAATCCTATTGTGCCAGGTGTCATTATCTGTGAGATGATGGCACAAGGCAGTGTGTTGTTGCTCAAAGACGAGTTAACAGACCATTTGGCACTTTATGCTGGTATCAACGAAACGCGTTTTAAGCGCGTGGTTCGTCCTGGCGATGTGGTGGAGACACATGCTACCTTGGTAGCTAAACGCGGACCACTGGTATTGGTAGATGCTATTGCTACCGTGGATGGCGAGATGTGCTGCAAAGGAAAATTATCGTTTATGCTAACTCCAAAACAAAACTAAAATGAAACTACTAGAAGGAAAGATAGCCCTTATCACAGGTGGCACACGTGGTATAGGCAAAGCAATTGTTTTGGCTATGGCAGAGCAAGGCGCAGATATTGTGTTTACCTACTTGAGTCGCAGCGAATTGGCGGTTCAAGTGGCAACAGCTGTACAAGCTATGGGCAGAAGATGTTTGGCTATTCAGGCGGACGCATCCGATAACGCGGTAGCCAAACAGGTCGTCGAACAGACTATCCGAGAATTTGGACATATTGACATACTGGTGAATAACGCAGGTGTCACACAAGATGGGCTGCTCATACGCATGAACGAAGAGCAGTGGGATGAAGTGCTCAATGCCAACCTCAAATCTGCATTCAACTATAGCAAACATGTGTCGCAACACATGATTACACGCCGCTATGGTACTATCATCAATCTCTCCTCCGTGGTAGGTATATTTGGCAACGCAGGTCAATGCAATTATGCAGCTTCTAAAGGGGCAATCAATGCGTTTACCAAGTCACTCTCCAAGGAGTTGGGCGCAAGAGGGGTACGTGTCAATGGCATAGCACCAGGGTTTATTCTCACCGAAATGACACAAGAACTGCCAGAGGAACTGCGTGCGCAATACCTCAAAGATATTGCACTGCGCCGCTTAGGTACCCCAGAGGATGTTGCCAATTTGGCAGTGTTCTTGGCTTCAGACAAAGCCAGCTATATTACAGGTGAAATCATTAATTGTAGTGGAAATATAAAATCATAAGTATATGTCATACAATCTATTAAAAGGAAAGAGGGGAATCATCACAGGTGTTCTCAACGAGCAATCTATCGCTTGGCATGTGGCGAAACGTGCTGTAGAAGAGGGAGCAGAAGTACTACTCACTAATACACCAATGGCTATCCGTTTTGGTACAATCAATCAGTTGGCGGCCACAATCAATAGCCCTGTAGTGGCGGCTGACGCAACGAGCGTGAGCGACTTGGAGCACTTGGTCGATTCCGCTATGGAGCATTTCGGCGGACAATTAGACTTCGTATTGCATTCCATTGGCATGTCGCCTAATATCCGCAAAGGCATTGGTTATCAAGAGTTGAACTACGATTTCTATGCTAAAACCCTTGATATATCTGCCATGTCGTATCACAAACTGCTCCAGACACTCTACAAGAAAGATGCTCTGCGTCAGGGTGCTTCTGTAGTGGCACTCAGTTATATTGCAGGCGACCGTGCTATGCGCGGATATGGAGATATGGCGGATGCGAAAGCAATGCTCCAATCCATCACGCGCAATTTTGGTATTATCTTTGCGCAAGAGAAAGGAGTGCGCGTGAATACTGTGTCGCAATCGCCTACGATGACGACGGCAGGACAAGGTATTGAAGGCATGACAGAGATGATTGATACCATAGACCGTATCTCTCCGCTGGGTAATGCTTCAGCAGCAGATTGTGCGGATTATGTGATTACGCTTTTCTCTGATCTTACACGCAAAATCACCATGCAAACACTCTATAGCGATGGTGGGTATTCATCTGTTCTACCTATTTTTTCAGAGAAGTAGGCTGAGTTAAATAAGATGTAATACGGACAATTGATAGAAGCCCCATAATAAACCAACGAGTTTGCGGATATCCACAAACTCGTTGTTGTTTTCTATAGACTACTATCAATTACGCTTGAACAGATTCTATGTAATCAATGATGTTTTGTACGGTGTTGATCTTAGATGTATCGCCATCAGGAATAGAAATACCAAACTCCTTCTCAAACTCCATGATCAACTCTACTGTGTCAAGAGAGTCTGCATTGAGGTCTGCTGTAAGGCTTGCCTCTGGAGTAACTTGTACGGGTTCAACACCCAATTTGTCCACGATAATTGCTTTTACTTGTTCTTGAATTGCTGACATAATTACAATTGTTTTTAGTTGTTAATATCTTTGATTTATCTTTTCTTGCGAAACTGAGTGCAAAGTAACAACATTTTTATGGAACACACAATTTTTCTGGAAAAAGTGAATATTTATTCCTACATTTGGACGATTTTTTCTAGGGTACGATTCATTTCTCCCCTCTCCACCATAGCCGCTTGCGGCGTCCAATAGCGCAGCGTCCAATAGGGCAAAGCCCGTCCAATATCCAGCGGCAGAATGCCGCACAGGCATCCGCATCCACCGTGGCTAACAAAATTTTTGCAGATATAACTCACTATTCTTGCAATTCTGCATTTTTTTTTGTACCTTTGCACCGTCTTATGCAAATCAACGAACTGGCGGAAGTATTAGCCCTACACCCCGAAGTGGACATCCTGGCTAAAGAATTGAACAAAAAGCGTAACCAACACTTTTTGCTCAGCGATCTGCGTGCATCCGCACAAGCCATCATACTATCTGCACTCCATCAGAAACTAGCCAACAAAAACGCTGCACAACCCATGATAATTGTCCTAGACGACAACGATGCCGCACAATACATGTACGCAGACATCAAAACACTCATGGGCGAAAAAGACGTATATATATTCCCCTGCTCACACCGCAAACGACAGAAAACAGACGAAGCACTCACCGTACAAAGAACGGAGGTGCTAAGCGCACTTTTAGGCGACAAGGCGAGAGGCGAAAGGCGAGAGGCGAGATCGCCAATCATCGTCACCACACCCGAAGCATTGACTGAATCAGTGCCCAATCCACAAGTGTTGGAGAAGAATAAAATATCCCTATCCGTAGGCGAAGAATTACCCATCTCCATGCTCACCAATATGCTCCTGAACCTAGACTTCAAACGCGTGGATTTCGTCTATGAACCAGGACAATTTGCTGTGCGCGGAGGAATAGTGGATGTATATAGTTTTGCACACGATATCCCTGTGCGAATAGATTTCTTTGGAAATGAAGTAGATAGTATTCGTGAGTTTGAACTAGAGACGCAACTCTCTCAAAACAAAGTAGATAGCGTGGATATCGTGGGCGGACAGTCCGAAGAGAAAGATTCGACTACTATTTTGGCATATTTGCCCAACGAAACCCTATGGATAAGCAATGATTTTGGGCTGGTGAAGTTCAAAATGACGAGCACTATCACAGACATTGATGTAGAGACCATAGTCAATCATATTGGGCAATCTAGCACCCTCGAACTGAATCAAAAATCATTCTTCAACAACCACGAGATAGTCTCATTTGACACACTGCCACAACCTACTTTCAACAAGAATTTTGACCTACTCATTAGCGACCTCCAGCAACGCATAAACGAGGGATATAAGATCTACATCCTAGCGGACCAAGTCAAGCAAACAGACCGTCTAAAAGCTATCTTCGATGACAAAGAATCAGGTATTCAGTTTGTGGCCATTGACCATACGTTGCACGAGGGATTTATTGACCGCAGTGCGAAGATCTGTTGCTATACCGACCATCAGATATTCGAGCGTTACCACCGTGTAACTCTCCGTTCAGAGAACGCACGCAGGGGCAAAGCCATTATCACCCTCAAAGAAATCAACCAACTCCAAGTGGGCGACTATGTGGTGCATGTCGATCATGGTATAGGACAGTTTGCCGGATTGGTGACCACCAATTTCCACGGACGCCCACAAGAGACCATCAAACTCACATACAAGGGCGGAGATACCGTCTTCGTAAGCATACACAACCTCCATCGTATATCCAAATACAAAGGTCGCGAAGGCAGCGAACCGACTATCTCTCGTTTGGGTTCGGGCGCATGGGAGCGTATGAAAGAGCGCACCAAAGACAAAGTCAAGGACATAGCCCGCGACCTGATACAACTATACGCCACCCGCAAGCAGCAGCAAGGCTTTGCCTATACGCCCGATGGCTACATGCAGCACGAACTAGAAGCATCCTTCCTCTACGAAGATACACCCGATCAAGCAAAAGCCACCCTCGATATCAAGCACGATATGGAGAGTCCTATGCCAATGGACCGACTCGTGTGTGGTGATGTGGGTTTTGGTAAAACCGAAGTGGCCATGCGTGCTGCCTTCAAAGCAGCCACAGACGGCAAACAAGTTGCTGTCTTGGTTCCAACCACCGTATTAGCATTACAGCACTACAACACCTTTAAGGAGCGTTTTCGCGATTTCCCTGTGCGTGTGGAGTATGTCAGTCGTAGCAAGACAGGCAAAGCGCTCAAACAATTGCTAGAAGACCTCAAAGACGGCAAGATAGATATCCTCATCGGCACCCACAAACTGGTGGGCAAGCAAGTAGCATGGAAAGACCTGGGCTTGCTCATCATTGATGAAGAGCAGAAATTTGGCGTAGCTGTCAAAGAGAAACTCAAAGCGCTTCGTACCAATGTCGATGTGCTGACACTGACAGCTACTCCTATTCCACGTACTTTGCAATTCTCGCTCCTAGGTGCACGAGACTTGAGCATCATCAATACACCTCCACCTAATCGCTATCCTGTTCATACAGAGATGATTACCCTAGATGACGAGGATATAATGAAGGAGGCAATCCAACTAGAGATGCAGCGCAACGGACAGATCTATGTAGTGTGCAACCGCATTGAGATGTTGCCACGCATAGAGGATAGAATCCGTCGTTTAGTACCCGAAGCACGCACCATTATTGCCCATGGACAAATGCCTCCTGGCGAAATGGAAGAGGCATTGGAGAGCTTCATTAACTACGATTATGATATTCTTATTGCTACCACTATTATTGAATCAGGCGTGGATATTAGCAATGTCAATACCATTATTATCCACTCGGCACAGAATTACGGTCTATCGGACTTGCACCAATTGCGTGGTCGCGTAGGTCGCTCCAATCGCAAGGCATATTGTTACCTAGTAACTCCTGATCGCGAACTCCTAACCTCTGATGCACGCCGCCGATTGGATGCGCTTACTACTTTTGCAGAACTAGGTTCAGGATTCCATTTGGCAATGCAAGATCTAGATATCCGTGGTGCAGGAAATATGCTCGGTTCAGAGCAAAGCGGATTTATTGCCGACTTAGGATACGACACCTACCAACGCATTTTGAACGAAGCAGTAGAAGAAATCCGCGAGGAGATATCCCTCAGTCTATCATCTGATAACCTCTTCGCCTCATCGCCTCTCGCCTCATCGCCTAAATTATGGTGCAATGATAGTCAACTAGAGAGCGACTTACCGCTCGGATTTCCAAGCACTTATATCGAAAATATCGCTGAACGTATTACGTTGTATCGCGAATTAGATAGTCTGGGTGACGAGAATGCTCTTCTCGCATATCAGAAGCGATTGATTGACCGTTTTGGTAAATTACCCGAGGAGGCCGAGCAACTACTCAATGTAGTGCGCTTGCGTTGGCTTTGCTGCCGAATGGGTGTAGAGAAAGTGGTGCTCAAACAAGAGCGATTGACGCTATTCTTCACCACCAAGAACAATAAATATTGGCAATCAGAGATATTTGGAAAGGTAGTAGAGTTTGTCCTGACTCGTCCGCAACGCTGCCGTTTGGTGGAAGATAAAGACCGCCAAGGCAAACCTACCGGTCGCCGCTACGCCACCATCCAACAAGTCAAAACCATTGGCGGAGCGTTGAATGTACTCAATAAAATATTAAATCCATAAAAAGAAAATAGAGGTTGTTAAAGCCTCTATTTTCGTATTCAAGCGGAAAGTGGGGGATTTCTACGTAATAGTTAGGGATTCGAGGGCACCGACCTCGCTACGCTCGCCCACCTCGAACGCCCTGCCTTGCTAGGAGCGTCCGTGCAAAGAAAATTGAGGAGGAAGTCGTGCTTACTTCCTTTTTTTATATACATATATGTGTCCATCTAAGCGAGCTTTATGTCCACTATAGTATATAAAAAAATGAGCCTATAAGACTCATTTCTTCAATTTTCTTTGCGGAAAGTGGGGGATTCGAACCCTCGATACGCTTGCGCGTATACCGCATTTCGAGTGCGGCTCTTTCGACCACTCAGACAACTTTCCTTCCTTTATTCGCTGCAAAGGTACTGCTTTTTTCTTAATTACGCAAGCAATACCTTATTTTTTTATCTTATCGTTCCTCAAAAGTGCCATCTGAATAGAAGATCACAATCTTTTGTACTGTACGCGCTGAACATGGTTGTACAGGCATAGAAACCATCGTATCATTCAATACACGGGACTCTGAAGGCGTTTCAACCTTATTATTACTAGAAGAATACTCTGTCTGGGAAAATAAATTCTGCCCAATCTCTGATGACTCAGGAACATAACCTTCTATGTACTTCTCACCAAATCCTAAAAACAACCAAGTAGGGCTGATAAATGGAAAATGATTGGCTACATTCTGCAAAAACTCTAAACTAGGCTTATTTCTGCCTCCTAGGATATTAGAAATCGTACCAGCACTCACACCTAACTCCAAAGACAACTGCTTAGAATTAAGTTCCTGAGATTTCATTATTTCAATCAATCGTTCACGCTCGTCCATTTTATTCAATTTTCAGCAAAGTTAATACTCTTTATTCATATTGCAATATTTCTAGTACACAAAACTATATCAAATACGCCTGCAAAGGTACGAAAAATATTTCACATATGCAAATATATAAAATTCACATATGTAAAATATAATTATTTCACAATTGAAAACCCCGTAATAGCACTAGATCTGATAACCATACCTTAATTATTGCCCTATAACCACGCTCTATCCTCTTATCTATATAGGTGTTACTTTGCAAATCAAACATAACCATGATGATTATTAGTGAGTTAAATGTTTATTCTTCGTAATAATTTGCATTTTTATACATATTGATGGTTTTTATTCAAAATTCATCACCTGCCACTTTGTGTTTTTTTACTAAATCATTGATTTACTTATTATTATATTATAATAATAAGTAGTAATGAAAACGTGATATCGTAAAAAGGCTGCTAGACTACATAGCTTCCATATGGTTTAGTAGATGTGTTATTCATATGCAAAGGTGTTGTTTTTGCGATGTGAAATCGATTTGTAAATTAATCAAATACTGTGATGTACTTTGTTATCTTATTTAGATTTTCACAATGCAAAACAGAGTGGAATACTCCACTCTATTTGAAAAAGTTGAAAGTCGATGGGTCGAAAGTTAAAAGTTGAATGTTGAAAGTCGTGAGAATTGAATATTTATAAACGAATTGATCAATGATACAGAATATGCAATTCTCAGCAATCTGGCGTTTTAAGGAAAGAAAGGTATAAAAAGAAGAGATACCCAACCTTCTGTCAAAGTTTAGGTATCCCGTCGTATAGTCGATATTGTTGTTTCCCTTTTATTTATTAGGTGATAAGGCAATCTCTAGCGAATTGCGATAGAAATTTATTTGTTTTTGATAGTGTCAAATCCTTGACCAAATACTCCACTTACATTAGCTTGACTAACGAAAGCATTAGGATCAATAGACTTGATGATCTGGAAAATCATGTGACTCTCGTGCTTACGAGCTAAGACAGTAACCACACGAATAGGTTGCTGACTATACCACCCCGTTCCATCTAGCACGGTTACACCACGATGAACGGTTTGGTTAATAGCCGTAGCTATCTCCGCATATTTGGTCGAGAAAATAAAGAATTGTACCGATTGACGAAGACGAGCCATTACCCAATCCAATGCCACCGTATAGCTCACAGTCATACAAAGACCATATAGAATACGCTTGATTTTGAAATCAACCACATCCATACCTTCAACATAGAACTGCTCAGGGATAGGTAGGAAATAACTACTCGCAATAATTATCGCATCGCAGATAACCATTACCTTGCCCAACGACACATCCTTGTAATTGTGGATAATCATAGCCACGATATCCGTACCACCAGACGAACCATTATTGAGCATTACAATACCTAAACTGATACCAAAAAGGAAACCGCCAATAATACAAGCAGACACAGGGTCTTCAATCAATGGCGTGGCACGCATTGGAATAACACGGTACCAAAAAGCCAAAGCAATAACTCCCACTAGGGTTCGTATACAGAAGCGCCATCCTACAGTTAGTCCTGCTATCAATAGCAACATGATATTGATAGTCAGCGAACTAATCCACAAAGGAATAGACCCTCCATACTCTGGAAAAAAGTCCGTAAAAAGTCCTTGTGTAGCATAATAAATGATAGAACAAATACCTGTGAGTCCTGCACCTACTACGTTCTGTGGTACGAAAATCCAGTTCACCATTAAGGCAAAAGGAAAGAGAGCGAGTACAATCATTAGATACTCGCGTATGGTGCTTTTAAGTGGATTTTTTTGCAATAGATGTTCCATCTATTTAGATGTTTAAAGTTTTTTAAAAGTTCTAGGATCCTTTATGTTCTATCTTTGATAGATTCAAAACCTTGACCGAATACGCCACGTACTTGACTTTGGCTGACAAAAGCGTTAGGGTCGATGGCGTTAACGAGGCGGAAAATGGTAGCTGACTCGTGTTGGCGAGCTATGGTAGTAACCACTTTCATTGGCTCTTTAGAGTAACCTCCTTGTGCATCCATAAGGGTCACACCACGAGGTACCTGCGTCATAATAGCCTCAGCAATCTCCTCGTATTTGGTTGAGAATATAAAGAATTGTACCGATTGGCGTGTACGATTGAGGACCCAATCCACCGCTGTACCAGCCATAAAGGTATAGCACAAACCAAACAAAATCTTCTCCAAACCACGACCAAATGGCAACTCCTTGATTTCAGGAAGGAAATATGCACACATGATGATCACAATATCGCAAGCCATGAGTACACGTCCCATAGGCAAATGCTTAAACTTATTGACAATCATAGCCACAATATCTACTCCACCTGTACTACCATTATTGAGGAACACGATACCCAAGAAAGAGCCCATGAATAGACCACCTAGAATAACCGCCATAAATGGATCAGTAATAACTGGATCAGCAGGTATCTCAATAACCTTTAACCAAATGGTGTACCATAGTACACCCCACAGTGTACGTACACAATACCGCCAACCTACGGTAAAGAAGGCGGCGATCAAGAGGGCTAAATTACATACAAATGAACTCAACCAAATAGGAACAAATGCATCTGTAGCAAAATACAAAATCTCACAAAGACCAGTCAATCCTCCACCCACAATAGTGTGTGGTACCAATATCCAGTTAACCGCAATGGCATAAGGGATAGTTGCAACGATAATCATTAGGTACTCTTTGATGGCTATCAACGGTTTCATGCGCTGATAGTCCTTGAGTAGTTCACGAATTTTTCCTTTAGACATATTATCTTGTTTAGTGGACGGCGCAAGCGCCTATTGTTTAGTGTTTAGAGAGTTTTTACTTCTTAATTATATCGTGCAACGAGGTTGCGGTCACCCCAACCATTGTCCACACGGCAAACTGGAAGCCAGAACTTGTTTTCGCGCACCCAAGCGGCTGGATAAGCTGCTTTCTCGCGAGAGTATGCATGATTCCACTCGTCCGCAACTACCTCATACTCAGCGTGTGGCGAATTAACAAGCACATTTTCCTTTGCATCTACTTCACCATTCTCTACCTCTGCAATCTCCTTGCGAATAACTAGCAATGCGTCAATAAACTTATCTACTTCGCACAATGACTCGCTCTCTGTTGGTTCAATCATGAGTGTTCCGTGCACAGGGAATGAGAGGGTTGGTGCGTGATAACCAAAGTCCATGAGTCGTTTCGCAATATCAGACTCTGTGATACCTATAGAGTGGAATTGACGGCAATCAAGAATCAACTCGTGACCTACTCTACCTGTCACACCCGTATAAACGATGCCGTATGCATCTTTGAGTTTAGCAGCCATATAGTTAGCAGAGAGAATTGCAGCCGCTGTTGATTCGCGCAATCCTTCCTCGCCCATCATACGGATATAACCATAAGAGATAACCGCCATATTGGCATTGCCATAGAGTGCACTAGACACACGGTTTGCATCTAAAGTAGGAAGTGCAGGCATCAGATGCTCTGCGCAGCAGATAGCGCCTACACCAGGACCACCACCTCCGTGAGGACTAGCAAATGACTTATGGAGATTGAGGTGACAAACATCGGCACCGATCACACCAGGATTGGTATAACCAATTTGCGCATTCATATTAGCACCATCCATATAGACTTGTCCACCACAATCATGTACGATTTGGCACATCTCGCGGATAGCCATCTCAAAGATACCGTGGGTAGATGGATAGGTAATCATACAACCTGCGAGGTTGTCTTTATTTTGCTCGGCTTTCTCACGCCAGTCTGCGAGGTCGGTGTTACCATTCTCGTCGCACTTCACTACAACTGGAATCATACCCGCTTGTGCACAAGATGCTGGGTTGGTACCGTGTGCAGAGGCAGGGATAAGTAGGATATTGCGATGACCTTGACCTTGTTGGTTAAGGTATTCACGGATAGTCACAAGACCCGCATACTCACCAGCCGCACCCGATGTAGGTTGGAGGTTGCATGCTGCAAAACCGGTGATAGTAGCGAGTTGTTGCTCAAGTTCCTCGAGCATCTCTCTATAACCAACTACTTGCTCTACTGGAGCCAATGGGTGAATGCCCATAAATCCAGGATATGTCACAGGGATCATAGCGGCTGCAGGATTGAGTTTCATGGTGCAAGAACCAAGAGGAATCATGCTATGGGTCAAAGAGATATCTTTGCGCTCAAGGCGTTTGAGATAACGCATCATCTCGGTCTCTGTATGGTACTTCTTGAATGTCTCCTCTTGTAAATAGTCCACCTCGCGTACACTCTCCTCATTAATAGCCCACAAACCTTGGAACGTTTCTTCAGTCTCTTCGTATTGAGCGAGGTTGTTGCTAGCTGCTGCAAAGAGGTCGATAATATCATTCATATCATCCACAGTAACAGTCTCATCGAGTGAGAGTCCTACCCAACCCTCTTCATTATAGTAGAGGTTGATACCACGCTCCTGTGCCTCTTGGAAAATACGTTCAACCGTAGTGTCAACGGGGACAATCTTCAATGTATCAAAGAATTCGGTATTCTCTTGCTCGTAACCGTATGCCTGAAGCATCTCGTTGAGGTAAACAGTTTTGCCATGAATACCCTCAGCAATCTCGCGGATACCCTCGGCACCATGATATACACCATACATACCTACCATAATAGCAGATAATGCTTCGGCTGTACAGATGTTAGAGGTTGCTTTCTCGCGTTTGATGTGCTGCTCGCGTGTTTGAAGCGCAAGACGGTAAGCAGGTTTATCGTGTGTATCCTTACTCAAACCAATGATACGACCTGGCATATCGCGTTTATATTCCTCACGAGTAGCCATATAGCCAGCAGTAGGACCACCATAACCAAGAGGTAAGCCCATACGTTGAGCAGTACCGCACATGATGTCAGCATCGAGTGGTTTAAGCAGAGCCAATGCCATAAGATCGGCAATCACGCTCACTTTCATACCTGCATTGTGGCAGTCATCAATAAAGGTTGTATAATCTTCAATAGCACCATCGGCATTAGGCCATTGTACGATAGCACCAAAGAATGGGCCATTAGCAGCAAGCCATTCGGCAGTCACTTGCTCGTAGTTAACCATCACGAGTTCAATGCCTTGTCCTATCGCGCGCGTACGCATAACAGATAAGGTATTCTCAAAAATCTTCTTGTCCACCAACACCTTATTAACGCCCGCTTTTACCATATCTCGTGAACGGAGGTTACGCATCATAGTCACAGCCTCGGCAGCAGCAGTTGCTTCATCAAGAAGTGAGCAGTTGGCGAGTGGCAGACCAGTGAGATCGCTGATCATGGTTTGATATACAAACAACGCCTCGAGGCGACCTTGACTGATCTCGGCTTGGTAAGGGGTGTATGATGTGTACCAAACAGGGTTTTCCAATATATTGCGTTGAATAACTGCAGGGGTGATACTACCATACCATCCGCGACCGATATAGGAGCGATAGAGTTGGTTCTTCGCTGCCATTTGGTGCATGGTGGAGAGATGTTCTTGCTCGGTGAGTGGCTCATCGAGGTCCAATGGCTCCTCTAGGAGGATATCCGCTGGCATGGTTTGTGCGATGAGTTCATCCACACTTTTCACTCCGATTACTTCCAACATCTGCTGTTGGTCTTGCTCTGTCAGACCAATATGTCTGCTTTTCAAGTAGTTAGTTTTCACAATATATTGTTTTTAGAGTTAATACACATTTTTAGGGCACAAAGTTACTAATTTTTTTGAATATATACAAGTATATATTAATTTTTAGGTAAAAAAGCTATTTTTATTTGCTTATATGACTTATTTGTTGTACCTTTGCAGTAGATTTCTTCGCTAACATTAACATTTAATTCAATATTTTATGAAGAAGATTATTTTATTCTTTAGTGTAGCTGCTATTGTTTGCAGTTGCTCTACTCCTCAAGCAACAACTTATCCTAAAGCAACGAGTTATTCTTACTCAGAGTACCAAACTATTTCTCCTTCGCAGTCTGTTTACACTGTTCCTGTAATTGCAGATCTTGATGTCGCCAAAGAGCGTATTACCTATGCAGAGCGTATAAATAAGAATATTACTACTTTAACCGATGCTGAAGTTGAAGCACTCGCTTCTCGTGAGAAAGAGGTCGTTATTGCCAATGCTGCAAAGGCGAATAATGCAGATGTTATCGTAGCTCCAACAATTAATATTACAACAGATGCTAACAATAATCTTGTAATTGTTGTAAATGGCTATCCTGCGACATACAAAAACTTTCGCAACGCGACAGAAGCCGACAGATGGATTATAGAAAATACAGACAATGCTACTACAAAACAGACTGAACCTGTAGAGGAAAAAGAGGAAAATACAAATCTTTTAAAAAATCTTTTCCAAAAGAGAAACTAATATTATAAGCATATAAATTTTAATTGAACAATGAAAAGAGTATTCTCTACTATATTATTGCTCTTAGTACTTTCTTTTTCTTATCCCATTTTCTCTCAGCAAAGAAATGTAGTAATCAATACGAGTTCTGTTGATCGCACTGTTATTACTACTGATCCTGATGTAGATATATGGACGCAACTAGAACAAGAGCGTATTGCTGCTGAAAGAGCAGGACAAGCACGCATTGCTGCTGAGAAAGCAGAACAAGCGCGTATTGCTGCTGAAAGAGCTGAACAAGAGCGTATTGCTGCTGAAAAAGCTGAACAAGCACATATTGCTGCTGAGAAAGCAGAGCAAGAGCGTATCGCTGCTGAAACTATTGCTGTTGAAACTATGGACACTCAATCTATACAACAAATGGCAAGTGCGGAAGATGTTCAAAAATGTGAACAAGTGCACACACGAATTGTAAATTTAGCACGTTATTTTCCAGTAAACAATGTATTCAACAAGTATGACAATTTGTATAAAAAGTTACCAAAGACTGAAGAAAATATTCAAAATCTAAAAAAGATACAAATTATTGTTAGTTCGTATTTTAACACTAATGGAAGTTCCTACCCATACTTAGGAAGTCAACTCAAGAATACTACTTCTATGGAAGAAGAAATAGCAATCTTTTTGTCTTATTACAAAGAATAGGTATTAGTACTTGTGTATATAAATACGGTGCGATGATACGCACCGTATTTTTTTGTTTGTATTTGAGCTGAGGAAGTCGATGGAATTATTTGATTATGCCCTGGGGATATATCGATGAAGTTAGGGTAATCATTCGGTGAGGTCACGATGAGGTCACGATGAAGTCACGATGAGGTCACGATGGAGATAGGTGGCAAGTAAGGGGCAATAAATAGGGGAACTATGGGGAATTAGGAATTAAGAATTAGGAATTTTGATTTATGAGTTGGATTGACTTTTGCGGGAAAGAGAGATTTCGTGCTTGATGAAATCGTATAATCGAGCAGGTACAGGTGGTTTGCCATTGGCTTTGGGCATACGTTGGTGCTTGCTCGCTTCACGCAATGCTTGCAAATGTTTCTCCTGCCAAAGCGCTTTTTGTGCTGGATCGCGCAAAATGGCACATGCCTCCTCATTGATACTGCGGAAATTTTGTACGACAGCATGAGCTGCCATCTCTTTCTTCTTTGCTTTCGAATACTCAGGTTTGCGGCAATAGGCAGCATACCCTACTCTGCCAGGAATGGGACGAAGATAGTGGTCTTTGTCAATTGAACCACCGATACTCTCTAAAAATGATGCTACGTGTACAATCATAGTTGTGGATTAGTTTCCTCGCTTTCGCCTTCTGGTGTGCTGCGCATGACCACAGGTTTGAAGCGTTTTTGGCGAAGTTGCCAGCGCTCACGAGCGTATTGCTGCATGTCGGTCACGACATCCATCTCATCGATAATCTCCAAACCGAAGATCGTCTCAATAACATCCTCAAAGGTGATGATACCTTGCAAGCAACCATACTCGTCAATCACGACGCCAATCTGCGATTTCTCCTTGAGCATAGCGTCGAAGATGTCGCTGACGTTCATCTCCTCGTTGAAATACAGGAGCGAGCGTTTGATCTCGCCAAGGGTCTTTTGGAACTGATCCTCAGTGAGTTCCTCCAATGCGTCGCCACGGAGGACATAGCCTGTGATGAACTCTGGCGAGTCGGCATAGACAGGGATACGAGAGAAATGGTCGTAGGCGTCGCTATCGTAATATTCGCGCAGGGTCATCTTCTCCGAAGCGATAGCTGCCACTACACGTGGGGTCATGATCTCGTACGCTTTGACCTCGTTGAGACGCATGACATTGCGGATGATCTTGTTCTCATCCTCCTCAATAACACCTTCTTCTTCGCCGACATTCGCCATGGCGATCACCTCCTCACGACTGACAGCCGCTTCGTCGGGTTCGGGGAAAAGGCGGGTGATATACTCAATGACCTTTACTACAGGATAAAGCACCCATACCAACACACGAATCACGGAAGCTGCAAAGCCCATGAGATGTTTCCAGTAGGTTGTACCAATGGTTTTAGGGATAATCTCTGAGAAGACCAATATCAGTACAGTCATAACGCCACTCGCAACGCCAAACCACGCACTACCAAAGACTAAAGTCGCTTGCAGACCCACGCCAGAAGCACCTACGGTGTTGGCAATAGTGTTGAGCGACAGGATAGCAGCCAACGGACGTTCAGTGTCGGTCTTGAACTTCTTCATCACCTTGGCGAGTTTATATCCCTCTTCTTCACGGAGGTTGATATAAGACAAGGTGGTGGACATCAACACGGACTCCAGCAGACTACAGAGAAACGATACGCCTAAAGCGAGAAATAGATATACTAATAATAAAGGTACGGACCCTTCTGATTCCATGACTTTGTAATTACTTGTTATTCATACGATTAAGGAAGCACTCAATCGTGTTGCGCATGAGCATGGTGATGGTCATTGGCCCTACTCCACCCGGTACAGGGGTGATGGCTCCAGCCACTGGCAATACTGCTTCGTAATCCACATCACCCACGAGTTTGCCATCCTCGGTGCGGTTGATACCCACATCAATCACAGCTGCACCTGGTTTAACATACTCTGCGGTTACCATTTCTGCGCGACCTACAGCTGCTACCAAAATGTCAGCTTCGCGGCAAACGGCAGCCAAGTCTTTGGTGCGGCTGTGTGCGACAGTCACAGTAGCATTGCGGTCAAGCAGGAGTTTAGCAACTGGCTTGCCTACGATATTGCTACGACCAATGACTACGGCTTTCTTGCCCGCCATCTCTACGCCCGCTTGGTCGAGGAGCTCAATGATACCCTTTGGGGTACATGGCAGGATGCAGTGTTGGTTGAGCCAAAGGCGTGCCACGTTCTCAGGGTGGAAGCCGTCCACATCTTTCTCGGCAGAGATAGCAGCGATGACTTTATCCTCAGAGATATGCTTTGGCAATGGTAATTGTACGAGAATACCGTCCACGAGTGGGTCGTTGTTGAGGCGCTCGATCTCTGCGAGGAGGGTTGCTTCGCTCACATCTTCAGGGAGTTCCACGAGGTGGCCATCGAAACCACAGTACTCAGTTGCTTTGATCTTGCCGCGCACGTAAGAGCGGCTAGCTGGGTTGTTACCCACAATAATTACCATGAGGCAAGGACGGCGACCATATTGTTGCTCAAGTGCCTCTACCTCTATTTTCATCGCATCCTTGAGGGATTGCGAAATTACTTTACCATCTATGATCATAATTCAAAATTCTTAATTCAAAGTTATTAAAGTGCCCAGTGAGCGATGTCTTTGCGGTAGAAGAGGTTATCGCACTGGATTTTCTCTATCTCCTTATACACTTTGGCTTGCGCCTCGGCAATGTCTTTACCAGTAGCGATACACATCATCACGCGTCCGCCATTGGTCTTCAGCACGCCGTTGTCATTCTTCGTTCCCATGTGGAAGACAGGACCGTCGAAGAGCTCAACTCCTTCAATAACAGCGCCTTTCGCATAGTCGCCAGGGTAACCCTTAGAAGCAAGTACAACACCAATAGTGGCTTCCTTGCGCCAGTTCATCGCCTTATCGCCTTTTAGCCTCATCGCCTCATCGCCTGTAGCAATGCCGTAGAACACATCGTAGGCATCAGACTCGAGGAGTGGCAATACCACTTCGGTTTCTGGGTCGCCAAAGCGAGCGTTGAACTCAATAACCTTAACGCCATTAGCAGTCTTCATAAGTCCGCCATAGAGAACACCCGTAAGAGGTAATCCTTCTTGGCACATACCTTTAGCGACTGCTTCGAGTACATACTTGCGAGCAAATGCCTCATCCTCTTCGGTTACGAATGGTAGCGGAGTGTAGGCACCCATACCGCCAGTATTAGGACCTTCATCGTTATCGTAAGCACGTTTATGATCTTGTGAAAGCGGCATTGGATAAACATTCTCGCCATTGACAAAGCACATGAATGAGAACTCTGGACCTTCCAAATAGTCTTCGATCACCACTTTGCCTTTGCCAAATGCCTCGTTGCAGAGCATATCTTGAAGTGCAGCATCTGCCTCTTCGAGGGTAGTAGCGATGACTACACCCTTTCCTGCTGCCAAACCATCGTATTTGAGTACGGTTGGGAGAGTGCCTGCTTTGACGTAAGCCAATGCCTCGGCGTAGTCGCTAAAGGATTGATAACCAGCGGTAGGTACTTGGTATTTGTCCATAATGATCTTGGCAAACTCCTTGCTGGACTCAATTTGTGTAGCCGCTTTGGTGTGACCAAAGATAGGCATACCTTCTGCACGAAAAGCATCTACTACACCAGCAGCTAATGCAGCCTCTGGACCTACGACAGTAAGATCTACTTCAGTCTCCTTAGCAAAGAGCAGAAGACCTTCTACATCGGTATCCTTGATGGCTATACACTCAGCTAATTGAGCGATACCAGCATTACCTGGTGCACAGTAGATTTTCTCCACTTGTGGGCTGCGTGAGAGGGCATACACGATAGCATGCTCTCGTCCGCCTCCACCTATAACTAGTACTTTTTTCATTTATGATTAGTTTGTATATTTTTAAGCACAATAAATCGGGTGCAAAGTTACAAAATTTCTCGCACATACGCAAGCGCGTGCGATAAATAATGTATAAAAACAGAGAGATTCCGAAAAATCTCTCTGTTCTCATTGCCATAGCCTATACCCTATAGCCGTTTAGGCGTCCTATAGGCAAAGCCGTCCGATATATTATTTTACTTGTGCACCGATAGCATTGTATGCTTTGCCGTCACGAATGATAACGAGTTGACCGTCAAGGATTTGTTTCTTAACGCCTGCTACATTAACATCGATATTCTCAACGCTAGAAGCTGTTGCGTCATAAACGATATGCACAGGAATGCCGCATGAGTTCACAGCATTAATCTCAAAACTCAATTTGTTATTGGCACTTTTAGTAACTTCCACAGTACCCGATTGGAAGAAGTAGAATGGCTCTACCAACCAGCCATCTACATAGCCAGCGTAGTATGAAGGCATGACATTACCATCAAAATCCATACCTGTACTAGCCAATACAGTACCGTCGAACCAAGTGCTATTGATCTCGTGAGTACCCTCAGGAATAATGGTCTCAGGATCAGACTCCATGTAACAAAAATACAAAGCAGTAATGTCACCCTCTACAGAATCAATGATTTGAACAGATATGAGTCCATAGTCTGCAGAATAGTCGTTGATTGTTACCTCAGCATTAGCGCCATATACGCGCTCTACAGGACCTTCCTCTGCGTCAAACTCAATATGTGGCTCTTCGTATTTAGAAGTCAAAGTCACATCGTATTGGATTGCATCCTCGCAAACAACAGAAGCTGTGAGAGTGAGATTATCTTCGTCGTCGAGTGTAACGGTGAATTGTCCTTTTTGGATGTAGTACAAGTCATAAGACTCGTTAGCTGCATTGTATTTACCAATATAACTATTGCTAGCGTCGAAGTCGTATCGGCCATCGCCAAACTTACCAAACAAACCATCGTTGACAAAAGTACCAGGTACATCATCCTTAGAAGTAGCGTACACAGTTACAACGAAAGCAGTTTGCTTATCATCGGAATATCCCACGAGATTGTATGCTTGGTTGTAGTCGTAATCAACAATCATTTCTGCGTCTTTGATATCCAACTTAACTGTTTGGGTTGGAGTTGGCGCCACATACCACAAACGCACTTGGTAGAGGACTCCCTCAAATGTTACGAAATCAGCTTCCATCTTGGTAGTATCGCCAACTTGGTAGAGTTTGCCATCCTTGATCTCAGCCACGGTGATAGGAGTGCCATCATTAGCCTCAAGATAGGTGTAGAAGTCAATGATATACTCCTCGTCAAACTCGCCTCCCAATTCTACGTCAGATACATTGATAGAAGCACTATATTGGTCGTTCTCATTGAAGATTTGAATATCATTATCGAGATGAGGATAGTATTTTGCTTGTGCAGATTTCTCAAAAGCGACAACTACTGTGTCTTTTTGCTCAGGTACGGTGTATGATAGATGCAAGTTGTAGATCTTATTGTCGTTGCCCAGCATAGAACCTTCAATTGCCCAATTATTATCTTTATCAAGAGTTACAGTCACTTGAGCGTTGAGACTAGTGATGGTATTCATTTGAGCATCATCGAGGAAGATAGCTGCATCATAGGTACCCTCTTCAGCGTATTCAGCGCGCCATCCACCACGGATAGAAAACTCAGGAGTAGTAGCATAGAAGTCTATTGCTCCCACCCATAGCGCATTTGCATCATCCACTTCCAAATCGATAGCCGTCAATTCGATAGTATCAGTAGGTGCAGACAACGGAGCTGCTAGGATAAAGTGATAATCAATCGTATCTTTGCCCAGCATATTGATTTCGGTCACATACGCCAATGCACCTGTCTCGGTATGAGAAGCTAGATTAACAGTAGCCTTGAAACTGATAGGAGAAAGAGTAGCACCCTTATATGCAATCTTACTGTTGTCCCAATCAACCATATTCAAACCATAGGCACCTATCACATCAGAATTGCTGATAGCAAGCTTTAGATCCAAGTCTGCGTTCTTACCTTCTACAGTAAAACTCCATCTTTCTTGAGTCAAAGTGGCATCCTCAATATATACATCCACTTTTCCCTTAGCTACGATATTCTCATGCTTAGCATTGACGATATAGGTGTTACCATCTTCGCCTACTAGAGTAGCAGTCAAGATATAACGCTCAAGATTAGCATTAACTTTTTCATGGCTGAGAGTCATGTTCATCTCAGAGAACATGATAGAACCAAAACTAAAAGGAGTGGTTAAGTGGGTATAATCATATACAAAATCCTCGGTAGTGAATGTGCCGCAGGGGTTATCCGCAGGGGCTTTCCACTCTAGGTTAAGGTTGTGACCATACTCTGGACGTGACATATCATCACAGCTCATACCAATCCACCATTCCTCATCCTCTTCATAATACTTCATGGCTGCAAAACCGTCATAGTTGAGGTTAATAACCTCTTTTTGTGCTTTAGCAGATGCTTTTTTAGCGTCAGGAGCAGTTCTAGGAGTCGTTTTTCCCTCTAACTTATCCAAGCCGAGGACTTTAGCAACTTGTTTGTGGTGTTTGAGTTCCTTGTTTGCAAGTTCGGTAGCACGTCCAGTAGGATCGACCTTATTGCCAGATTGAGCAGGCGTAACGGCAAACATAGATAGCGTTACAGCCATAGCCATGAAAAAAGTAAAAATTTTCTTCATACAGACTAATAATTTAAGTTTTTATTGTTATTTAAATAATATTTTCACTTACGAAATGCGCACAAAGTTACAACTTTTAATTGGAATATGCAAATATAATGTACATAAACAAAAAAAAATCTAGTCATCTGTATTAAAAAACGCATACCTGCTCAAGATATGCGTTTTTCATGTCAAGATTGATTAGATACTACAATTCTTGTCCAGTAATGGTATGTAGAACTCCGCTCTTGTATATGTATATATGGCCATCGCGAAGAATCTTGTACACGTCCGATTTAGAAGCATCGATACCATCTAAGTCTGTTGTAGTAGAATCGGTTTTGAATTTAGCTACGATATTTCTATTGGTATCGGTAGTTATAAATGTATATAGAACCTCCGTAGTGAGCAAAGTATCATTCTCATACCATCCCAAGAAGGTGGACATTTCTTTTGCAACTGCCTCTAACGTAACCACAGATCCGATAAGCAGTTTAGTAGAGAGTGAAGTGAGAGTGTCAGTTTTTGTACCCAAACCATTGTCATAAGTAATGTACATTAGACCTCCTACTTCGTTGTCTACACTTGCATTCATTTCGCTTCTCACTTTAGCAAAACGTGCAGTAACAGATTGTTTGAACTCTTCAGGGCGTTCCATTGTCCAAGGGTCGTCGGTGTATACAATAGGATTGTTCCACCATCCAATGAGTTCGTATCCGCTGTTAGGAATTGATGTGAAAGTCACAGGGTCGCTAGTTACCACCAAACCTTTCTTGTAGCCATCTACTTCGTGGGTATATACTTGGTCGCCACTATGAGCCATAGTGAACACTCCACCTAGGTTGCTGTCTTTCCATACATACTTGCCAGCCTCTTCGTCATAAACATATGTCTGTGCACGCACATCTTTCTTAACAGTGAAGGTGAATCTAGCCGCTATGTTCTTGGTTTCTGCAGGTGCGGTACAAGTATATACTAAATCGCTGCTAACCAAGGTGTTGCTATCATACCAACCTAAGAATTCAGAACCCTCATCTGGCATAGCAGTAAAGACGAGATCGGAACCTATAAGGAGTTTAGTAGAGAGTGATGTGAGTGTGTCGGTTTTAGCACCTAATCCATTGTCATAGGTAACGGCAATCTTACCACCTTTACCACGTTCTACGCTAGCATTTAAGTCGCTACGAATTTTAGCAAAACGAGCAGTCACTGACTCATCATAGTTAGCTGGGTTCTCCATCACCCATGGGTTATCGGTAAAGACGCCCATATGGTTGTTCCACCAACCTATGAACTCGTATCCATAGTTTGCTGTTGCCTCGAAGGTAGCAGGATCGGTAGTCATAGGAAGATCTTTCAAGTAACTGAGGTTCTCGTGGATATACACTTCACCAGCACTATGTCTAATGGTGAACACACCACCCTCGTTGCTATCTTTCCATACATATTTTGCTTTTGCTTCGTCGTATACATAGGTTTGGGTGCGCACATCTTTTCGAGCACCTTTCATAAACTTAACGGTAATGGTTCTAGCGTTGCTAGGTGTAGAGTATTTGTATACAGGACCGGTGCATACCATGGTGCTACCGTCGTACCAACCATCTACAGAATAACCTTCATCTGGTGTAGCAGTCAAGACGGTGGTAGCGGTATAAGCAGATACTACAGATGTAGTGCCATTAGTAACCGATGTTGTTACGGCAGCAGAGGTGTTAGCACCTGTTAGTTTGTAGGTTGAAACAGCCACTTTACCTCCGGCTTCAGCTACGATCGTTTGTGTGTAGTTAAGATCGGTGTATGCACTGACGGTCTTCTTGGTCATTGCTGCATCGTTGCCGCTACCAGGTGTGAAGACGTTTACACCTGCGAGTAGATTTTCTTGTAGTCCCGTACGATTATTCGCATACTTAATACGGTTAGCTATACGGTTTTGGTTAGAGTTGGAGTTTTTAGCCGCATCGGTTTTGTTATTCGCGAAAGATGAAGTCTCATCGTATACCCATTGGCTCTCAGAGCCGCCTGTTACAGGGATAGTCTTGCTCTCGTCCCAAGTTGTACCATTACCCATAAATCCGTAGTGGGTATAACCATACTCCTTATTCTTGAGGTTGAAGTATGTAAGTTTAGTACCTGGAATAGTAGCGGTGGTAGGAGCTGTAGCATGGGTGTAGATATCTTTACCTGTGAGCAATTGCACATCCTTCCAGTCGCCCGTGTTAGCAAAGTACATAGTCACATTATTGGTAGTAGGCAAATAGTATGCCCAGTACCATACGTCCCACCATCCCTCTTTGTTACAGAGTAGGTTCTTACCATCGGTTGGGATAGCCATTGGAGCAGGAATATGGGTAGTAGAATTAGTCCAACGAGGTGCAGTATTATGTACTGATACACTACTAATACCTGTTGCACCTGCTGCATGTTTCCATACATTATAGTTAGCTTCGGTACATGCACCTAAACGGTGTACTATCACACCCGTATAGGTAGTTGGAACTTTGATTGGCATAAAGCGTGATGATGGACTGGCCTTCAAATCGTCATTCGTCTTTGTTTTGGCATAATCCAAGAAGATGCTTCCTTTGAGATTAGCATATACAGATGCAGTCAAACGACCATTCTTGGACCAATATACTCCTTGATATCCATCACCTGTACCACCATCTGCACGTTTGTTGCTAAGGTCGGTATAGCCATTGGCAAAGTTCGTTGTAGATGGACGGTAATAGATAGTCGTGTAAGTAGTTGGTACGTTAGGGTCTGTACCTGATAGTTCAGGAAGATCCTTGCGGATGAAATCATCCGTAGTTAGATAGTTAACGCCAAATGAGCAGTATGTTGGGAAATCAGCAGTATTATTCATCGTGAAGGCACCAACATGCATTCCACCATTATGTGCTTCATCTACAAGCGCTTGCGTGAGTTTGTTAGATCCATTTACATAGTATCCTGATGGGTGGCAACCATTGGTTTTACACCATGCTATATTAGAGGATGAAATGTAATTAACCAAGTATTGGCAAGTCAATCGTGGATAGTTCGCACGAACGTATTGCAACGAACCCTTCATAGAAGTCAAGATAATAGTCTTATCTACCAAACCATGCTTCTCTATCAATGCATACAAACCAGGGAAATTACTCATATCGTCACTATTAATACCTACTGCATACTTGAGCTCCACCACTGGGGTCACGTTGTATTGCTTACAAATCTCCAAATAACGATCTACGGTACAGATCTTACCGGTATAAGTTACGCCATTGCGAGTTTGAGTGAGGGTCTTTGATTGGATAGTAGCCAAAGTGCTGCTGTAGATAGTACAGTTAGGAGAACATTTGGTGATGATATCATCGTGCCAGCAGACATATTTCTTGTCACTTGTTACTTTGACATCGCACTCTAAGGCTTGGAAGCCGTGCTTGGTAATACCATTGATAAACGCCTCTTCGGTGTTCTCTACACCAGTACGACTACCACGGTGACCAACAATTACTGGTTTCCATGCATAGGCGTCACACAAGGTGAAAATCAATACAAAAAGTACAACTAACTTTTGTAAGTAGGAATTGTGTTTCATGTTTTTAGTATTTTTTGTTAAACAAACTTATTTTCGTGATTGAACTCCCTTGCTGAATTCAGCCAAGGGAGTTCGTATGAATCATATTATCGTCAGTATTAATGCTTAAAGTGACGTGTGCCAGTCATGAGCATGCAGATACCCAGTTCGTCAGCTTTCACAACGCAGTCATTGTCGCGGATGCTGCCGCCTGGTTGAACGATAGCAGTTACGCCATATTGAGCCGCCAATGCTACGGTATCGTCGAACGGCAAGAAGCCGTCAGAAGCAAGGATAAGACCTTCGGTCACACCTGCAGCGTGCGCTTGCTTCATAGCAATCTCAGCACTACCGACACGGTTCATTTGACCTGCACCTACGCCCAATGTTTGGCCGTTCTTAACTACTACTATCGCATTGGATTTCACGTGCTTAACGATGTTCCAACCGAATTGCATGTCTGCGAGAGTTGCTGCATCAGGTTGCACCTTAGTTGCGCACATGTCAGCAGCTATTGTCTCGATTTGGGTGTCAAGGTGTTGTACAAGCAAACCGCCGTTGACGCTCACGTATTGGTCGATGGCCTCGGTGCTTGGCGTCATATCCACTTGAATCACGCGGAGGTTCTTCTTGGTAGCGAAAATCTCCATTGCCTCCTCTGTGAAGTCAGGAGCAATCACGATCTCAAGGAAGATTGGTTTCATACCGATTGCAATCTCCTTGGTGATAGTACGGTTGCAGATCACGATACCGCCGTAGATACTTACGGTGTCTGCCTCGTATGCTTTTTGCCAAGCCTCTTCAATGGTCTCAGCCACAGCAGCACCACATGGATTCATGTGCTTGAGTGCTACGCAAAATGGCTCATCAAAGTCGCGTGCGATATTGAGGGCAGCGTTAGCATCTTGGATATTGTTGTATGACATCTCCTTGCCTTGGAGTTGTTTGCCAGTAGCAAGTGAGAATGGGATAGCTTTGGTTGCAGCATAGAACTTCGCAGATTGGTGAGGATTCTCGCCATAACGAAGACCTTGTTTGAGATCAAACTCGAGGAAGAGTTTCTCGTTCAATCCAGCTTTCTCGCGCATATATGTAGCGATGCAAGCATCGTATTGTGCGGTGTGGGTGTATGCCTTAGCAGAGAGTTGAAGACGGGTTTCTACAGTAGTGTTGCCAGTAGCATTGATCTCTGCGAGGATAGTGTCATAGTCCGCAGGATCGCAAACCACAGTCACATCGTTGTAGTTCTTAGCTGCTGAACGAAGCATAGATGGACCACCTATATCGATATTCTCAATAGCGTCTGCCATACTAACGCCCTCTTTCGCGATAGTCTCACGGAATGGGTAGAGGTTCACGCATACGAGATCGATGAATGAGATGCCATTCTCCTCTAATGCTTGAAGGTGAGAAGGCTCGTCACGACGTGCGAGAAGACCACCATGTACCTTAGGGTGAAGGGTTTTTACGCGTCCGTCGCAGATCTCTGGAAAACCTGTTACATCGCTAATACCGATTGTTTTGATACCTGAATTTTCGAGGAGTTTTTGTGTACCTCCTGTGGCGATGATTTCCCAGCCAGCAGCTTGCAAACCGCTTACGAAATCCACCAATCCTGTTTTGTCACTTACACTGACTAATGCTCTTTTTGCCATGTATTTTTTAGATTATTTCGTTTGCTCCTTCAATTACTTTACCGATTACTTGCGCTTTGTCTCCATGTTTAGCGAGGATAGCAATAGCTTTCTCTGCGTGAGCCTCAGGCATAGCTATTACCATACCAATACCCATGTTAAAGATATTGAACATTTCGCGGTGAGGTACACCACCCCACTTCTCGAGGCATTGGAATACAGGAAGAATCTCCCATGAACCCTCTGTTACACTGAATCCTTGACCCTCTTTGAGGATACGAGGAATATTCTCGTCAAAACCACCACCGGTGATATGTGCCACACCGTGTACATCGCATTCTTTGATTACCTCAAGCACTTGCTTTACATAAATACGAGTTGGAGTCAAAAGCACCTCGCCGAGCTTCTTGTCAGCACTAAGTTCTGGATAAACGGTATGCAAGTCAAGACCAGCATCGCTTATAACCTTGCGCACGAGACTAAATCCATTGGAGTGTACACCAGAAGAAGAGATACCTACGAGTACATCACCTACTGCGACCTTGCTACCATCGATGAGTTTAGATTTCTCCACTACACCTGTAGTGTAACCTGCGATATCATACTCACCATCGCCGTACATGCCTGGCATCTCAGCTGTCTCGCCACCTACGAGGGCGCAACCAGCTTGACGGCAACCTTCTGCCACACCTGCTACGATAGCCTCTACTTTCTCTGGGATGTTGTGTCCAATAGCCACATAATCGAGGAAGATAAGTGGTTCAGCACCTTGTGCCAATACATCGTTTACGCACATTGCCACAGCATCAACACCAATAGTATCATGCTTGTCCATGGCAAAGGCCAATTTGAGTTTGGTACCTACTCCATCTGTTCCGCTCACAAGAACAGGTTCTTTGATGTTGAGTGCTGAGAGGTCAAACATTCCACCAAACGAACCGATACTGCCCATTGAGCCAAAGCGGTTGGTACTTTTTACATGTGATTTAATACGACTTACTACTTCGTATCCGGCTTCGAGGTTTACGCCGGCTGCCTCATAATGTTGTGCCATTATATTGTAATTTATTTTTTACGGAAATATTTAACTGCGTTATCGAACAATGGTTGCAACTTGTTGCCGGCGATGTTGGTAAACACACCTTCCTCCCAACGCTCGGTGTGACCCATCTTACCGAGGATCTGACCGTTCTTGGAAATGATACCCTCAATAGCATAATAAGAACCATTAGGGTTGTGTGGTGCCTCCATCGTTGCCTCACCTGTGATAGGATCAGCATAGCGGAATGCTACTTGACCGTTCTCAAAGAGTTCCTTAGCCAACTCCTCACTTACCACAAACTTACCCTCACCGTGACTCACTGCAATAGTATGTGTATCACCTACTTGCATTCCTGCGAGCCATGGACTAGCAGTAGTAGCAACAGTAGTAGTTACCATCTGCGAGATGTGGCGGTTGATATCGTTGCGGAAGAGGGTTGGAGAGTCTGGAGTAACCATACCCAACTTACCATAAGGCAAGAGACCACTCTTAACCAATGCTTGGAAACCATTACATATACCGAGGATCAAACCACCGCGCTCAATAAGCGCTGTGATAGCAACACCTACCTTCTGGTTATTGATTACACTAGCGATAAACTTACCACTACCATCAGGCTCATCACCTGCAGAGAAACCACCAGCGAACATCAAAACATGGCATGCATTGATATGCTCTACCATCTCATCAATACTTGAAAGCACATCCTCTGCTGTGAGGTTGCGGAAAATAGTCATCTTCACCTCTGCACCTGCTTTGCGGAATGCCTTAGCGGTGTCGTAGTCGCAGTTGGTTCCTGGGAATACAGGGATGTAAACGACAGGAGTTTCAACGGCTTCGCCCTTGTAGGTTATAGGCGATGGGCTATTGGTTATAGGCGAGATACCTGTTGGCATCAATATTTTATGCTGTGCAGGAACTGCTGATGGGTAGATCTTGTCAAATGGACTGCAGCATGCGTTGAGCAATACCTCACGAGAAACTTGTTCTCCATTGATAACGAGCGAAGAACCTTCGGTTACTTCGCCTAAGGCGATGAGGCTATTAGGCGATAAGGCGAGAGGTGAGAGTTCCTCAGTTGCTTCTACAAGGATTGAACCATAATTGTAGTCGAAGAGGTCGCTCTCTGAAAGGGTGATATTAACGGCTAGTTCGTTACCGAAACTCATCTTAGCAATAGCCTCTGCTACACCACCGAAACCAATAGCATAACCCGCACAGATCTTACCTGCTTGAATAGCGTTGGTTGTATATGTCCAGTTTTCCTTCAATTGCTCTACATTAGGCATATAGTTTGCCAATGCGTTGTGCTTAATGAGATACAACTTGTTACCTGCTTTCTTTAGTTCTGGTGATACTACCTTATCTGCCTTAACAGTTGTGATACCGAAAGCGATAAGGGTTGGAGGTACGCTGATATGCTCGAAAGTACCAGACATAGAGTCTTTACCGCCGATACTTGGCAGACCCAATTCTACTTGCATCTTGAGTGCACCCAAGAGAGCAGATAGTGGTTTGCCATATGCATGTTCGCTGCTCATACGCTCGAAATACTCTTGGTAAGAGAAGCGCATCTTGCTATAATCAGCACCTGCTGCTACGACCTTAGTACAAGCCTCAACCACGGCATATGCTGCACTATGATAAGGACTCCATTCTGCAATGAATGGGTTGTAACCGAAGGACATGATAGAAGCGGTATTGGTATAGCCATCGGTAGGAAGTTTCTGTACACTAACTTGTGATTCAGTGAGTTGTGTTTTGCCACCGAATGGCATAAGTACGGTACTACGACCGATAGTCGCATCAAAATTCTCAATCAATCCCTTTTGTGAAATCACATTAGCATCTGCCATCACGTGTGTCATCTTCTCTTCGAGGGTATCACCAGGAATGGTTTGTGCAAATGGGTTCTTCTCCTCTACAGGGAGGATAGCGGCAGAAGCAAAGTGCTTAGCACCAGCACTGTCGATGAACTCGCGAGAGAGGTCCGCGATGAGTTCACCTTTGTAGAACTGACGCATACGACCAGAGTCGGTAACATCTGCTACGTGGGTGTACTCTACGTTATCTTCGTGGCAGTAACGCTCAAACTCAGCACGGTCTTTGGCCTCAATAACCACAGACATACGCTCTTGTGACTCGCTGATAGCCAACTCTGTAGGGTTCAAACCGCTGTACTTGGTTGGTACGCGATCTAGGTAGATATCTAGACCGTCGGTGAGCTCGCCGATAGCTACGCTGACACCACCTGCGCCGAAGTCGTTGGACTTCTTAATCAGACGTGTCACCTCAGGACGGCGGAAGAGGCGTTGGAGCTTACGCTCCTCTGGAGCGTTACCTTTTTGTACCTCGCTACCGCAAGTCTCGAGTGAAGCTTCGGTATGCTCTTTGGATGAACCAGTAGCACCACCTACTCCATCGCGACCGGTACGACCGCCGAGAAGGAGGATGATATCGCCTGGAGCAGGGCTTTCGCGGCGGATATTGCTAGCCGGTGAAGCACCTACAACGGCACCAACCTCGAGGCGTTTAGCCACGTATGATGGGTGGTAGATCTCGCGTACGTGGGTAGTAGCAAGACCAATTTGGTTGCCATAACTAGAGTAACCAGCCGCTGCCTTGCGAGAGATGATCTGTTGTGGCAGTTTGCCTGGAATAGTCTCTGCCACAGGTTTATAGATATCGCCTGCGCCTGTTACGCGCATAGCTTGATAGACATAAGCACGACCAGATAGTGGGTCGCGGATAGCACCACCAAGACAGGTGGAAGCGCCACCAAATGGCTCAATCTCTGTTGGGTGGTTGTGGGTCTCGTTTTTGAATTGGAGCAACCATTTCTCTGTTTGTCCATCCACATCTACATCAATGAAGATAGAGCATGCGTTGTTCTCTTCGCTTTGCTCCATATCGTCAAGAAGGCCTTTCTTACGAAGGTAACGTGCACCAATGGTGGCGAGCTCCATGAGGCAGAAAGGTTTGTTAGTACGGCCCAACTCCTCGCGCATATCGTGCAACATGCCAAGGGTGGATTCGATCTCAGACTTGATGAACGAGTCGTCGATTTTCACGCTCTCGAGAATAGTGGTGAATGTGGTGTGACGGCAGTGGTCAGACCAATAGGTATCGAGGATACGAAGTTCTGTTTCTGTTGGGTTGCGACCTTCTTTTTGGAAGTAGAGCACTACCTCATGAAGGTCATCGGTATTCATTGCTAGTCCCCACTCTTTGCAGAACGCAGCGTATGCCTCACGTGGCATATCAATAAAACCATTGAGAAGAGCGAGAGGTTTGACATCTGCTGTCTGGTTTTGAGAGAGTTGAGAGAGGTCTTTCTCGCGTGATTCTACGGCATTTATATAGTAACGACGGATCTTGTCGAGTTCTTCTGCGGTGAGGTCAGCATCGAATACCAAAAGACGGCTAGAACGGATCTCAACCTCAGCATTAGGGTCGATGAGGTGCACACAATCCACAGCTGATGATGCACGTTGGTCGAACTGACCAGGGAGATACTCCACAGCTAGGTACTTAGCGCCTACAAGGTCACAAGTATCTGTAACTGTATCGGTTACAGTTTCGCCAAAGACGCTATAGCGGCATTGCTCAAGGAGTTCTGGTGTAAAACCAAAGAGGTCATACACATTGATGTAGCGCAGCGACTGAAGGTTGAGTTGGAGGTTGAGATTAAGCTCGTTTCTCAAACTTTGAGCTTCCACTTGGAAAGCTGGTCGCTTTTCTACGTATATTCTATAGTTTGCCATATTAAATAACGGTATTTACTACTTTTTCGGTTTGTTCTTTGCGGAATGCCTCGAGTTTAGCGAGGAGCTCAGCATCTTGCAACGCTAAGATAGCGATAGCGAGGAGAGCTGCATTTTTAGAACCATTGATAGCCACAGTAGCTACTGGGATACCAGCTGGCATTTGTACAATGCTCAAGAGTGAATCCAAACCATCGAGGGTCTTGCTGCGAACAGGCACACCAATAACTGGCAATGATGTTAAACCAGCAATAACACCTGCTAGGTGCGCTGCTCCACCCGCTCCTGCGATGATAATGGAGAGACCACGCTCACGTGCGGACTCAGTCCAACGCATAAGCTCGTGAGGAGCACGATGTGCGCTGATAACGCGTTTTTCTACTTCAATTCCAAATTGCTCAAGGGTCTCAATAGCGGGAGTCATTACGTCCAAATCGCTAGTAGAACCCATAATTACGCCTACTTTCATATAATAGTTAAAATTTTTCAAATTTTTAGATCGCCACAAAGTGGCTGTAGATCGGACATACGTCCTGAAGATCGCCCTGCGGCAATACCGCAGGGCTGTAGATCAGGCTTCGCCTTCGAAGTTGCCGAACGCGATTACTCCCACTCGATTGTTGCGGGTGGTTTTGCAGAGATATCGTAGCAAACGCGGTTAACGCCTTGTACTTTATTGATGATCTCGTTAGAAACCTTAGCCATGAACTCGTATGGAAGACGTGCCCAGTCAGCAGTCATAGCATCTACAGACAACACCGCGCGAAGAGCTACTGGATGCTCATAGGTACGTACATCGCCCTTCATACCTGTACTGCGTACGGTAGAGAGAAGGATTGCACCAGCTTGCCATACCTTATCATAGAGAGCAACACCATTCTCATCTTTCCACTCGCGGAGCATGTTCACATAGATAGCGTCAGCCTCTTGGAGGATACGTACTTTCTCAGGAGTAATATCACCCAAGATACGAACACCAAGACCTGGACCTGGGAAAGGATGGCGACCGATAAGGTGCTCTGGTACACCCATATAGCGACCAATGCGGCGAACCTCATCCTTGAAGAGGAGTTTGAGTGGCTCGCAAAGTTTGAGGTTCATCTCTTTTGGCAGACCACCTACGTTGTGGTGAGATTTGATAACCTTACCAGAGTGGTTGATAGACTCGATGATATCTGGGTAGATAGTACCTTGACCAAGCCATTTAGCATCTGTGATCTTCTTAGCTTCCTCATCAAATACTTGGATGAAGTCGCGGCCGATAATCTTACGTTTTTGCTCTGGGTCAGTCACGCCAGCGAGGTCGCCGTAGAAACGTGCTTTCGCATCTACGCCGATCACGTTGAGGCCGAGGCACTCGTAGTCGCGCAATACATTCTCAAACTCATCTTTGCGGAGTAGTCCGTGATCTACGAAGATACAGGTGAGTTGGTTGCCAATAGCGCGGTTAAGGAGCACAGCTGTGATAGAACTGTCCACACCACCAGAGAGAGCAAGGATCACACGGTCAGTACCGATTTGCTCCTTGAGTTCTGCAACGGTAGTCTCTACGAAGTTAGCAGGAGTCCAGTCTTGTGCACTTTTGCAAGTGTCGAGCACAAATGGACGGAGCTCCTCTATTGTAGGTTGCTCGCCTTTAGCGATGTTGAGTACTGGGATGCATGAGCAGAATTGGCTGAGGGTATTTGCGAGTACTTCAGGTTGTTCTACGGCATCCTTGTCACCAGAGAGAATAAGACCGATAATGTCTTTGTCATCCTCTGGATACTTGTTGTAAGGAAGGACCTCGCAGAAAGTGTCCAACTCACGAACGCGACGTCCGATGACTTGGGTGGTTTCTGATCCGAGATCAAGAATAATGATTTTTTGCATAAAGCTATGTTTTTTATTTTTTTGTTATTCTAGTAGGACTAATGGAACTAGTTTAGCTAGCTTATTGTCCACGGGTATAGTTAGGAGTCTCAGAGGTGATGGTAATATCGTGTGGGTGACTCTCTGTCATACCAGCAGCGGTAACACGCACGAACTTAGCTGCTTTGAGTTCGGTGAGGTTGTGCGCACCTACATAACCCATACCAGAGCGAAGACCGCCCATGAGTTGGAAGATAGTCTCAGATACAAGTCCCTTATAAGGTACACGACCTACGATACCTTCTGGCACAAGTTTGTTAACATTGGTTTCTTTGCCTTGGAAGTAACGATCAGCAGATCCTGCTTTCATTGCATCGATAGAGCCCATACCACGGTATGCCTTGAACTTACGACCGTTGTAGATGATAGTGTCACCAGGAGCCTCTTCGGTACCAGCGAACATACTTCCACACATCACGCAGTTGCCACCAGCAGCGAGGGCTTTCACCACGTCGCCAGAATAACGAAGACCACCATCTGCAATCATTGGTACACCTGTACCCTCGAGTGCTGCTGCTACTTCGAAAATAGCAGTCAATTGTGGTACACCTACACCAGCGATGATACGGGTGGTACAAATACTACCAGGACCGATACCTACCTTCACACCGTCAGCACCATTCTCTACGAGATACTTAGCTGCCTCTGCTGTAGCGATATTACCTACAACAACATCGAGATTAGGATATGTAGCCTTGATGGTACGGAGTGCATTGACAATGTTCTTAGAGTGACCATGTGCAGAGTCAAGCACTACAGCATCTACACCTTCTTTATATAATGCAGCTACGCGGTCCATGAAGTCAGGAGTGATACCTACTCCAGCCGCACAGCGAAGACGACCTTTAGCATCCTTGCAAGCGTTAGGGAAATCTTTGAGTTTGGTAATGTCTTTATAGGTGACAAGACCCACAAGTTTGCCGTTAGCATCTACCACAGGAAGTTTCTCCACTTTATGCGCTTGGAGGGCTGCCATCACTACCTCGTTGTCGGTAGAGTTGATGGTAATGAGGTTCTCGCTGGTCATGACTTCAGCGATAGGACGACTCATATCGGTTTCGAAACGCAAGTCTCGGTTGGTAACGATACCTACGAGGTTGTTCTCCTCATCCACTACAGGGATACCGCCAATGTGGTTGTCGTGCATCATTTGCTCAGCATCGCCTACGGTTTGATTAGGTGAGATGGTGATAGGATCGGAGATAAGTCCGTTCTCAGCACGCTTCACACGACGTACTTCAGCTGCTTGCTCTGCAATGGACATATTCTTGTGAATCACACCAATACCACCTTCGCGTGCAATGGCAATAGCCATCTTAGACTCGGTGACAGTGTCCATAGCAGCCGATACCACAGGGATATTGAGGCTGATGTTACGAGTGAATTGGCATTTGAGGTTAACTTCGCGAGGAAGGACCTCAGAATAAGCTGGGACGAGTAGTACATCGTCGAATGTAAGTCCCTCTTGTAAAATACGATCAGTCATGTTATATTTCGTTTTTTTTGTTATTAGCTAGTTTGACTAGACGATCTAGATGGTCTAGATGATTTACAAAGCGTGGTCGCAGTAATAGCAGCGAACAACGCCATCAGCGTCAGTATAGACCTTGCGCTCAACAGGCTCTGTGGTTACGATACAGCGGTCGTTGGAGCAGAGTTGGTCTGTAATATAAGTCTCCACCTTGTGGGATGGTTCTTTCTCTTGCCATGAGAGCAAGGTGTAGATGAGCGCCATGCGCACGTACTTACCATTCTCCACTTGGCGGAAGTAGGCTGCACGTGGATCTTTGTCCACATCCACAGTGATCTCATTAACGCGAGGTAGTGGGTGAAGAACAATCATATTCTCCTTGGCGAGCGCCATTTTCTCGGTATCGAGGATGAATGCATCTTTCAGACGCTCGTACTCAGCAGGGTCATCAAAACGCTCTTGTTGTACGCGAGTCATGTATAAAACGTCGAGAAGAGGCATTGCTTCTTCGATAGTAGCATATTCGCTGTAGTTGTCGCCCAATTCGTGCTTCATATAGTCAGGCAAACGAAGTTCTGCTGGAGAGATGAGCACAAAGTGTACACCCTCATAACGCTTCATAGCTTTGATGAGCGAGTGAACGGTACGACCATACTTGAGGTCACCGCAAAGACCTACTGTGAGGTGGTCAAAGCGACCAAGCTCACGACGGATAGTAAGCAAGTCGGTGAGCGTTTGGGTTGGGTGTGCATGTCCACCATCACCTGCATTGATGATAGGAATACGACTATACTCGCTAGCTACGCGAGGTGAGCCCTCTTTGTAGTGACGCATAGCAATGATGTCAGCGAAGGAACTAACCACACGGATAGTATCGGCTACTGTTTCGCCCTTGCTCACGCTACTGCTCTTGGCATCAGAGAAGCCAAGCACATTACCACCTAGTTCCATCATAGCTGCTGTGAAACTAAGGCGGGTACGAGTACTAGGCTCGTAGAAGAGTGTAGCGAGTTTCTTGCCATGGCACGCTTCTGCGTACATCGCTTTATTATTAATGATATCCAATGCACGATTGATGATTACATCTACCTCGGCAGTGGTCAGATCTGGAGAGTCAATAAGGTGACGCATTGTCTGTTTCGAATTTAGAGTTTCGTGTTTAGAGTTATTTCATCCAACTCTCGTCAGAAGGATTGTTACGGAATTGGATCAAACGATCTTTGTCTGCAGGCTCGATATATGCTTTCTCTGCCGCGACCTCTACAAGGGTGTCGAGATCGCAAAGACTAATATTCTTGACCTCAGCTGCTGCCAAACGCTCAAGACCTTTCTTCATTCCATACGTGAAGATGCTCACGATACCGAGTACATCTGCACCTGCTTCGCGCAATACATTCACTACCTCGATGCAGCTGCCACCAGTAGAGATAAGATCCTCTACCACAACAACTTTTTGTCCAGGAAGAAGTTTACCTTCGATTTGGTTGCCACGTCCGTGATCCTTAGCGCCACTGCGTACATAACCCATAGGGAGATTGAGGATGGTAGCTGTGATAGCAGCGTGTGCAATACCTGCGGTAGAAGTACCCATAAGTACCTCTGCTTGAGGATAATGCTCGCGAATAAGGGTTGCAAGACCGTTCTCTACATCATCGCGCACTTGTGTGTCGCTCAATGTAAGACGGTTGTCGCAATAGATAGGACTCTTGATACCACTAGCCCATGTGAATGGCTCGTTAGGACGAAGGAAGACAGCTTTGATCTTTAGCAAATCTTCAGCGATTGTTTTTTTCATATATTCTTGCCTTTAAACTTTAATCTTTAAACTATATTTTGTATTATCCGCAAAATTCGCGTACACAGCGTTGGTAAGCTGCTACTGGATCTTCTGCAGCAGTAATAGGACGACCCACTACGATGTAGTCAGAACCTATTTCGCGTGCTTTCTCAGGAGTAGTGATACGTACTTGGTCGCCCACTACGCCATCTGCAAAACGGATACCAGGAGTAACGGTCACGAATTCTGTTCCACATGCTGCTTTCACCATACCAGCTTCGAGTGGCGAGCAAACCACACCATCTAAACCTGCTGCTTGAGCGTTCTTAGCATAGTGAACTACGACATCGCCAATATTGCCTTGGATGAGTAGATCATTGTGCATACGTTCCTCGCTAGTAGAAGTGAGTTGGGTTACCGCCAAAAGAACAGGACGAGTACCATCTTCGCGAGTGAGACCTTCCACTGCTGCTTTCATCATCTCGATGGTACCTGCCGCATGGAGGTTACACATATCTACATCGAGGCGAGAGAGTACTGACATAGCTTTCTTAACGGTGTTAGGTATATCGTGGAGCTTGAGGTCGAGGAAAATCTTGTGTCCGCGACGTTTGAGTTCGTGCACGATAGCAGGACCCTCTGCGTAGTAGAGTTCCATACCAATCTTTACATAAGGCTTTACATCGCCCATCTTGTCAAGGAAGCGATAGGTCTCTTCTGCTGAAGCGAAATCGCATGCAATGATTACATCTTTATTCATGATTCACTATTCCTATTATATCTGTTAATTTTTCTATTTTCAATTCTTCCATTAGGGCTGGCAAACCATCCACGATCTGCTTCGCCACCATTGGGTTGGTGAGGTTAGCAGCACCTATCTCTACGGCGGTTGCACCTGCCATCATCATCTCGATCACATCCTCTGCTGAACTCACGCCACCACAACCGATGATAGGCAAACTCGTCGCACGTGCCACTTGATTGACCATACGGAGTGCCAATGGGAAGATGCCCGAGCCTGAGTAACCACCATAGCGGTTGGCAATAACAGGTTTGCGACGACGGATATCTATACGCATACCGAGCACGGTGTTAATGAGGCAAAGACCATCTGCTCCTGCTGCTTCGCAGGCTTTGGCAATGGCCACAATGTCGGTTACATTAGGCGAAAGCTTCATATACACAGGTTTGGTAGTCACGGCCTTAACGGCTGCTGTCACTTCGGCTGCTGCCTCGGGACTAGTACCAAAAGCCATACCGCCGTTGTGAACGTTAGGGCAAGAGATATTGACCTCGAGAATATCTATTGGTTCTTTGTCCAAGAGGGCGCAAGTCTCTACGTACTCCTCGATAGAGAAGCCGCTGACATTGGCTACGATGCAGCCGTTGTAGTGGCTCTTGAGACGAGGCAATTCGTGGGCAATGACGTGCTCTACGCCAGGGTTTTGAAGGCCTACAGCGTTGATCATACCATAGTTGCCGCACTCTGCGATACGAGGGAGCGCATTGCCATAACGTGCTTGGCGAGTAGTACCTTTGAAGGAGATACCGCCTAGGCAATTGATATCGTATAACTCGGCAAACTCATCACCAAAACCATAGGTTCCCGATGCAGGAATCACAGGATTAGCGAGTTGAACGCCGGATAATGTCACTTCTAACTTGTTCATGTTTTTTATTTTTGTTCCCACGGATTACACGGATTCACATCTATTCTATCAGTGAAATATGTGGGAATTATTTTCACAATTGTAATATCTGAGCAGGGAAGACAGGTCCTTCTTTGCAGACGCGTTTTGGTCCGATGGTGGTTTGGATGGTGCAACCCATGCATGCGCCGAAACCACAACCCATACGCTCTTCCATACTCACTTCGCCATTTGTGCCGAGTGTATTGATCAAGGCCTTGATCATAGGCAATGGTCCGCAGGTGTAATAGTAAGATTGTTGTCCATCCATAGCGTTGGTTACAAATCCCTTAACGCCATGACTACCATCTACGGTTGTTACTATAACATCGCAACCCAATGCACGAAACTCCTCCTCATAGAAGACTTCGTCTTGGGTATTGAAACCAAGAATAACCTTTACCTCTTTGCCCATTTCGCGGAGTTGACGAGCCAGCATATACATTGGCGGAACACCTACTCCACCACCTACGAGAAGCGGTTGATCGCCCGCTTTGCTGAGGTCGTAGCCATTACCAAGGATGATGAGCACATCAAGCTGAGTACCGATTGGCAATTGACTCATCGCCTCGGTACCAACACCCACTACCTTATATATAATGGTGAGCACGCCTTCGGTAATGTTACATACCGAGATAGGGCGACGCAAGAACTGTCCAGCAACGCGGATATTCACGAACTGTCCAGAAAGAATACCTATGGTATCACCTGCCAACAGCATGCGATAGACATTCTTAGCGATGCGTTCGTTGGATTTTATTTCAAATATAACTTGTTTCATATTTCTTACCTCTAAACTCTAAACACTCACATTGTACACCGTTATGCCGTTGACAACCGTTTTTACACATTTGCCATAAACCTCCCATCCTTCGAATGGCATTGATTTGCCCATAGAAAGAAAATTCGCAGGATCAATCGTGTAGCAAGCATCTAAATCGTAGTAAGCAAAGGAGTTGCTATTGTCGATACCGATGATACGAGCAGGATTGGTGGACATGAGTTCGATGAGGCGCTCGAAGGTGATGATACCCGTTTTGACAAAGTGGGTATACATAAGTGGGAATGCTGTTTCTATTCCTACAATACCAAAAGCGCTTTTCTCCAAACCCCTACTCTTTTCCTCCTCGCTATGAGGGGCGTGGTCAGTAGCGATACAGTCAATCGTGCCATCTTTGATACCCTCAATGAGCGCAAGACGATCTTCCTCTGAGCGGAGAGGTGGATTCATTTTCCACTTACCATCCTCTTGCAAGTCCTTGTCAGAGAAGAGCAAATAGTGTGGTGCAGTCTCACAGGTCACAGGTAGTCCTTTGGCTTTGGCTTGGCGAATCAGTTCCACAGACTCTTTGGTAGAGATATGGCAAATATGAAAACGACACCCTGTCTCTTCTACTAGACGGATGTCGCGTTCAATCTCTTGCCACTCGCTCTCAGACACGATGCCACGGTGGTTGTTGTTTTTAGCATACTCACCAGCGTGGATATAGCCGCCATTGAGCAAACTCTCTACTTCGCAATGAGCCACCATGACACGATCTACCGCACGACAGCGTTGCATAGCCTCGCGCATAAGTCCCTCATCTTGAATGCCACGACCGTCATCTGAGAATCCCTTCACATAAGGAGCCAAGACCTCAAAGTCCACTAGTTCGCCAGCACCTTTTTGACCTACGGTGATAGACGCATAGGGATAGACACCCGTATAGGTATCACGACGGATGATATCAAATTGCTCTTGCAAATGCTCCAAAGTGTCTGGGACAGGATTGAGATTAGGCATGGTGAACACCGCACTATAACCCGATGCGGCCGCTGCCATACTGCCTGTGAGGATAGTTTCTTTATACGAAAAACCCGGCTCACGGAAGTGGACATGAAGATCCACTAGAGCCGGAATTTGTACTATGTTGCGTTGAATCGCCATCTTTTGTGCAATTTATTTTAAATTGCTTGCAAAGGTACTACTTTTTTTTGAATTACACAAGTAATTAACTGGATTTTTTTGCTGCAAGTGTAAAAAATGTAAAATAGAGTTTGCAAACTAGGTTTTATCTAGTTTTGTATAGAGTTCCATAGGATATGCAAGAAGGAAGTTGTTTAATCATACTAAAAAATCACTTTTTCCGAAGATTTTCGTTAAAAACCTTGCATATATCAAAAAAATATCGTAATTTTGCGGTCTAAAATCAAAAACAACCCGATTAAAATCAAAAATCAGCATAAAATGACAAGTAATAACATTCGCTTCGAAGCAGTCAAGATGGCTCTCAACCATGAGCCAGTAGCCGTAGAAAAACCTAATACTCGTGCTAGTGTGATTTTTGCGCAGAATGTGTTCACACGCGACAAAATGAAAGAGTATATCGCTAGCAATATTCTAGACGAGTTATTTGAGTTGATGGACAACGAGAAAACACTCAGTCGTGATATCGCCAACAGCGTAGCTATTGGTATGAAGAAATGGGCCATGGACCTTGGTGCAACCCATTATACCCACTGGTTTCAACCTTTGACTGGCGGCACAGCGGAGAAGCATGATGCGTTTTTTGATTTTGACGATAACGGTAAACCTATTGAGAAATTCTCAGGATCGGTGCTCTACCAACAAGAGCCAGATGCCTCCTCTTTCCCTTCTGGCGGTATCCGCAATACTTTTGAGGCACGCGGATATAGCGCATGGGATCCTTCCTCACCTGCTTTTGTGATAGGTGACAGACTTTGTATCCCTACGATCTTCGTCGCGTACACGGGCGAAGCCTTAGATTATAAGACTCCATTGTTGCGTTCGATTGCGGCTGTTAACAAAGCTGCTGTGGGCGTGGCAAACTATTTTGATCGCAACGTGAAGCGTGTGACCACCTATTTGGGTTGGGAGCAAGAGTATTTCCTTGTGGATGAATCTTTGTTTGCAGCTCGTCCTGACTTGCTGATGACTGGTCGTACCTTGATGGGACATTATTCGAGCAAGAACCAACAGTTGGATGACCACTATTTTGGTATCATTCCAGAGCGCGTATTGGCGTTTATGACCGAATTAGAGGAGGAGGCGCTTAAATTGGGTATTCCTGTCAAGACACGCCACAACGAGGTAGCGCCTAACCAATTTGAGTTGGCACCTATATACGAAGAAGCGAACTTGGGTAGCGACCATAACCAGCTGATTATGTCGCTTATGGAGCAAGTGGCGCACCACCATCATTTCCGTGTGTTGCTCCACGAAAAGCCATACGGAGGTGTGAATGGTAGCGGTAAACACTGTAACTGGTCATTAGGCACCAACACCGGTGTCAACCTCGTAGCACCTGGTAAGAATCCTTATCAGAACTTGCAGTTTGTAACTTTCTTAGTGAATGTTTTGAAGGCTGTTCATCGTCATAATGGCGTATTAAAAGCGTCTATTGTTTCGGCGACTAATGCCCATCGTTTGGGTGCCAACGAGGCACCTCCTGCGATTATTTCTGTCTTCTTGGGTTCGCAACTGACCGAGGCCTTGGCACAGATTGAGAATGCGGATGTAGATAAGGGTATCATCATCAACGCCAAGAAAGAGATGAAGTTGGGTGTAGGTAATATCCCAGAGATATTGCTCGATAATACCGACCGCAACCGTACATCACCTTTTGCATTTACAGGTAATCGATTTGAATTCCGCGCAGTAGGTTCAAGTGCCAACTGTGCAGGTGCCGTATTGGCGTTGAATGCCGCAGTGGCTGAACAATTGACCATGTTCAAGCAGGAAGTTGATGCCTTGATAGAGAAAGGCGAGGCCAAAGAGCGTGCACTTTTCCATGTGATTAAACGATATATCAAGGAATGCCAAGCAATTCATTTTGATGGCAATGGTTATAGCGACGAATGGAAAGAGGAGGCAGCTAAACGTGGATTGGACTGCGAGACCAATGTGCCTAAAATCATCGATAACTACCTGTCAGAGAGTTCATTGACGATGTTCAGTAGCACCGGAGTTTTGTCGCCTGCGGAATTGGAGTCAAGATGTGAAGTTAAGTGGGAGAACTACTCGCTGAAGTTGCAGATCGAGAGTCGTGTGTTTGGCGATTTGGTCATCAATCATGTCTTGCCAGCTGCTAAGCGCTATCAGAAAATGCTATTGGAGAAAGTGGCGAATGTGAAGATGGTGTTTGAAGCTGAAGAAGCGAAGGCGCTTAACGAACAAGATTGCCTATTGATTCGCCGCATAGAAGCACATGCCAGTGCGATCATTGCGGGTGTGGATAAGATGACTCAATTGCGCGTAACGGCTAATCATATTGATAATCAACGCGAAAGAGCACTGGCCTTCCACGATACGGTGGTGCCTATCATGGAGGAGATCCGCAAACATGTGGACGAACTAGAGATGTGGGTAGATGACCAATTATGGACATTGCCAAAGTACCGTGAATTGTTGTTTATACGATAAACATCATGGCTGAACATTTGAGTAAAAACCAGATCAAGTGGGTGCGCAGTTTGCAACAAAAGAAGCAGCGCGATGCCGAAGGTGTATTTGTGGCAGAGGGTCACAAATGCGTGGAGGAACTGCGTAACGCATTTGAGTTGGTGCTGCTAGTGACGCCAGACAATGCGACTGAGGCGGAGATTGCGCAAATGTCTAGTCTTCGTGCGCCTCAAGGCGTGGTTGGAGTGTTTAGGAGGAGAAGAGAGGAGGCGAAAGGCGAAAGGCGAGAGGCGAGAGGAGAGGAATTGGTAGTAGCTCTTGATGGAGTGCAAGACCCTGGTAATCTAGGAACAATCATCCGCACCTGCGATTGGTTTGGCGTACATGATATCTATTGTTCTAAAGATACTGCTGATTGCTACAACCCCAAAGTGGTACAAGCGACAATGGGAGCCCTCGCGCGTGTGCATGTACATTATATAAATATGGAGGAGTATCTCCAACAAATGCGCGAAGCGGGAGTACCTATATATGGCACCTTGTTGGAAGGAGGAAACATGTACAAAGATGGCGCTATTGCAGATAAGAACAAAGGAGTGATCATCATGGGGAACGAAGGCAATGGTATATCGCCAGTTATTAGAGAACTCATTACTCATCCCATCCGAATACCTTCCTTCCCCGAAGATGCAGAGACGTCAGAGAGTCTGAATGTAGGTATTGCAACGGCTATTGTATTGGCAGAGTTTAGAAGATAAACATTATAAATAAACACTAATATTAACCAAAAATTAAATGACCATGAAAAAAATTACAGCTTTTTTGCTATTTGCTTGTATCGTAGTTCAAGCATACGCATGGAAACCCCAGTTTGCAGGTCACCGCGGTAGTTATCGCGGAGTAGAGAACACCGAAGAGGCCATGATGAATGGTATTAACCATTATGGTTATACTGGCTTGGAGATTGATGTCAAGACCACTAGCGATGGAGAATATGTCTGTTGGCACGACGATGATTTGAGCCGTGTAGGACATAACGTACAAATTCCTTACACTAAGTTTGAAGATCTTAAGGATCTCACTCTCACTCAAACTCGTAGCGGCGTAACCTATACCGCTAAGATCTTAACAGTAGATCGCTATTTGGAGATTTGCAAGGAGAATAATGTATTCCCTATCATTGAGTTGAAATGGGCTGTGGGTATCAATAACAACGACATGAGTCGTTTTCCTGGCCTATACAAACTTATTGAGAAACACGGACTTGTAGAGGAAGCACGCATCTTGACCTCCATGCAAAAATCATTGGAGTATGTGCGCACTAACTTCCCAAAACTTCAATGCCAATTCCTCTGCTACGAGGTAACAGAAGCTCGCTATGATTGGTGCAAACAATGGGGCATCAACCCAAGCGTACAAACAGGCGGACTGAGCAAATACATGGCCCGCAAATGCCATGACGCAGGCATGGAAGTGGCTGTTTGGACTGTCAACAGTTTGGCTGACTACCAAAAATACGGAGAACTCGGTTGCACCACTATGACTTGTGACTACCTCATGTCTACTGAGATGCCAGATTTGGAAGAAGTAGATTGGGAAGCACTCTCTCCTACTCCACCTGTTGATACATTGTATATCACCGAGTTGTTTAATCATACCGAGACTGCTGGTACATTGTCAGAAGGTTTCCCTACTACATTGGGAGGTGATTACACACAAGCGCAACAAGCTGCATATATAGATGGTTTATTCTATGTAGCTGATTACACCAAAGATAAAGTCATTTGTGTGGACACCACGGGTGTAGTGACCGACCCTAATATCCCATCTCTCAACCATGGTATCTGCCGTGACGATGCAGCTAACTTGATTCTACACACTTCAGCAGATGTGAAAGTTCCTACCCAATTGACTGTTTACAAACCAGAAGATACCACAGCTTATGTAATTGATATTAAACTCAATAACAATGGTCAAACCAATTTCCCTACCGCTAGTGGAGACATTTTTTCTGACGCAGGAGGTTATGTATATTTCTTTCCCAATGGTCAAAATTTCGTAGAAGTTGTTAAGATTGCCGCTGGTAAGTATGTATCTACTACCTCTTGTGCAGTTAGTTTGACAGGTACCACTGCTGGTTATGTGATTCCTGTAGATAACAACCCTAACCACTTTATTTATCAAGTACGTTCCAATGGTTATCACCTTTACAAGGACACAGACAAAGGTTCTTATTTGACAAGTCCTAATGGTACAACTGCTCCTCAACGCAACAACTCTGTAGGTGGTGCATTATTTGAGTTGGGTGGTCACGATATGTTTGTGTATATGTCTGGTTCTCACTACAAAGGAGGTTGGACACTTCGCGACATGACTTCCGCAGAGTTAGTGCCTATGTACACCCAAGCACAATTAGGTAATGGTGGATATAATGCCAATGCTTCTGTTGGTGCGTTCTTCCATTGGGAAAGAGTGGATTCAGTCACTGTCAACCTTTACGAATACTGCCTTGGTCACGGTGTAGCAGGTTGGGAGATCAGTACTGCTCCTCACCGTATTCGCCTGAAAGGTCTAACCACAGATCCTGCAGAGATCACCATCGCCAAAGGGGATACCGCGACTATTCAAGCCATACTGAATCCTGCTAATGCAGAGACACTAAAGACTTCTTGGCGTTATGCGACTACCAATCGTAATAGCAAACTTTCATACGATGGTACCACTGCTAAGTTCACAAGTAAATCCGTTGGTACATATACCATCACAGTGACTATTGATGACTTCACAGCTGATTGTATAGTGAATGTAGTTGAGGATATGACTGGCGTGGACAATACCACTACAGTTACTCTTGAACCACGCAAGCAAATCGTTAATGGTCAAGTACTCATCCGTACAGAAAACGGCACTTATACACTTATGGGCCAAGAACTTAAGTAATGAGCTACAACAAAAACACTTCGTTTGTGTTCCTTTTATAGTGACAAGCGATAAATAAAACGAAAAAGACGAGGATTATCCTCGTCTTTTTCATTATATTTAATGATTGCGTTAGCATCTGGTGGGCTGGTTCGCAGTAGGTGACCATCCGTGAGATCCGTGGGAACTATATTCCCCAGCCTCTAAACTATAGCGAAGCGTTAACTGTCAATTACGGGTTCATAACGGGTTTATACAATACCTTTGCAATACCCTTGCAATACCGTTACCACTCCGATACCACTACGGAGGGATAACGGAAGGATAACGAAGGAATAACGAAGGGACAACAGGGATAACGGAGGAATAACAAAGGGATATAAGTCACGGACATATTTAGTACCACTTACAAAAAGTCCGTAGAAATATCCCTGTTAAAATTCTTTCTCCTTGAAAATCAGTAGGTATATTCTTTGAAGATAGCGTGCAGTTTCTACGGTTTCTGCGGTTATTGCGGTTTTCAAATCCTTGATAACCGCTAAAACCGCAATAACCGCACTTGCTTTTCATCATTTCCTGCCACATGTCGTTTTCTTAACTATAGGTTAACTATCCATTAACAAACTA
>JAZSFR010000005.1:0-53711 GCA_045532335.1 Paludibacteraceae bacterium
CGCCCGCCATAGGCGGGAAGCCTCAGATCGCTCGCGTTGCGAGCTGTGGGTCGCTTCGCTGTAGTTCGTTTCGCTTGCGCTACACTGTAGCTCGCTCGCGTTGCTCGCTGTGGATTCGTTGTGAAATACTACAGGCGCAGCCGATCTACCATCTACAGGCACTTGTGCCGATCTACAGCCCACAGGGCGATCTTGTGCGCTTTCGCGCACCTTCACCTGAGAGGCGACAAAGTCGATCCAATCAGGCTGATCTGGGGTAAAGGGTGGTAGTGTGAGGATATATTCGCGCAAGGGGTGTACATCGGGTATGAGGTCCGATTGTAGGGCAGTCATTACTTCGCGCGAGGTGATATTCACATCGCACTCCTGCGCACAATGGCAGACGATAGAGTTGATGTCGTGTTTGGTCATTTCACGCCAGTACTCCTGCCTCTCGCCTGATAGCCTAATTTGCAGTTTGTCCGAGACCACGTCGTGTCTTAAGCGATTGAATTGTAGGTAGTTGTCTTCGATGTATTTTATGACTGATTCTTGTTTGGTCATAGTAGTATGGTGGATTATCAAAGGTTAAGGTTTGGGTTTAATGGCAGATTGGTTCATTTGTTTCCCTTTCGAGGTGTCTATTTCCTCTGATTGCACTGATTTACACTGATGTAACTAGAATCCGTGTCGATCCGTGAGATCCGTGGGAGATATTAGCATCGCTCGCTTTGTCCATAATTGTCGTCATAATCTTATCGCTATAGTACTAATTTGTATTCTTTGATTATTTCTTCGGTGAGCAAGATCTGTTTGGCGGTTGGATATTGGTGCCTGAAGTGTGCTTTGGAGCGCGATAAGTTGTAATCATGGGTGATTTGCTGTAGATGTCTGCAAAATTCAGAGAAGTTGTTGTGTATGTAATTTTCTGTGATAATATTCAGTGCTTGCAGAGCATGGATGTGTGCAAACAGATATGCAATTCTTCCATACTTCATTTGTGAATAGGTGGGTAAAGCATGTGTTGTGATTAGTTGGTTAAAAAGTTGCAAATCAGTTTGTTTTGGTGCCATAATGTTTGATGATTTTTAGTTGTTGAAATAACAGTGCAAAAGTACAGAATTTGTCAAACATTAAGGGGAACAACAGGGGAACAACTTTTTCAAAAATGCTAAATTTGTTTGAAAAACAAGCATTTTTCCAAAATTTCGCCCCAAAATCACCTCTTTTTCACCCAAAATATCAAAGATATTTGTTCATGTCATTTTTTTTTATTACCTTTGTCGCGTAAAATAATAAACCCGCCAACGGCGCATAACTAAAAAATGAACAAAACAGAATTTGATATCAATAGACTATCGGAGTATAGAGAGGATAACTGCTTAGAAGTAAAGAAGGCGGCTAATGGACTCCCTCATAGCATTTGGGAAACCTATTCGTCTTTCGCTAACTCCGATGGTGGACTTATTGTGTTGGGTGTTGAAGAGGACAAGAAACATCAGTTGCATGTAACGGGTGTTTCTAATCCCGATGAGCTTGTTCGTGATTTCTGGAATACCATCAATAATCAGCAAAAGATAAGCCTCAATATCCTTACAGATAAGATGGTATCTGTTCAGATTGTTGATGATAAGCAGATTGTTATTATCGAAGTACCTCGTGCCGAAAGAGAGATGCGCCCAGTATATGTAGGTACAGATCCAATTAAAGGCACTTATCGCCGCAATCATGAGGGAGACTTTCACTGCACGCGCGATCAGGTGCTCGCTATGTTTAGAGATGCATCACCTGTTACGATTGATTCGCGTGTGTTGACGATGATGGATTCCTCGGTCTTCTGTCAAGATACAATCAAAGACTATCGTGTGCGTTTCGATGCCAAGCATGCTAACCATATCTGGTCAAAGCTAGACGATGAATTATTCCTTCGACGCATTGGTGCTATGGGGCTTTCAACGGAGGATAATAAGATTCATCCTACTATCGCTGGCTTGCTGATGTTTGGTTACGAGTATGAGATTGTTCGTGAGTTTCCGCAATATTTCTTGGATTACCAAGAACGCATGGATCCGTCTATTCGTTGGACGCACCGTGTGACTTCTTCGTCAGGGGAGTGGAGTGGTAACTTGTTTGACTTCTACTATCGCATTATCAATAGGTTGACCAGCGATCTTCCTGTACCTTTTCAATTGAATAATAATACTCGTGTGGATGATACAAAATTGCACGAGGCTGTACGTGAGGCATTGCTTAATGCTTTGGTGCATGCTGATTATTATGGTCGCCAAGGTACGGTAATTATCAAGAGTCTTGACACACTTTCTTTTGCGAATCCTGGTGATATGCGTGTTAGTCTGAAGACGGCATTAGAAGGTGGTGTCTCAGATCCACGTAATACTACTTTAATGAAGATGTTTGGTCTTATTGGTGTAGGTGAGCGTGCGGGTAGTGGTATTCCTAGTATTATTGCTTCATTCATCGAAGCCGCGCATCATTCTCCATCGTATCAGATTCAGTTCTCTCCTGAACGCGTGTTGTGTACCATTGATATAAAAACCGCTGATGTGAATGAGGAAAAAGACTCCGATAAATTTCCGTTAACTGAGGAAACTACGGAAAAGACTACGGAAAAGACTACGGAAAAGATTTTAGCTATCATAAGGTCAAATCCACAGGTTACGTATAAAGAACTCGCTGATGCTTTAGGATTAACTGAAGATGGCGTCTACTGGAGTGTTAAGCAACTACGAACTAAAGGTATCCTTCGTCGCATCGGTGGTCGCAAAGAAGGTCATTGGGAAGTAATAGAGAAATAGAGTAAAAACATGAACTACTTAATAGTTGATAACAATAGCGTCTTTGTTGCTAAAACGGATATTGCCGTATTAAAAGCAAAGATACAACGCGTTGAGTTGCAGAAACCTATGCTGTCAACTTGGTACATTAATAATCAAGCTACCGAAGTTGCATATTGTCAACAAGTCGTGACACTATTGCAAGAAGACTTTGCTTCAGGGTTTAGCAAAATAGAAATGTATAAACAGAGGTTATGTACTGAATTACAAAAGGGATTTGGAAATAACTCTTATGCAGTATGGGTAGCATCGGATATATTGATTCGATTGCGTGTTTCGTTGATTAAAGCAATTGCTTTTGATCAACTTCCACATTGCAATGTGTTGATGTCACACTTACGTGACGAACTGATATCTGAGGTTTGTAAATCTACAAAGAATTCTACGATAGAGTTGATGGGTAATGTGTTGTCCTTGGCTTTCAAGCTAAAAGATGTTGGCGATATTGGCAAAATGTTTTGGTATTATAACCGAATAGTGAACCTATTAGGCGAGAATCCCCAATATGAAAATGAGCGTAATTTGTTAAATTGGGCAAAAGGTCAACGTGCACATGCATTCTTCGCTTTTGTTCCAACTTTGGTTGGTGGTGCAGCGACCATCGCGCATATTATTGACGAAGCAACAGCAAGACGTGATATGGAGTATTATGGTCAACATTCTTTGTTTATTATATAAGGAACACTATGATGATAACTAATAATGAGTTGTTAAGATGATGTATAAAATAATACCACAAGAGAAGTTTGGATGAGTAGTTTTTGGTCGTAATTAAATACATAGAAGTATGGTATAAAAGAAAAAGAGACAAAGATATAATAATATAAGCAATGGGGAAGAGAAGCAGAAATAGAAATTATCAGCAGATTCAAGACTATTTGCGGTTTGTTACTCAGAATAACAAGCGAGAGATTATTTTGCATCAAATGAAGCATATATCAGATGTGGGGGAATTGCGCGAAGTACAAGGTGTTGTACGTACGCTGATTCCTACTATTGATAGTGATATAGAAGGATGCTTGTTTCCAACTAATTTCCGTGAGCTATGTACGACACTTGTCCCATTTAAAAGACCAATATCTCTTCACTCCGAATTAGTTTGGCTCAGTAGTTATTTAAATAAATATGATAGAGAACTTAAATGGTTTGTTGTTCAAAAAGAGCTATTTGAACATAATTTTTTAGTAGGAAATTTTTCAGAGTGTTTTGCTATTCTTGAAGTTGTTAAGAAACAAATAGGAGTCTCATTATGGTATTATGAATCTATCTTCGTTCTCTATGAATATAGTGATAAGCGTAAAGAAGGAGTGATGTTGATGTCATCATGTCTTGAGAAAACCAGAGGAGAGGATGTCAACTATCTTCAGTCATTAGTGTACAGATTACATCAGAGAAGTACAACAAATATCTCTCCGTATAAATACGATGAGGACTTAGACGCTTTGTATAAGAAGAATAAGACATTACTTCATGAAGATTATTACCGATATAGTCTTTTCCGTTTAAACATGTTTAATAACATGGGGCAAGAGGAACTTTCGTACAATATAATGTTCGAATCATTATCTGCTTTGATAGATAGATATCTAATGGCGGTTAATGTTTTACGAGCATCTGCAGTCAGTGATCGATTAGATAAAGATTTATTAAGTCGTGCAAGATACTTGTATTCTAAAACTATGGATAAAGAATTACAACCATTGATAGCGCAAGAAGCACGAAAACATAGTAAGAAATATTATGATGAGTCTTTTATTCAGATATTAGATAGTTATTTTGAAGGCAACTATTCCTTAACGATTCGTCTTTGTCGTCAATATGTAATAACTAATTCTAATCGATTTGATGTGGTAATACTATATTGTAGAGCATTAGTATATGAAGGACGAACGTACGAGAAAATATGTGTTAAGAAGAATGCTCCAATAAATATAATAGGCAGTAAGGTGTATGATGTTTTGGTAGATAAAAACAATAGCGAAACGACTTACTCTCTATATCAAATAAATAAAAACTTGTATGGCTTTCATATAGCAGCCGCTATGCATGTTTTTGTCCAAAAAGAATTGAATGAACATACAAATGAAAGAATTCGTACCTATTGGAATACATGTTTTGATCCAGAATACACTATGTCAGCTTATTCGGATCAAGAAGAGGCTATGGCCTATCTACACTCCTATCCATTATATGAAACCTCCATCGCTTGTCAAATTGCTATCGCTAAATTGAAGAATGAACCAATAGAAACGGATAGCGCAGCATACAATATTTTAATTCCACACAATGCATCTATAGAGATGGAAAAGGATAATTATGATGACGCATATGAATTGTGGAAAGAATATTATGATGTTTCGTCTCAATGGTTGCCGAATAGACAGAAGGCGGTTAAGAATATGGTTGCCTGTAAATATAAATCGGGCGAAATAGGACGATCGATATCCTTATATGTGGATTATTTGCTATCGGATAAGGCATCTACGCTTAAGGTGGATACTGATGCTATTATCAAAAACATGCAGGATAATCTTTATGAAGGAATCCGTCGTAACATTGATTTGGCCATATTTATGGGTCTAAATTGTAAAGATGAGGTCGATAAAAGTTTCATATTGCTTGAGTTCTGCGAAGCAAACGGAGTTGAATTACCATCAGATTTGATAGGTTTAATAGATGCACCGATTGATAGGCAAGAGGTTTTCTTTTCGGTTATGAATAATGATGAGATCCTGCGTCATTATTTTAATATTCCAAGTCTGAAAGAGCGCTTGAACGAACGCCTAAAAATAATTAATTATCTATTGTCTTTAGAAACGAGCAATAGAGATGCGTATAAGAGCATGCAAAAGGAGATTGAGGATGCATTATTGGTGTATAGGGTATCTAAAAATTTGAATGAAGGAAAGATCTATGCGAATGATCAAGCTATATTGAAATATAAACTTCAAGAAATAGATGGCCTTTACTTGCGGTATATGCGCTTTTTCGATATGATTCTAAACGATAAGAGTCGTATTTTGGTAATCAACTTCTCAAACTCGACAGTGCTGATGACAGATACAGGGTATGAGGGAGGAAAAGTTAAATCGCAAACATCGGTCAGTGAAAATGGAATATATGAAGTCTTCTACTCACTATATGATTATATCTTAGACAAGTTTCTATATAGTGAATTTGGCTTAGTGGCATATCTAAGCACGCGAGTGCGACATGGGGAATTAGAGAGTAAGTTACGTCCGGAGTTGGATCAACAACATCTAATCCTTTCTATGAAGGATAATGTATATCAAGAGACGACCTACTGGCAAAAGACATATAATCTATCAGCGAGAGAAAATAAAGCTGTTAATATGGCACTTACGAAATTTTCGAAGAATTTTGATAAGCTTGTGGTTGACCTAATCAAGGAACGTTTGCAAATATACGACAAAGATAAGAAACCCAATGGACTATTCAACTATGAGACGGATGAAACCGAACTCGCAGTAAAGGCGATGGAAATAGGTTTGCTGACAAAAGAAGCAGGAAAGGATGAGTTCTGTAAACAAATGTTGCTATGGTTGTGGCAGAAAACGGAGAGTGGATTAATGAATATCAGGCAATATGTTGCTGGTGAATTTACCGAGAAGATCAATGAATTGTTTGAAACATTGAAAGAGGATATGGGAGAGGATGTCTTACCTTCAGGACATGCACATGCCTTTATTCAAGCTGCAATAGCAGAGGCTTCTTCGGTGATAGCAAGCCGATTAAAGTCTATTGAGTGTTGGTTTAATATCACTGGAATGAAGTTGGAGGATGTGGATTATAAGCAATTGACGCATCAAATATATAATAACATTGTTGCCACTTATCCACAGGTTGAAGTATCTTGTAAACCTCAACTGGAGGGCGACTCTTTGAAGATTAAAGCATCGTTTGTTTTACACTATGCTGATTTATTGCGAAATCTTATCACGAATATATTCAGACATGGGTTAGCTGATGAGTTTGGAACAAAGGAGATAGTCCTGAATTTTCAAGTAGCGGGGAATGTACTTAAGATTCATATGGAGAACAAGGTTAATGTGGGTGAAGAGGCTGAGTTAAATAAGAAATTTCAAGAAAAACTCTCTAGTAAGGCTTCTTATTATAACTCAGAAGGAGGAAGCGGAATCGCAAAAGCACACAAAATCTTGTTATGGGATTTGCAATGCCAGCAAAATGAGTTGAGTATTGTGGCGAAAAATGGGATATGCTCGACTGATGTGCTTATCAACTTAGACAATATTAAGGCAAATGAATAAAAGAATATTGATAATAGAAGATAATGAACCCAAGTTGAATCGAATCAAGAAGTATTGTACGGATAAGTGGCTTGAATGTGTTATTGAGTACAGAAGTTCGTATAATTCAGCATTGAGCGAGGTTATACATCATGGGAAGACATATGATGTGATTTTACTGGATGTAAGTATGAACACATACGATATTACAGGGGAAGATTCTGATAGAGAACAAGAGCCGTTAGCAGGTTCAAACATCTTACGATTCATGAAACTTAGAAAGATATTTGTACCTGTTATTGTCGTTACCATGTATGAAAGTTTTGTTGATGGTATTAAAATCGATCGATTGGATGAGGGATTTAAAGAGAAATATCCAGAGTTTTACAAGGGCTATGTTTATTATAGTCTGAAAAATGAAGATTGGATGAATAAGTTAAACACATTAATGGCGTTAATATGATTAAAGTATTAATTATGGATGATACTCCAGAGAAATTGGAGAAGATAAAGTCCGTTTTGAAAGAGAGATGTTTGCTGAAAGAGGAAGATATTACGACAGCAGAGTCAATTAACGGAGGACGCAAATTGCTATCTGAGAATATATACGATTTGCTGATATTAGATCTAGTAATGCCGGTGGCAGAAGGTGAAGAGGTACGTGAAGAAGGGCAAAGCGAGACATTTATCAATGAAATGTCTCGGATTAGTCGATTAAACAAGCCTATTTATATTATAGCTCTTACGCAGTATGAGCAGAAGATAGAAGAGCAGCGAAAAACCTTTGCTAAGAAATTATGGAAGTTAATTCACTATGATTTAAAAGAAAGGGATTGGGAGGATATCCTACAAGATGCTGTTGATTCTATTATAGTAACTAAAAAGCAATTGCTGGAAGCTATCAATAAAAATTCTACTTATGATATCGGGATATTGTGTGCATTAGGCGAAGAATTTGAGCAAATGAAAAAAGCAATATCAACCTGCTGGACTCCTCTGACTGAGACCAATGCTCCATTTGATTTATGTACGAGTCAAATACGAACAGAGTTTGGACATACTATTAGGATTATAGGATGTTGTTGTAATGTGGCAGGAATGCAATCGACATCCGTAGTAGCCTCCTATCTATATAGTCGCTTCTCGGTGTCATTAATTATTATGACGGGGTTTTGTGCTGGTTTTAAGGTCAATGGAATAAATTATGGAGATTTGTTTATAGCCGAATCGGAGTATGATTATGGTAGCGGGAAACTTATGAAGAAAGAGGATGAAGAGCAGAAAGTTAAACCAGAACCAAGACAGATTCCGTGTTCATACTCATTGTTGACGAAGCTTCGTTCTTTTATACGAGAAGAAGATATGAAAACTAAACTATATGCTGAATTGAAAAAAGAGAATTTGCTGATGGAAGAGATGGGTGTACCTGAGATTTTTGTGTCCCCTGGTGCATGCGGGTCATATGTGGTAGGGGATGAGGTCTTTATGAACAAACTTCTTGATGAGTCCAATAGAAAATTAAGAGGATTAGATATGGAGGGTTATGGACTATATATGGCTGGTCATATGTTAAATAAAGAGTTTGTGTTGATTAAGGGAATTGCAGATTATGCCGATAGTAGCAAAGGCGATAAATTCCATAGAACATGTTCCTATGGAAGTGCATGGGTCGTTGGGCAATACATAAAAAAGATGCTATAATTAAAAATATAATTTAATGCAACACAGACAATGTTTGCCTATCTCCACGATAACCCACGGCGGCTGTTCGTGCGTCGGCATAGCGCACGGATCTTCGTACTGCGCCGTGGGGTGTAGGTGGGAGCGCAGGTGTTTGATGCTATAGGCAATCATGCGCTGCTGCAGAGTGCCCTATGCACGCTGTGCATGTGCGCCGCAGGTTCTCCTCCGCAGAACGCCGCACATATATGAACAACTGCATTCTAGCTGCTCGTCAGGGTAGGGTGCTTGTGGGGCGTTTATCAGCGAGTATGAGCAGCAAGTGCGGGCGGTAGCCTTGCGAGAGGGACACGCGGTGGTCCAATTGACCACCAACTTACTGACAGACTACTACAAACCTTCAGGCGAACTCTTTGAAGCTTGTGGTAGATGCCAAGTACTGCTGCTATCGCAGCGCACTACCTTGGACTCTTTCACCCGCAAATCGCCCATAGCCCTAATGAACAGATATTTGTGTAATTAAAAAAAAATGACTACCTTTGTCGCGTAATGAATACAAAGAAAAAAATATTGCTATTAGGTGGGACAGGAGCAATGGGTGCTTATCTAGTAGAATTGTTGTCACAACGTGATGATGTATTTTGCTATGTAACTAGTCGTAGTTCGCGTTCTGATCTTGCTAATATCAAGTATTTGCAAGGTAACGCACAAGATTCAACTTTCTTACATAAAATTTTAGATATGCATCCATGGGATTGTGTTGTGGATTTTATGGTGTATTCTACTGAGCAATTCCGGGAAAGAGCAAACCTATTGTTGCAATCTACTAAACAATACATATTCATATCAAGTGCACGAGTATATGCGGATAGCGATGGGCAGTTAACTGAAGAAAGTCCACGTCTATTAGATGTGTGTACGGATCTTGATTATCTCAGTACGGATGAATATGCTCTTACTAAAGCGCGTCAGGAGGATATTTTGATCAAAAGTGACTCTAAAAATTGGACTATTGTTAGGCCTTATATAACTTTTAGCGATAATCGTCTCCAATTAGGTGTTATGGAGAAAGAAATGTGGCTAATTCCAGCACTAAATAATCGTCCTATTGTGTTCTCAAATGATATTGCAGAATGCGATACAACAATGACTGATGGGTGTGTTTTAGCACAATGTTTAATAGCGTTGATGAATAATAGTGCTGTTAAGGGTGAAATTTTTCATATAGCTTCAGAACAATCATATAAATGGAAAGAAATATTAGAATGGTATTTAGAGGTTTTTGAAGATATTAAAGGCACAAAACCGAGTGTCCATTTTATTGAAAAATGGGATTGTAGATTAGGTGGGGAATTTTATCAATGGAAGTATGATAGGTTGTATAATCGTAAGTTTAACAATACAAAGATATGCAAGTTTGTACCAAATGATATTTTTTTGCAAACTGAACAATCTATAAAAACTGCAATATCAAAATATATCAAATCATATAGTCCAGATATTAAACATTTAAACCAAAATGTAGAATTTGCACGAGGCATAATAACAGGACAGTTCCTGCCAATACAGCAGGTATCAGGAACTAAACGAAAATTAAAAGTTATAGCTCAAAAGATACATATTTATAAACTTTTACAACGTATCTATCATGGAATTAAAGTACACTGATGAAAAAAATGTATTGCTGTTAATAGCTTTATTAAAAGCAAATAATATAAAGCACGTAATAGTATCTCCAGGTACTACGAATTTTACATTTGTTGCTAGTTTGCAAAATGATGATTTTTTCAAACTTTATTCGTGTGTTGACGAACGTGGTGCAGCATATATGGCTTGTGGTATGACTATGGAGTTGAACGAACCTGTTGTTATTACATGTACAGGTGCTACTGCTTCGCGTAATTATTTGCCAGGACTTACTGAAGCGTATTATCGTAAGTTGCCAATATTGGCTGTATGTGGTCATCGAGGAATTAGTGCTATCGGGCATTTGTATGATCAGCAACTGGACCGTCGTAATGAACCTATTGATACTGCTAACAAGCAAGTGTGGCTTCCGTATGTAAAAGATAAAGAAGATGAGCAATTGTGTTATAATGAGATAACAAAAGCCATCATAGCATTACGCCAACATGGTGGAGGTCCTGTCATAGTAAATCTTTGTACACGTTATAGTCAAAATTTATCTAACCATGAATTACCTAAAGTTAAAAAGGTCGAATATTATTCCTTTTTTGATAAGCTACCTGATTTGCCTAACGGAAGAATTGCTATTACCTTAGGATCGCATAGAAAATTTACAACTACTGAAGTAGATATTATTGATGCGTTTTGTGCTTCACATGATGCTGTGGTTTTTTGTGATCATACAAGTGGATATTATGGGAAATACGCTATTAACTCAGGTTTATTATTTGGTCAAGAGAAACCATCTGAATTATCAAGTGTAGATTTATGTATACATGCTGGTGAAATTTCAGGAGATGGAATGGGATTGCTTAGAGTTTGGTCAAAAGAAACTTGGCGTATAGGTGAAGATGGAGTTTATAGAAACAGAACAAATAATGTTAGTAAAATACTAGAGATGTCTTTAGCGTATTTTTGTAAACACTATGTGCTAGATGGAGTTAATAAGGACAACTACCTTAATTTATGCAAAGACGAATATAGTACAATTTACTCTTTGATACCTGAGTTACCATTCTCAAATATATGGATAGCAAAACAATTAGCTCCAAATATTCCGCAAAAATCCTCAATTTATTTAGGAATATACAATAGTCTTCGTTCTTGGAACTTATTTCAATTGGATAGAGATATAGATACAGCTTCTAATGTTGGCGGATTTGGTATTGATGGTATTCTGTCTTCTGCTGTTGGGCGGGCAATTAGCAATCCAACAAAATTAACATATTGTATTTTAGGAGATTTGTCTTTCTTCTATGATATGAATGCAATAGGTAATAGACACATCGGAAAAAATTTGAGGATACTTGTTATAAATAATGGATTAGGTGATGAGTTTAGAATCTATGATAATCCTACCCATTTTTTAGGTGAAGAAGTTCGTCCTTATATTGCAGCTGATGGGCATTTTGGTGTACAATCACCTGAGTTGATAAAATCATATGCAGAATCACTTGGATTTAAATATTTGGAAGCACATGATAAAAATACTTTTATACAACAGATGGCTGAATTTGTAAATGCTGAAATGAAGCAGTCTATAATATATGAGGTTATGATTAAACCAGAAGATGATACGGATGCATTAGATATAGTTAAACACATTATAAGAAAACAGGACAATACTTCGCTTAAAAAGAAAATAAAATCAATAATAAAGGAGAAAATAGGTGACGAAAAGTTAGATGCAATTCGAACTATCCTAAAAAAGAAATCATGACAAAGCAAAAGAAAATAGGAATAATTACTTATTGGGAGTCTAATGATAATTACGGACAACAGTTGCAATGTTGGGCATTGCAGCATTATCTTCGTTTGTTAGGATATGAAGCATTTTTGATTAGACAACATGTTTGGCCCCCTGTAAAAAAACGAGGTCTTAAAAGACTAAAGCAGGTTATGAAAAAAATATTGGCAGAGTTTCTTTATAATACAAATCTTGCATATGTCCCAAACATTAGTAAGTATTTTACATTCTGTTTAGATAAAGAAGCTTGTAGACGAAAATTTCCAAAATTTCGAAAGGAAAATTTGTTTATGTCTCAAATCTATGAAACCCCAGAAGAACTAGTACAAAATCCACCTAAGGCCGATATTTATATAACAGGAAGTGACCAGGTTTGGAATTATAGCATGCCAGAGAAACCTCTAAGTAACTTTTTCTTACAATTTGGAGATGATAGTATTAAAAGAATATCGTATGCTGCTAGTGTAGGGCATCTGGACTTTCCTAATGAACTTAAAGAAAAAATTCAAAAATATTTAACAAAATTTTCTGCTATTTCAGTAAGGGAAAGGTTGATTGTTAATACAATTGCTGGTTTAGGATACAGTGCAGAACATGTGTTAGATCCTACAATGCTTCTAACTCTTAATGATTATACGAAATTAGTTAAAAATGAGAGTCCTAGAGAATGTATATACATATATAGTATGAATTATTCATCTTCAAAAGACATGCCTTTTGAGGAAATTCAACACTATGCACATGAGAATAATCTTCCTATAATTGTTACACCTGGAAGTGGATATTTGCCTGCAAAAGAGTTATTTGATGGTGTTGAGTATAGTTATGCAACAATTCCACAATGGATACAACATATTGCATCTGCTAAATTAGTGGTAACAGCGAGTTTCCATGGTATTGTGTTTGCTATATTGTTTCATCGTCCATTTATTTATACTCCGTTGAACGGAGCACATTCCTCTAGCAATATTAGAGTAACGGATTTATTGGATAAATTGGATTTAGGCGATAGAATATGGAATTCTCAAAACTCTATCAACGATATTACTACAATTGATTGGTATGAAGTGGATAAGAAGCTTGGAACTTTTAAAAAAGAATCTATTAACTATCTCAAGTACAATTTAAATTAATATGAACATACTAATTGATTTTTTAACCATAAGATATAAAACTGGCGCTGGTGAATATCAACGTAGGGTGGTATATACGTTGTTGGACAAGATAAAAAACAACAATAATTATAACATCTATGCAGCATATGATTCTACTTTCGGTATAGCATATGCAGATATGTGTGAAGAAACTTTAGGGAGCAAGTATAATGTTACTTTTATTGATTTATCACAAAAGAGCGTAGTAGATGTTGTTACCGATCTAAAAATAGACACATTCTTTGTTGCGTGTGCACAATATTGGGAAGGACGTAATGAACTACATAAAATTAGGTGTAAAACAATATGTGTAGTACACGATTTAGTTCATGAGGAATTTTATTATAATCATCTAAATTATTATTTCAGATTTTCCAATAAGAAATATAGATATGAAAACAGAAATGAACCTTCTTGGATGATTTATTTTCGTCTAAAAGATTCTACGGCAAAATTAGCCAGATGGCTGTTTAAAGTGCGAAAGAATAGATTGTTCGAACGAGAGTTAAACAGAATGGATCCAGTAGTGAGTTTAGTTAATAATAACCCAAATACTATCGTCGTGACTCCTTCTGAATATACTAAGAGTGCACTATCGTACTATTATGATATACCCTCTGAGAGAACGCTTGTACTTTATTCACCCGAAAGAGTATACAGTGATTTTGGTGATGAAATAGAGAACAAAAGTTTAGAAGAACTCATATTGAGTAAGAAGAAATATTGGTTGTTACTATTTGCGAATAGAGATTCTAAAAATGCAGATAAAGCAGTTGAGGCATTTAAGAAATATGTGGTAACTCATCCGGATGAGCATTTGGTTGCGGTTGGATATCCTAGTAGAGATATAGAAAATATACATAATCTATCATATTTAAGTGATAATGATTATTATGTAGCTCTACAACATTGTTATGCTTTAATATATCCATCTTTTTTAGAGGGTTTTGGGTACCCTCCAATAGAAGCTATGAAATTTGGAAAGCCAGTAGTAGCATCAAATACAACTTCAATACCAGAGGTACTAGGAGATAGCGTAATATACTTTTCTCCTATATATTCTAGTGACATATACTACGGAATGACAAAGTTGAATAAAAATAATTATGAGCATTTTACAAAAAAATCTTTTTGTCAGTATGAATTAATTCATGCTAAACAAGAAGAAGATTTATTACAATTAGTAGATTCCATATTAAACTAACACAGCTACGAAGTAAATATAAGTTATGTTAAAGAAAATCAAAACTATAATAATAAAGTTTTTGCAATGGAAATCACGACATCGCGTGTTTTCATGGCCTGCATATGGTAAATGGGTAGAAACTGTACACCAAGATAAAGGTAAATTTGTACCTTTTACGAATGAGCCATATGTTCGTGAAGAAAATGATGTAAAAATTTTCGCATATTATCTCAGCCAATTTCATGCTATTCCAGAGAATGATGACGCACATGGTAAAGGATTTACTGAGTGGAATAACGTGGCATCATGTGTGCCTCATTTCGTGGGTCACGAGCAACCTAAATTACCATATGATTTAGGATTTTATAATCTACTCATGCCAGGTGTCATGGAACGTCAAGTTGAGATTGCTAAGGCTTATGGTGTTTATGGATTTTGTTTTTACTATTATTGGTTCGCTGGTAAGCGAGTATTGGAAAAACCATTGGAATACTTTTTGAAAAATAAGGACATAGATTTTCATTATCATTTGTGTTGGGCAAATGAAAATTGGTCTAAGTTATGGGATGGAGGTAATAGTCAAATAATACTAAAGCAAGATTTTGAGAAGGATAATGCTAAGTTGTTCTTTGCGGATATTTTGCCTTATTTTCAGGATCCAAGATATGAGAAGATAGATAATAAACCGATATTAATGATTTATCGTCCGTCTTTATTCCCTAAGAATAAGTTTGTTGAATTTGTTGATACATTACAGAGATTAGCAAAAGAGAATGGCTTTGATGGATTGTATATAACATATTCTAATCATACCCAAATAGAAGGAACATCTGAAGAGTGGGGAATAGATGCTAGTGTTGAATTTCCACCACACGGTATTCATGTTAAGTCTACGAAATATATGGATAGACTTATTCCATCAACAACATTTACTATTCATAACATGGATAGTTTTATTCAAAATAAAGAATACTTGTATAAAGTTAAGAATAAAACATTTAAATGCTGTTTTCCTAGTTGGGACAATACACCGAGAAAAGCATGGTCAGGCGGATGGTGTTTTCAATTGTCTGATCAAGGATTTGAAACTTGGTTATATGATATCATTAAATGGACTCAGGATAATAATGCAGTTAATGAACAATATGTGTATATAAATGCATGGAATGAGTGGGCTGAGGGCGCGATTCTTGAACCTACATTAAGACATGGATACAAATATCTTGATATTGTTAAAAAAGTTTTAAATCTATCTAGAAAATAGTACTATAATTCCAAATGAAACTCTCTTTTGTTATACCATTTTACAATGGCGGAAAATACATAAAAGAATGTCTTGATTCTCTCTATCAACAAAATATTTTAGAGGAGAATTTTGAAGTGATTTTGGTAAATGATTGTTCTACAGATCAACAATCATTGGATGTTTTGTATGCCTATCAAAAATTGCATACAAATATAAAAATCATCCATAACGAAACTAATCAACGTTGTGGAATATGCCGTAACATAGGCGTTCAAAATACAGTTGGAGATTATGTGTGGTTTGTGGATCAAGACGACTATATACAACCAAATTGCCTAGCAGAAATATTAAATAGATGTGAAGCAAACAATCTTGATATATTATATTTTGACTACCGAAATGTAAGTGATGACTTGTTGTTAAACAAAAAGATGAATCTAGTAAAAAATGATTCATCTGTAATGACAGGACTTGATTACATCCATACAAATTGCGCTGGTGATTTCTGGCATAGCGAGTATGATACCAATGTGTGGCATGCAGTATATAAAAGAGAGTTTTTGCTAAGTAACAATGTTTTCTCGCCACCAGTTTCATATTGCGAAGATTTAATTGTTGCACAACATGCGATAATTATTGCACAACGTATTCAAACAATAACAAATGACTACTATTGCTATCGATATAATCCTTCATCTGTATTCAACACACAAGTAGGAAAGAAAGGACGATTGATATTTGATGCTAGTATTTATGCAGGTTCATCTCTAATAAAATTGTCTTCTTTAATTGATAATGATCATTATAGTAAAGAGAAAAGAACTGTTTATAAAGGTGGTATATATCGATTAAATTCATTTACTAAGCAGATATTTAAAATACCCTCAAAAGAAAGAAAGATATTTTTTGACTACGTCTTGGCAAATGTGGCATTAATTGACGAAACTTCTGATAATTTATCAAAAGTTAATAGATGGATACTCAAGTATAATACCATATGTCAAAAACTACCTCATGTAGTGTATCTATTGATTAAAATTTTGAAGATAAAATAATATGCTAGCATCATTCATCATACCAGCATACAACGCAAGTAACACAATTGTTCGTTGCCTAGATAGCATCTATACTCTTGGTCTTTCTGAGCAAGAGTTTGAGGTGATATGCATAGATGACTGCTCTAAGGACAATACCATATCAGTCATAGAGCAATATGCGAAGCAGCATACCAATCTCACACTTCTTTACCAACCCGAAAATCATCGCCAAGGTGCTGCACGTAATAGAGGTGTAACCATTGCCAAAGGCAAATATATTGTATATGTGGATAGTGATGATGAAAGCGATAAAGGTGTCGTACAGGCTTTTAAAATGGCAGAAGAGCATAATTTAGATATGGTAGCTATGCATTTTGTCAATGTAGATGAGCACGGTAATATCTTCGAAAAAGAATCTATAAAATTAGATGGGGTATTTTCAGGAATTGAAATGCAAACACAACAAGCATATTGGTGTTCTGGTCCGGTGCCATATGTATATGATGCTGCTTTTCTAAAAAATGTAAAGTATCCATTTACCGAGGATGTACTGTTTGAAGATGCAGACTATGTCAATGTGCACCTATATCATGCTAAACGAATGATGTATAATCCCGTATGTAGTTATCGTGTTCATTACAACTCGCAAAGTACTACGCATACATCTTCTTTTAAGCATGTGGCCGATTATTTGCTATTAGGAACACGGATGTTTCGATTGTATCATTCGTTAGATGATAAGACATCTGCGTATGCTTTAGGAATACTAGAAGGTGGTAGTTACAATGTTTGGAAATCATGTAAGCGCTTGGTAAAATTACCATCAATCCACGAAGTAAAGATGTTTTATGATAGAGTAGATTGTTATACCAACCGTTTTGATCTCCTCTCTTATACAGAACCTGCGTACTGTTGGACAAAATGGACTAAATTGTGCTTAGGTCATAAGAAAATAGCTATGGTATTAATAGCAATTGGACAGATAATATATAAATTAAAAAAATGAGACTATCCATCATAACCATCAACTACAATAATGCTGAGGGCTTGCGTAAGACGCTTGCCTCTGTAGCTGCACAAACATATCCAAATATAGAGCATATTATCGTAGATGGAAATTCTACGGATGGATTTGTAGATGTCATTCGTGAATACGAATCAACCCTTGCCTCTAGCCTTTCGCCTTTCGCCTCTCGCCTAAAATGGCTCAGCGAACCAGATAAAGGTATCTACAACGCCATGAACAAAGGCATTAAAATGGCAACAGGTGATTATTGCCAATTCCTGAATTCTGGAGATGTTTTAATTAATGCCAATTGTACACAACAAATGGTTGAGGCTTTAGAAAAAGCGAATAATTCTTTACCTAATTACCTCATAACCTCATCGCCTCATCACCTTAATAGTCGCCTTGCTGTTATCTATGGCAATATGAAAAAAGCGATGCCTGATGGTACTATTCTACATGATTCGTGTAATGGAGGTAATGCAGTGACACTCAATATGTTCTATCGTGGGTGTCTAAACCATTCTCCTGCATATATCCGCAGAGATTTGTTTGATAAATATGGTTTATACGACGAGACTTTGCGAATTTGTTCTGATTGGAAGTTCTATCTACAATCTATTGTTCTAGGTGGCGAATCTGTAGAATATACCAATATCGATATGACCCTATTTGATATGACGGGCATCTCTGAAACGAATAAAGATCTTCTTAATGAGGAGCGCAATAGATTGTTGCAAGAATTGATTCCCGCTGGCATTCTAAAGGACTACGATGAATTTCATTTTCCTATGATACAATATCGCCGACTCAAGAAATATCATCTCTGGGGTCTTGTGCATTTTGTAGAGCGTGTATGCTTTAAGCTTGAAAAGTGGAGTAATAAATTAAAAAGTCGTAAATAAAATCTGGTTCTGAGCGAAGCGATAAGTTCACACCTCATCGCCTTCTCGCCTCATCGCCTTCTCGCCTAAAGAATATGAAACAACGATTATACAGATTATGGCAATGGGTGTACAAAGGTATACCTGTCATGAAAGTAAATGCAGCTATTTCAACTACAGATGCAGCACATCGCCTAAAGGGTAAGAAGATTCTCGTTACGGGTGGTAGCAAAGGTATTGGTTTGCATATTGCCGAACGCTATGTGCAAGAGGGGGCTGCTGTAGTAATAGTAGGACGCAATGAAGATGCTTTGATACAAGCCTCTAATAAGATAGGTTGCCAATATATCCAATATGATTTAACAGATACTGCTAATCTTTCATCGTTAATTGACAAAGCTGCCGAGCTATTAGGCGGACTAGATGGTTTAGTCAATAATGCAGGTATATGCAATATCGATAAAGGCTTTTTAAATGTTACAGAAGAGAGTTACGATGAGCAGTTCCTGTTGAATGTAAAAAGTCCATTCTTCCTAACACAATCATTTGTTAAGCATTGTACTGAACATGTCGTAGAATCGGCTGGAGTAGTGTTCATCACATCCGAGCGTGGAATGTATCCCGATGATGCACCATATGGAATGACCAAAGCTGCAATAGGTAATATCATTGCAGGTATTGCTCGTCAGTTTGCTACCAAAGGTATTCATTGTAATGCTATTGCTCCAGGTGTGACAGCAGATGTGCAAAATCATCCAGAAATATACGACGATGCATATCTCAAAGGAGCAGTGGGCAAGCGCTACATCATGCCAGAAGAATTAGCAGAAGTGGCTGTATTCCTCATGTCCGATGCAAGCAAATGCATCTCCGGAGAAATTATACCTTGTAATCAAGCTAATCACTACAAATAAGATTTAGACGTGAAAATATTATCTTTTATCATACCACTATACAACTCCGCTCAATGGCTGGAGAAATGCCTGTACTCTGTATTGAATCAGGATATTTCAGAAGCAGATATGGAAATCATCTGTATAAATGATGGCAGTCCTGATAATTCAGCAGAGATGGCACGAGAGTTAGCTAAAGAGCATCCTTGCATAATGGTTATAGACCAAGAGAACCAGGGGCCATCTGGTGCACGTAACAATGGTATGCGTCATGCTACTGGTAAATACCTCTGTTTTGTAGATCCAGATGACTATGTAGAACCTAACGTGTATGGTGGTCTCATCAAACAGATGGAAGAGCAACAGTTGGATATGCTTCGTTTTAACTATCAAACAGTTAATGAGCAAGATCAGATTGTACCCAAACGCGGCAATGAACTAACATTTGATTACAGTCCCCAACTTATGACAGGTGCTGAATTCTTAGCCAGTCGTTTGGATATAGCATGTAACATTTGGCGATACATTTATCGTACAGACATTATTACTAAGAACAATATTTGGTGCTATACTGGTGATTACTACGATGACACTCCTTGGTTACCATTAGTGCTGATGAAAGCTGAACGTCTAAATGTTTGTGATACAGTAGTGTATGACTATTTAGAGCGCTCAGACTCACTTGTCAATGCGTCATCACCTCGAGCAGTACAACGCAAGATTGATGGTAGTTTCATGTTGCTTGATTTATTGCAGGATGAGATGAGGGATATTACAGATAAAGGGATATTAGATTGGTACTATCGCATGATTGCGCATTCTGTTCTATCATTATTGACAATGATAGCAGTATATCAGTTTGATAGACGGAAAGAGTATATGAATAAACTGAAGAAATATAACCTATTTCCTTTGTCTGTGAGCCGAACTTCAAAAAAGAATGCCAGAAAGATAAAGTTGATAAATTTCTGTCCATTATTATATATAAGGTTAATAAGCCTAAAAAAATAGATAAAAATGATACTAGGCTCAAAGCGAAGCGATACATCTATTACCTCTCGCCTTTAGCCTTTCACCTAAAATAATGAAAAAAATATTACTAGTATTCGGTACTCGCCCAGAGGCGATAAAGATGGCGCCGCTGGTGAAGAAACTGCAGCAGATGCCTGAGGAATGTCAGACTGTAGTATGTGTAACAGGTCAGCATCGTGAGATGCTTGATCAGGTATTGCGTCTGTTTGACATCACACCAGATTATGACCTCAACATCATGAAACCTAATCAGGATCTCTACGATATAACCTCTCGTATCCTCCTCGGTATGCGTGATGTACTCAAAGAAGTACAACCTGATATCGTTCTCGTACATGGCGATACCACTACCTCTATGGCAGCTGCATTGGCTGCGTTCTACCAGCAGATACCTGTGGGACATGTGGAGGCCGGTCTTCGCACAGGCAATATCTACAGTCCATGGCCAGAGGAGATGAATCGCCTAATGACCGGACGTATATCTACCATACATTTCTCACCAACTCCACTTGCAAAGCAAAACCTCCTCCAAGAGCATGTAGATGAAGCGAAGATAGTGGTAACAGGTAATACCGTTATAGACGCTTTGCAGATGGTGGTTGAGCGCCTAAAGAATGATGAGCAACTAGCAGGCGAGGTAAAACAAAAAGTGCTGAAAATGGGCTATGATGTCAATCGTCTTAGTGAAGACAGACGATTGGTGCTCATCACAGGCCATCGCAGAGAAAACTTTGGCGAGGGCTTCCTGAATATCTGCCATGCGATTAAGAACCTATCGGAGAAATACCCGAATGTGGACTTTGTATATCCTATGCACCTCAATCCTAATGTTCGCAAACCTGTGTTGGAGATCTTGGGCGAGGGAGCAGATAATGTGTACCTTATTGAGCCATTGGATTACTTGCCATTTGTGTATATGATGCAGCATAGTACTTTGATCTTGACAGACTCAGGTGGAGTGCAAGAGGAAGCACCAGGCTTGGGCAAACCAGTTCTCGTGATGCGTGATACCACCGAGCGCCCAGAGGCAGTAGAGGCTGGTACAGTATTGCTCGTTGGTATCAACCGCGAGAAGATTGAGCAAGGCGTTAGCATGCTCCTTGACGATTCGGACTGCTATCGCCGCATGAGCGAAGCGGTTAACCCATACGGAGATGGCCTCGCTTGCGAGAGAATAGTGAATGTATTGTTAAATAAGTAGTAAAATGATAAAAGATAAATTCACATTAAAACTATACCTTGATGCTGATAAATTTGCACTAGGAATAAATAGACGATTTCCTCGTCCATTGAAGGACTCTATATGGCGCTATGAAAGGACACTTCGCTATTATGAATACCATAAAAATGTTGGGAACAAACTGCGTCAATATGTCTATTCACTTTTACTTACTATTCGTGGTGAACGATTAGGTTTTTCCATTTCAGGAAACTGTTTTGGCCCAGGATTACGCATCAATCATCATGGTTTATTAATTGTAAACGCAAAAGCTCGCATAGGTAAATGGTGTGATGTTCATCAAGGAGTAAATATAGGTGAAAATGGCTATTATGATGAGCACGGTAGAGTTGTGAACTCAGTCCCTCAGTTAGGTAATTTTTGTTTTATAGGTCCAGGTGCGAAAATATTTGGAGGGTGCTATGTGGGAAATAATGTGCGTATAGGAGCAAATACTGTTATAAATAAAGATGTGCCATCTAATAGTACTGCCTTTGGAAATCCGATGTTAATACATGATAATAGAAGAGATATTATTACGATTGCAACTCCATCTATAGAGGAATTATTCCTTAATAAATATCCACAATATAGAGAATTGATAAAAACGATATAATGATACCAAAGATAATCCACTACTGTTGGTTTGGCCGAGGCAAGATGCCAGACCTCGCCCTCAAATGCATCGAAAGTTGGAAGAAATATTTACCAGACTACGAACTTCGTCTATGGAACGAAGACACCTTCGATATCAATAGCGTCCCTTATGTCAAAGAAGCCTACGAGGCTCGTAAGTTTGCCTTTGTAACTGACTATATCCGTCTCTGGGCACTTGAACGTGAGGGTGGGGTGTATATGGATACTGATGTGGAGATCCTTCGTCCATTGGATGATCTGATGCATCTACCTGCTTTTACGGGTTATGAGGCAAGTATGGCTAATGCTCCAGTTACTGGTCTGATGGCGAGTGCACCTCATGGCGTATGGGTAACCGAGCAATTGGCATACTATAATGAGAACCGCCACTTCCGTATGGAAGATGGTACATTAGATATGACACCCAATACTGTTACTATTGCCGATATTATGGTGAAAGGTGGCTTTGTTATTAATGGCGAGTACGGAGTGTATAAAGACGATATGCATGTTTTCCCTGTAGATTATTTCTGTCCATTGACTAGTACACGTGTATTGAAATTGACCAAGAATACCTACTGTATCCATCATTTTGCAGGTAGTTGGGTAGAGCGTACTAAATGGCAAAAAATAAAGATGATTATAACACAGAAAGTTCTAGGAACTAAGTTGACGGATAAAATAGTACAGATTAAAAGAAAACTAGTTAATAAATAAGAACTACAAACTTGTTATCTTAAATATGTCACAAACAGATACAACAAATACTGCTGCCAATCAGCAATCTGCTGAGCAAACTATAGCTTTGCAACGCTATATGCTCAGGCGAGAAAACTCGCTACCAAATTGGTTAATAGAGAAGTCTATGGGAATCTTCTTTATATCCCTTTTTGCTTGTTGGTTGGCATGGGGATATGTGCCTAATTATGATTTGATTTTTACGACTGCTATCTCCGTAGTGCTATTTTTCTTTGTGGGAAGATCAATGTCTAATGAGTTTAGTTTGCTTGGAGAAAAGAAGTTCTTACGATCGGTATTTACAGTGGGTTTTGTCGTGAGAATACTATGGGTATTGTATAAATACTATGTGTTCAGTCCACGATATTATTATAATAATATCGGAGATATGGCAGATGTAGAATGGTATATGCCATTTGGAAAGGCACTAGCAGTATGGTTAAGTGGAGATTCTCCTTATTCACTATCACAATTAATTAATAATGAATATGTCGCCGCTATTGACGATGTGGCATATCCGATGATTCTAGGCGTAGAGTATCTATTGACGGGTGGGATAAGCGATGTGTTTATTCCAATGCTTATAAAGTCTATTTTAGGTGCCTATTGTGCTATATGTGCGTATCGTATCACCAAACGACATTTTGGTGAAGGTACAGCAAGGATTGCTGCTATATTTGTTTGTCTTAATCCCAATATGATATATTGGTGTGCAAACATGTTTAAAGAAGCCGAAATGGTATTTTTTTGTTGCCTTGCTGTAGATAAATTCGACGAAGCATTATCTTCTAGCAGCGCTTTGACCATTAAGTCACTTTGGCCAGGTATCTTATGTGGATTTGTATTGCTCTTTATGCGTACCACATTGGGACTAGCTATCTTTGCTGCTGTGATGGTACATGTTATATTAGCTGATAGAAAAATTATTTCTACAGGTAAAAAAATATTTATGGGTGCACTAATGGTGCTTGTGTTATCAATTACCGTTGGTGACCATCTTTTAGAACAATCCAGGGGGTACATTGAAAGGGCACAATCAGACTCTCAACATGCAAATATGGAATGGCGTAGTAGACGTATGGGTGGAAATAGTTTTGCCAAATATGCTACTGCAGGTGTATTTGCACCACTTATTTTTACGATTCCATTCCCGACCTTTAATCAGGCATACGAAGCTCAACTTCTGCAAGTTCAACTATCAGGTGGTTATTTCATTAAGAATATCTTGTCCTTCTTCGTGATAATAGTGCTAATACAGTTTCTACTTAGTGGCGAATGGAGGAAGCATGTGTTTTTAATTGGATATACTTGTGCTTATTTAGTGGTGCTTGTGTTTAGTAACTTTGCCCAATCGGGACGATTCCATATGCCTATTTGGCCGATGTTGATGATATTTGCTGCATATGGTGTACAACTAGCCAAGACAGATAAGAAAATGCGTAGATGGTTTACATATGTATTATACATGGAAGTATTTGTTTGTCTAGCATGGAACTGGTTTAAACTCGCTGGACGAGGAATGCTTTAATCGCTTGCGGCGATTAAAGCATGCGGGCAATGGGCGATAGGACGCAGCAAAGCTGCTATGGGCAATAGGCGATGAAACCAATAGCCAATAGCGAAAAACAGGCAATAGGATATAGGCGATAGGCGATGGGCCATGGGACGCAGCGGAGCTGCTATGGGCAATAGGCGAAGCAACCAATAACCAATAGCCCATAGCCACAATAAACGATATATGAACAACAGTTATAAAAAATTAGATGTGTATGCAAAGTCACGACAATTAGTTGTGACGATATATGCTCTATTAATGCATTTTCCTGCAGAAGAGAAGTATGCGTTGGGAGATCAAATGCGTAGGGCTGTTATATCAGTTCCTTCTAATATCGCAGAAGGTTTATCTCGTACAGCACTTAAGGAGCAAGCTCACTTCTTGGATATAGCATATGGTTCTTTAATGGAAATTGATTGTCAATTGGATATTTCGCTAGATTTGGGTTACATATCTAAGGAAATGAGACAAATGTTAGATGTAGAAATAAATTCGATAGGTAAAATGATTCGTTCTTTAAAATCACAACGAACCAATAGCCCATCGCCAATAGCCAATAGCCGAAAAAAATGAAAATCCTAGAAGTAAGCCGATACAAATCGAATTTCGCAGATCACCAATTACCCTTCGTAACGGAGCAAGGGGAGTCTTTGCGTGCCCTGGGATGCGAAGTGGAGTATTTCCTAGTAAAAGGAAACTATCTGCGTGCAGTTAAAGCACTCAAACGCAAGATTCGTTCCTTCCAACCCGATATAGTTCACGCACACTTTGGACTATCGGCTATCACTGCAGAACTTCAGTCTTTGGTTCCTGTAGTAACTACCTTCCATAACGGCGAGACACTCAATAAGCATGTCAACTTTCTGACATCCCTCTTCTCGCTTCGTGCAAAGCATGTGGTTTATGTGGCACAACATATCCACGATTTGGTATTCTTCAAAGCAAAGAATCACTCCATCATCCCATGTGGTGTGAATATAGACGACTGTCATGTCATCGACAAAACTACAGCTCGTCAGCAATTAGGCTTTGAAGATGGTGTCAAATACATTCTCTTTGGTGGTGGATTTGATAACCTGCGCAAGAACTACGCCATCCTTCGTGATGCAGTAGAGCGCATAGAGCAAGCACCATGGGTGTCAGTCGAGGGTGGGGAACGATGTGGCAATATCGTATGCCTCGAGATGAAGGGATTGAGTCGTGCAGACTGCGTATTGCGCATGAATGCTTGCGACCTCTTTGTTTTGCCATCTCATTCCGAAGGCTCACCACAAGCACTCAAAGAGGCTATGGCATGCAACTGTCCTATCGTTGCAACCGACATGGCAGATGTGCGTCATCTTTTGGGCGACCAGCCAGGACATTATATTTTGCGTAACCCTCGTCCAACCAAAGAACGTTGGGATGCTGATGAGAAGAGTGTGGATGAGTTGGTTACATTGGTGCAAGAAGCATTGCAGTTTAACTCCCGAACCAATGGTCGCGACCGTATTACAGAACTGCGCCTCTCCAATGAGCAGGTTGCGGAGCAGTTGAAAGAGATTTATGAATCAGTACTAAAGAAATAAAACATAGATTATTATTAACTAAAAAAGCCATAGACTATTTTCTTATGAGCGAAGCGAACCATCTCTTCCTATCGCCTATAACCTATAGTCTATCGCCTCAAAAAAGAAATATGAAAACAGCATTAATTACTGGCGTAACAGGACAAGATGGCTCATACTTGAGCGAGTTCCTGCTTGACAAAGGCTACGAGGTACATGGTATCATTCGTCGTAGCAGCGTAGATTATCGTGAGCGCATCGCTCACCTCGAAGGACAACCACACTTCCACCTCCATTATGCAGATATGTCTGACTCTATGGGGCTGATCAAAGTTATTGGCAAGGTGCGTCCAGACGAGATCTATAATCTAGCTGCACAAAGCCATGTGCAAGTCAGCTTCGACTCTCCTGAGTTTACCGCCGATATTGACGCAGTAGGTGTGTTGCGTATTTTAGAGGCCGTTCGCGCATGCGGACTCGCCGATACCTGCCGCATCTACCAAGCATCAACCTCTGAGCTCTATGGTAAGGTAGAGGAGGTGCCACAAAATGAGAACACTCCTTTCCACCCATACTCGCCATATGCTGTGGCGAAACTCTATGGCTACTGGATCGTCAAGGAATACCGCGAGGCATATAATATGTTCTGTTGCTCAGGTATCCTGTTCAATCACGAGTCTGAGCGCCGTGGCGAGACTTTTGTGACCCGTAAGATCACGCTTGCTGCTGCTCGCATTGCACAAGGCAAACAAGATAAATTGTATCTCGGTAACCTCTCATCACTCCGTGATTGGGGTTATGCGAAGGACTATGTGGAGTGTATGTGGTTGATATTGCAGCACGAGACACCAGAGGACTTTGTCATCGCTACCGGCGAGCAACATAGTGTGCGTGAGTTCTGCGATTTGGCATTCCGTGAGGTGGGCATTACCCTGGAGTTCCGTGGCGAAGGTGCGGATGAAAAGGGTGTTTGCGTAGCAGGTCCAGAGCACTTAGTGGGCAAGACTTTGATCGAGGTAAGTGCTGACTTCTACCGTCCAACCGATGTGGTGAACCTATGGGGCGACCCAACAAAAGCAAAGAAAGCATTGGGTTGGAATCCTGCAAAGACCAGTTTCGAGCAATTAGTTAAACTGATGGTTCAATCCGATATGAAGAAGGTCGCTGCCGATCACGCTGCTGAGCAAGCGAGAGTGAACTTGGCCGAATACCTCGAAAAAGGCATAGTTAAGTAGAGTTATTTTTTTTCAATTTGATTGTGTACCTCCGGTGGTCAGAGTCGTTTGCACGAGTGTTTAGACCTCTATCTGCGATGCATTTCTTTTGAGATATAAGATTCAGCGCACGAGCAGAGTTGATATATGTGAGGAGAGCGACGAAGCGGTGGCAATTTATTACGGAGTACCATGAAGGGAGATATATAGCATAAATAGATTTATAAGATTTCTGCCGTAAGGCTAGGAGATACATAATACATATCCAAAATGAACAAAGAATCTAAAATATACGTCGCAGGCCACCGTGGTATGGTGGGTTCTGCTATCGTGCGTGAATTGCAACGCCAAGGATATACCAATCTCATAACTCGTACCCATGCTGAACTCGACCTCTGCCGTCAAGCGGATGTAGAAGCATTCTTCGCTACCGAGAAACCTGAGTACGTATTCCTCGCTGCAGCAAAGGTAGGTGGTATCATTGCAAACCAATCAGCTCTAGCAGACTTTATGTATGAGAACATGATCCTTGAGATGAATGTCATCCACGCTGCGTGGCAAAATGGTTGCAAGAAGTTGCTCTTCCTTGGTTCTAGTTGCATCTACCCACGATTGGCACCACAACCAATGACGGAGAGTTGTCTATTGACTGGCGAGTTGGAGAAGACCAATGAGGCATATGCCCTCGCTAAGATCTCAGGTTTGAAATACTGCGAGTTCCTCAATCGTCAATACGGAACAGACTATATCTCTGTGATGCCAACCAACCTCTATGGTCCAAATGATAACTACCACCCAGAGCACTCACATGTATTGCCTGCTTTGATTCGTCGTTTCCACGAAGCGAAAGAGAGTGGAGCAGAAGTTGTGACCTGTTGGGGTGACGGCAGTCCATTGCGTGAGTTCCTCTATGTAGATGACTTGGCGAACCTCTGCGTATTCCTGATGGAAAACTATAGTGGCAACGAGACTGTCAATGCGGGTACAGGTAAGGAGTTGACTATCAAGGCGCTTACCGAGTTGGTGGCAAAAACCGTAGGTTACGAAGGCAGAATAGAGTGGGATACTACCCGTCCTAACGGCACCCCACGCAAGTTGCTCGATGTAAGCAAAGCCGCTGCCCTAGGTTGGACATACAAAACTGAATTGGAAGAAGGTATTAAGTTGGCATACGACGACTTCCTTAACAACCCAATGAGAGCAGAGAGATAAAAGATGATTAAAATACTGACATACGACCAAATAGAACAATTGCAATGGCAGGAACTTGTACAAAGTTCTCCAGTTGCCACTTGGTTCCAGACTGATGAGGCGTACCGCTTCTATCTGTCTGTTGGTGGTATGCGAGTATTTGCATATGGAGTATCTGAAGAGGGTAGACTTGTAGGAGTGGTTGTGGGGTATATAACGAAAAATAGCAATTCTATCCTTCAATATTTTACCAAACGAGCAATCATCTATGGTGGACCATTGCTGCATCCTGAGATTAGTGATTTTGCTTTGTCTGCTCTACTTAAAACTATTGCTCAAAATTTAGACTTGAGCCCAATCTACATTGAGACTCGTAATTTTAATGATTATTCTCAATGGAAAGATATATTTGAAATCAACGGCTTCGCATACCAACCACACCTAAACTTCCATGTCAATACCACAACTACCGAAATTGCACAAAGCAATATTGGCAAACATCGTTGGAAGTACATCCGCTTATCCATGCGGGATGGTGCAAAGATTATAGATGACCCAAGCATAGATCAAGTACGAGCATTCTATAGCATTCTGCAAGATCTTTACCGAACCAAAGTAAAAACACCACTATGGTCGTGGGGGTTCTTTGAGCGACTATACTACATAGAGAGCGCAAAATATATTCTCGTAGAGTTAGATGGCAAGATCGTAGGTGGCGCAGCATGCGTTTGCCTGCCGGGCAAAGCCCTATACGAGTGGTATGCCTGTGGTCTTGACAACTGCCGTGATGACATACGACCAACATCCGTAGCCATCTGGGGAGAGATACAATATGCGGCAGAGAATGGGTATCCGCTCTTCGACTTTATGGGCGCTGGTAAACCTGATGAACCATACGGAGTGCGAGACTTTAAGGCGGAATTTGGCGGCGAACTCGGAGAGCACGGACGATTCCTCTGTGTTCGCAAACCGTTGTTGTATGCGATTGGAAAACTGGGGGTTAAATGGTTGAAAAGAAAACGATAATTATTCATAAGAAGCAACTATTATTTTATAATTATGAATGTTATAAAAAATAACGAAATTGATAAAACTCAATGGTATAACTTTGTAAAAGATCATCCTAAAGGTAATCTTTTTCAAACACCTGATATGTACGATGTATATCAAAAAACAAAAGGATATACACCACAAGTTATTGCAATAGAACAAAACAAGCAAATAGTAGGAATTCTCTTGTGGGTTGTTATCGCAGAATCAGGCATCAAATCGTACTTTTCTAAACGATCTATCATACAAGGAGCACCACTTGCAAAAAATGATAATGAAGATATCATTGTTGCATTGTTGAATGAATACGAAGAATGTAGAGATAAGAGAATTATATACACTCAAATAAGGAATCATTATGAAATGTTAACCGTAAATGATGCCTTTCAACAGTGTGGGTATAGATTCTCTTCACATTTGAATTTTATTATTTCACTTGATGATGAGAATAAGATGTGGGAACGAATAAGCAAGGGGAGGATTAAACAGATTAAAAAGGCTCAAAAGAATGGGTTGATTGTTGATGTATATGAACCTAAAAAGATAGATGACAATGTCTTAGAACAAAGTTATGATGTATTGAAATCTATATATACACGAATAGGACTACCACTCGTGGGTATAGATCAAATCAAGGCAATTAACGAAAAGGGTTTACTTGTGATATTCATGGTTAAAACAGAACAAGGGGATGTGTTAGGGTGCAGATTAGGATTAATCAACAATGATTCTATTTATGGTTGGTATGCAGGTAGTTATAGTCAATATTACAATTTGTTTCCAAATGATATCTTGATCTGGGAAACCTTGAGATGGGGATTAAATAATAATTACAAAACATTTGATTATGGAGGTGCAGGTGAACCTAATAAAAAATATGGAGTACGTGCATTTAAACAACAAATGGGTGGAGAATTGGTGAATTATGGACGTTACGAAAAGATACATCGCAAGTTCATGTTTCAATTAGGTAAAATAGGATTGAATATTTTAAGATTATTAAAATGATTCCACGTCTACACATATCCTTCTCACTCGGCAAGCAGCTAGCATTCTGCTTTGGCAAATCCTACACACCTCAAACAGGCGAATACCTGCTCAATCATGCACGCTCAGGTATCGTTATGGCGCTACGTGCTGCCTTGCCTAATGGCGGTAGAGTAGGTGTGGTGGCATACAACTGTCATACCGTTGCCAATGCCGTAGAACAAGTCGGATGCACACCTGTATTTGTGGATGTGACCGAAGATTTGCATATAGATCTACAACATCTCTCCAAACTGCAATTAGATGCATTAGTTCTAACTAACCTCTTTGGCATACACAACGACATAACTGCCGTTCGTCAGGCAATAGGTTCTGCAACCATCATCGTGGATAATGCCCACGGATATGGTTTACCTGCCGAAGGAGACTTTACCGTTTATAGTATTAATCAGGGTAAGTTCCCAGCATTGGGCGAAGGCGGAATACTACACGTGAATAATCCTACTTATACTGAACATATCCAAACGCAATACGCCAAGCTCAGAGGTTATAGCATCCTGCAAGAGGCTAGGCTATACATAACCATGTTGTTGAAAGCCTTGATGCATACACCTTGGATCTATCGCGCACTCACGCTACGCATGAAGCAGAAACGCACATCCGTGGCATGTCGCTCAGAAGTCGTGTTAAAACGCATGGCAAAAGGCGTGAGTCGTATATACCAACAAGCATTGCCTACTATCCCGCAAGAGATTGATCAACAGCTCCACAATGCCCAAACAATAGCAGATTACTTGCTTAATGAGAAACGAGCACAACGAGCATGGTGGAGCGAGAATGCGTTTATGCTCATCGCACAACCCGATGATCCAGAAGCACTTAAGAACCATCTTCTGCAACACGGTGTAGAATCTGCTACACACTTCGCTCGCGCCATCGAATGGGCAACAGAGTTTGGATATATCGCAGGCGAATGCCCTACGGCAGAGCAATTGACAAAGAAATTAGTAATGATACCAACATATAAACAAATAGACTTATGAAAGTACTTTTTATGATTAGTCACCCTGCACATTTCCATATTTTTAAAAATACTATTATGGAATTGCAGAATGATGGACACGAAACAATTATAGTTATTCGTCCAAAAGATGTGTTAGAACAATTGTGTATTGATTCAGGAATGGACTTTATAAAAGTTCAATCTCGTCCTAAAAAAGATGGATTCATCCGATTAGGTATTTCATTGTTACAACGCTGCATAGATGTATGCAAAATTGTACGTCAAAAACGCCCTGACTTTATGATAGGATCTGATGGAGTAATTGCTGTTGCAGGTAAACTGTTTAATATACCTTCATATGAATTGTTTGATGATGATTATGAAATAATAAAGTTATATGCAAATATATTTTTCCCACTGTATACAGGAGTTATAGCGCCTCGTGTGACTGATGCGGGAAAGTTTACTCATAAGAAGATCCAATTCGAAGGATATAAAAAATTAGCATATTTATGGCCAACTCGTTTTGCACCTTCAAAAGATATTGTCAATAAATATGGCATCAATACTGACAAACCATATTTTGTTATCCGATTTGCCAAATTAACTGCACACCATGACCAGGGTGCTGTTGGCTTTTCAACTAAGGTAGCAGAAAAAGTCATTGATATTTTATCTCCACATGGACAAATATACATCACATCCGAGCGTGAATTGGAACCACAATTTGAAAAGTATAGAATAAAAATTGATCCATTGGATATTCATCATATTATGGCATTCGCATCTATCTACATCGGAGATAGCCAAACGATGGCATGCGAAGCAGGTATATTGGGTACTCCGTTTGTACGTTTTAATGACTTTGTTGGTCGTATTAACTACATGACAGAGATGGAGGATGTTTATGAATTAGGTTACGGAATTCATGCCACTCCATTAACCAATGATAGCAATATTCGTAGATTAGATGGTAGTATTCAGCCAAGTGGAGAAACTGCATTATATCAAACTATAGAAAATCTTGTTGCATTACCATCAGACGAACGAAAAACTTTATTTGCAGAACGTAGTAAAAAGATGCTGAATGACAAGATAGATACCGCTAAGTTTTTAACTTGGTTCATAGAGACCCATCCAGCATCTGCAGAGCAAACCAAGGAGAACCAAGATAATCCCGAATTTTGGACACAGTTTAAGTAATATCCGAACGTGGAGGCGGCATCGCCGGCCTCGAACGCTGCAAAGCCGTTCAACAAGAAATCCTCAACACCCTCGACAAGAAAATCCGCGAGTATCTAGGAGAGTAGGGCGTATCAGTTCCCACAGATCTCACGGATTGCACACGGATTCCCTACTGCTCACGACCTTGGTGACATATTTGGCGCAGCCAACACCCTTTGAATCAAATATGGACGATGTATGTCGTCCATATTTTTTTCTCCGTCTGATCTCCGTCTTTCCCCCGTCTGATCTTCGTCTTTTCTTTTTTACTTGTATCTTTTTACCTCCACAGTCCACCATTGGCTTGTATCTTTTTTTTGAAAAAACGACAAAAGATACAATAAAAAAAGATACAAGCTACCGCTTAACTCCTTCGTAATCAAAACATTTTTGTTTTATTACCTTTGTCTTTCCCCGTCTGATCTTCGTCTTTTCTTTTTTACTTGTATCTTTTTACACCCACTGTCTACCATTGGCTTGTATCTTTTTTTTGAAAAAACGACAAAAGATACAGTGAAAAAAAAGATACAAGCTACCACTTAACTCCTTTGTAATCAAAACATTTTTGTTTTATTACCTTTGTCTTTCCCTCGTCTGATCTTTGTTTTTCCTTTTTTAACTTTGTTTTAAAACACCCATAGTCTACCATTGGCTTGTATCTTTTTTATAAAAAAACGACAAAAGATACAGTGAAAAAAAAGATACAAGCTTTCCTACTCGCTGTGTTGACTTATTACGACAACGACGACAACTTATTCCAACAACTTGCGGGGCAATCGTACTGCGGAGCGTTCGTTCGAGGCTTTGCCGAGATAAGAACATCCTGCCCCGCTCAAAGAAACTATATAAGACAATTTGAATCAATTAAATCAACAACTTAGACAATTTCTTTTACAACGAAAATACGCTACGAAAGTATGCTACAACTCTTATTTTTACCCGATTTTAGTAAAAAAATCTACCGAAATTTGTGTATGTCAAAAAAATATTGTATTTTTGCAGCGCAAAAATTTATTTAATGTATGTCAAGAGAACAATCTAATCGAATAGCCTATTTAGTGGCCTGTGTGGGAGCGTTTGCTGAGAGGCATGGCTTGACTAATCAATACTCATATCAGTACCTTCGTCAATACAAAGGTACAGATTTTTTGCGAGACTACTATGAGATAGAACACACCTTTTCAATAGACGAAGCGGTGGATGATCTTACTATGATTTGCCAACGTAATGGAGGAGCAATAGCATGAAACTATATCATGGATCTAATATTGCCATCGAAACTATCGATTTGAGCAAAGGACGATTAGGGAAGGATTTTGGCAATGGTTTTTATCTAAGCAGCGAACTAGAACAAGCCCAACGAATGGCTCAAATCACAGCAGTACGCCGTGGAGGTGAACCATGTGTTACAACCTTTGAATTTGATGAAACATGTTTGAAGCAAAGTCAACTCAAAGTTAAGATCTTTACAGGATATACTATCGAGTGGGCACAGTTTATCCTCAAGAATCGACTAAATAATACACCTACATTAGTACATGACTATGACATAGTTATTGGTCCTATAGCCGATGATAAAGTAGGTGTTCAGATACGTCAATTGCTTCGTGAATATATTACGCTTGAGCAATTCCAAAAGAAAGTGGAGTATATTACTCCTACAATACAATATTTTTTCGCTACTGAGCGAGCAATAGCGTTTTTGCGACATGAATAAGGATATCCAATTTTTGATAGAGTGTTTGTCTGAGGATATGATAACTATGTTGATGGAAACATATGCTATGTCTTTAGACGAGGCTGCTGACAAACTATATAATTCTCGAACATATAGCTTGTTGGAAAACGAGCAATCTGGTTTATATTATCAAGGATCTGTTTATGTCTTCGATGTTTTGCGTGAGGAACTAGGTTTGGATTAACCTAAAGACTTATATATTACAATGACCCTCTGCCTTACAAGCAGAGGGTCTCGTATTTCTATCCAAAAATTGTAAAAAATTAGGCAAAATTGTTTTTTAAAGACAATGTGAATCAAAGAACAATAAGAGATCAATCTACTGTTCTTGTTCCTGGGAGCGGAGATGAGACCAGAGAACTAGGCCATCAGAGGAAAGGCGATAGGCCTGTTCAGGAGAATTGGGAGAGGATGGACGAGCCATAACAAGATAACCCCTAGTCATAGCAGGGCGAAGGTAATTGTTGATGAAATTGCAACGGCTGTTTTGCTTCAAACCCAAATACGCAATAATCTGACGACGAGGCATAGTCTGATCCCCTATCGCCAACAATAGTTTATGAACACGCTCCTGCGCTTTATCTACAGGCGCCTGGATAAGTTTGGGTTGAGATACCGATGGAGTAGGTTGGGAAACCGACTCCTTAAGCAACTCGATATAGAAACTCATGGGACGAAAACCATCATTGCAACTGATCATAGCACTCATGGGATTGCGCATCCAACCATCAAAGAAATTGCCCTCACCACGTGACAATGACTCTACAAACTCACGCATAGAAGACCATGCCGATGGACACATACCATCAGGACATTGACCATCCACGGAAATCCACTCCTGCCCCTCACGAAGAGTGCAAGCATGGAGAATGGGATTCTCGTATTTCTTCATCAAATCACGATAAACAGTCTGACGAACAGCCGTAATGCGAACCTTGCTCATAACTCATTGAATACAATCGCCTGCAAAGGTACACAAAAATATTGAAATAAACAACAGCTTGTATCTTTTTATGGACTTGTATCTTCTGTTTATACTACAAAAAAGATACAAGTCACCACAGTGGGATTCTTTGGCACAATTATTGTACATACTAGGGTAGAATATTAACCCTATAAATTAATGAATATGAAAAAGTATATATGCGATGTATGCGGATGGGAGTATGATCCTGCCGTAGGTGCAGAAGGTATCCCTGCTGGCACTCCATGGGAGCAAGTGCCTGAAGACTTTGTTTGCCCTCTCTGTGGCGTAGGAAAAGACGAGTTCTCCGCGCAATAAAACTAGACAAAACGTCAACAATACAGACAATTATTGTCAATTTCTGTATTTGGGTTTGCGTGGACTCTCGTCGAAAGTGGCTTGCGAGAAGAAACTCACTTTGCGAGTTTGGCTCGCCGCACTTTCTCCTCTCCCCATAAAATCGCTTCGTAATTTTGTGGGCCCCCTTATCGGTTCTCGTCCGTGACAGGTGGCAAAACAAAAAAGACACCCACAAAGGATGTCTTTTTGTTTTTGAGCCACTGGCCGGACTCGAACCGGCGACCCACGCATTACGAATGCGTTGCTCTACCAACTGAGCCACAATGGCAGTGCGTTAGCGAACTCCGTCGCAAAAGCGAGTGCAAAAGTACTGCTTTTTTGCGAAATATGCAAATATATTTGGTAAAATCAGAAAAAAAGTGTAATTTTGCAGGCGGAATATAGGGAATAGCACGGATAGTTTAGAAGACAATGAAAAGAAAAAGCATACTCATATTATTACTCCTTATGGTGGTTTCAGTGAAAGCACAATACAACACCCAAATCATCGACCCTAACATTCGCACACTCCGTGTGCAGTACCTAAACGAGGCTATTGAACCTAGCGGCAATCCGCAACGACCTTATCTCGTCCTCAAAGATGGAGTGGTGGACGGCATGGATGCTGACAATACACTAGAGATAAGTTTCGACTACCTCAGCCATGACATCCAACAATATACCTACACAATTATACATTGCGATAGAAACTGGCAAGAAAGTTCTATCAACAGCTATGAGTACATCGAGGGCTTTACCACCAACGATATCATCAACTACGAACTATCCAACAATACCCAACAAGAATATACCCACTACTGGCTGGATTTTCCCAATGCCGACATGCAACTCAAAACAAGCGGCAACTACCTACTACAGATATACCAAGACGGAGACCCAGATAATGTGGTGGCACAAGTGTGCTTCCAAGTAGTAGAACCCATAGCAGGCATCAATACCCAATTTAGACACAATACCGATATTGAACTGAGCGGAAGATACCAACAACTCGACATCGATGTACAAACAACTAACCTGGGCGTTCGAGATGCACAAGACATTTGCCTCGTAGTCACACAAAACGGTCGACTCGACAATCGCGTACTCATCGAAAAACCGACTTTTGTAGAACCCAATAGATTGCGATACATCAACCAAAAAGCACTTATCTTTGAAGGTGGAAATGAGTTTCGCCGATTTGACACCTACTCAACCTACTACGCAGGATACCACGTGGGTAGAGTACTCTATAAACAAGGCGAATACAATGCACTCCTAGAGGATGATATGGTACGCGGAACAATGGCTCCAGGTGCCGGAAAAGAAGGACTATCCTATCTTACAGATGTGGATGCCAATGGACAATGGGTGGTGAACTGCGAGAAAACCGATGATCCTGACACAGAGGCAGAATATATGTGGGTGCACTTCTACCTGCCTGTGAAACAACCGCTGATGAATATGCAAGTCTATGTGGGTGGAGACCTATTCTACAATACCTACACAATGGCTAATATGATGCAATACGATGCTGAAAACAAGTGCTATTACCTCTATGCCTATCTCAAACAAGGTGGATACAATTATATGTACTACACCAAGGATGCGAATAGAAGTGTAAGTTTGCTGCCGATCGAGGGTTCGCATTGGCAGACAAAGAACGAATACACTGTAGATGTGTACTTTAGGCCATTCGGGGCAAGGCACGATAGACTGGTAGGAAAAAGAGTAACGAGATGATGATATCTCGTTATTTTTTTTGCGATAGGCGATAGGGTTAAAAACAAAAATTGTTCAAAATTAGACCAAAAATCATCAAAATAGGATTTGTTACTCCCAAAATTGTAGTATATTGTAGTAAATTAACCAAAATAACTATATTGCGTAGCGAGCGTATTTTTGTTTAAAAACCACAATTACCTTGTATAAGAATTCTTCAAAAAAGTTAAATTATTATTAAAAATAATAGTTTATTGGAAAATCATTTGCGTATTCCGATTATTTTTAGTACTTTTGCACCGATTATGGCTTTTTATCAATAAAAAGGAGGTATTTATGAATATAGGTGGTAAAATAATTACAATCTTGAGCACAATCGCTGTTGTGGCACTCGTGCTCTTCGTGTACGTGAAGTTTTTCTTTGTATATAGCCAAGGCGTGAACGAAGGAGATATCAACTATTTTCAATACGAAGGATTTGTATTCAAGACCTATGAAGGTAAAATGATACAAACTGGATACAACTCCCGTAACTCACAAGCTACTATCCAATCTAATGAATTCAAATTCTCTGTTGAGGATGAACAAGTAGCTAAACAAATAGAAAGCAGCTCAAGCCGACAAATAAAACTACACTGGAAACGCTACCTAGGCACACTGCCATGGCGCGGCAAAAGCCAATACGTAGTGGACTCGGTGGTGTATGTACAACCCTTGCATGTCTTGCCGCTTGAGGAGGATGGTGCGGAGGAGATGCCCTTTGGGTTGTAGGTTATAGCTTATGGGGGCTATAGGCTATAGGCTATAGGTTATAGGCTATAGGCGAGAGGACGACTATAGCCGAACTAGTAGCGCTAGCCGAACTAGGAAGGCGATGAGGCGAGGAATTAAAAACGAAAATTATTATAAAGAATAATATATGCTAAGTAAACCAGAAGAAAATCTGATCAAGATTTATGAGAATTCGTTTCGTAAGAATTGGGAACTCGAAGCAGTAACCGACTACGGAACCACCAATACCTTGACCTATGCACAGTTGGCAGAGAATGTAGCAAAAGTACATCTCATCTTCCAACAAGCAGGTATCGCTCCTGGCGATAAAGTGGCTGTGATGGGCAAGAACAATGCGAACTGGGTAACCACCTTCCTCGCAACCATCACCTATGGCGCAATCATCGTGCCTATTCTACAAGATTTCAAAGCAAACGATGCTATTCATATCGTGAACCACTCAGAGAGTAAACTGCTCTTTATTACCGATCTCATTTGGGAAAACATCGACCCAGAGCAAGTAGATGGACTAAAAGCTGTACTCTCGCTCAACAATATGGATATCATCTTGAGTCGTCTGCCTATGGAGCAAGCGGTGGATAAAATGACCATCGATGAACTCTTTGCAGAGAAATATCCTAATGGTTTCAGTCGTGAAGATGTACACTATATCGAGCGTAGCAATGCCGAACTGGCATCCATCAACTATACTTCCGGTACAACCGGTTTTAGCAAAGGTGTGATGACACCCGCAAACGCATTGGCAGGCAATGTTTTGTTTGGTTTAGAATCCCAACTTGTATATCCTGGTTGCCGCCATGTGGCATTCTTGCCTCTAGCGCACGCATACGGTTGCGCATTTGACTTCCTTGCATGTTTGGCTGCCGGTGGACATACCTACCTAATCGGTCGTACACCATCTGCGAAAATCCTATTAAAGGCTTTTGCAGAAGTGAGACCAACGGTTATCCTCTCTGTTCCACTCATCTTGGAGAAAATCTACAAGAAGATGATTCAATCACATATCAGCAAGACTCCAGTGAGTTGGGTGCTGAAAGTGCCATTGTTGGCTCAAGTGGTACTAGGTAAGATTCGCGAGAAACTCATGGAAGCATTTGGTGGAGAGTTCTCACAAATCATTATTGGTGGTGCTCCATTGAACGCAGAGGTAGAGGCATTCTTGCGTCGAATAAAATTCCCATTGACCATTGGTTATGGTATGACCGAAACTGCTCCGCTGATTAGTTTCACCCCATGGACCGAGTTTCGTAGTCAGTCTTGCGGTCAAGTGCTCAAAGGTTATATGGAAGCACGCATAGCAGATGCTAATGCTGAAGGTGTAGGCGAAATACAAGTGCGTGGTGAGCACGTGATGACAGGTTACTATAAGAACGAAGAGGCTACCGCTCAATCCTTTACCGAGGATGGTTGGTTGAGAACAGGCGACCTGGGCACCATAGATGAGGATGGTTTTATCTATATCAAAGGTCGTTGCAAAACGATGTTGCTAGGTCCTAGCGGACAAAACATCTACCCAGAGGAGATAGAGGCGAAAATCAATAATATGCCATATGTGCTAGAGTCGTTGGTATTGCAAAAAGATGATACCCGATTGGTAGCATTGGTTTGCCCAGACTTTGAGGCCGTAGATGCCGATAAGTTGACCCAAGCACAATTGGAAGAAGTGATGGAGGAGAATCGCAAACTGGTGAATGCAGATTTGGCTGCATACGAACAGATCAATGTGATAAAACTCTATACACACGAGTTTGAGAAAACACCTAAGAAGAGTATTAAGCGCTTCTTGTATGAAGCGTAAGCGCAGAGCGCTTGAGTTTAGAGGACGCTTCGCTACAGTTTAGAGGTTAAAGGCGAGAGGCATGAATTTGTGTATTGATCAAGGAAATTCGAGGACGAAGGTTGCGCTCTTCAAAGATGGCGTAATCGTGAAGAATCTGCTATATAGATCTTTTACATCCGTGGATGTGGAGCGACTGTTCTCGCTATACCCTATAGCCAACAGCATCGTGTCATCCGTGGCAAACATGGAGCCCGCTGTAATCAATGCGCTCAACAGATTGTCCAAGAAATTTGTGCTCTTTGACCACCTGACTCCTCTACCGATAGCTAACTGCTATCAGACACCAGAGACCCTAGGACATGACCGTATAGCTGCTGCCGTAGGTGCAGCAAACTTGTGTCCGAACACCAATCTGCTCATCATAGACGCTGGATCGGCTGTCACCTATGATTTTGTATCGGCAGAACAAGGCTACCTAGGCGGAAACATTGCACCAGGTATCAAAATGCGACTGACTGCCTTGAACCAAATGACCAAACGACTACCCAAAGTGGAGGTGGAACCCGATACGTTGACACCTCTGTTTGGCAAGAATACCAAAGAGGCCATAGCCGCCGGTGTGGTAAGAGGACTAGTGTTTGAGGTGAAAGGATATATGCGACAACTCAAAGAACAAAAAATAAACTTCAAAACCTATGTCACAGGTGGACACGCACCTTATATATTAAATGCGATGAAGCATCGCGAGGTAATAGGCGAACCCCATTTGGTGTTGATAGGGCTGAATTGTATTTTAAGTGGGTTATAGTGTAAAGTGTAGAGTGTAAAGGCACGGATAAAAATAGATTATGAATTTGAGAAGATATATAGTACTAGTAGTAGCAACGATGTTGGCTGTTGGAGCGTGGGCACAGAATGCGACTTCTTCACCATCATCTAGATTTGGTTATGGAGAACTCAACAACAACCTGCCTGGTGCGTACCGCGCCATGGGTGGAGTAGGTATAGGTATGCGTTCGAACAAGGTGATCAACCCTGCTCAACCAGCTTCCTATACCGCATGTGACTCCATGACATTTATGTTTGACATCGCAGGCTCATTGCTCTATACCAATTATGGAGATGCGAATGGAACAACCAATCGTATGAATGGTAACTTGGAGTATATGACTATCCAATTCCCATTGTGGCGCAGATATATCGCCATGTCAGTGGGTATCAATCCCTATTCGGCAGTAGGATATGAGTTTGCATTGAAAGATTCGATCAATACGGATTATTATTACACCAAATTATACTCGGGTGAAGGAGGTTTTACCCAAGTGTATGGCGGTTTGAGTTTTAATATCTGCGATTGGGTAGCGCTAGGTGTGAATGCATACTATATGTTTGGCGATGTAACCCAACGTCGTAGTCTGCACTTTACCAATGCTGCGTTGGACTCCGTGAGCCAAGTGGATAAGCTGGATGCCAATAGCTTGCGCTTGCGCTACGGTATACAGGTATTCCATACCTTTGGCAAACATACCATCAATGTGGGTGCTGTGTATGAGCACAAACAGGCCTTCTCTCGTATGCAATACGAGCAGATAGAGACTACGACCAATGATACAGTAGCAAGGATGAGTGGCGGCTTTGAAATGCCAATGATGTACGGCGTGGGATTGAGCTATGACTACGCTAATCGTTTGTTGGTGGGCGTGGATTATCAGTTCCAAGATTGGGCTCATGCATCGTATTTTGGAGATGACAAAGAACTGAATTCTAGACACCGTTGGGCAGTCGGTCTGGAGTATCGCAATGATCCTAATAGTCGTAAGTATGTGGATCGTATGTTATGGCGCGTGGGTGCTAATTATGCGACATCTTATACAAACAGTTATAATCAGCCCGAATTAGGAGTAAGTCTTGGTGTCGGTTTTCCTCTGAGAACAACAGGAACAGTGATTAACACTACCTTGGAGTATGGGCGTAGAGGAGGAAGCAATGTGTTGACAGAGAACTACTTGCGTTTCGTAATCAACGTGTCTATCTCAGAACATTGGTTCTTCAAGAGAAAACTCTAACCAACTAGATAAACTAGACCAACTAGATGAACTAGAAAATATAAACAAAATAAACAACAAACAATGAAAAAAGTATTATTAATCGCTTTGTGCTTTGCTATTCCAATGGCAGGCTTTGCACAAAAAAAGAAAAAGAAAGGTGCAGAACCAGAGGTGGTTGCGCCAGTAGTAGAAACCTTGTCTGATGAGGAGTGCATGGTGAATCTCTCACTCTTTCATGAGTCTGTTAAAAACAAACAATATGACGAGGCGTATGGTTTCTGGTTGCCAGTTTACCAAAGTCGTCCAGATTTGAACAAAGCTATCTACACAGATGGTACAGAGATTCTAGGACATCGTTATCAACAAGCTACCGATGAGAATGTGCGCAAGGCTTTGCGTGACTCTATCATGCAATTGCACGATGATCGTATCAAGTACTTCGATGAGGCTCGCTATCCTGATGCTTATGTATTGGGCGTAAAAGCAATGGACTATTTGACTTACTTCCAAGAGGATGAGTTGGCATTGCCTGCATACGGATGGATGAAGGAGTCTGTAACTGCTTTGGGTGCAAAAGCACAAATTACCGTTTTGCGTAAGTTTGTAGAGTTGAGCTATAATATCTACAAGTCTAATACAGACCAATATGGCGATCAGTTCTTGGCTGACTACCAAATGGCTTCTGCTGCTTTGGAGCAAATCGTGGCTGCTGGTGGTAAAAATGCTGAGCACGCTACTAGTCAAAAAGCATATGTAGATCGTCTCTATGCGGCTTCTGGTGCTGCTGACTGCGGTCAAATGGATCAGATGTACGCTACCGTAGTGGCTGAGAGTGCAAATGATATCGAGAAATTGGGTTCGATCATGAAACTCTATCGCCGTTTGGGTTGTACCGAGAGCGATGTGTATTTTGCGGCTGCTGAGCACGCACACAAACTCCAACCTACTAGTGAGTCTGCGGCTGGTTGTGCACAAATGTGCATCAAGAAAGGCGATTTGAATGGTGCTTTGGAGTATTACAAACAAGCATTGTCTATGGTTACAAATGATGAGGATAAGGCTGATTATCTCTACCGTGTAGCCAATGTATATGTGCTTCTCAAGAACTACCAACAAGGTGCTGCTTATGCACAACAATCTTTGGATGTTAATCCAGAGGATGGTCGCTGCTACTTGTTGATGGGTATCTGCTATGCAAGTGCTAAGATCTATGATGATCCAATCTTGGCTCGCTCTGTGTTCTGGGTAGCATGCGATATGTTCCGCAAGGCAAAAACTGTTGATTCTTCTTGCGCAACGGATGCTAACAAGTTGATTGCTACTTACAGCCAATACTTCCCATCTAAAGAGGATGTGTTCTTCCACAAAGAGTTGAACGATGGTCAACCATTCCGTGTGGGTGGCTGGATTGGCAAAACTACAACTTGCCGCTCTAAAGCTGAGTAATATAATATAAGGTGTATTGTCGTACCAAGATATTACGCATCCATATCAAGAGAATCGCGCAAGTGGTTCTCTTGATATTGCTATGTACAGCACTCGGTTCTTGTCGCAAGCGAAGCGTCAAACTGCGTGCAGAGGCTGTATCGGATCGCAAAAATATGGCTGTGCTAGAGGCAGAGGATGTGATGACTATTGTGTCGGATTCGGGCGTAACTCGCTATCGAATCAAAGCGCCCAAATGGCGAGTATATGACAAAGCAGATACACCTCATTGGGAGTTTCCTGATGGAATATTTCTGGAGAAATTTAATCTCCAATTGGAGTCGGATGCAACCATAGAAGCGGATTATGCCTATTACGACGAACCCGCGCAATTGTGGATGCTTAAGGGGAATGTCAAAGCGCTTAATCTTAACGGAGAACAGTTTGAAGCGCCATTGCTCTATTGGAGTCAAAAAGAGGAACGTGTGTATTCGGATTCAAGCATTGTGATCACACGCGAATCCTCTATTATTAAAGGTGTGGGTTTTCGATCCAATCAATCGATGACACAATACACTATTCTTAAACCAACGGGTGTGATACCGATTAAGGAGTAGATTGGGGGAGATTAGAGGCGAAAGGTTAAAGGCGAAAGGTATGAAATATAGACATAATTATATTGTACAATATCAAGATATAGATGATACCCGTCGTTTGCGATTGCATACGATGGAGAATCGCTTGCTCATAGTAGCAGGCAAAGTGGCTGATGAAATAGGAATAGGTATTCCTTATCTGATGCAGCACAACTGCACATGGATCATTACGCATCTCAATCTAGAAATGCTGTATTTGCCAACCCATGGCGAAGAATTGATATTCGAAACATGGATTGAGCAAAATGCACATATGCTGTCTGTACGTAATTTCCGTATATATAAAAAGGAAGAACAGGAGGAGAAACTAATCGGTTGCTGCAAGACTGTATGGGCTGTTCTAGAGCGCGATAAACGAGAGATCGTTAACCTCTTTGATTTGGATGTCTTCAAACAAGCCGTAGATGGGGAAGTGATGAAGATGAGCCGTGGAGCGAAAATGTTGCCACTAGTGCTCTCTGAATTGGAGCAAGATCCTGAGGTGATTCGCGCACAAGAAAAACCCCATACCATCCAATATTCAGACATGGACTACAACTGCCATTGCAACTCAACCAAGTACCTAGAGTGGATGCTCAATGCTCGTCGCATGCAGGATAACACCAAGCCATTTAGACTGGACATCAACTACGTCAAAGAACTCTATTTGGGCGACGAGATGTTGACCCGCTATGCAGAAAGAGCGCAAAGCGTTCAGTATCAGCAAGTAGATAAAAATGGTATAACTAGCTGCAACGCAAGAATTACACAAATAGAAGACTTGAGTTGTAAATAAGTTTTTCAAAACGGAAAACTTTGACTGTTGATAAAATTTGCAAATCGCTCATAATGAGTGGTTTGCATTTTTGTTTTGGACAACTTTGGCGTCTAAATAAGGAAAATTTTTGCAAAAAATTTGCGTATTTGATAAATATATTGTACCTTTGCGGTCGATTTCGCGCTCATTTTTGGGCGTGTGCTATGATTGAAAAACATAACTCATTATATATCATGGAGAAAAAGACTTTTACCCAAAAGGAAGCTGAATTGGCTTCTGTGGAGTATTTCAAAGGTGACGAGTTAGCAGCCCGTGTGTGGAGTACAAAGTATGCGCTCAAAGACTCGTATGGTAACCTTTACGAAGAGACCCCTGACGATATGCATCATCGTTTGGCGGGTGAGATTGCTCGTGTGGAGCAAAAGTATGCTAACCCAATGTCAGAGGCTGAACTCTTTGAACTCTTGAAGGACTTTAAGTACATTGTGCCTGCAGGTAGCCCAATGACTGGTATTGGCAACGATTTTCAGGTGGCTAGTTTGAGTAACTGCTTTGTGATCGGTCAAGATGGTAGCGCAGATAGTTATGGTGCTATTATCCAAATCGACGAGGAGCAGGTACAACTCATGAAGCGTCGTGGTGGCGTAGGTCACGACTTGAGTCATATCCGTCCTCACGGTAGCCCAGTGAAGAACTCTGCGTTGACTTCTACAGGTTTGGTGCCATTCATGGAGCGTTATAGCAACTCTACTCGTGAGGTGGCTCAAGATGGCCGTCGTGGTGCATTGATGTTGAGTGTGAGCGTGAAGCACCCAGATAGTGAGGCGTTTATTGATGCTAAGATGGAGCAAGGTAAGGTGACTGGCGCCAATGTGTCTGTGAAGATGCACGATGACTTTATGCAAGCAGCTATTGAGGGCAAGATGTATACCCAACAGTATCCTATCGATTCGGATGCGCCTGTATATACTAAGGAGGTAGATGCTGCTAAGCTCTGGAAGAAAGTGATCCACAACGCATGGAAATCTGCTGAGCCAGGTGTATTGTTCTGGGATACCATTACCAAAGAGTCAGTACCTGATTGCTACGCAGATCTTGGTTATAAGACCGTAAGTACCAACCCATGTGGTGAGATTCCTTTGTGTCCATACGATAGCTGCCGTTTATTGGCCGTAAACCTCTACAGCTATGTAAAGAATCCATTTACCCCACAAGCTGAGTTTGATTTTGAGCTCTTCAAGAAGCATGTGGCTGTGGCGCAACGTATGATGGATGATATCATCGACTTGGAGGTAGAGAAAATCGAGAAGATTTTGGCTAAGGTAGAGTCTGATCCTGAGTGTGAGTCTATCAAACGTACCGAGCGCGAACTCTGGGAGAAAATCATGGATAAGACCACCAAGGGTCGTCGTACCGGTGTAGGTACAACCGCTGAGGGAGATATGTTGGCTGCATTAGGTTTGCGTTATGGTACTCCAGAGGCTACTGCTTTCTCTGTAGAAGTACACAAGACCTTGGCTTTGGCTGCATACCGCAGTAGTGTACAAATGGCACAAGAGCGTGGCGCATTCCATGTGTATGATGCAAAACGTGAGGCTAACAACCCATACATCCTACGTTTGAAAGAGGCAGATCCTGAACTCTATGAGTTGATGGTTAAACATGGTCGTCGTAATATCGCCTGCTTGACCATCGCTCCTACTGGTACAACTAGTATCATGACCCAAACCACTAGTGGTATCGAGCCAGTATTCCAACCTGTATATCGTCGTCGTCGCAAAGTAAACCCTAACGACAAGAACGTACACGTGGATCTCGTGGACGAAGTAGGCGATAGCTTTGAGGAGTATGTAGTATTCCACCACAAGTTCATCACTTGGATGAATGCTAATGGTTACACCTACGATCCTACACACCGTTACACAACCGCAGAGATTGATGAACTCGTAGAGAAATCTCCATACTACAAAGCTACTGCGAACGATGTGGACTGGTTGGAGAAAGTGCATATGCAAGGTGCTATCCAAAAGTGGGTGGATCATTCTATCTCTGTGACTATCAACCTTCCTAATGACGTAAGCGAGGAGCTTGTAGGTCAACTCTACGAGGAGGCTTGGCGCTCAGGTTGCAAGGGCTGTACTGTTTACCGTGATGGTTCACGTACAGGTGTGCTCGAGGGCATGAAGGATAAAAAGAAAAAAGAGGATGCTAAGAAGGAAGACAAGACTTGCGTATGCTTCGATAATAAGACCCGCGTTCGCCCTGCAGAATTGGAGTGCGATGTGGTACGTTTCCAAAACAACAAAGATAAATGGATTGCCTTCGTTGGTTTGAAAGACGGTGTTCCATACGAGATCTTTACCGGTTTGGCAGATGATGAGGAAGGTATCTTGTTGCCTAAATCTGTGACCAAGGGTAAGATTATCCGCGTGGTTCAAGAGGACGGTACCAAGCGTTATGACTTCCAATTTGTTAACTCTCGCGGCTTCAAGACCACTATGGAGGGCTTGAGCTACAAGTTCGATAAAGAGTTCTGGAATTATGCTAAATTGATCTCTGGTGTCTTGCGCTACGGTATGCCAATCGACCAAGTAATCAAGATGATTAGTTCTCTACAAATGGATTCAGAATCTATCAACTCTTGGAAAGTCGGCGTAGAGCGTGCACTCAAGAAATATATCCAAGACGGTACTGTGGTACAAGGTCAATCTTGTCCTAACTGTGGCAATGTGCTCATCTTCGAAGAGGGTTGTATGCACTGCCGCGAGTGTGGCTACAGCCGTTGTGGTGGATAAGATAGAGTAGGAACATCCTATATTTGCTAAAAAAATGCGCCTTTGTGCGCATTTTTTTTGTATTATTGAGAAAAAAGTTGTACCTTTGCACTAATTTTGGTAAAAGGGCGTTTGTGGGCCCTAAGCCGTAAACATTTGTAGGTTTATTAAAGAGTGGAGTAAGAGTGGAGTAATAGTGGAGTAGGATGGAGTAATAGTGGGACAACCGCTACTCAACACTACTCAACCGCTACTCAACACTACACCACATTGAACAAAAATTATCATGATTAAAATTACTTTTCCGGACGGAGGCGTCCGCGAGTACGAGAGCGGTATTACCGCTTATGGCGTAGCTGAAAGCATCAGCAGCCGTTTGGCACAAGACATCCTTGTAGCTAGCATCAAAGCAGCTGGTCAAGAAGACTGGCAAATCGTTGAACTCAATGCTCCTATCACTAGCGATTGCGACATCAAACTCCACAAGTGGGACGATGCAGAAGCAAAACACGCTTTCTGGCACACATCTAGCCACTTGATGGCAGAGGCATTGCAAGAGCTCTATCCTGGTATCCAATTCGGTATCGGTCCTGCTATCGAGAATGGATTCTACTACGATGTGTATCCTGCAGAGGGACAAACCATTAAGGATAGCGATTTCCCTCTCATTGAGCAAAAAATGGCAGAGTTGCGCGCTAAGAAAGAGCAACTCGTGAAGAAATCTATCGCTAAGGCAGATGCTATCGCAGAGTTCACAGCCAAAGGTCAGACATACAAATGTGAGCTTATCTCCGAGTTGGAGGATGGTCACATCACTACCTATACACAAGGTGCGTTTACCGACCTTTGTAAAGGTCCTCACCTCGTTTCTACCGAAGCTATCAAAGCCATCAAGGTACTCAGTTGCGCGGCTGCATACTGGCGTGGCGATGACTCTCGTCCTATGATGACCCGTATCTACGGTATCACTTTCCCTAAGAAAGTGATGTTGGACGAATACTTGACCCTTCTCGAAGAGGCTAAGAAACGCGACCACCGCAAGATTGGTAAAGAGTTGGAACTCTTTATGTTCTCTGACATGGTAGGTAAAGGTCTTCCTATCTGGTTGCCAAAGGGTACTGCGCTTCGTTTGCGCCTAGAGGACTTCCTAAAGAAGATACAAAAACGCTATGGCTATCAACAAGTTATCACCCCACATATCGGTAACAAGAACTTATATATTACTTCTGGTCACTGGGATCACTATGGTAAGGATTCTTTCCAACCTATTACCACTCCAGAGGAAGGCGAGGTATATTTGCTTAAACCAATGAACTGCCCTCACCACTGTACAATCTTTAAGAATACACCTCACTCTTACAAGGATCTTCCTTTGCGAATAGCTGAGTTTGGTACCGTTTACCGCTATGAGCAATCAGGAGAACTCCACGGATTGACACGTGTACGTTCATTCACCCAAGATGATGCGCATATCTTCTGCCGTCCTGACCAAGTGAAGAGCGAGTTTATCCGCGTGATGGAGATCATCGAGATCATCTTCAAGTCATTGGCATTCGAGAACTTTGAAGCACAAATCTCTCTCCGTGATCCTAATAATACTACCAAGTATGTAGGTTCAGACGAGGTATGGGAGAAGGCAGAACAAGCCATCATCGAGGCATGCCAAGAGAAAGGTCTTCCTGCTCGCGTAGAGACTGGCGAGGCTGCTTTCTATGGTCCTAAACTCGACTTTATGGTGAAAGATGCACTTGGCCGTCGTTGGCAATTGGGTACTATCCAAGTAGACTACAACTTGCCAGAGCGCTTTGAACTCGAGTATGTAGGCGAGGATAACCAAAAGCACCGTCCTGTGATGATCCACCGTGCGCCATTCGGCTCTATGGAGCGCTTCGTGGCTGTGCTTATTGAGCACACTGCAGGTAAGTTCCCATTGTGGCTAACTCCAGACCAAGCCGTAGTATTGCCAATCTCTGAGAAGAGCAACGAGTATGCGCATAAAGTACGCGAGATGCTCGAGGCACAAGATGTACGCTGCATCGTGGATGATCGTAACGAGAAGCTCGGACGTAAGATCCGTGACAATGAATTGAAACGTATCCCATACATGCTCATCGTAGGTGAGAAAGAGGCAGAACTTGGACTCGTTAGTGTTCGCCAACAAGGCGCAGAGGAGAAGGGCCAAATGACCGTTCAAGAGTTTGCTGACATGATCACAGCGACGGTAAAAGAGCAGATGAATGCGTATTAATAGACGCCCTGCGGGCTGTGGTTTAGTGTTTAGAGGACGCTTCGCTACAGTTTAGAGGCATGATAAATGAAAAAGACGAGGACACCCTCGTCTTTTTCGTTTATAGTTTTTTTGAGAAAGTACTTTTCTTAATATATCCATCCCTTGTACCTTATATATTTATGCCTTGTCAAAGACCAAGGATGAACCAAAGACGGAAAAATCGTTCGAGCCAAATGGCGAGATAAGAACCAAGAAACCTCGAAAGAACTCCCAAATTGAAAAAGTGCGTTTTATTAATATTGTCGTCTCTTTTCCCTTTCTTATACCTTGCCAGATTCCACCGAGAGAACTCCGAGAGAACACCGAAAGAAGACCGCACCAACTCCACACCTCGAAAAAGTGCTTTTTCTTAATATCGCCTTCCTAAAAAGGTTGACCAAAATCCTAAAAAAGTTTACTCCATCTTTCAACTTTCTCCTCAAACATTTGCTCATCTCACAAAAAATCACTACCTTTGCACCCGTAATCCGATCTATCGGTTTACGGACATAATTATAAAAAGCGTTTATTAGCGCTTGTTTTGGTGAACGGAAATCCTGCAAACATTTCACAAACCCAAAGCAAGAGAGCAGTAAACGCCCTTGGGATATGTATATCCCGCCGCAGAGCATCCACGTGTGGACTGCTCTGTTTGGTGGCTTTTCATATTCAGCGTGGGCGTTTCTTGCTTGTTCTTGTTTGTAGGGTCTTGCAGGAACCTCCGTTCAGAGAATAAGCAAAGGTAAGGTTCCACGCTTTTTTTGTGGTTATAACTTCGGTTTGGAACCAACCGCAAAAAGATGCTATGCTCTTCAACTCATTTGAGTTTGCTCTCTTTCTCCCGATAGTCTTCTTGCTCTATTGGTTCATCTTCGACTACGCCATGCGTGGCTGCAAACGCCAACTGCTTTGGCAAAATCTTCTTATCGTTGTAGCTAGTTATATCTTCTACGGCTGGTGGGATTGGCGATTCTTGATACTAATTGCCATCACTACTATTCTCTCTTTCCTAAGTGGTATAGGCATTGAGAAAGCATCTACTCAGCGCGGTAAAAAAGCTGTCATGATTGCCAATATAGTGGTCAATCTCGGTATTCTGGGTGTCTATAAGTACTACGACTTCTTTGCTACGCAATTCGCTGAGCTCTTTGGCATTAAGTCCGATTTTCTGCTCTTGCACCTAATTCTCCCTGTTGGTATCAGTTTCTATACTTTCCAAGCTCTCTCTTACTCCATTGATGTCTATCGCAAGCAATTAGAACCTACCCACGATATTATTTCCTTTACAGCATTCTTGAGCTTCTTCCCTCAGTTGGTTGCAGGTCCTATTGAGCGCGCAACAAACCTCTTGCCACAATTCCAAAAGAAGCGTACCTTTGATTATGCCCAAGCGGTGGACGGTATGCGACAAATCTTGTGGGGCTTATTCAAGAAGATTGTTGTCGCAGACAATTGCGCAACCTATGTAGATCAAGTATTTGCTGACCTTGCTAGTCATTCGGGTAGTACATTGCTACTAGCTGCAATCTTATTCACTTTCCAAATCTATGGTGACTTCTCGGGATATTCTGATATAGCTATCGGTACGGCTAAATTGTTTGGTATCAAACTGATGCGCAATTTCAATGTGCCATACTTCTCTCGCGATATAGCCGAGTTCTGGCGTCGTTGGCATATCTCGCTAACTACCTGGTTCCGTGATTATGTCTATATCCCACTCGGAGGCTCACGTCCAGACATTTCGAAACCTCATCGCCTTTTCGCTTCATCGCCTGCTGCATACACAAAGTGTATCGCAGTCCGAAATACATTTATAATCTTCTTGCTATCGGGTTTCTGGCACGGAGCCAATTGGACATTCTTATTGTGGGGAGCATACCACGCTTTATTATTTGTGCCATTGCTCTTAATGAACAAGAATCGCCGCTATCGCGATACAGTCGCAACTACCACCTTGCCCGATGGCACTACGAAAACGAAACTCTTTCCATCACTCAAAGAATCTCTCCAAATGCTCGTAACCTTTGTGTTGGTAGTCTTTGGTTGGATAATCTTCCGCGCAACGGGTATGAATACACTAACTTTATGGGTGTCTAGGATATTTGATAATAGTTTCTTTAGTGTGCCTTGGTTGATGAACAAATACTTTTATCCCACTTTGTTTATGAATATTATCTTACTCTTAATTATAGAGTGGATAAATAGAGAATCTAACCATGGATTAGAAATCACTAATATAAAGTGGCGTTGGTTAAGATGGCTTATTTATTTGGTAATTATATTCATGGCATTCTTTACAGCCAATGTAGATAATGCTCAATTCATATATTTTCAGTTCTAATATGAAAAAGTTTTTAGTAAGAGTAACGTTGTTTTTGTTTGCAGCATTTATTTGTGCAACATTATTAGATGTATTTTTGTCTTCTCGTTTACTCAAAAACAAGAATCGTATTTTTGCTTCTCTAAATAAGATATATACTGACTCTACAGATTATGATCTTGTAATAAATGGTTCTTCAAGAGCTTGGGTGCAGTATGATCCAATCATAATAGACTCTATTTTAGCTATCAATTCATATAACTTAGGATTTAACGGAAGTGGAATTAACCGACAAATAGTAAAGTACAATAAGTATTGTGAATTGCATGAAAATCCTAAATACCTAATTCAAAATATTGATTTATGGACTATGGGTATCACTCGTGGATACGAAAGGGAACAGTTCTTTCCATATTTTATTTACGATAGGAACTTGATAAAAGTGATTGATAAGTATGAAAATTTCTCCTTAGCAGAAAAATACATTCCATGTTATCGCTATCTTGGATATAAAGACGTTTTGCTGGAAGCGTTATTCGAGGATAATCGAAAACATTGGTTTGAGTTTTCGACTAAAGGTTATTGGGGGAATAATGGAGTGTGGAATGGGGATGATTTGGCGAAATTGGATAGTGTATCATGTTCTTGCGATACAACAGCTGTACGTTTATTTGTAGATTTCTTAGAGCAAACAACAAGCAACGGAACGAAAGTGTTATTTGTATATGCACCAGTTTATCACGAAGTTCGAACTAAAATGATAAATGAGCATCAAATGTATAAAATGTATGACACAATAGCAGTTCGTTTTAATATCCCAATCTTAGATTACAATGATATTCCGTTGTGTTATGATACCACTTATTTCTACAACGGAACACACCTCAATCGTATTGGTGCAGAATCATTTACTATCCAACTTGCACACGACATAGATTCAATAGGTTTTCTGAAGTAGTTAAATCCGCTACCCTTGCGCTACCTTTGCGTAAGGGTAGTTTGTTAATGGATAGTTAACCTATAGTTAAGAAAACGACATGTGGCAGGAAATGATGAAAAGCAAGTGCGGTTATTGCGGTTTTAGCGGTTATCAAGGATTTGAAAACCGCAATA
>JAZSFR010000006.1:0-80344 GCA_045532335.1 Paludibacteraceae bacterium
CCGAGATAGCATCGTCTATCGAGAGAAAGTGGTACACGACACCGTCTATATCACCAAGGAGGTGTATCGGGATCAACGACTTTCAACTTTTGACATTCAACATTCGACTAAAGCGGACACGGTAGTCGTCACCGAATACCGTGACCGCATAGTGGAACTACCACCAGAGCGGTATGTGCCGAAGTTCTATAAGTGGTGCACGGGATTGCTGTGGGCAATTGGGCTATTGGCTATAGGCTATTGGGCGATGAGGCGATGGCTAAAGAGTAGGGTATAGAGTGTAGGGCGTAGGGTGTATAGGCGAGAAAATGCAGCAAAGCGTACATCACCTAGGCGAAGCGATAAGCCATTTCCAAGCGGGAATCAATTGGATTGTCACGCCATCCACTGTCAGCGTTTCCTCATCGTTCATTGTAATCAGCAAGCATTGGCTACATGGCAAATGTTTGCTAAAACGAATCAATGCTTCCGTTTCTCTACGCCATGTCTCATCCGATTCGTGAGGATAGAGACAGACCTGAATAGCAGTGGTAGTTTCTGGGATATAAAAATCTACTTCCACTTTCTCATTGTAGAAAAACACTTGATTTTCTTGTCCATATCTGCGTAAGAGTTCCATGGCAACGGTATTTTCCAATAAGGCAGATTCTGCATTCAGCGTAAGAAGAGAGATGATACCATTATCCACAAAGTAGTATTTAGGATTGCTCTCACGCTCGGAGAGATGACTTGATATATTTTTTATTGGGAAAATCAAATAGGCTTCTTTGGCATAATCCATATAGTTGATCACCGTTGCTTTGCTAATCTTACTACCAGTAGAGGTAATTAGATTGGTTAGACGTGTGAATGACATAGGTTGCATAATGCTTTCCGATAGTTTTTTGAATAGAAAACGCAATGCAAATGAATTTTCTATTCGATGTCGGGCAGCAATGTCTCCGAGATAAATCTTTTGATAGACACTCATCAAATAATCGCGCTTAGACTGCAAATGTGCACCCTCTGGGAAACCACCATATTGCAGGTATTCATCGAAATGATGTTGCAAGATCGCTCGCGTAGCAGTAGCCGTTTGAGCTGCCATATCGAATGGAACCTGTCGAGCTTCTAAATATTCAGTAAAACTATAAGGGTAGACCTCTTTCATAATAAATCGTCCACCTAATGTGGTGGCGATTTCTGCGCTCAACATGTGTGCATTGCTACCTGTGATGTATAGCCTATATTTATTATCCGCTAATCGGCGCACAAACTTCTCCCACCCATAGATATTTTGTAATTCATCTAAGAACAGAATAGGTCGCTCTGTGCCGTAGATGCGCGCAAATGTTTCCAATAAGAGGTTAAGGTCAGAAACCTCCATGTTGATTAGTCGCTCATCTTCAAAATTGATGTACAGCATTTGATCCCAACCAATACCTTGCTTGAGGTTTTGTTGCATACGTTGGTACAACAAAAACGACTTGCCTGCACGGCGTACACCCACCAATACATAATTCATATTCTCGTCCAGATCAATAGAACGAGGAATGACCATTTGCTGCTCTACGGCGCGTTGGTTATCAAGAATTACTTGTTTTAGAATCTCAATACTTATCATGTTAGTGAAATATTTTGAATAGGTTGTGTGTTGTTTTGTTTAGTTTGTTGAACAGATGTTTTATAATTCTGTTTAGTTAATTAAACAAAAACGCTGCAAAGGTACTACTTTTTTTTGAATTCGCAAAATGTTTTTTGCTAAAAATGCGTAAAATCGCTAAATGATGGTGTAGAGTGTAGGGGCCCGCGTAGCGAGCAGTGGCGCCTCTCGCCTCTAAACAGTAGCGCCTCAGGCGCGTTCACTAAACACTAAACAGTATCGCCTCAGGCGTATATACCTCTATACCTATTGCACGATGACTTGTGCACGCTCTGTGCTGCCGTCACGCAAGGTCACATCCACGATATACACACCTGCGGTGCCTGCGGTGTGGAGTGTGAGGCTATTGGTGATGAGGCTATTAGGCGATTGGGCAATGAGGCGACCGGTGAGGTCGTAGAGTGTTGCACTCTTAATCAAATCGCTTGATGATACTACTACCGTGCCGCGGTCAGGCGCGTATGCCCATACCTTGTTGCCTGTAGTTGATACATTAGGTTGGGTGGTAGAGGTGGTTACACCATCTGAACCTTGGTAGGTATCAGGACCTTCGATATAGTAGCGTTGCTCGTGGTTTTGAGGCATCTCGATGGAGATGATCAAACCGTTCATAATACGTACTTTTTGACCTGTCTCGTGATCTACAAAGTAGCAGGTGCGTGACCAGTTAGATGTGAAGTAGAATGCTAGTTGCATATACTCTTGACGCGCATTATCCGCTGCTAGGATAGCCACTGGAATACTGCTGATACCTTGACGTACGTCTGCCATCATTGGCACTTGCTCGGCTACGGTGTACATATTGAGTGGTGATTTCACTTCGCTAATGTTCTCCACACCCGTTGAGATAAAGAGTGCATCTTCGCCTACAAGGTAGTAGTCGTTGGCGATAGGGTTGGTCGCCACTACTGTACGTGCGTGTGCGTTCTTTGTTATAGCATAGATGGTAAGCATCTCTGTAGCTTGTGCATCTTCGTTCTCTGGGCGCTCAGACTCGTATGCAGCTATACGACGAGTAGTGATAGATTGGGTGCCGGTATTATCTTCATCTGCTTGTTCCGTCGGATTAACCATGTTGTTGAGTGTCAAGTGCGATGGTTTCAAGTTGATAGTCATAGGGGTATTAGCTCTTGTGCTTTCCAATAAGACTGAAGTCATAGGTGGCAGATAGCGGTCTTCTATCATCGTGAGTTGAGTAGCAGAACGCCATGCGCTGTTGGCCATTCCCTGGAAGTTACCTGTCCAGCCACTTTCTTTATTATCAACATACAAAGCGTGCATATCGATATACGCCATGGTTGGGTTTCCGAATAGGAAGTATGGGCTAGCAACTTCATTAGTTAATTCGATAGCCATAGGAACATTTTCCCCGCCGTGAGGAGACTCATATGCCAATTTACCACGAACCTCAGCTGATTCAGGTATTGTCACAGATTTTCCACTAGCTGCGCCATCAACATAGTAACTATATTGTGTATCTGGTTTTGGCAGGCGAATAGTGAGGTCCTCTTTGTCTTGCCAACCCAAACCATATAATTGGTAACCACTACCTGGAGTGAGGGCCTGTGCCAATGTGTTGGATTTGATAAACTCGGCACTAGCTGTATGATCTACTGCACCATTAGCGGTTACTGTTGACACCGTAGTGTTATAGAATCCCTCCCAGAAGGCGTATGCTGCATCCGCATGGCGAATACCTTTGAAACCACTTACTACGAATGGGTCAGGTTCTGCAATGAGTTTATTTTGGCTTTCGCTATACCAACCCTCATGTGGGATAAACATATCACCTGATACCATTCCTTTAAGTGGAGCAGACATCATATGCCAAGAACCTGCTGTGATTTGCATATCCACGAATGCTCTATTGTATTCCAGGAGATGTTGGTTGTGGATACGAGTACCTGGTGCAAAATAGATACTATCGCATTGATGAGGGTCGTAACCTATCGTCAATTCATAGTGATTATGTTCATGCTCTGGAACGATGTATGGATATAGCAGTGAGTTGTCCAATTTAGGGATAATAACATTGGTCTCGGATATAGGCACAAATCCTTCTACTAGTTCGCCTTCGTCTATTTGGTTGTTGCTGTTGGTATCTTTCCAACCTTTCCAGTTTTCGTTCTTACCCCAACCGTTGAAGGAATTTCCTGTAGGTTGCCATACAAGGGTTTTAGGTACGATTTGCAGATTGAGGAAGACATAACCATATTTGCAACCAGAGTTTGGTGCAGGCTGTTCCGAAACGTCATCCAGTAACGTCAAACGAACGACGTATTCGTTGCCAACTTCTAAGGTTGGTTCTTCTTGATCTTGATATGGTTCGCCTGTTTCTAGGTTGAAATATACTAGGTCATCTAATTGTAATGTAATAGTATTTCCTTCCGCACCAGCAATTTTTGTATTACCTGATTGTGTAATTGGTATAGTAATCTTATTGCTTCCTTCTAGCACCTTCAATGTTGGTAGTTGCACATGTTGTTGAGGCGTTTTTTTTGCATATGTGATAGGTGCAATATTCATGTAGTGGTAGCCTTCTGCAATGGATACTGTTACGCGGTGTGGCTCGTTACAGTCTTTGATGGTTATTTCTGTGGCTTTGCCCGCAACGTCGACTATTGTTTTTGCTGTTTCGGCTATAGGGAAACACCAATAACGTACAGTATCACCAATAATTTCGTTGTTTTTGTTAAGTCGTGTTCCTAGATAGAAGTGTACAGTGGTATCGCATAGTTGCAACCAACCGTTTTCGTAAAGATGCTTAACTATCTCGTAGTTCTCTTGTGAGAGGAAGCGTCGTGGTTGGAGTTCCTCAAATGTCTTGGCGTAATAGTTAGGGTTGTATTCACGACTATTAGGGTCGTCTGTGGTATGGCGACGCATATCATACATGATAGCTGAAGTTACTTCATCGTGGGTATAACCATACATTTTCTTGAAACCTGCAACAGCAGCTTGCAAACGGGCGTTGTAGTCTGTCAAAGCTGTTTGGTATTTGTCCTCCGTATCGTAATCGTCTCTTGAAGGTGCTTTCTCGGATAACACGTCTCCTTGTGGATCGCCTATCAACCAATCGGAGAAGATAGGAGCTGGAATAGTTCTTGTCTGACCTCCTGCTCCATCGAGGGATAAGTGATTAACCACTGTAGAGGTGAGGAAATAGAGGTCATTAGGGCAGTTTTCTATTGAGTTAGCAAGGATATACTCTGCATCTCCATCATGAGCCTCTTGTATGTTTCCTGTCGAATGTAGGATAGTTTCCTTTTGGGAATTGCGCAGTTTAAATACCGTTTGTTGGGTAGCGTGCAATGGAGTGGTCAAGTTACACTCAGCAGTAGGCAACTCTTCAGGGGTATATGCCATACGCATAACATAGTTATCTGACTCGTAGAGTTTAGAGAGCGCTTCATTTGGTTTATCGGTGTTGTTAACAAGGTGTGCCACATAAAGCAACCATTTTGTTACTCCACTTTGTATAGTGCGGATATATGCTTTGCCATGTTTTTGATTATTTAATACCAAGTCATCCAGGAAAGCGGATACAGAGGTGTAAATAAGTAGGGTATCTGTTCGGTTTTTGTCTTCCTCTAACAATTCATCATTATATACCTCTGGGTCAAATCCTTTTTCTGGTATATGCACAGAACCGTATGGGTGATCGTGGTTATTGTCGCCATGACCATCATAGTCGTGGTAGTATGCGGCTTCGCCTGTAAGGTTGACAGGGGCACCAACAGAAATGACTGTACCATTCGCATCTTTATTTTTGTACGATTCGTTGTAGATTTGGTAGAACATATATCCATCGCTACCTGCGGTGATATTGTTGTAGTCAAGGCGCAAAACGGCAGCAGCTGTAGTTTTACCGCCTTCTACGGTACGGCATGCCATCTCGCCTTGGTAAGCAGCGATAGGAAGTTGTGAGACGAAGAGTGTAATATCGTCCACCATAAAGTCGTTACCTTGGTTGGTGGTAGCGAAGTTGTAGATAGATACGCGCGTAGAATCGTAGCTACTAGCCGATTGGATAGGGAAAACGATTTGTTGCCAACCAGAACCTTTCAATAGCTCACCTACGAAATAAACACCTGCATCGTGCCATTCTTGTTCATCCTTGTTCTTACCTTGGATATTACAGCGGAAGATTGGGTTACCTTCGCCAGACCATCCGCTAGGAGCAGGGTTACAGAACCATGCAGAGCAGTACATCGTTTGTCCAGAACATATCTTGGCTTGGGCAGTAATGCTTGCCACCAATCCAGGCTCCATGGTTCCGTCCACGTAGAGCGATTTACCTGTTCCGCCGTGAGCAGAAGCTCTTGCCCAATCTTTGTTCACCGATCCTAGGACGGTGTACTCTCCGTAGAATGGGAATGCACCTTGATCTGCACCACGTTTGAATTGGGTAGCCAAATTGCCTGTGGTATATACATATCCATAGGACGCTTGCTCCCAAGGTAAGTGAGAGGTGGTATTATTAAAGTTGATTTCAGCCAGATTCTTGTATTGGGTATTGATGCGTTGTTGAGTAATGATGGTCTTGCTGGTAGGACCTTGACGCTCAATATCCACGAACTCTACCTCAAAGCGAGCAATGAGATACTCTGGATGTTCGTTAGTGGCAGGCAACTCCAAGGTATATACGACTGGAGCATCGTATGTATATTCCTCGCTGCGCACAATCAGGTAGTCCATCTCGGCGGTATATCGTGGAGTGTATTCTCTTCTGCCGTCTTTATCGGTAACATACCATTTGAGTATGTTGGCATTGTTTCTGTTGTCTATTTGCTTTATATCGCTCGAATTATCTCTGTAGAAGTAGCATAACTCGGATTTGTGTGAGCGCACCTTGCTATGGCGGTATTCGGTGGAAAGGAGAATCTGCTTACCAGCAGGTGCTTGGTATTTGTAGTTCTCCAGATACACGCCTCTTTCACTTCGTGCCGCCAATGTGTCCGCCATCTCGCCTGCTGGGCGCAAGTGGAAGAGTTGGCGATAGGAGAGGGTTGGCTCGGTAATGGATTTGATTTGTCTATTTTCTACTACAACGTTGTAATCGGTATATGCACTCACATCGCATGCCATAATATGGTATCCACCATCTTCCCACCCCTTGATAATTGGCATTGGGTTGTATGGATTACCCTCATCTAGAATACCGCCGATTGCTGCGTCATTCCCATTATGATTATTGCCATCTTTATCTTTGTTGAGGGCATAGAGTCCGTGGGAAAGACCTTCGTTTGTTGCTGTTGCTGCACTTACAGGTGTATTAATAGCAGAGAATGGGTTACCGTCCGCTGCACGAGGTGATAGGACCCAAGAAGTAGATTGGTATTCATTGCCGTGGGCATAATTATAGTATGGATCTCCACCTGTCACATAATCATACCAGCGCATATAACCTGAGAAACCAGACTCTGGCAGACGGAGCTCTATCTCTTGGTTTGGCAAGTAGTAAATGGTTCGCTCGGCGGTGTGTACTTGTTGTTGATTCGTCAACGAATCCCAATCATTAACGTCATTTCCTTTTCCTGCTTGGGTATAGAACTGGATACCACCTGTTTTTCCGCGTTGGTGAAGTGGAATCTTGAAGCTTGCTGTGTGAGAGTGAAAATCAGAAACATTTTTCAATGTAACCACGAGGGTATCTGAACGCTTGCTGTGTGTGTTGTCGTTATTTTCAGCGGCTGTGACAACGATACGATTATTCGTGTTAAATGCACCTTCGTCCAATGTTAACCAATGTGTTTGTCCCTCTTCGGCGTTGAGGAATTGATACCTTTTTTCCCAAGTGTGGTCCGGAAATCTATTGTTAAAGTCCTTCAAAGGAATGGTGACAGTATCGTATGTGTATGTTGTTACTACGGCTTGGTTATCCACGTTGTAGATCACGCTGCCGTGTTGGTGGGTGAGGGTTACATCAAACTCCTTCGTTTCTTGGCCGATAGAGAATGTATATGTCACAGGGTTAATGGAGAAACTCAGCGGAGGCAATTCTTCGCCATGGTATGCTTTGCGCACTACGCGCATCTCGGCTTTTTGTGTCGTGCCACCTCCGTAGGTGTATTCTACGACTACATTGTCCGCATAGTCGATCCAACGCTCCAAAGTACCCAATTTATCTTTCAATCCCATAGGGCTTGGACCCACAGGGGTGATAGTGAATTGCCATTTTTTATCTTGCTCGTTATAGGTATATTCGCTCCTACTCAATACCTCGCGACCATGTGTCTCTGGACAATTTACATAGTTATTTTTATCCAGTTTGGAAACCGAACTGCTCTTACTTACGCTGTCGCTCTGCCAGTAGATGTTTGTTATTCGGATTTGACTTGCATCTATATCGCCTGTGCTGCGGCGGAGCAATGCTTCATCTTGGCGTGGTACGCATTGGTAGTACGACTCGGTAGTAGCTTCAATCTCAAAAGATACGGGACGTGCTTGCTCTGCAGCTTCTTCCTCGTCTTTAGCATAGGTGAACTCAATCTTGGAAGGTGAAAAGTGTCCTGTAGGTTTGCCTGCACCTTCTTGTTCCCATTTCTCAATGTATATGCTGTTGTTTGTCCAACTGTGTGAGGTGAAGTATGGTCCACTACCGCCCCATTCGCTATCAATATACATAGAAATGGTAGTCCACCATGGCTGATAATACAAGGAGAAGTACAAATGACCATGCATATACTGGTTGGCAACACTACCTTGGTTGGTGAACGAAAAAGTGGTTGGCTCTTGTGCAAGAATCAATTGAGAGTTACTAGGGTCTGTAAATTTAATATATAGATATCGCCTAGTAGTCAAATCTTGGAGGGTATAGTTGCCATTTTGATCTACACCTAATACCCACAAACAGTCATCTGTAGGATATGGTTGGGTTAAAATACCATTACGACTGGCTTCTAGATAATAACGAACATCATTGGCCAGAAAACTGATAGACACCACATCTCCATTATTGAGATATTGTGCCTGCATACCAGCAAACGAAAATATAGCGGATAAAATGATTAGAAGTCGTTTCATAGTGTATGAGATGTTTTGTGGTTACGGAATAGTTTAACGATAATATATGCAGCAGCCATCACCAAGAGTGGCAATAGCATATCACCTGCAGGCACCGTAGCATCACCTACGGCAGGACCTCCAGGGTTCTCACCGCGGCTGCGGCGTGGTCCATTAGGTTGTTCTGTGTAGAGAGTTTGGGCTGCCTCCTCGGCTGGATTGTAGGCTTTGTAAGTATGCCCAGGGGAGTAGGTGACCGTCTGGATTACCTCCTGCTGGATTGTGCTGAAGGAAGCGGTCTTAGTAGTGGACAATGAACTCCAACCTCCAGTAGATGGCGATGCGGAAACTGCTCCGGTAGTACCGAAGGAGTGCATGCTTGCCGTGCTAGAGATGGAGTGTGTTGGTTTCGTCATCTTCAATTATTTTTTTTCTTCAAATTCAAACAGACATTCGCTAAAAGCGAAAATTACGTGCAAAGTTACGAAGAATATTTTGCATATGCAAATTGGGGGGGGTAAAAAATATAAAATATTTTTATTTTGTCATGTAAAGTTGGCAAAAAGGTGGAGTTTTAGTTGTGAACTATGAGTGATAAGTGATGAGTTTTGTTGGGTAAAGATTATGTTCACAATAGAGTGGTTCGCGAATAAGATAGGACAAAAGTAGAAAATGTTTACAAAATTTGCATATGTCAAAAAAAAGCAGTACTTTTGCGGCGCAAAAGTCGAGCCAATGAGCCCAATAACCGATCTCAAGGCATATCTCCCTACCACCAAAAAAGAAGTACAACTGCGTGGTTGGGACGAGTTAGACGTCATCATTTTTAGTGGTGACGCCTACATTGATCATCCTGCTTTTGGCGCCGCGGTCATTGGTCGTGTACTAGAACATGCGGGATACAAAGTGGCTATTGTACCACAACCCGATTGGCGAGGAGATCATCGCGATTTTACCAAACTCGGCAAACCAAGACTCTTCTTTGCTATTACCGCTGGCAGCATGGACTCTATGGTCAACCACTACACCGCCGCCAAACGACTACGCTCCGATGACGCCTACACCCCCGGTGGCAAAGCAGGTATGAGACCAGACTACTGCACCATCACCTACAGCAATATCCTACGCCAACTATACCCAGATAGCCTGATAGTCATCGGTGGAATCGAGGCATCTATGCGACGACTCACCCACTACGACTACTGGTCAGACTCGTTGAAACCGAGCATTCTAGTCGATAGCAAAGCCGATGTGCTAGTGTACGGCATGGGAGAGAAACAGATTCTTGAGATCGCTGACGCTGTAGATCGCTCCGCTGTAGATGGTAGATCGGCTTCGCCTGTAGATCGCTTCGCTGTAGATATTCCGCAGGTGGCGTATGTTGAGTCGAATGTTGAAAGTCGAAAGTCGAAAGGCGAGGTGCTTCTATTGCGTAGTCACGAGGAGGCAGTGAAAAGTAAGCGGGTGCATGCGGAGAACTTCAGAATCATTGAGACCGAAAGCAACAAGATCAACGCTGCCACCATCATACAACCCGTAGGCCAGCAATATGTAGTGGTTAACCCACCTTATCCTACGATGAAATCGGAGGAACTTGACGCTATCTATGACCTGCCATTCATGTATCATCCGCACCCTAAATACAAAGACAAACACATACCCGCCTACGAGATGATACGTTTCTCCGTTTGTATGCACCGTGGATGCTTTGGCGGATGTAGTTTTTGCACGATTTCAGCGCACCAAGGCAAGCAGATTACCTCGCGTTCATCGCAGAGTATCCTCCGACAAATAGCCATCCTCAAAGACCTACCTGACTGGAAAGGATACCTCAGCGACCTTGGCGGACCATCGGCGAATATGTACGGCATGCACGGCAAAGATATGTCCCTCTGTGAGCAATGTGCTCGTGCTAGCTGCCTATTCCCAAAAATATGCAAAAACCTCAACCAGGATTTTGCTCCACTCATGCAAATATACAAGCGTGTAGATGCACTACCATATATCAAAAAATCATTCGTAGGAAGCGGCGTGCGTTACGACCTAATGAACGATGAATACGGGCGAGAGTTGATACTCAACCACGTATCAGGACGACTGAAAGTGGCACCCGAACATACAGCTAGCAGCGTGCTGCAAATCATGCGCAAACCGGCGTGGGAACAGTATGAGAAGTTCTACCGCTTCTTCGAACAAGTCAATCGCGAAGCAGGTCTCAAACAGCAGATCATACCATACTTCATATCCTCGCACCCAGGGTGCACCAACGCAGATATGAAACAGTTGGCGGAGAAATGCAAACAAATGCACTATCGTCCAGAACAAGTGCAAGACTTCACCCCAACCCCGATGACATTGGCTACCACGATGTTCTACACGGGACTCAATCCCTACACGATGGAACCGGTGTATGTGGCAAAGACCAAAGAGGAGAAGCAGAAGCAGAATAGCTTTTTCTTCTTTTGGCGAGCACCGCAGGTTAAAGGCGATAGGCGAAAGGTTAAAGGTTAAAGGCGAGAATATATGGCAAAAAAGAAATACAAAATCAATCCTGAAACACTTGCTATGGAGCAAGTGGAACATGGTTTTCGTTATTGGGTACGACAAACCGGTATATACATCTTAGCAGGAGTAGTGATAGGAATACTCTTCCTATACCTATTCTTGACATTCTTCCCTTCCCCTCGTGAGAAACAACTCCTGCGAGAGCGAGCTAGCCTGGAATCCCAACTCGAGGTACTCAACAGCCAAGTGGACCAAATGCAAGTGGTGATGACCGACCTTCAACAGCGAGACGACAACCTCTATCGCGTGCTCTTTGGTGCAGAACCTATACCTCTCAGTGTGCGACAAGGTGCCCAACGTAAAATAGACTACTACGAGCAATTAGCACAAATGACCAACAGCGAACTGGCTGCTGATCTATCGCTCAAAGTGGATCTGCTAGAGAAGGAGATTTATGTGCAAGCCAAATCCTACGATGAGGTGGCGCAAATGGCCAAAGAACAAGAGATACGCATGGAGAATATTCCTGCTATTCAACCAGTTATGAACAAAGACCTCAAACGCGTGGCGTCTGGTTATGGCATGCGTATCGACCCTGTATATCATGTGCGTAAGTTCCACCAAGGAATGGACTTTACCGCCCCTACGGGCACTGAAGTGTTTGCTACAGGTAATGCCAAAGTGGACTTCGCAGGATGGAAACAAGGATATGGCAACACCGTTATCCTTGACCACGGTTATGGCTACAAGACCCTCTACGCACACCTCTATAAGATACTCGTGCGCAAGGGACAAAAAGTACGTCGCTCCGATATCATCGCACTCGTAGGTAACACCGGTAAATCAACCGGACCACACTTGCACTACGAAGTACGACTCAATAACAAACCCGTAGATCCACGTAACTACTATTTCTACGACCTCTCTCCTGAAGAGTACGACCAAATGATTCAACTATCCAATAACTTCGGACAAATGTTGGATTAATGGGACCATCCTCTCCCACAGATCTCACTGATTTACACAGATTGAAATTGGTGTTTATCCGTGTCATCCGTGGGCAATAAACCGATGAAAAAAAATAATGGGACTATCCTCTCCCACAGATCTCACTGATTTACACAGATTGAAATTAGTGTTTATCCGTGTCATCCGTGGGCAATAAACCGATGAAAAAAATCATTGTGAGCATATGCATCTTGTGGACTGTAGCATCTTATGCGCTACCTCCTCATCATGCGCCCTACTTGGATTCTGTGCTGCTGCAGGTGAGCAATCAAGACACCTTCTATCTGGCACAGATGCAGACCATATATGTCTTCCCAGACATGAAGTTCGAAAACAAAAAACAAGAACGATTCTACTGGAAAACCGTACGAGATGTCAAAAAGACCCTACCTATCGCAAAAGTCCTTACCCTGGAAATGGCATACGCCGATGAACAATTGGCTAAGATTCCCGAAAAAAAAGACCGTAAGCGTTGGTGGAAACAACACGAGAAATATCTCTTTAAGAAATACGAACAACAGTTTCGCCGCATGACCGCCTCACAAGGACAAATGCTCATGAAACTCATGGACCGCGAAAGCGATCGTACGAGTTACGAACTCATAGCACACTATCGAGGCAAAGCAAGTGCTAATTTCTGGCAATTTATCGCCAAACTTTTCAAAAACGACCTCAAAGAAGAATACGATGCTGATGACAAAGATCGCATCGTAGAACGCGTGATTTATTACGTTGAAATGGGGTGGATTTGAGAGACCTAACCTAGCAACTGGTCGATAGACTCTTTGGCTCTCTCGCCTACGACTATCAGACGATACACCATTAGGTTGCGCAGTTGATGAGCGAGGTCAAAAGGACGAGCTTGGGTGTGCGAGGATAATCGGAAAAATCTGTACAATTGCTGTACATAACCATTGGTAACGATCTGGTTATTAGGCATGTCCAATCCTACTTCTTTGAGCGAATCAACCGACAGTTGACTCTTGATAACTCCTTTGAATGAACGATACATATGGCATAGCGCATACTTGTCGCTATCGCATAATGGCCACATATGCATCAATCCCTCTACATCCTCTCTGTCTTCTTCGTCCACATTGAGCAATGCCTTGTCATTCCATGGCAAGAGCCAGTTAGCCGCGTCATCACGGAAAAATGGAGTGGAGTAGAACTCGCGGAAAATCAAGAAATTTTGATCCAAGTGCATCTTAGCGATATGCTCCATCTCAGTCTGTTTGCTGCGGATAATATCGTAAAATTCGTTGGAATGTCTATCTTTCATCAGCGGCATCAACTCCTGCGTGAGTTGCTGATTGAACTGCTCCATGCGCTTGATCTGCGTGGTGCGGGCGATATTACAGAGTGCCGTATAACTGAGTTCAGGAGCGAATGTCAGCACCTCCTGCAAATCTTCCAATAAGGTTTGGTTGTGGCGAATCTCCCTGTCATAGCGCATCATAATCAGTATCACACCCACCACAATACGCTCAAACATCTCAGGCGCTATGCCATCGCAACTCGTGAGGATGGTCATGAGTTTGTGCTCGCTCCAGTGATTTTCCAGCAGATTAAGCGTCAAACCAGCGACAGCCATCAGTCCATCTTCAAGATTATCAGGATCCTGGAGAAAGACACGAAAATCCGCCTCGTCTTCGTGAGAGAGGCTCTCCAAGAGGCGATAGTTGTCAAAAATAGCATTCATAACTTATTCTCTCCCACGGATCTCACTGATGATCACAGATTGAAAATTGGTGTCAATCCGTGTAATTTGTGGGACAAATCGAATCAAAGTTTTTCGCGGATAAGGTAATTGTTGCGCTCAGCGGAGTTGCGGATTATCAACTCGCCCAAGAAGCCCGCCAAGAAGAGCATACAACCCAATACCATCGTGAGGATACCCAAATGGAAATATGGCGTGTCTGCCACCAACATAGCAGATGTGTGGTGCGCCAATGCATACAACTTCATCGCGCCTACTACAATCACAGCGATGAGACCGAGGATGAACATCACACTACCGATCAATCCGAAGAAATGCATCGGTTGTTTGCCAAACTTATTGAGGAACCACAATGTCATTAAGTCTAAATAACCATTGACAAAGCGGTTGAGACCAAACTTACTCTCGCCAAACTCGCGTTTGCGGTGTTGTACCACCTTCTCGCCAATACGGGTGAAACCTGCGTTTTTAGCCAAATATGGGATATAACGGTGCATCTCAGAGAATAATTCAATGTTCTTAATCACATCTTGGCGATATGCTTTGAGACCACAGTTCATATCGTGCAACTTAATACCAGTGACCCAACGGGCAGTGGCATTGAAGAGTTTGCTAGGGATATTCTTGGTTAGCTTGTTGTCGTAGCGTTTTTGCTTCCAACCACTCACTAGATCGTACTTCTCCTCCGTAATCATACGATACAACTCTGGAATCTCGTCTGGAGAATCTTGCAAATCTGCGTCCATGGTGATCACTACATCGCCTTGAGCAGCATCAAATCCGCAGTAAAGAGCTGCTGACTTGCCATAATTGCGACGGAAACAGATGCCATGAACATTCTCGTTCTGCTCACGGAGTTGTTTAATCACTTGCCAAGAGGTGTCGGTAGAACCATCGTTGATGAAGATAATCTCGTAACTGAAATTATTCTCGCGCATAACGCGCACTATCCATTCATGAAGAACAGGCAAACTCTCTGCCTCGTTGAACAAAGGAACGATTACTGAAATATCCATAAAAAAATGATAAAAATCAATGATAAATATTTTTTCGACTGCAAAAGTACAAAAAAATATCGACATATGCATAATAATTTGTTTTTTTTTTGCAAGTTTGGATAATTTTAACTATCTTTGCAGCAAAAATCCGAAGATATGCGCAAAAATCAAGAAGAATTGGACAAAATTTGGGAACTGAGTCCGGTCTGGGATTTGCTCACCCCAGACCAAAAGAAGTATATCGAAGAACATTCAGAAATCAAGAAATTCCGCAAGAATGAAATTATCCATCAAGAGGATGATGCTCCTGATTATGTGATGGTAATAGCGGATGGTACTATTCGTTTGACCAAGGAAGGCGTGGGACAGCGCGTGCAGATTATTCGATTGTTGAATCGCCGCGACTCGTTTGGTTATCGTAGTGCTGTGGCAGGTGATCGTCACTCATCCTGCGCTACTGCGATTGAACCTACTGTGGTATATCGTGTAGAGCGATTGGCATTCTTGGAGGTGATCAAGATGAACAATGAGTTCTGTTTTGGCGTACTAGAATTGATGTCTAATGATTTGGCTATCTCGGAGTCTCGTACGGTTAATTTGACTCAAAAACATATTCGTGGTCGTTTGGCAGAAACATTGCTGACTCTCAAACATACTTATGGCTTGGATGAGGATGGTGTGACTATCGCTATGTATATGGCGCGTGAGGATCTGGCAAATATGTCCAATATGACCACCTCTAATGCGATTCGTACTTTGTCTCAATTTGCTTCGGAAGGTATCATTAGTTTGGATGGTCGTAAGATCAAACTGCTGGACGAGGGCGAGTTGATGCGTATTAGTCGTTTGGGATGATTTTCTCGTTGATTTTATTAATACAATCAGTGTCTGTTTCTCTGCAAGGAGGAACAGTTATGCCTGATGGCAAAGTGGATAAGGTGGTCAATACTCCTAACGAGTGGCACGCGCCCGTATGGGGCGTGAATGTCGGCGTGGATTTTGCACCCGACTGGCAAGCGCTCGAGGACTGGAATAACGCCACCATAGGTGTGGGACTGAGTTATTGGAATATGGGGCACGAACTACTAGGACACGCTATTGCGCCTTATGCTTTTATGGATATTCCGCTCGTTCGACTCAAACACTTTGAACTTGGTTTGCGCCCCGGTATAGGAGCGGCGTTTATGACCAAAACCTATCGCAATACCGTGCCCGAAGGGCAGATGTTTGTTAGTCTGACCGATGCCAACCAATGTGTGGGCAGTGTGACCAATCTGTATTTCCCAGAAGTGTTGTATATGAATTTTCCTCTCACGGACGGCTGGAGTATCTCGCTAGCGGGTGGTTGGTACCATATTAGTAACGGAAGTACAGTGCAACCCAATTCGGGTTACAATATTTTCGGAGCAGAACTAGGTGTGAAGAAGGTGGTTGGAGAACTACAGGACGGCTGTGGGACTACCTACAGGCGAGAGGCGAGAGGCGAAGAGAAGGAGGCGAAGAAATGGTCAATTGCTCTAGCAGGAACGATGGGTGGACGACAAGTGTATTACCGTGATCAACAGACCTTTATGGTGGGTTCGATGCATGCTGCGGCATATTGGCATGCCCATAAGATATTTCGTCTAGGTGGCGGTGTGGATGTGTTTTATGACGGAGCCTATATACAGCGAGAAACACATTTTGGTAAGACCAATCTTAACTTAGCGCAACCGGGTGACTGTTGGCGCGTAGGTGTGAGCGTGCAACCGGAGTTTGTAGTGGGTAACTTTACTACAGGATTGCATGTGGGAGCCTATATGTATGACCCAGTCAAAGCTTTAGAACCTCAGTGGAAAGAGGATGGATTGCCTACCGAGCGCTTGGATAAACCTATCTTTTATGCTTATGACCTGTTAAATGCGGGTAGTGCAGGTTATCCAGATGGTTGGCTCTATACGGAAGTGGTCTTGCGCTATCATTTGCCATGGCATATGTTTGTGCAGGCTATGATGAAAAGCCATTTGACCAAAGTGGAATTTGTGACTCTAGGAATAGGATTCTGGTACTAGTAATTTTTTCTACGAAAAATAGCGAAAAATTTGTGTATGTAAAAAAAAAGCAGTACCTTTGCAGGGTTAATTGAAAAACTATATCGAAATTTATAAAATAACAAGAATATGGCAAAGAAAAAAGTAACTGTAGAGGACCAAAATCTTGAGAATGTACAAGAGGCCCTCAACACCACCAGCGCGTGGATTGAGAAAAATCAAAACAAACTAACTTGGGCTATCACTGCTATCGTAGCAGTAGTAGTAGGTGTATTGGCAATCAATACTTATGTAATCCAACCTAAAACAGTAGAAGTGAGCAATGAGAATGCAAAAGCTGTGACCTACTTTATGCAAGGTGACTACGCTAAAGCGTTGAATGGTGATGAGGCAGACTGCCTTGGCTTTCAAGCTATTGCTGACGAGTATAAGTGCTATCAAGGTGGTAAGTTGGCTGCCCTCTACGCTGGTGTATGCTATTACCAATTGGGTCAATACGAGGATGCTGCTGCTTATTTGGCTAAGTTCTCTGCGGATGACTTGACTGTTGAGCCTGCTGCATTGCAACTCTTGGGTGATGCTTATGTTCAACTCGAGGAGTATGGCAAAGCTGCTAAAGCATTTGAGGCTGCTGCTAAGTCAGGTAACGACTTGATCGCTCCTATGAGCTTGAAGAAAGTAGGTTTTGTTTACCTCGAGATGGGTAACAAAGCTGCTGCTAAAAAAGCATTTGAGGCAATCAAAGCTGACTATTCAGCATCTACCGAGGCTCAAGATATTGAGAAATATATCGAGCTTTCAAAATAAGGTTATAGGTTATAGGACGCCGCGAGCGGCTATAGGTTATAGGCTAGAATATTATGACAACTGATTTATCGCAATATAATGCGAATGAATTGCCTAGCGCTGACGTGCTTTCACGTCAGCGCTATGCTATTGTAGTAGCAGATTGGAACAGCGAAATCACTCACGCCTTGGCACAAGGTGCTATTGATACCTTGCTCAAACATGGTGTCAAAGAGGAGAATATAGACGTGATGCATGTGCCTGGTACAGTAGAGTTGACCTATGGTGCTTCCCTCTATGTGAGTGGACAGAAGAAGTTTGGAATGCTCAAGTGTGCAGATGCGGTGATTGTTATAGGCTGTGTGATTCAAGGTGATACCCCTCACTTTGATTATGTGTGTCAGTCTGTAACACAAGGTGTGACCTTGTTGAATGCACAAGGTGGCGGAGCCGGTGGGTATTATCAACCTAATTCATGTCCAGTGATCTTCTCTGTATTAACAACCTTGGACAAGCAACAGGCACTTGACCGTGCAGGTGGTCGCTTGGGTAACAAAGGTGTAGAAGGTGCTGTTACTGCCATTAAAATGGCTAACCTTGTTTAGGGTTTAGAGTTTAGTGTTTAGAGATGAAAGTATATAAGTTTGGTGGTGCTTCGGTGAAAGACGCTAGTGGCGTTCGTAACCTCAAGGAGATTGTTGCCTGTGCGGGTGATGACCTGATGGTCGTTATCTCTGCTATGGGTAAGACTACCAATGCTTTGGAGCGTGTAGTGGCTGCGCTTGCGCAGAAAGATGAAGCCACTGCAGAGAATGAGTGGTTGGCGGTATTAGACTACCATGTGCATTTGGCTATGGAGTTGGGACTCAAACCCAACGAGGATATCCGTTTCCCTATGATGCCGGAGTATGACCACGCTTGCTCATATGATCAAAACTATGATCAGATTGTAAGTCAAGGTGAGATTCTATCCACTCAGATTGTGGCAGTCTATTTGCTCAAGAGTGGTATTCGTACCGAGTGGTGGAATATGCCTAAACTTCTGCGCACGGATAATACATTCCGTGAGGCGCAAGTGGATATGCAGACCTCTGCTCAAATCATTCGAGCTGGTTGGGATCGTGCGAATCGCCCAAGTGTAGTAGTGACGCAAGGTTTTATCGGCGGAACAGCAGATGGTTTGCGCACGACCTTGGGTCGTGAAGGCTCTGACTATACTGCCGCTTTGATGGGTAACTTCTTGGATGCTGAGTCAGTAACTATATGGAAAGATGTGCCTGGTATATTGAATGCTGATCCACGATTGGTAGCCAATACGGTTAAGATTGATCGACTGACTTACTACGATGCAGTCGAACTCGCATATAGTGGTGCGCAGGTGATTCACCCTAAGACCATTCGTCCGCTAGAAAACAAGAAGATACCATTGTATGTCAAGCCTTTTGGCGATCATACAGCACCAGGTTCGGTGATAGCGGCTCAGGCAGAACCAATCAATGTGCCGGTGTATATATGGCGTGCCAACCAAGTGTTGATAACTTTGCGAGCTAAAGACTTCTCTTTTGTATTGGAAGAGAGTCTAAGTCATATATTTGATATTATCCATCGTAATCGTCTGAAAGTGTCATTGATCCAATCCAGTGCAGTGACTATTTCCGTATGCGTGGATAACACTCGTTTTGTTAAACCAGCCATTGAGCAACTTCAGGAAGCCTATCGAGTAGTATGGAACGAGGGATTGAGTCTGTTGACTATTCGAGGCACAACGCCTGAGATACTCAAAAAGGAGCAAGATGGACGAGATGTATTGCTCAGTCAATTGACACGTAGAACAGCTAAACTAGTAATTAAAGATTAATATTATGGATAATACTGTTAAACAATATCTCACAGTAGGATATTGGAAAGGACTCTTGGTCGAGTTTTGGCAAGCCTTAGGCACCAAGAAATTTTGGAGGGAGTTCATAGTAATGAATCTTGGTATCGCGATTGGCGCCGCTGCGGTTTACTATTTCCTTATGCCAAGTCATTTGATTATCGGTACTATTTCTGGTTTGAGTATTGTGCTCAACACCTTGTTTGGCGGAACTGCTGACACCTTCTCTTATTGGGTGATGGGTATCAATGCCGTATTGCTCATTATGGCCTTCTTGCTCATTGGTAATGAGTTTGGTGCCAAGACTGTATATACTGCGATGATTTTAGGTCCGTTGACTCAATTGTGTGACCGTATTTATCCTTATACCTCTTTCACACATAAGGTGATAGAGAATCCCGATGTATTGGCACAACTACAGGCAGGTCAGACTGTCTTGGATGCGAATGGCAATCCTTATCTATTGAGTCGTGCAGGCGAGGTACTCGAACAGGTGAGAGATTCGGTTATGTCTGCAGGATTGGGCATGGGTGATGTGTGGTTTGATTTGGTATGCTTTGTGTTCTTGCTTTCAGCATGCCAAGCAATCTTGTTCCGTATTAATGCATCCTCTGGTGGATTGGATATCTTGGCGAAGATTATCAATAAGTATATGCACTTCGATATCGGTATGTCGGTATCTATTGGTGGTGCTTTGATTTGCTGTACTGCTTTTATGATCAACGACTTCAGAATGGTAGTAATCGGTTTGATAGGTACATGGATCAATGGTGTGGTAGTCAACTATTTTACTGCCACAATGGACCTACGCAAGCGCGTGTGTATTATTACTACGGAGTACGATAAGGTGCGCAGCTATATTGTCAAAGACCTATTGCGTGGTTGTTCTCTATACCGTGTTGAGGGTGGATATAGCGGTGAAGAGTATATAGAGATTCAAGCACTCTTGACCCAAGAAGAGTTTGCTAATGTACTTGCCTTTATGCGTGATAATCAAATCAAAGCCTTTACCACAGCGGGTAACTGTTCTGAGGTATATGGTCTGTGGGCTAAACACCGTAAAAGAGGCGGAAAACTAGAAATAGAAATCGATTAATATTTAACATTAAATTATACAACAATGAAACCAACTCTCTTTATTCTCGCAGCGGGTATGGGTAGTCGCTACGGAGGTCTCAAACAATTGGACGGTCTAGGTCCTAATGGTGAAACAATTATGGATTATAGCGTGTTTGACGCTATGCGTGCCGGTTTTGGCAAAGTAGTATTCGTTATCCGCAAGGATTTCGAGGAGGATTTCCGCAAGGTTGTACTCAGCAAGTATGCTGATCACGTACCATGCGAAGTTTGCTTCCAAGGAATTGACAACTTGCCAGAGGGCTTTACTCGTAATCCAGAACGTACCAAGCCATGGGGTACCAACCATGCTGTATTGATGGCTAAAGATCTTATCAAAGAGCCATTTATGGTAATCAACGCAGATGACTTCTATGGTAAAGAGTCATTTGAGGTAATGGCTAAATTTTTGCTCGAGGTAAACGGTCAAGAGGGCAAATACTGCATGGCAGGTTATCGCGTGGGTAACACCCTCAGCGAGCACGGAACAGTTAGCCGTGGTGTGTGTGCTACCGACAAGATGGGCTTCCTTACCGATGTAGTAGAGCGTACTGCTATCGAGAACAAGAACGGTCATGTAGTTTACCAAGATAATGGTGTGGATGTAGAGATTCCATTCGAGACTCCAGTTAGTATGAACATGTGGGGCTTCACTCCTGAGTACTTCACTTACGCTGAAGAGGCTTTCAAAGCATTCTTGACAGAGAACTCTCAAGAGTTGAAGGCTGAGTTCTATATACCTACATTGGTTAACGATATGATCAAGTCTGGTAAGGCTACTTGCCAAGTGCTTGATACTACTGCTAAATGGTTTGGTGTTACCTACGCTGACGACCGTCAAATGGTTGTAGATAAGATCCAAGCATTGGTAGATGCAGGTGTATATCCTAACAAGTTGTTTTAACTCATAACTCATTGTTATCTATGGCTCGTATTTTAGTTACTGGTGGAACTGGTTATATTGGCTCACACACGGTGGTTGAGTTGATGCAAAAAGGCTATGACGTAGTCATAGTAGATAATTTGAGTAACTCCAATCAGGCTGTCCTCGATGGCATTGCTGCCATCGTGGGCAGTACGCCTGATTTTGTGCAGGCTGATTGCTGCGATTTGGCGGCAATGGATGCACTCTTTGCTCGATACAATGATATCGAGGGCGTGATACATTTTGCGGCAAGCAAGGCGGTGAACGAATCTGTAGAGCAACCGCTGATGTATTACCGCAATAATCTAATGTCTCTAATTACGGTGTTGGAGTTAATGAAGAAGCACAATGTGAAGAATATTGTCTTCTCTAGTTCGTGCACTGTGTACGGGCAACCAGATGCAGAGCATTTACCTGTTGATGAGACGGCTCCTATACAAAAGGTTTTGTCGCCTTATGGTAACACCAAGCAGATCAACGAAGAGATCATTTGTGACCAAGCACATGCGGATAGTACGCTACATGCTACTATCTTGCGCTACTTCAATCCTATCGGTGCGCATCCGTCTGCTATGATAGGAGAGTTGCCTAATGGTGTGCCACAAAATCTCTTGCCATTCGTTACGCAGACTGCTGCTGGCTTGCGTGCCGAACTCAAGGTGTTTGGAGATGACTATAATACCCCTGATGGCTCATGTATCCGTGATTACATTTATGTCGTGGATCTGGCTAAAGCCCATGTGAAAGCAGTGGAGCGAATGTTGTCAGGTTTGCCAACAGAGCAAGTAGAAATCTTTAACTTGGGTACAGGACGCGGATTGAGCGTCTTGGAGATTATTCGTACTTTTATGCAAGTAACGGGTGTGAATATCCCTTATCAGATTGTCGGTCGCCGCGAGGGCGATATAGAGCAAGTATGGGCTAAACCAGATAAGGCCAATACAGTGCTCAATTGGAGTGCTGATACTCCTATCGATGAGGTACTTCTCAGTGCCTGGAAATGGGAACAGAAAATCCGTTCGCTAGACTAACTAGACTTACTAGTATTGCTAGTACCACTAGTCCTACTAGAATAAAAAAAAGCACCTTTGTAGGTGCATTTTTTTTCTTTATATCTAACAGCTCAGCGGTCTAACAGTGAAACGGTCTCCTAGCGCAGCGGTCCTACTGAAAGAACGAGAAGTGTACATTGCCGTATTTGCGCTCTTCCAAGAAGTGTGGATGCTGACTGAAATTGTTATTCTTGGAGTGCTCTAGCACAAAGTATCCACCTTTTTTCAATAATCCTTGATCAAAAATCAAGTCGGGTATAGTGGGCAATAACTCGAGATCATATGGAGGATCCGCGTAGATGAAGTCGTATTGGATATGACAAGTCTTGACATACTTGAATACGTCTCCACGAATGACATGCAGATTATTTATTCCTAGTTGTTTGCAGGCAGCAATGATGAAATTTTGTTGCGTGTGAGCCATTTCCACTGCGGTCACTTCTCGTGCTCCGCGTGAGATAAATTCGATACCTATACCTCCTGTGCCTGCAAATAGGTCTAGCATATCCACATCCTCAAAATCCATACGATTCGTAAGGAGGTTAAACAAACTCTCCTTTGCAAAATCCGTAGTAGGACGTGCTGTGATATTTTTAGGGGGCATCAATCGACGCCCCCTAAATGTTCCAGAAATAATTCTCATTATCTTCTTCGCCTATAGCCTATAACCTATAGCCTATAACCTATAACCTAATTACTCCCAGTTACCTGCGTTGTTGTTAGGAGCCTCTACAGAACCTACTTTCAAACCAGGATAGTGCTCTAGTTTCTCCTCTTTGTCAATGAGGTTGACACGCTCTTGGTCGTTGAGGTCGTGGAGATAAGTGTTGTAGTGAGCACGAATCTCAAAGATAGGCACTTTGATACCTTGTGAAGTAGTATAACCATTGTTGGTCTCTACCTCGAACTTCACATTGTCAGTATAAGGGATATAAACGATTTCACCAATAGTCTCCTCTGTGTATTGACCTTTGTACAATGATTGAATCATATTGGTCAAGATGGTATCACGACGGAAACCTTGAAGACCTTCTGCTTTAACCTCACGGTCGTTCTCCCAAATATAGTTGTAAAGAAGATTCAAACTGTCAGCACCTTGGTATTTCATTTTGCGTTGTGCTTTCAAACGAGCACGCTCAAGAATCTTAGCCGCTTTGGTCTCGGTCATACCGTTCTCCAATTGCTTTTCGGTCAATGAACCAACCTTAAATACCTCTTTCTTAGGAGCGGTCTTGAGGTAATCAATCAAAGAGTCAAGATTTGCGGTGAAATAACCTTTGTCCAAGCGGAATTGAGCCTCTGCAGTACGCAAGCTAACGAGATTGTTAATTACTTTAGCCTCGCGTTGTACACGAGCTTCCTCAAACTTGATAGGAGTAACAACGCTGTTTACACAAATGAATGCCATAAAAATGACACTTACTCCCAACAATGCGGTGATGATAATTTTTGAAGTTTTCATATTGATTTTGTACTAATTTACGCGTAAAACACTAAATTTGCTGCAAAATTACAAATTCTTTTTCATATGTGCAAATTTTTTTGTAACTTTGCAGCCGAAAAAAGCAATTTTGTGTAACAATGGCAGCAGAAGATAGCAATAAAGTCCTGTATGATATTCTCATAGAGCGTTTAGAGGTGCTCAGGGCGTTGGATAAGGAAGGCGATAGCGATCGTCGTCGTCATATTGCTCGTGAGACTTCTGCTCTACATGCTCCATTGGCACACAGACTGGGTTTGTACGCTATCAAAACGGAGATGGAGGATTTTGCTCTGAAGTTTACGGACTATAAACAGTACAAATACATAGCGCATGCGCTCAACGAGAAGAAAGCGCAGCGCGATGCATATATTGCTGCTTTCATAGCTCCGCTCGAGAAAAAACTCAAGGAAAATGGTTTTGAGTTTACCATCAAAGGGCGCCCCAAATCTATTCATAGCATCTATAATAAGATGCAAGCACAGCGTTGCGATGTAGATCGCATTTATGACCTGTTCGCTATTCGCATCATTCTTGATTCTCCTTTGGAGCGTGAGAAACTGGATTGTTGGCAAGTCTATTCCATTATTACGGACATGTATCGCCCTAATCCTAAGCGCCTGCGTGACTGGTTGAGTGTGCCTAAGGAGAATGGTTATGAGAGTTTGCATACCACTGTGCTAGGACCTGAAGACAAGTGGGTAGAGGTGCAGATCCGTACGCGCCGTATGGACGAGGTGGCGGAGAAGGGTGTGGCGGCTCATTGGGCATACAAAGGTGTGGATGGCAATGCCATGAATACCGACAAACAAAGTGTCTATGTCTTTACTCCAACAGGTGATTTGAAGCGTCTGCATGCGGGCTCAACGGTCTTGGATTTTGCTTTCTCTATCCATAGCGATGTGGGTTGTAAGTGTGTGGGAGGTCGTATCCGTAATCAGAATGTGAGTATTCGTCAGAAACTCCAGAATGGTGACCAAGTGGAGATCTTGACTGCGCCTAACCAACGTCCAACTGCCGATTGGCTCAATGTGGTGGTGACGAGCAAAGCCAAAAACAAGATCCGCCAAGCGCTCAAAGAAGTGGAGTACCGCAATGCTGCGGAAGGACGCGAGTTGCTAGAACGCCGTTTCAAAAACTGGAAACTAGATTATACTGAAGGAGATATCTCTCGTCTGGCACTCAAATTGGGTTATAAGATAACCAATGACCTCTACCAGTCCATTGCGCTGGGCAAAGAGGATCTGTCGCGCATTAAGGAGGTCTTCCAGATGATGGATGAGCCACGCCATGACATGCGTGAGAACACACCTTATGTTCCTAAAGAGACGCAAGAGGCATTGGCACTCGAGGTGGATATTGATGTGAAGAGTGTGGAGTATAACCTTGCCACTTGCTGCAATCCGCAACCTGGTGATCCAATCTTTGCGTTTATCAGTATTATGAAAGGTATTCGAATCCACCGTTTTGATTGTCCTAATGCCGATAATATGCGTGAGAAATATCCATACCGTCTCCTCCCAGCTCGCTGGGCAAAGAAGAAGGAATAAAGTTTAAGGTTTAAAGTTTAAAGTTTAAAGTTTAAAGGCGTGAATAACTATCCTTCCATATTATTGAGTGATGCCGTGGAGCAGATGGCTTCTCTGCCTGGAGTAGGACGCAAGACTGCTCTGCGCTTGGTCTTGCATTTGCTTCGACAGAGTGATAAGGATGTGGAGGCATTTACGGGTGCGCTATCCAAACTCAAACAGGATGTCAAGTACTGCAAGGTGTGTCACACGATTTCGGATCAGGATGTTTGTCCGATATGTCTCTCTCATTCGCGTGACAAGCAGACTGTTTGTGTGGTGGAGAATGTGCAGGATGTTATGTCTATTGAGAATACGGGACAGTACAATGGCGTATATCATGTCTTAGGTGGCATTATTTCGCCTATGGATGGAGTAGGACCATCGGATATAGAGATTGATTCATTGGTGGAGCGTGTGAAAAACGATGATATTCACGAAGTTATCCTTGCCCTCCCAACGACAATGGAAGGCGATACGACCAACTTCTATATCTACAAAAGATTGCAAAATCTCCGAGTGGACAACACTACTCAACACTCCTCCACACTACTCAATACTCCTCCACTCAAGATCTCCCAAATCGCCCGCGGAGTAGCTATTGGCAACGAAATTGAATATACCGATGAAATAACCCTAGGTCGTTCCATCGTTAACCGAATAGAATTTAAATTATAATGGAAAAAATCATTAAATCCCTCAACTTGTACTACTACGGTGTACTGATTCTTACACTTCTATCAGGAACTGCATCTTATTTCCTGATAGTGAAAGACTTTCTTTTGCCCATTGACCATATGTCTACCTTGGGGCAAGTGTTGCAGTATATTGTCATTTTTGACGCCTTGTTGACTATTCCTGCGGGTTTGTACCTGTGCAAACGCCAATGTGCTAAATTGGCGCAACTCACAGATGAGACTGCCCAATACAATGGCTACAAGAAAGCCGCTGCATGGCGTATCATATTGGTTAGCAATACCATGATTTGGGGTATTGCCGCGTTCTATCTAATGGGTGCATACCAATCTATGTTATGGGTGACAGCAGTATCTGCCATCGGATGGTATTTTACCAAACCATCTGAGCGCAAGATGCAACTCGAACTCCAACCACAACAACCCGATCAAGAAACATACTAAATTTATAATCATTTAACCCTTCCGACGGCAAGGAAGAGTCTCCCTCGAAACATCCGAGAAGCTCGTGGCTTCGAGGATAGAGTGGAGGCATCGAGCGCCCCAACGACAACGAGCTTGTCGGTCAATGCGCGAGATTGCCGAACACGAATATGACTATTGCAGTTGATTTTGACGGAACAATCGTCACCCACGCATATCCACAAATTGGTAAACCAATTCCATTTGCGATTGATACATTGAAGAGACTTCAACAAGAAGACCATCACCAACTTATCCTCTGGACATGTCGTGAGGGAGAGTTGTTGCAAGAGGCAATTGACTATTGTGCTTCTCGTGGTTTGGAGTTCTATGCGGTTAATTCCAATTTCCCTGAGGAAACTTCTGATATTGTGCGTGCCCGCAAGTTAGAGGCAGATCTTTTTATCGATGATCGCAATTTAGGTGGTATTCCAGATTGGGGAGTGATTTATCAGATGATTCATTCTGGCAATTCTTTCAAACCAGCACCTGTAGGTGGTGCTTCCCATGAAGAACCACAACGCAAGAAAGGTCTCTTTGGTCTCTTTGGATAGAGTTTGGTGTATGGTGTATAGGCGATGATAAAATTGCGAAAAATAGAACCTTCTGATCTTCCATTTCTTTATCAATGGGAGAACGATGTGACTATGTGGGCAGATTCGGATACACATAATCCGCTCTCTCGTCATGACCTGCACCAGTATATTGAGAATACCACAGGCGATATTTACCGCGATGGTCAACTTCGTTTGATCATTGAAGACAACGATGCTACTCAACGGCTACTCAATACTACTCAACTCTCGCCTAGCATCGTAGGTTGCATTGACCTCTTTGATTTTGATGCTCGCAACCGCAAAGCGGCAATAGGTATGTATATTGCGCCTGATGCTCGTGGTAAGGGAGTCGGGAAGCAAGCGGTACAATTATTAGAGGACTACGCGTTTGGTTTCTTGCATCTGCGTATGCTCTATGCTATTATTAGCGTACACAACACCCCATGCTCGCACATTTATGAGCAGATGGGTTATACACCTTCTTCTGTGCTTAGAGACTGGACACTAGAAGGCGACGCCATCCTCTGGCAGAAGAGTAAGAGTGTGGAGTAGGATTGAGTAGAAATTTATAAGACATAAAAAGAGAGTCGCCATTCAGCGACTCTCTTTTTTATAGTTTATACAAACTAAACTTATCCAAGCATGGTGAGGAGGATACCTGCAGCCACAGCAGAACCGATCACACCAGCTACGTTTGGACCCATAGCGTGCATGAGGAGGAAGTTGCTTGGATCAGCTTTTTGACCTTCCATTTGGCTCACACGAGCAGCCATAGGCACAGCAGATACACCTGCAGAACCGATCAGTGGGTTGATCTTCTCTTTAGAGAAGAGGTTCATGAACTTAGCCAAGAGCACACCACCTGCACTACCCATACCGAAGGCAACGATACCCATGCAGAGAATCAAGATAGTCTTCACGTTGAGGAAGGTAGCACCTGTAGCAGTAGCACCTACTGACAAACCAAGGAAGATAACCACGATGTTCATCAACTCGTTTTGAGCTACTTTGCTCAAACGATCCACTACGCCAGACTCCTTCATCAAGTTACCCAACATCAAGCAACCAATCAATGGCGCTGCATCAGGCAATACAAGTGCTACAACAGCGGTGATGATGATAGGGAAGACAATCTTCTCTACCTTGCTCACAGAACGGAGTTGTTTCATCTTGATCTTGCGCTCAGCAGGAGTAGTCAACGCACGCATGATAGGTGGTTGGATCACTGGCACCAATGCCATATACGAATAAGCCGCAATAGCGATAGGACCGAGCAAGTGAGGAGCCAACTTAGATGTCAAGAAGATAGAAGTAGGACCGTCAGCACCACCGATGATACCGATAGAACCAGCCTCTGCAGGGGTGAAGAATGCACTTGCGCAGAGGAATGTGATGAAGATACCCAACTGAGCAGCGGCACCCAAAAGCAAAGACTTAGGGTTAGCAATCAGCGGACCAAAGTCTGTCATCGCACCTACACCGATGAAGATCAAGCAAGGGTAAACACCTGCTTTTACACCGATATAGAGGACGTCCAAGAGACCAGCATTCTTCATGATGTAACCGTAGCTATGATAGCCCTCATGGGTTGCATCGAGGAAGTTTGCCCACAACTCTGGGTGGTACATATTAGCGTTTGGCAAGTTGGTAAGCAACATACCAAATGCGATAGGAAGGAGCAACAATGGCTCATATTGCTTCTTAATTGCCAAATACAAAAGGAAGAATGAAATCAGGAGCATAGCACCTTGTTGCCACTCCATATTCAAAAATCCCATGCTTTGGAAGAAAGCTAAAAAGTCATTCCACATAATTCTTGAGTTTAAAAAGTTTTAAGGGTTTTAAAAGTTTTAAAGGTAAAATTATGCGATAACAACGAGCAAGTCGTCTTGCATTACGCTTTGACCTGGAGCCACAGCAATCTTGCTAACAGTACCGTCGCAGTCAGCCAAGATAGGGTTCTCCATCTTCATTGACTCAAGCACAAGGAGAGTATCACCTTTCTTTACTGCTTGACCCTCTTTAACTGCTACAGAGATCACTGAACCTGGCAATGGGCTATTGATTTTGTTGCCACCTACAGGCGCAGCTGCTGGAGCAGGTGCTGGAGCTGGTGCTGGAGCGGCAGCAGGTTTTGGTTGAGGAGCAGCTACAGCCTTTGGAGCTGCAGGAGCAGCAGCCTCAGCTACAGTCTCAATCTCAACGAGCTTGTCGTCTTGCATGACGTTTTGACCAGCTTGTACGAGTACGTTCTTCACGGTACCTGTGTACTCACTTGCCACTACGTTCTCCATCTTCATAGACTCCATGGTAAGGAGGGTGTCACCCTTCTTCACGCTGTCGCCTGGTTTCACCATTACCTTAACGATGCTACCTGGGAGTGGGCTCTTAACAGTAGCAGCGCCAGCTGGCTTAGCAGCCACAGGAGCTGCAGTAGGAGCAGCAGTAGGAGCTGCTACGCGAGCAGCTTTCACTTTCTTAGACTCATTCTTTTGGAACTCAACGATGAAAGAAGTACCATTCACTACTACTTCTGCTACGTTTGGTTCTATTTCTTTAACGGTTGTCTCGTATTTTTGACCACCGATAGTAAAATTAAATCCTTTTTTCATTGTTTTAACGATGTAAATTGTTCATGCCGTACATCTTGTTGTTCCATTGTGTACGGTGTGGTTGAATAGTAATTTTGGTATCTTCCTCATCGTGTACACCATTATAATAAAGGTGCAATGCGAGGGCAATAGCTGCGGTACTATCAGCAGTCAGCGTGATAGAATCGTCGAGCTTGCTGTGGGTGTGGGTTACTGTTTGCTCTGCCGCAATGTTCTCCACTTTCTTGGCTTTCACGCGTGGTTGCATGATCCAGCCCAAAAGCTTCATCACATATACGAAAGCTGCCAACAGCACCACCACCATACCGAAGCCAAGACCGGTGATGAACCAAGTCTGAGCGGTAATGCCGGTAGTTTCGGCTGCAACTTGAAGTAACATCATAATTACAATGGAATATTAGAGTGTTTCTTGAGAGGGTTGGTCAAGCGCTTGGTTTGCAAGTTCTCGAATGCGCGAACGATACGCTTACGAGTGTTGCGTGGCTCGATGATGTCATCGATATAACCGCGGTTAGCTGCTTGATATGGGCTAGCGAACAAGTCTTTGTACTCAGCCTCCTTCTCAGCAATAAATTTCTTTCTTTCTTCTGGATCCTCGATAGCCTTAATAGCTTTAGCTTGGAGCACACCTACGGCGCCACTAGCACCCATCACGGCGATCTCAGCGTTTGGCCATGCGTAGCATACGTCGCCGCGGAGTTGCTTACAGCTCATCACGATATGGCTACCACCGTAAGACTTACGGATAGTAACAGTCACCTTAGGCACAGTTGCCTCGCCGAATGCGAACATCAACTTTGCTCCGTGGTCGATGATACCAGCGTACTCTTGACCTGTACCGCAGAGGAAACCAGGAACGTCCACGAGGGTAAGGATTTGGATATTAAATGCGTCGCAGAAACGAACGAAGCGAGCTGCTTTGCGGCTTGCGTCGCAGTCCAATACACCTGCCAACCAGTTTGGTTGGTTAGCGATGATACCAGTAGAACGGCCGTTGAAACGTGCAAAACCGCAGATGATGTTCTTAGCGTAGTCTTTTTGAACCTCCATGAAGTCGCCATTATCTACGATAGTGTAGATGATGTCCTTCATGTTGTATGGTTTGTTTGGATCATCTGGAACGATCTCGTTCAAACTCTCCTCTACACGCATTGGATCATCGGTGCAGTTCATGAGTGGAGCCTCCTCCATGTTGTTTTGTGGGATGAAGCTTACGAGACGGCGAACCTCTGCCAATGCTTCTTCCTCAGTAGCTGCTACGAAGTGAGTAACACCAGACTTGGTTGCGTGTACCTTAGCACCACCCAATTGCTCTACGGTTACGTCCTCACCTGTCACGCTCTTCACTACCTTTGGACCAGTGATAAACATATATGAGTTGTTCTCAGTCATCATGATGAAGTCGGTCAACGCTGGGCTATAAACCGCACCACCGGCGCAAGGGCCAAAGATCACAGAGATTTGTGGCACTACACCAGAAGCCAAGATGTTACGCTCGAAGATCTCAGCGTAACCTGCCAATGCGCAAGCACCTTCTTGAATACGAGCACCACCTGAATCGTTCAAACCGATGATAGGAGCACCGAGTTTAACAGCTTGATCCATTACGTTGCAGATCTTGAGAGCCATAGTCTCGCTGAGTGAACCACCGATAACGGTAGCGTCTTGTGCGAAGACGAATACGAGGCGGCCGTCGATAGTACCACTACCTACTGCTACACCGTCACCCAAGAATACTTTTTTCTCCATACCGAAGTCGTGGCAACGGTGTGTGAGGAACATGTTTACTTCCTCGAATGAACCCTCATCGAGGAGCATGTTGATACGCTCGCGAGCAGTATAACTGCCCTTTGCGTGATGTTTTTCTACTGCTGCTTCACCGCCACCGGCTGCTACCTTCACGCGGTTGTCAATCAGTTTTTGCAATTTTGTTGTATCCATTTCTATACTTGAATTTTTGTTAGTTTTCAGTTTTCACCTTTCACTTTTCAGTTACTTAGGTTGCTCGCAGAGCTCTGTCAAGATGCCTTTTGTGCTCTTTGGATGCAAGAATGCGATCATGAGGTTCTCAGCGCCTTTGCGTGGAGCTTTGTCGATGAGTTGGATGCCAGCTGCCTCTGCCTCTGCCAATGCCTCCTCTACGCTATCAACGTTGAATGCAACGTGGTGAATACCACCCTTGCCACCGTTCTTCTCGATGAACTTAGCGATAGAAGACTCTGGGCTAGTAGCCTCAAGAAGCTCGATTTTTACTTCACCTACTTTGAAGAAAGCGGTTTTTACTTTTTGGTCAGCTACCTCTTCGATAGAGTAGCATTTACCACCAGTTAAGAACTCGAAGAAAGGCATAGCCTCTTCCAAACTTGTTACAGCGATTCCAAGATGCTCAATGTGAGTTGGTTTCATTGTTTTTTAGATTTTATGAGTTAATATTTTTGTTGTTAATAATTCGCATTATTCCAAATTACCCTGCAAAGGTACGCATTTTTTTCGAACTGTGCAAATAAATAATTATTAATTATTTGTTAATTTGCTTTTTGTTGCGTCCGTTTGTCAATTTGACAACGGAAGGAGACGCTTTCGCATCCCCTTCTTGTTGTGTTGTTATGTTTTTTACCTATAAGAGGTTTCTGCGAAATCTCCTATCTTGACCAACCTTCTACTTTGTAGATAACTGAGTGTAGCAACTTTTCTTCGTCGCTTGATTCTGGCTTGTACCACAGTTCTACGCGAGCAGCGTAGTAATCGCCCCACTTACCTTCTTGGATGCGAAATCGGTCAGATGGACTCCAAGTATCCGGATCTTCATCCTTCATCATATATATCCTTGCAGTATCTGAAGCCTCTACTGGCAATGTAGTGTGGGTTTTAATATATTCCGACAATGGAAAATCAGTAGTTGCTTCGTATAGTTTTAAATAAATATGTCCCTTCTCTGGAATGGCAGGCACATATGCTATATAGCGGTATTCACCATATTGTCCGTTTTCTTGTAAAACAATGCCTCTTTCAATAGCTAAACTATCCAATTTACATTGCGTATATTCTTTTTCTCCGTAGCGAGTATCTGTCAAGAAGGTGTAATACTCCATATCCTCGGGTATAGGATGGCGCTTGCCAAAATCATCGCCAGCACCTGCGCCTAGTCCGATAAGAACCAACGTTACTGAAGAATAAATGAATAGTAGTATTCCCATAACCACCACTCCGATAGCTACACCATAGCGTTTTTTGATAATAGCTACAACCAAAGATGCAATAATAAGTCCAGCGAAACTCAATGTAACCACCAACCATATGGTCATTATTAGATCTTCTGGACCTTCCCACCATCTATACCATATGAGAGGAGTAATTGATGCCAAGGACAAACAGTATGCCACCACCCACAGAGGGAAGAGTCGTACTAGTTTGCTTTCTTTTATGCTAACCCCGACAAAAAGTGATCCTACAAATAGGAAACAAATGGCTAAAAACAAGATACCAATAATTTCTACAATTTCATTCATATTTTACCCTAACTTAACAATTACTAAATAAATAACCGCAAGAACTAGACCGGTTATTATCCATGCAAAATGCATAAACCTCTCGTCATTTTTGTGCCTATATGCGTCCATTAACTCTTTGGGTTCGAGCGAATTGCGCTCTTGATGTAGCGCATAGAAATAGCTCACACTTTCTATGATCTTGCGAGTTGAAAAGAGGTTTGTGTTGATTATTTCTTTTGGATTTTCTGGATCGGATTTGTAAAATATAGCCAAACCTGCTATTGGCACGCCTTTATGTGGAAAGCGATGAACCAATTCAGCAGAGGAAACATACTTCCATTGGATGTTTATTTTCTTGAATTTCGGAAAAAAGACTCCTTTGTACCCTTCCTGGTACATTCCACGAATACCCTTCTCGTCTATAGTTAAATGCCATTTGTAGTTCATGGCATAAGATATTAACCCCACAATGAACATGATATCTAAAAAAGAGAAACAGACTAGCACTAGGATGTACACCCCTCGTTCATCGGGACTTTTTAGTTCTGGTATGAGGGAAAAAATCAAATAGGTCCAAAGTATAATCATCAGAGCCATCCAGGCAATCCAAATGTAGTATCTAACGGTACTTGTGGCTTTGAACTGCACACTTTCTGCGTTTTTTAGGTAAGACGGCAAGTTTAGTTCTCCGTTGCCTTGCTCTTGCGAGTTTGCTTTAGTTTTGGTGTACCACTTGACTATCCATTTAGATAATGGGAAAGATAGTATGCTCAAAATGATAATGACAAGTATATCTCTATCTCTTTCAGGATTATTTTTGCGCTTATCTACATAGTCGCTTTTTCTTCTTGGTAGGTCTGGTTTGTAGTTCTTTGCTTCAAACTTTTTTGTTCGGACGATCACAGCGCCTCCCGCCGCACGCTCGCCATAAAGCCCTACTGCAGTCGCAGAATCGAGTGTCTGGATAGTGGCGATATCGTCGGGTGAAATGTTTTCTACTATGTTATTTTTCTCTGATTGAACATATTGCCCATCTAAGATGTATAATGGCGCTTTGTCTGCTGCCACTATGTACTGCAATGACAATAGAAGAAAAAGGATAAAGATAATTTTTTTCATATGAGTTAGGTATTTGATTCTGTTTGCAAAGGTACAACTTTTTTTTGAATCGTGCAAATAATAATTATAATTATTAATTAATTCCTGTTTTGCCACTTGTAAATGACAAATGTATGGATGCTTTGTAGGGGGTAGATGTCTCGGTTGGGTTATGGATAAATCTCGATGAGATTCCAATGAGGTTCCAATCAGGTTCCAATGAGGTTCCAATGAGGTTCCAATGGAGATAAGGGGCGTGTAAGAGGGAATAGGGTGGGCAGGAGTTGTCTTATTTCGTCTGTTTGCTCAACTCTCTTCTCACATAGTCACATAGTCTTGCTGGTACAGCGGGTTTGCCCTTTGCATCAGGCATACGCTGATGCTTACTTGCCTCGCGTAGTGCTGCACGATGTTTGTCTTCCCATTCCGCTCTTTGCACAGGATCGCGCAGTATTACACTTGCCTTTTTGCTTACGGCAGAAAGTTTCTTTACCATTTCGCGTTCAGCCATTTCTTTTTGCTTTTTCTTGGTGTATTCAGGCTTACGACTTGCAGTTGTTTCTTCTAATTTGTTAATTCTGTGCGCTTTATGTGTGTTGGCTGGATGTGACAGATGATCGTTAAAGCATAAAGAGGATATGCAGTCTAGAACGTTTAAGAACTCACTGCCTAAGGGTTTTATTACTTCTAATTCGTTGCCAAAGTGGTTATAATTGCATGCAATACATTCCACAGCCCACCTGTGAGTAAACTCACGATGGCAGTGAAATAGCATTGCCGATAGATAAATCTATCTTTTTTCAAAAAAAATGCTTGTTTTCTTGCGTATGTGCATTTTTTGTTGTACTTCGGACACTGCCTATTGGAAACAATTCTTATCTCGCTATGCTCGAACGAATTTTCCAATATTCCCCCGTAGCTACGTTCGCACTATGCAGCCCATACTCCAGACACTCACATTTTTTTTTGAAAATACGGTTGGCACCTCTTGCAATACATTCCACAGCCCACCTGTGAGTAAACTCACGATGGCAGTGAAATAGCATTGCCGATAGATAAATCTATCTTTTTTTTAAAAAAAATGCTTGTTTTCTTGCGTATGTGCATTTTTTGTTGTACCTTTGCACGCTTTTTTGCGGGTCTGTGCGCTTATGCGTATGTGTAAGGCGTAGTTCGCACGAGAAAAAAGCAAAAAAATAATGTTTAACTTTTAACGGAAAGTGAAGTCGTTTTTAGGCGATGAGGCTATTAGGCTAAAGGCTAGAGGCTAAAGGCGATGTATAGGCTTTCCACAAAATGCTAAATTATGGCAGAAAATCTTTCACTCCAGAACTTCGACTGGGATGCATTTGAGAACGAAGCTCATGGCAAACAAAACGAAGAAATCGTTGGTAAGTACGATCAAACCCTCAGCGCAATCAAAGATCAAGAGGTAGTAGAGGGTACTGTAATGTCTATCAACAAACGTGAGGTAGTAGTAAGCGTTGGTTTTAAGTCTGACGGCGTTGTTCCTGCTGCTGAGTTCCGCTACAACCCTGAGTTGAAAGTAGGTGACAAAGTAGAGGTTTACGTAGAGAGCCAAGAGGACAAGAATGGTCAATTGGTACTTTCTCACAAAGAGGCTCGCGCTGCTCGTAGCTGGGATCGCGTTAACGAGGCTCTTGACAACAACGAGGTAGTTAAGGGTTACATCAAGTGCCGCACTAAGGGCGGTATGATCGTTGATGTATTGGGTACAGAGGCATTCTTGCCAGGTAGCCAAATCGACGTTAAGCCAATCCACGACTACGATGTATTCGTTGGCAAAACAATGGAATTCAAGATTGTTAAGGTTAATCCTGACTTCCGCAATGTAGTAGTTTCTCACAAGGCTCTCATCGAGGCTGAGTTGGAGGCTCAAAAACAAGAGATCATCTCTCACCTTGAGAAAGGTCAAGTACTTGAGGGTACCGTTAAAGCAGTTATGCCTTACGGTGTGTTCATGGACTTGGGTGGTGTAGACGGTCTCATCCACATCACCGACCTCAGCTGGGGCCGCGTAAGCGATCCAAACGAGTTGCTTAAGGCAGGTGACAAGATTAACGTAGTTATCCTTGACTTCGATGATGACAAGAAGCGTATCGCTCTTGGCTTGAAGCAATTGACCCCACACCCATGGGAGGCTTTGAGCGCTGACTTGAAGGTAGGTGATAAGATTGGTGGTAAGGTAGTTGTGATGGCTGACTACGGAGCATTCGTAGAGGTTGCTCCTGGCGTAGAGGGTCTCATCCACGTAAGCGAGATGAGCTGGAGCCAACACCTCCGTTCTGCTAACGACTTCTTGAAAGTTGGTCAAGAGGTAGAGGCAGTTGTCTTGACTCTCGATCGCGATGAGCGCAAGATGTCTCTCGGTTTGAAACAACTCAAGAACGATCCTTGGGAGACCATCGATACCAAGTATGCTGTTGGTACACGTCACGCAGCTAAAGTTCGCAACTTCACCAACTTTGGTGTATTCGTTGAGATCGAGGAAGGCGTTGATGGTTTGATCCACATCAGCGACTTGAGCTGGACCAAGAAAATCAAACACCCTAACGAGTTCACACAAATTGGTGCTGAGATCGAGGTTGCTGTTCTCGAAATCGATAAAGAGAACCGTCGTCTCTCTCTCGGTCACAAACAATTGGAGGAGAACCCATGGGACGAGCTTGCTGCTAAATACGGCGTAGATACAGTAGTATCTGGTAAAGTAGCAGAGGTTACTGACAAGGGTGCTGTAGTTGTACTCGAGGATGGCGTTGAGGGTTATTGCACCGCTCGTCACCTCCAAAAAGAAGACAAAGCCGCTACTGCTGCTGGCGAGGAATTGAACTTCAAGGTAATTGAGTTCAACCGCGAGGCTAAGCGTATCCTTCTTTCTCACCTCCGCACTTGGGAGGAGCGCAAAGAGGCTCCTGCTAAGGAAGTGAAGGCTAAGAAAGAGAAAGAGGCTCAACCAGAGTTGCCAAAGGTAGAGAAAACTACTCTCGGTGACCTCGGTGCTTTAGCTGACTTGCACGCTTCATTGGCTGCTGCTGAGAAACCAGCAAAAGCTAAAAAAGCTAGCAAGAAAGAGGAGTCTGCTGAGTAATCTCAGTGAACGTTTAAATAAAATACGCTTCCACATCGTGGGAGCGTATTTTTATTGTTTAGTGGACGGCACAGAGTGCCTACTGTTTAGAGTTTAGTGTTTATCTTTCGTAAGTAGCGATATTGCCTTCTGACTCTTGGACGCTAACCTTGTAGCAATTCTCTACATGGTCGCAGATCCAACGAGCGACATTCTCAGAAGATGGATTGACATCCAATACCTCGTTGATATACTTGTGGTCAAATGTCTCTTTTACGATTCGTTTGATGTGGGTGAAGTCAGTCACCATACCATCCTCGTTGAGTTCTTCTGATTTGCAATATACGGTAACCACAAAATTGTGTCCGTGCAATGCTTCGCACTTGCTCTCATAACTCAGATGCAGATTGTGCGCAGCGGAGATAGTGATTCGTTTTTCTACGTAATACATATTCTTTGTGTTTAGTGTTTAGAGTTGAGTGTTTAGTGTTGCAATGGGTTGAAGATATCCATGCCGAAGGCGGTGGTAAAGGCATTTTGCTCGCGCAACTTATCGGGTGTGTCTAACTGTATGCCTTGCTGCGGAGTCATCAGCATAATACGATCGGCTAGTTTGATCGCCAAATCTAATTCGTGTGTCGATATGAGGATCGTCTTGTTTTGCTCGCGCGCGACGCGCCTGAGCAATTGTAATACGCGTATGCGATTAGGGAGGTCAAGATGCGCTGTAGGTTCATCCAATAATATAATAGGTGTCTCCTGAGCTAATGCTTTGGCTATCAGCGTACGTTGTTTCTCTCCATCAGAATGGTCGTTAAAAAAGGTGTGTGCACTGCCACTGAGTCCTACATCTGTCAAAGATTGCTCAATAATCTGCTCATCCTTAGGGGATAACCCGCCTAAAAATGAGGTGTATGGATAGCGTCCCATTGCCACAACATCGTGCACTGTAGTGTTCTCAATGCTCAGTCGTTCTGTGAGGACGAGAGCGATGGAAGAATTTTGAATTAAGAATTCAGAATTTTGAAGTTTGAACGACCCATCGAGTGCGGGTTGTAATCCTGCTAATGTGCGGAGTAGAGTGGATTTGCCGCAACCATTAGGACCTAACATGCAGACCATTTCGCCTGGATGTAACTCAAACTTCAAGTCGCGTTGTACGACGTGATGGTCATAACCAATGGTCAGATTATTCGTAGAAATAGACACGTTGTACACGATGAGAAATAGATGTTAATACTTCGTATGGGATCGTTCCTAGTTTATTGGCTAACTCTGCGATAGGCAAACGGTCGCCAAAGATCTCCACGCTATCCCCAACCTGTGCATCCGTGCCCGTGATATCAATCATTGCTTGATCCATACATACATTACCCACCACAGGGCAACGTTTTCCTCGTACTACGACCTCACCACCATAATTGGAAAATCTTCTGTCAAATCCATCGGCATATCCGATAGGAATAACCGCTATTTGACGTGAGTCGTTAAGAGTAGTGTGGCGACCATAACCGATTGTTTCCCCCGAATTCACCGTCTTAATACTCAGGATAGTGGTCTTGAGCGTGCAGACGTTTTTGAGGTTATAAGGCGATAGGCTATTGGCGATAGGCAATGGGCTATTAGGCGAAAGGAAGGAGAAGCCGTACATACCAATACCCAAACGGCACATATCCATATGGTATTCGGGGAATCGCTCAATACCTGCGGTATTGCAGATGTGCAATTTTGCGTTTAGTGTTGAGAGTTGAGAGTTTAGTGTTGTGACACATTCATTGAAGTATGCAGCTTGTTCGTGCGTGAAAGCATCGAACTGCTCCTCATCACTGCCTGCCAAATGTGAGAATATACTAACTACTTGTACCGATTTTTGCCCATTTAGACGGGCAGCGAGTTCGGTCATATCCTCTCGGTAGAAGCCTAATCGATGCATTCCAGAATCGATCTTGATGTGGACTTTTACATTTTCTAGTCCCTTGGATTCGGCGGCTGCAATGATGTTCTCCAATACCTGGAACGAGTATATATTGGGTTGTAGATTGTTCTCTAAAATAAGGTCTAATGCTGCTACCTCTGGATCCATGATGATGATAGGCAGTGTGATGCCTGCGCGACGTAGTTCGACACCTTCATCGGCTACGGCAACAGCCAAATAATCCACGAGTCCGCTGTTTTGCAGCGCACGACTAACATCCACACTACCAGCGCCATAACCAAAGGCCTTGACCATGCAGGTGAGCAGTGTGTTGGGTTGAAGTAGCGAGCGGAAATAGCGCACATTATCCACAAGCGCACTGAGGTTGACCTCCAATATAGTCTCGTGTGTCTGTTGTAGAATACGCTGTGCAATCGTGTCTTCGTTATACCCTAGTGCGCGCATTACGGCAGCGCATGTGCGCACGTTTTGATGGGTTGGATCTTCGATGACTACGGGACAATTAGCAAATAATTGCATTTTCTCGGCACGCTTAGCTTGTAGAGAAGGGAAGTTCTCTCCATGCTCTGGGCCGATATAAGTGATCACACCTATAGTAGGTTGGATGATAGCTTGTAGGCGTTGCATCTCTCCTTGTTCGGAGATGCCCGCTTCGAAGATGGCTAGTTCGGTTTTGTCGTTCAGTTGCCAAATACTGAGAGGAACACCAATCTGTGAGTTGTAAGATTTGGGTGAGCGGGTGATATGATAGTCCTCTTTGAGGAGTTGATAGAGCCACTCTTTGACGACTGTTTTGCCGTTGGAACCGGTGATTCCTATCACTGGTCCGTGGTAGAGTGAGCGCTTGTAGATGGCTAGTTGTTGTAAGGCAGTCAAGGTGTCATTAACTAAAATGAACACCGGATTATCCTCTGAGTTTGCGAGTTTGAGTAGTTCGGGAAGGATAGGATTGTTTTGCTCGATAACAAAACAACGAACTCCTCGTTGAATAAGGGTAGGGATGTATGTAGCGCCGTTGTTATTGTTTGTCTTGAAGGTAAAAAACAAGGTGTTCAGTGGCTCGTTGCCCAACTGGCGACTATCTATGAGTAAGTGTTGTATATGCAATAACTGCAAGTTGTCGGTGTTGCCGATAACTTGCAGTGGCTTAATCGCTTGTATGATTTGGTGGATTAGCATCCTTCGAATTGTTGGAGGAAGCGAACGTCGTTCTCTGAGAACAAACGCAAGTCCTTAACGCGGTATTTGAGGTTGGTGATACGCTCCACACCTAAACCGAAGGCATAACCTGTATATACCTTGGAATCAATGCCGCAAGATTCTAATACATTAGGGTCAACCATACCGCATCCTAAGATCTCTACCCAACCAGTACCTTTGCAGAATGAGCAACCCTTACCACCACAAAGGTCGCAAGAGATATCCATCTCGGCAGATGGTTCGGTGAATGGGAAGTAACTTGGACGAAGACGGATTTGAGTCTCCGGACCAAACATCTCCTTTGCGAAATAGAGCAATACCTCTTTTAGGTCCGCAAAGCTGACGTTTTTGTCAATATAGAGTCCTTCTACTTGGTGGAAGAAACAGTGTGCGCGTGCAGAGATAGCCTCGTTGCGATATACACGACCAGGGCAGAGTACGCGGATAGGAGGCTCTTGGCTGAGCATAACGCGTGTTTGCACGCTAGAAGTGTGTGAGCGGAGAAGAATATCGGATGGTTTTTGTACGCCAATCTCTTTCTCAATAAAGAAGGTGTCTTGCATATCGCGAGCAGGGTGCTCTGGTGCAAAGTTGAGGAGAGAATAAACGTGGTTATCGTCCTCTACCTCAGGACCTTCTGCTACGGTGAAACCTACGCGAGAGAAGATTTCGATAATCTGCTCACGAACGAGTGAAAGAGGGTGACGTGTGCCTAGTGCGATAGGGTCTGGTGTGCGGGTGAGATCTAGTTCATCTGCCGCAGCCTTAGCACCGTTCGCCTCTGCTGCTTCGCGAAGCTCGTTGATGCGTGCTTCGTAGGCTTGGCGTAGTTGGTTAAGTGCTTGACCAATCTCGCGTTTCTCCTCTTTAGGCACTTCGCGAAACTCGTTGAAGAGTTCGGTTACTTGACCTTTCTTACTGAGGTACTTAATACGTAGCGCCTCTACTTGTTCGGCGTTGGTAGCTTGCAATTCAGCCACCTGGCTGAGCAAGGATTCTATTTTTTCTTTGATACTCATAATCGCAGTTGTATAATTCAGCCTGCAAAGGTAGTGAAAATATTGCATATATGCAAATTTTTTGGGTCGAAAGTTGCAAGATAATAACAATATCTGGGTGGAAATAAAAGAGGAGTAGATTTAAATCGAACTTTTGGTTTGAAAATTTGCGTATGTCAAAAAAAAGTTGTACCTTTGCAAACTTTTTGTGCGCACTCACGCGTGAGCGCGAGCATACATAGATACACGTGAGGAAGTTATTCGTCATATTATTTTTAGTGGCACTTTGTATTTCGATACAAGGTCAGGAGGTTGTGTTGGATTCTGTTCCATCTCAGTCTGCTGAACCATTAAAAGAGGCTTTGGATGCTCGGATTGAATATTCATCTGCCGACTCGATGAAGATTACGGGCAGGGGAATAGCTCATTTGTATGGCGCGGGTGAATTGCAGTACAAGGAAATGAACTTGACGGCCGAGTACATACGCATGTGTATGGATAGTAGCACATTGTATGCGGTAGGAGTGCTGGATACGATAGAGGATGAGTGGGTAGGTAAACCTATTTTTAGTGAAGGCGAGGATAGTTATGAGACGAGTGAGATTAACTATAACTTGAAGACGCAAAAGGGTTTTATTCGTAACGCGGTAACTGAACAAGCGGAGGGTTACGTGATAGCGGATAAAACAAAGAAAGTGGATGAGGGACTCTTGATGATGGCGGGCGGAAAATACACCACTTGTGACGATCATGATCATCCTCACTTTTACTTGCAAATGACAAAAGCCAAAGTGAAGCCAGGTAGTTATATAGCGACGGGTCCTGCGTACTTAGTGGTGGGAGATGTGCCATTGCCTTTGGCGATACCTTTTGGATTCTTTCCATTTACGGATAATTACTCGAGTGGTTTCATAATGCCTAATTTTGGAGATGATTATACGCGCGGACTGTATATGACGGGTATCGGTTATTATTTTGCAATCAATGATTATTTTGATTTGCAATTGACGGGAGATATTTATACGCGTGGTACTTGGGCGGTGTATGCGAGGAGTAGATATATCAAGCGATATAAATTCCAAGGTAGTTTGTCGGTGAATTATCGCTGGGATGTTACGGGCGAAAAAGATATGCCTAATTATAGCGTAGATAAAAACTTGAGTGTTCAATGGTCTCATACGCAGGATAGCAAAGCGAATCCATATATTAATTTTTCGGCGAGTGTGAACTTTAAGACATCGGGGTACAACCGAAGTAATATCAATAGTTATTACGATATGCAAGCCAATGCTGAAAATACGACTAGTTCTAGTGTGTCTTATACGCAGCGTTTTCCTGATAGCCCATGGAGTATCGGTTTGAGTATGAACTTGACTCAACGAACCAAAGACTCTACGTTGAGTGTGACCTTGCCTAGTTTGAATGTGAATATGAGCCGTATTTATCCGTTCAAACGCAAGAAAGCGATGGGTAAACAGAAATGGTACGAGAAGATTAGTTTGCAATATAGTGGCTCGTTTACGAACTCGATTACCTGCAAAGAGAATGAGTTCTTTAAGTCTAGTTTTGTGAAAGATTGGGATAACCGTTTGAACCACAAATTAAGTTCTTCGGCTTCTTTTATGGCATTCAAGTACATTAGTATTACGCCTAGTATTAACTTTACCGATCGAATGTTTTTCAGTCGCGTAGATCAGTCTTGGAATCAAGAGTTGAATCAGGTGCAGAAAGATACGGTGATGGGTTTTTATAATGTGTATAACTTTAATGCTAGTGTGAGTTTGTCCACCAAGTTGTATGGTTTTTATATCCCTTTCCGCAAATGGTTTGGCGATAAAGTGGATCGATTTAGGCATGTGATGACTCCTAGTTTGAGTTTTTCGTATAATCCAGATTTTGGTGCAGAATATTGGGCAAAGCGTTATGGCGGCTTCTATGGATCGTATGACAAACCCGTGACTGTGAAAGATGAAGCGGGTAACTGGGTACCTAAGTTGGATGAGAATGGTTTGCCTATATTTGAGGTGGTGAATTATTCTAGGTTTAAGGAGGCTCCTAGCAGGGGTGCGGCAGCCAATCTGTCGTTCTCGCTAGGCAATAACTTGGAGATGAAATTGCGCAATGACAAGGATACGACGGGTAAAGAGCCTTATAAGGTATATAGCATTATTGACAATTTTAGTATTTCGGGTGGTTATAACTTTATCGCAGACTCAATGAACTGGAATAATTTCTCGGTCAACTTGCGTATCAAGATACCGAAGGTAAATTATACCATCAATTTGAGTGGACAGTTTGATCCATATATGTATACGACTACGGCGAGTGGCGGTCATGTGCGTTCTAATCAGTTGTATTGGAATCATGGTCGTTTCCCACATTTCACAGGTACGAGCACAAGTTTTAGTTATACGTTTAACAATGAGGTGGTCAAGAAGTGGTTTGATAAGAGTGATAAAAGTGTGCCAGAAACTCCTGAGGAGGAAGAAGTTGAGGGCGATGCATGGGCTGATGAGACAGATTTAGAACAGCAAAATAAAAAGAACCGTAAAGTGGAAGATGAGGTGACGGATGATGGATATCTGTTTGCTAAAATACCTTGGAGCCTGAGTGTGTCGTATAGTTTGCGCTATACTGCGAGTAACCAATGGAATGAGGAGAAGAATGTTCCCAAAATGGAGTTTAGGCACAACTTGAGTTTTTCCGCTTCGTTGGGTTTGGGTAGTGGTTGGAAAGCAAGTACTACATTGAGTTATGATGTGAATGCCAAGCAACTATCATACACGGCTATCAATGTTTCGCGCGATCTACACTGCTGGAGTATGAGTGCTAGTTTTGTGCCATTTGGTCCGTATAAGAGTTATACTTTCCATATCGGTGTGAATGCTAGTATGTTGAAAGATCTGAAGTATGATAAGAGTAGTGCCGATGCGACCAGCAAACGGGTAGAGTGGTGGTAGTGTTTGGTATAGTGTTTAATGTTAAAAGATAAGTATATATGAAAGTAGAAAACCAAAAAGTAGTTTCTCTCCAGTATGATTTGTATGTGGATGGAGAGAATGGACAAGAAGAAGTAATGGAGAAAGCCACAGCAGATGCTCCGTTGGTATATTGCCATGGCGAGGGTATGATGTTGCCAGCTTTTGAGCGAGCAATGGAAGGTCTTGCAGAAGGTGAGGCGTTTGATTTTCGCATACCTTGCGAAGAAGCTTATGGTGAATATGACACCGATGGTGTACTCCAATTGGATAAGAAGATGTTTTATAATGGTGATGGCGAGTTTGACTCTGAGCGCGTATATGTGGGTGCTATTGTGCCAATGAATACCGCTGATGGTCAAGTGATCAATGCACAAATCGCAGAGATTACCAAAGAGCATGTGACAATCGATTTGAATCATCCTTTGGCAGGTGAGAACTTGCACTTTGTGGGCAAAGTACTCCATATCCGTCAGGTGACAGAGGGCGAGTTGAAAGCCCTTCATCATCGTGGTTGTGGCGGTTGCGGTGGTAACTGTGGTAGCGGCGACTGTAATGGCGACTGTGGTGAAGGTGGTTGCGGAGGCAATTGTCATTGTTAGTTGAAAGTTAAAAGTTTAAAGTTTAAAGTTTAAAAGAAAGGAATATACTATGGCAAATATTTTAGCGATAGTGGGTCGTCCTAATGTCGGGAAATCGACCCTGTTTAACCGCTTGACAAAAACTCGTCGAGCGATAGTCAATGATACTGCAGGTACAACTCGAGACCGTCAATATGGCAAGAGTGAGTGGTGCGGCAAGGAGTTTTCTGTGATTGATACAGGAGGATGGGTGGTTAACTCGGATGATACCTTTGAGAGTGAGATTAACCGTCAAGTGAAACTAGCCATCAAGGAGTCTGATGTGGTTTTGTTGGTTGTGGATGTGAATGAGGGTGTGACACAGTTTGATATGGAAGTGGCGCACTTGCTTCGTCAAGCCAAGAAAGAGACCGTGTTGGCTGTGAACAAAGTGGATCAGTTTGATCAACAATATGGTGCTCCTGAGTTTTATAAGTTAGGTTTGGGTGAGCCCTTTATTTTGTCCGCAGAGAATGGTTTGGGAACGGGTGATTTGTTGGATGAGATTTGCAGTCGCTTCAAAGATACAGTATCAGGCGAGGATTTGGAAGAATTGCCTCGTTTCGCTATTGTGGGTCGTCCTAATGCAGGTAAGAGTAGTATTTTGAATGCGTTTATCGGTGAAGAGCGTACCATTGTAACGGATATTCCAGGTACTACCCGTGATAGTATCTATACGCGTTATAACAAGTTTGGCAAAGATTTCTATTTGGTAGATACGGCAGGTATTCGTAAGAAAGCGAAAGTGAATGAGGACTTGGAGTATTACTCTGTGGTGCGTTCTATTCGTGCTATTGAGAATTCCGATGTGTGTATCTTGATGATTGATGCTACTCGTGGTATAGAGGCGCAAGATTTGAATATCTACTCATTGATTCAAAAGAACAAGAAAGGTCTTGTGGTTTGTGTGAATAAGTGGGATTTGATCGAGAGCAAGACCAATGCAGACATCAAAGGGTATGAGAATGCCATTCGTGAGCGTATGGCTCCATTCAAGGATTTTCCTATTATTTTCACGTCTGCTTTGACCAAACAACGTATCTTCAAAGTAATGGAGACCGCGTTGCATGTCTATGAGAGCAAACAACGCAAAGTGCCTACTGCACAACTCAATGAGCGTTTCTTGCCTCTGATAGAGAATTATCCTCCACCAGCAACCAAGGGTAAGTATATCAAGATTAAGTATTGTACTCAATTGCCTAATACACAAATCCCTACTTTTGTGTTCTTTGCTAACTTGCCACAGTATGTCAAAGAGCCATATCGTCGCTTCTTGGAGAATAAGTTGCGCGAATGGTGGGATTTTAATGGTACTCCAATACAGATATTTATTCGTGCAAAATAAGCGATTTTTTAAGAAATTATAGGATTTTCTTATGTTGCTCTTGCGCGCGTGCGAGAATTTTTGTAACTTTGCACTTTAAATGAAAATAGTAGGCTTCGCAAATATAGAAAACCAGGTAAAGATAGTGCTTAAAAGCGATTCATCTCTGATGGTGAATCGCAAGCCTTTCTTTATTCCTGATTGGAGCGAGAAAGTACAATATGTACCATGCGTGGTCGTGCGCGTGTGCAAGTTGGGTAAGCATATTGCTCCTAAATTTGCGAGTAGATATTATGACGCTATAGCGCCAGCGGTGAATATTCATGCGGAGGATTATCGCCAGCAAGGAGATGCTGTTCGTGCATGGGCTTTTGATAATTCATTACCAGTAGGTGTGTTTATGTCTCTAGAAAATTATATGCCAAGTGATTTGATCATTGACATTGATGAGGCAATATGCGAGATTAGTCGTTTGATGACTATTCGCCAGGGTGATTTGATTTTTATAGAGCGCGCTATTGCTGCGCAAGATTTGATTCGCGAAGAAGTGATTCGCGAGGAGATGAATGGAGAAGAAGTGTTGTATTGTAAAATTAAGTAGTATGAAACGCAAATATATATTTCTATTCCTATGCATGATGGCTTCTATGGTCATGGCAGGTGTGCATAGCTATACCAATCAGTCTGTACTAAGTACAGATAGTAGATTCGTCAAGATCAGTGTGAAGGAGACGGGTGTGCATACTATATCCTACGAGACCCTCAAAGAGTGGGGATTGCAACCTGAGAAGGTTGCTGTGCTGGGGTATGGTGGCGCTATGTTGAGCGAGGACTTTACAAAGCATCATTGGGATGACTTGCCATCTGTGGCTTTTTATATGCACAAAGGTGATGATGGTGTATTCAACGATGGCGATTATATTTTGTTTTATGCACAAGGACCAGTTAAGTGGGAATTGAATGATAATGGCGAATGGAGACATGTACGGAATCCATATTCCAATGAAGGATATTATTTTGTTACGGATCAAGTAGGCCTACAAAAGCTGATTCAGACATCCAATGAACAATATAACACCACTTCGGTTATCGATGTGGATTGGTATACATCGTTGAATGTGCATGAAAAAGAATGCTATAATCTGATAGACTTGAATGGGCAATCTGGAGGTGGACGCGAGTTTTACGGAGAGTTACTTAATCAGCAAAAACGCGACACAGTTATCACTTTTACACTAAATAATGTGCGAACAGACTTATCTGCTAGATGTATAGTAGATATGGCTGCTAATTCAGGAGAAGAAACACCTATTCAAGTTACCTATGCTAATAAACTACAAACATTAAAGATGTCTGCTATTAGTATAACTGATTATCATACGAAAGCTACAACGAAAAAAACATCTTTTACAGCAGAACCAGTAAGTGATGCTAATCAAACAGTGAAATTGCAATTTAATGGTGCAAAAGGAGCTAGTGCATATTTGAACTATGTAGAGTTGCATGTTCCATGTGCCTTGAAGATGCAAGGCAATGAGTTGCCTGTAGTCAATACCGATTACCTAGGTCGTTCGCAAGCCATACGTTACAATATGGAGTCTTCTAATAGCAATATCCAAATATGGCGTGTGACAAATGGTGTGGATGTAGAGTTGATGCCTACTTCCTGTAGTAATGGTATATTGACATGGGAGGGCTCTAACGAAACTGCAGAACGCTATGTGGCTGTTGATGTCAATGCGCAAGGTTGGAAACGTCCTACTAAGGTTGGCGAGATAGAGAATCAGAACTTGCATGCCTTGGAGAACATTGACTACGTTATCATATGTCCTGATGCTTTTGTAGAACCTTCTATACGATTGGCTAAAAAGCATGAGCAAATAGATGGACTGACATGGGCGGTGGTAACTGAGCAGCAAGTATTTAATGAGTTTTCTTCAGGTACACCAGATGCTAGTGCATATAGATGGTTGATGAAGATGCTTTACGATAAAGCCAATGGTGATCCAGTTAAGCAACCTAAAAACCTTTTATTAATGGGTAGCGGAACCTATGATAACCGTAAATTGTTTTCTGCATCAGGTGCTCGACAACTGCTTACTTATCAGGCAGTCAATTCAACCACCGAAACAGATGCCTATGCAACAGATGACTATTTCGGATTCTTGGAGGATAATGCTGGTATATATCAAGGAATTTTTACGGATACACGGGCCTTGATGAATATCGGTGTGGGACGGTTGCCTGCTAGAACACTTAGAGAGGCAGAGGATGTGGTAGAGAAAATCTGCACATATATGGATGACCGTGTGCTAGGTAAATGGAAATCACAAATCTTGTTTTTAGCTGACGATGGCGACCACGGATTACATGTGCAGACTGCGGATGGAGGTGCAGAGCGATTGCGTCGTAGAAACAAGGATTTTATTCTCACTAAGATATATCTAGATGCACATACACAAGAGGTAAGTGCCGCTGGTGAAAGCTACCCATTGGCAAAGAACCAATTTGAGAACTTGATGAGTGAAGGTGTGCTTTTTATGGATTACTCTGGACATGGTGGATATAACAATATCACCAACGAGTTGTTCATGAAGACTGCAGATATTTTGAAAATGAATAATAGGAATCAAGGTTTCTGGTTTTTAGCGACATGTAGTTTCTCGCATTTTGATGGTGGAGTTATGTCTGCAGGAGAGCATGCGGTGCTTCATCCAGATGGTGGAGCGATAGGTGTGCTGTCTGCCTGTCGAACCGTATATGCTACACAAAATACGGTGTTAAATCGTAACCTATGCGATACGCTATTTGGACATACAACTCCATTTGACTATAATATGACACTTGGCGATGCAACTCGTATTGCTAAAAATAAAACGGGATATGATGCCAACAAATTGCCATACATTTTGTTGGCTGACCCTGCTTTGAAGTTGAATTATCCTACGGACCTACAAGTGAAAACGATATTGGAAGTGGATACCATGCACGCATTAAGTGTTCAAACGGTAGAAGGCTATATCCAAACGCCTGATAATGATACGGCAACATGGTTTAATGGCAAATTGGATATTACCATCTTTGATAAAGAACAAGATATCACTACTCGTGATAATGATGAGACAATAGAGGATGATAAAACTCGTATCACCTATAAGGATTATCCTAACACTTTGTTCTCGGGTCAAACGGATGTGGTAGATGGTAAATTTGAATTTAGTTTTATGGTTCCTAAGGATATCCGATATAACTACGGTAGTGGTCGTATCGTGTATTATGCACATGATCCTGAAACACGTGAAGAGGCCGTCGGACATTACGAAGATTTCATCGTGGGTGGTAGTAGTTCGTTGATGGTACAAGATACGATGGGTCCTGATTTGCACATTTACCTCAATACTCCTGCTTTCCAAAGTGGTGACGAAACATACGAATTTCCACATTTCTATGCAGATATACACGATGAGAATGGTATCAATACAGTCGGTACAGGTATTGGTCACGACCTATTGTTAGTCATAGATAATGACCCTAAGCAAACTTATGTATTGAATAATTACTTCAATGCAAGCAATAACAGCTATCAAGAAGGACAAGTCAGTTATAAGATGGCGGAACAAAGTGAAGGCGCACATACATTGACTTTCCGTGCGTGGGATTTATATAACAATAGTACCACAGCTTCGCTCAACTTCCAAGTGGTCAAAGGACTAGATCCTAGTATTGCTGAGGTAACGACTTATCCTAATCCTGTGTCTAAGACGGGTGTGATGAAAGTGAATATTCAGTATGATCGTCCATATGAGGCCAACGAAACTACAGTATCTCTGTACGATATAAGTGGAAAATTGGTATATACCTATGTGCAATCAGGCGTGGAGGGTATAACATGGAATATGAGTCAAATAGCAATCAATCCAGGAATATATGTATATCAAGTAAAAATAAAAACAGCTAATTTAGACCACGTGTCGAAGGCTGGTAAAATCATTGTAACTCAATAATTGCCTATGGAATAAATTTAAAAGAGATTTTTTTGATAATGAATAAGAATATTAACCAAATAACAAATAATTTACAACAATGAAAAAGATTCTTTTTTCTATTCTAACATTTTCTTTCTTAGCGTTGCCTGTATTGGCAGATGACGCAGAACTTACAACCAATCCAGTGATGACAGCCATGCCATCTCTAACTATTGCTCCTGATGGTCGTTCAGCAGGTATGGGTGATGTGGGTGTGGCTACAACTGCTGACCTCAACTCTCAACACTGGAACCCTGCTAAATATGCTTTTATGGAAAGCAAGGGAGGTCTCTCCGTTAGCTACACTCCATGGTTGCGTCAATTGGTTGGCGATATTGACTTAGCGTATATCGTTGGTTACTACAATATGGGCGAAAAGGCAGGTACACTCTCTGGTAGTTTTAGATATTTTTCTATGGGTGAAGTGGACTTGGTAAATAATTTTACAGAAACTTATGCTCAAGCTATGCCTAATGAGTGGGCGTTGGATTTGGCTTATTCTCGTAAATTGCACGAGTATGTAAGTATGGCGGTGGCTATGCGATTCTTGTATAGTGACCTCAATAATGGTACCAACTTTGGTGGTGGAACAGAGATGCATCCTGCATGGACTATGGCAGCTGATATCTCTTTGTATTATCGTCAACCTATCTCATTGCCAATGGGTGAGAGTTATTTCGGCTTAGGTTTCAACTTGAGCAACCTCGGTGGTAAGATGTCCTATGACGATGGAACTACCAAAAACTTCATCCCTGCTAATCTGCGTTTGGGTGTGAGTTATGAACTTCCATTTGATAACTACAACCGCTTGACAGCTACTGTTGAGTGCAACAAGATGTTGGTTCCTACATATAAATCTTCATTTGCTAAGAATCTGGAAACAGGTCGTATGGAGCAAGAGGAGTATTCTGGAATTACATCAGTTAATGGTTGGTGGATGTCTTTCTGCGATGCGCCTAATGGTGCAGCAGAGGAGTTCCAAGAGGTACAGTGGGGTGTAGGTTTGGAGTATAGCTACAACAATCAATTCTTTGGTCGTCTAGGTTATAGCCATGAGGATTTTACAAAAGGTAACCGTCGTTATGTAACAGTAGGTGCTGGTTTCCACTTGAGTATTTTCTCCTTGGACTTCGCTTACTGTATTGCAACTGCAGCATCTAACCCATTGAATAGTACCATGCGTTTTACCCTCGGTTTCGATCTCGCGGGTATCAAGGATATGGTTAACAATCGCAAGTAATGCGAATAGGTTTCGGATATGATGTGCACGCTTTTGCCCCCAACCGCGAATTGTGGTTGGGCGGCATTCTCGTGCCTGCTCAACAAGGACTACTAGGACATTCCGATGCAGATGTCTTGATTCATGCGCTTTGCGATGCACTATTAGGGGCTGCTGCTTTACGCGATATTGGTTACCACTTCCCACCCGTCAAAGGCAATGAGTTTGAGAATATCGATTCCAAGATTCTCCTGCGCAAGGTTATGCAGATGATTCGCGAGCATGGCTACGAACTAGGCAACTGCGATTGTACTATCTGTGCCGAAGCACCTAAACTCAATCCTCATATCCCTGCTATGGTTACATGCCTCGCGCAAGTGATGGGAGTAGAGGAGAATCAAATCAGTATCAAGGCCACTACTACCGAGAAACTCGGATTTGTAGGACGCAAAGAAGGTATCGCTGCCCAAGCGGTGGTGCTCATAAACACTAAACAGTAGCGCAGCGTTCACTAAACAATGAAAAAAATAGTCATATTATTCATGGTGTTGTTCGTGAGCGTAGTCGCTTCTGAACGACTAAACAGCAACGCAGTTGCGTCTGAACCACTGAACAATGACGAACTGACTAGCGTGCTTGACACCTTAATAGGTTCTGACTCGATTGTGGTCATCCATACGGTTTGTGCACCTATCTGCTCCTCGTGCGCGCGCGTATATAATAAGGAATGGCAGTTCCTGGGTAATATCACTCCTCCTATCCAAACTGCTTTCCCCGAGGCATATATAGAGGATGGCAAACTCCTTTGGCGCGATAATGATCCCTATGACTATACTCCCGCACCATAAACTAATATGCAACTCCCTATATACTTGATTGGTTATATGGCTGCTGGTAAGACCACTGTTGGTCGGATATTAGCAGAGCGTTTAGGTTGGCATTTTGTCGATCTAGATGAAGCATTTGCAGAACTTCATGGTCAGACACCTGCCGAGTATATCCGTGAGCACGGAATAGAAGATTTTCGTTACAAGGAGAAGTATGTGGTGGAAGACTTGGCTGAGTTACCGGTTGAAAAAGTGATTTATGCCACGGGAGGTGGCTACCCATGTTGGGAGGATAATATGGAGTGCCTACAAGAACTGGGTACAAGTATTTATCTTAGATGGAAACCAGAGCATTTGGCTAAACGCCTTATGCTCACTGATTTAACTGAGCGTCCTGTGCTACAAGGACGCACCGAGCAAGAACTTTTGGCGTTTATTACTCCCCAACTAGAGGCTCGTGCACCTTTCTATGAAAAAGCGAATTACATTATCGATGCCCCCGTCAAGGACATCGCAGAAGAAGATGATAAGAATATTGCTGAAATCCTGTACAAACTAATTCAAAATTCTTAATTCAAAATTCATAATTAGTATGTTGATTAACGAGATACAAGATGAGATAATAGAGGAGTTCACCAGTTTTGACGACTGGATGGACCGATATAGTTTGCTTATTGATTACGGAAATGGCTTAGATGCTTTTCCACAAGAAGATAAAACGGACCAAAATTTGATTGACGGTTGCCAATCTAAGGTTTGGTTTACTGCCCAAATGCAAGATGGTAAGGTCATTTATCGTGGTGACTCCGATGCTATTTTGGTCAAGGGTATAGTGGCATTGTTGATTCGTGTGCTGAGTGGTCATACCCCAGAGGAGATTGTTAATGAGCAGTTGTATTTTATCGATGAGATTCAGTTGCGCGAACATTTATCGCCTACTCGCAGCAATGGTTTGAATGCTATGTTGCGCAGGATGATAGAATATGCTGTTAAATATAAGTAAGTGATTATGAAGAGATTGTTACCTATTCTGTTGTTGTGTTTTCCTGTGTTAGTTTGTGCACAAGATATTGTGTCGGCGGATACTACGAGCACGCAATATGCAGAGGCACATATCATAGCTTCTTTTGTCAAGTCGTTTAATCATGGTTTATCTCTTACTTTTGAGGAGGAGATTCGTAGTGCTCCTGCCCATCGTTCTCATACGACTATTTCGTTGGGGTATGCCCCTATTAAATATCTTTCATTATCAGCGGCTTATGTATTGAAATTATACGGTAACCAGGGTTGGAGTGATGTGAATAAGTTTCTGCGCCACCGTGTTAATTTGGATGTTACGGGTCAAGTGTCGTTTGGTCAATGGAAGTTGTCGTTGCGTGAGCGTTTGATGATGGATGCTCGTGCGGATGAGATTGATTTGCGTGAGAAGAATAGGGTAGATTTGGTTTTGCGTTCTCGTTTGCAAGCCCAGTATTCTATTGCAAATCAACCACTTAGTTTGATAGCTAAGATGGAGGTTTTTAATACTTTGAATGCAAAATTGTATGGTCAATATATCAATGAGTTGCGTCCAGAGTTAGGTTTGCAATGGAAGGTAGATAAGCATAATTCTCTTACATTGGCTTATCGTTATAATTATGTATATAATCGTAGTTTGGATATATCTGATAGTGGTGTGTCTATTGCTCACGATTACACCCACAAACACATTATCCTTTTGACCTACAAATTCGGTTGGTAAGGTTACCCTTCTATGAAATCAGATTCTAGCAAACTCCCGCCATTGTGGCTATGCATATTGTTAGATGTAGTAGGTTTGCTATCCTATGTTTTGCCTGTTCTTGGGGAGTGGATGGATATTGCATGGGCACCTATTTCTGCATACTTATTTAGTGTACTTTTTGGTGGAGTTAAGGGAACGATTTTTGTATTTATGGAAGAAGTTTTGCCATTTACCGACGCTATTCCGACTTTTACAATCACCTATTTTATTCGTAAAAATAAAGCAATATGAAAACTAAATCTATTCTGACATTAGGGTTACTCCTAGGATTATTATTTCTTGTACCAACACATATAAATGCACAAAAGACTATGCCAAGATTAGTTCAAGTAGGAAACGAGATTATTCGTGTTAATCCTGAGAAACCCACACAAATTCAATACTCCACCAGCGGAGGACGCATGTGGAGTAGTCGTTACACCGGTTCAGCCTGTGGTGAATTTATAGACCTGATCGTCTATAAAAATGAATTGATAGCCGCTACCACCAAAGGTATCTATTATTCCACCAGCGGGGGACGTATGTGGAGCAGTCGCTACACCGGTTCATCTTGCGGCACGTTCCAAACACTGATGGATAACGGCAATGAACTGCTAGCACAAACAGACAAAGGATTATACTATTCCACTAGCAGCGGTCGTATGTGGAGCAAACGCAGATAAAACACCAATCCCATAAACAAAACAACTGACACCCAAAAGATGTCAGTTGTTTTTTTATTGTGGTCTATCGTTATCCGAGATCCGAAACCTCCGTGATCTTTCCTCCATCGAAGAGCAGTTTTCTGCCAGGGTAGAGTTCAGGCCACAGCGGATTGTGTGTGGACATGATCACCGTCATTCCGGCTTGGCTGATGCTATAAAGCAGTTCCATGATGCCCTTGCCGGTCTCTGGATCGAGGTTACCCGTAGGCTCGTCCGCGAGGATCAAGCCAGGAGAATTAAGCAAAGCACGAGCAATCACTACGCGTTGTTGTTCGCCACCGGACAACTGATAAGGCATCTTATACGCCTTCTCCTCCATGCCTACCTGGCGCAAGACATCGTAGATATTGTTCTTCATTGCCTGTTGGTCTTTCCAGCCCGTAGCCTTGAGGACAAATATCAGATTATCCTCGACATTGCGGTCAACGAGCAACTGAAAATCTTGGAAGACCACCCCGATCTTACGACGGAGATAAGGTATATCCCTGCGTTTGATCTTGAGCATATCGTAGCCCAAGACCTCCGTGTGTGTGCCTTCAGCCTCCAGTTCGCCGTAGAGGGTTTTCATGAGGCTACTCTTGCCACTGCCCACGCGGCCAAGCAAGTAAATCATCTCACCCGATGCGACCTCAAGATTGACATCGGTGAGGACGATTTGCTCGTCCTGGCAGATTTCTACATCCTTATATACTATCAGTTCATTCATTTCTCTAAGCACTAAACAGTAGCGCAGCGTCCACTAAACGCTAAACGCATTATTCTGCATCCATCTGGTTGATCTTGTTCTCGAGATCAGCGAGTTGCTCTTTGAGGGTATCAATCTTCTTACGCATATCATCAACGATCTTATTGCCGCTCTTAGACTTGCCGGTAAAGAAGAGGATATTATTCTCCGCCGTTTTGATCTCTTGCACGAGGTTCTCGTACATCTTGATGAGTTTTTGGCGGTCGGTCATTTGATCCACTTTCTTAGCCCAACGCTCTTTGGCCTCTGCACGTTTTTGTGCAAACACCTCACGCGCCTCCTTGGTTGCTACGCGTTTAGCCTCGAAGAAAGTGTCGCATGCGGTAGTAAACATCTTCCACAAATCATCGGAATACTTGCGTGCCACGGGACCAATGGCTTTCCATTGTTTTTGGAGTTCTACGAGTTTATCGGTAGTCTCTTTCCAATCGGTGCTCTCCTTGAGTGCCTCCGCCTCTTCTACGAGTTGGCGTTTGCGTTTGAGGTTCTCGGCAAACTCATCTCGCATACCTTTGTAGTAAGCAGTCTTGGCCTTGAAGAAGGCGTCGCACAACTGGCGATACTCCTCGTAGATAGTTTGGTTTTGTTTCTTAGGAGCGAAGCCCACAAGTCGCCATTCTTGTTGGATAGCTTGTACCTTCTCAGTAGCCTCTTCCCATTGTTTGTTGCCCTTGAGTTTGTCAATATTGATCTCTTTGAGTTGAGATATAAGGTCTTGTTTCTTCTCTAGGTTCTCGTTCTCTTTGGCGTGGAGTTCATCAAAATATGCTTGGTGCTTCTTGTTGATGATGCTACTAGCTTGTTTGAAACGATTCCAGAGGTCTTCGCGCAGTTCGCGAGCCACAGGACCAATCTCCGCCCACTCGTCGTGCAACTGTTGCAACGCGCGGCTGGCTTCTACGATATTCGGATTGTCTTGGAGTTTCTCTGCTGCTTCACAGAGCAAGGTTTTCATCTCGAGATTCTTCTTGAAATCCAAATCACGCAACTCGATATTGATCTTCACGAGGTCGTAGAAACGCTCTTGGTATTGTTGATAGGTCTTCCAGATCTCTTGTGCTTTGGTAGGAGGAACCGCACCGATGGTTTTCCACTCGGCTTGTAGTTCTTTCATCTTCTTGATGTTGTCCATCACGTCCGCTGTTTCCGCATCCGCCATCTCCTTCATTTGTTGGAGGATATTCTCCTTACGCATGAGGTTTTGCGCTTGCTCCTCTTCCGTTTTCTTGAGCAATTCGGCTTTTTTCTCCTTGTATTGTGCCAACAATGCGCGGAACTCTTGCTCAGTCTCATCTACTTGAGGCACCCAGTTTTCGAGTGTCTCTCCAGCTTCTGCAGCGGCAGCTTCAGCGGCTTGCTTCTGCGCATCTAGGTCTTGATGATACTGACGGTAGAATTGTGTTTTGAGTTGTTCTACTTGTTCTTTCACTTCGGCTACATCTTTCTGTAGTAGTGCCTTTAGTTCGTCCACGAACTGTTGTTTTTCATTTGCCATAATACTAAAATGTTACGCTCCGAGGAGCGGGGTTCATAAATTTCGCTGCAAAGATAGTAATAAATTTGCATATTTGCAAAAAAAAGTGTACCTTTGTGGCAAATTTTATGATTATGGCAGAAATAGAACAAGCTTGGACCACAGAGATTAAACCCAAAGAGAAACTCCTGTCCGTTGATTTTAAAGAAATATGGCGTTACCGCGACTTGATGATGCTCTTCGTTAAGCGTAACATCATTACCCAATATAAACAAACTGTACTTGGCCCTCTGTGGTTCCTTATCCAACCGCTGATGACTACCGTGATGTATATGGTCGTCTTCGGTGGTATTGCTAAAATTTCTACCGATGGTTTGCCTCAGCCATTATTCTACTTGGCAGGTATCAGTTTTTGGCAATATTTTGCGGACTGCTTGAACAAAACGTCCAATACTTTTGTGAGCAATGCCGGTATTTTTGGTAAGGTCTATTTCCCTCGTTTGGTGACTCCATTGAGCGATGTGATTAGTAACCTCGTTCGCTTCGGTATTCAGTTTGGACTCTTCCTCGTGGTTTATGCATACTACGCTATCTTTACCGATGTGCAAATTCACACCAACTGGTATGTGCTGATGTTGCCTATTCTGGTGCTGATGTTGGCGGGTTTGGCATTGGGCTTTGGTATTTTGTTCTCAAGTATGACCACTAAGTACCGCGACTTGCAACTCCTATTGAGTTTCTTCGTGAGTCTATGGATGTATGCTACTCCTGTCATTTATCCTCTTTCTACTATTACCAATCCTACTTTGCGCCTCGTGATGCAGCTCAACCCATTGACCGGTATTGTCGAGTTTTTCAAATACGGAATGTTAGGCGTAGGTGTCCACGACTGGTGGATGCTAGGTTATAGTTTTGCCTTTATGGTCGTTCTCATGGCGATAGGTATCGTGGTGTTCAATAAGGTGCAAAAGTCCTTTATGGATACGGTGTAAGGGTTGAGAGTTGAGTGTATGGTGTAGGGTGTATAGGCGAGGAGATGCAGCAAAGCTGCTATTCTTACCTATAAACTATAAACCATAAACTATAAGAGTTGAGAGGAATGAAGTTGTTTCCAAACTGCAAGATTAACATTGGTTTGCGCGTTGTGCGCAAGCGTGAGGATGGTTACCATGATTTGGAGACCATCTTCTATCCGGTGTATGGTTTGCATGATGAGTTGGAAGTGGAACCATCGGAGGAGTTTGCGTTCATTCAAGAGGGGCTCGCTGTGGATTGCCGTGCGGAGGATAACCTAATTATCAAATGTTATGCGCGTATGCGCGAGCGCTATCCGCAGATAGGCGATGTGCGTATCCGTTTTAAGAAGAATATACCTTTTGGAGCAGGACTGGGTGGGGGAAGTAGCGATGCTGCTCATATGGCAATAGCTCTCAACGAGATTTTTGCGTTGGGTTTGACCCCACAACAACTGGCTCAAGAAGTTCGTCCATTAGGTGCAGATTGCCCATTTTTCATATATAACACCCCTTGCTATGCAGAAGGTATAGGCGATGATCTGACTCCCATAGACCTGGATTTGAGTGGTTTGCATCTCGTGATGATTAAACCTGCATGCGGCGTTTCGACCAAAGAAGCGTACGGAGGAATAGTTCCGAAAGGTTCAGGAATGCCGGAGTTTAGGAGTTTAGGAGTTCAGGAGTTGTTTGCTGTGGCAAAAAACGACTTTGAGGGTACAGTTTTCAAGATTCATCCGGAGTTAGCCGGTATAAAAAAGCGCCTACTAGATGCGGGCGCTCTCTATGCGGCAATGTCAGGGTCTGGATCAACAATCTTTGGCCTGTTCGAGTGTGATGCGGAAGGTACTACCCACGCCAATCTGAGACTGCTTGACGAAGAGTTTGCCTCGATGATAATCTTCAATGATACGCTTGGCAAGACTCAAGCCTAATCCCCAACCTCTCTTTTTACTTGTATATCCTGGTTTGAAGATCGTCTTGAAGTGACGACGATCGATACCTTTGCCTGTGTCTGTGATGTCCAGGTGCACTTTGTTTTCTTGTTTAGTGAGCGATAAGGTAATCTCGCCTTTTCCTTCCATAGAATCGATCGCATTCTTGCATAGATTCTCAATTACCCATTCAAATAGAGGTTGGCAAACCTTCACTTGGCAGTCGGTGTCTGCGTGGAGTGTGTAGGTAATCTTGTTGGATGTTCTCACGCGCATGTACTCCATGGCAGACTGAACGATAGGCAGGATAGCTTGCTGATCCAAGGTCGGTTGTGAACCGATCTTGGAGAATCGTTCGGCAATCATCTGCAAACGGCGTATATCCTCGTCCATTTGTGGGAGTAAGGCATCATCGGGGTAGGTGGTTTTGAGTAGTTCATTCCATGCGTTCAGGGAAGAGATAGGTGTGCCCAATTGGTGGGCGGTTTCTTTGGAAAGTCCTACCCATAGACTATTCTGCTCGCTGCGTTGTGCCATGATAAGAGCAATCACCGCTATGGCGATAAAGGCCACTATCACAATGAGTTGTACATATGGGAACCAATATAAACGACGCAATAAGGTAGAATCTTCGTAGTAAATGTATTGCGTGACTTCTTCATTGACCTGCACTACGATAGGCTCTTGTGACTGGCGTAAATCATTGATTCGTTGCTTATAAAATTCTTCTTTATTGTGTTTGGGCTCTCGTACGTTACGCGAGAGTAGGAGTTGGTGATCGCTATCAACCATATATACGGGGATGGTTGTGTTACCTTCCATAACCGACAGGATGAGGTCGATATTATCATCCTCGTCTGCTAGAACGAGTTGTCTAGTCGCTTCTGCCCACAATTCGATCTTGCGGTATTCTTCTTCTGCAAACTTATTCGCCAAACGGGTTGTAAAAGTTACACTCAACACCACAATAACCAAAAGTATGGTGAGAATGAGAGTGTAGAGGTTATTGGATAGCCAATTTTTCATAAAGAATGATGTATAATTTGCTGCAAAGGTAATAATATTTTTTGAGACCAACAATAGTCGCAGCAAAAATGTGACTCAAATTTTGTATATGTCAGAAAAAAGTAGTAACTTTGTCGCCAAATAAATACCAATACAATATGAAACATACTTGGACATATGCCAATATAGGTGGCAATACACGCGTAGTGATTAAGAATGGCAAGGATATTCAGCACCTCGCTGAGTTGGACGAGAAACTTTGGACCGTTCTTGCATGCCCTGTATCTGGGTTAGAGTTAGCAGAAGAGAGTCTCAAACATATGGATGTCAACAACGATGGCAAGATCCATGTGAGCGATGTGGTTGCTACGGCACAATGGTTATGCACTGTGCTCTGCGATGCGCAATTGCTATTTGAGCAGAAAGCATCTTTGAACCTAACAGATATTGTGGATGAAACACTATTATCAGTAGCAACCCCATTGGCTGTAGATGGAGTAGTGACATTAGATGCTGTCAAAGCTGCTATCGTAGGAGTGACTATCGAGGCGCAAGCTATTCCTGCTGCACCATATGCCGCAGATGTGACTGCGGCATACAAAGCATGTCAAGAGACTTATGCCCAATATTTCCAAACCGCTAAATTACAATCATTGGGTTTGGCGACCCTGCCTGCAGATGCCGCTGTGCCCGGTCTCACTGAGGAGCAGTTTGGCGAAATGGGCAAGAATATAGCTGACTATGAGGCAACTAAAGCAGCTGCTGAAGCGGCTAATGTTGCGGCATTGACTGCTGCGCAAGCTCAATACAAACCATTGGAGAAACTTCTCTTGCTTTGCCGTGATTTCTGTACATTGCTTCGTAACTTTGTATCGTTCCAAGATTTCTATGCCAAACGAGGCAAAGCTTTGCTAGGACGCGGAGCCGAAGATGAGACACCATGGGCTATTTTCCAAGCAGGTACATTGGTCATTGACCAACGTGCTTGTAATTTGTGCTTGAAAGTGAGTGATATGGCTAAGCACAACACCCAAGCTCCAGATAGCGGTATGTACCTCATTTACTGCAACTGCAAGCACCATGCTAGCGGACAAACTATGACTATCGTAGCGGCTATGACAGTAGGTGATATCCGAAACTTGAAAGTAGGCAAAAACGCTCTCTTCTATGACCGTCAAGGTCGTGATTGGGAAGCAGAAGTAGTAAAGATTATAGACAATCCTATTTCTATTGGTCAAGCCTTCTGGAGTCCTTATCGCAAACTAGGAGAGTGGGTGACGGGTCTTATTACTAAATCAGCAGCGGAGAAAGAGCAAAAGTCTTTCGCTGATATGACGGCTAAGTTACAAACCACTCCTGCTCCAGCAGACAAAGCGGCTGCTCCTGCTCCATTTGATATAGCTAAGTTCGCCGGTATCTTTGCTGCCATTGGTATGGCTATTGGATATATTGGTAGTTTCTTTACAAGTTTAGCGCTGGGTTTGAAAGGTCTCGGATGGTGGGGATGGTTGGTTATCCCAGGACTGCTGTTGGTTATTAGTGGACCATCTATGATTCTCGCTTGGATGAAACTGCGCAAGCGCAATCTTGCACCACTCTTGAATGCCAATGGTTGGGCTATCAACGCGGATGCTATCGTAAGTGTACTATTTGGTAATACATTGACAGAGCAAGCTGCTTTCCCAATCTTGAAAATCAAGAAGAAAGGATTGTCTAAGGCGAGCAAATGGACTATTGCTATTGTAGCTACTTTGGTGGGTATTGGTGCTGCAGTCTTAGCATTGTACCTCTGCGGTTTCCGCGTATGCTGCTGCTTCGCATAGTTGAATGTTGAAAGTCAAAAGCTGAAAGTTACATTCGACTTTCGACTTTAAACATTCGACATTAAACATAACATATACCATAAAAAAACGCTCCTTATTGGGAGCGTATTTTTTATCTATGCCTATAACCTATAGCCGCTTGCGGCGTCCTATAGGCGAAGCCGTCCTATATCCTAGTTAAGGTCATATCCGTAGTGGCGAAGGCGTGTCTGCGATGATCGCCAGTCTTTGTCCACTTTGACAAAGAGTTGCAAGAACACTGGTTTGCCGAAGAAGGCTTCAATCTCTTTTCTCGCTTGTGTGCCCACTCGCTTGAGGGCCTTGCCTCCTTTGCCAATAATAATGCCTTTTTGACTATCACGCTCTACAAAGATGACTGCACCGATGCGGATGATACCCTCAGGATGTTGCTCATCAGGTTCCTCATCGTGGAATGTCTCCACCTCTACCTCTACACTGTAAGGAATCTCCTTGTCGTAGTTCAAGAGGATCTTCTCACGAATCATCTCATCCACAAAGAAACGCGATGATTTATCTGTCAACTGATCTTTAGGGAAGAATGGAGGGCACTCAGGCAATGCTTCACGGATAGCGGTAAAGAGTTGGTCTGTGCCAAACTTCTGTTGCGCTGAGATAGGGAAGACAGTTGCCTCTGGCAAAACACGATGCCAATACTCTACTAGTTGTTCCAATGTCTCTTGGGTAGTGAGATCTATCTTGTTGATAATCAGGAATACTTTTGCCTTTATGCGTTTGACCTTCTCTAGGAAGTCAGCATTTTTGTCAGGATTGTCTTGTACATCTGTCACATAGAGCAATACATCTGCATCTATGAGGGCAGAGCGTGAGAACTCTAGCATTTGCTCTTGCAACTTGTAATTAGGTTGCAAGACACCAGGAGTGTCGGAATACACCATTTGAAAATCATCCCCATTGACAATTCCCATAATGCGATGACGAGTGGTTTGCGCCTTCGATGTGATAATCGAAAGGCGCTCACCCACCAATACATTCATCAATGTGGATTTACCTACATTGGGATTTCCTACTATATTTACAAAACCGGATTTATGCATTATTAGAAATCTAAATCAAGTGGTGCAAAAAGTTTGGATTTGTTGACTTTAACAATCTTACCATACTTAGCTTGCAATGCTTTTTGGTCGATGAGTTTAGGATCACCCATCACGATGATAGATACAGGTTGTCCCTTGATATTCTCCTCGTAGAATTGCTTGATTTGCTCGAATGTGAGGTTGTTGATGGCATCTTGGTTGTATTTAGCAGGATCTACCTCGTAGCCCATCTCACGCCAAGAATCGTATGCCTCGGTTTTAGAGCGGAATGATGGTTTGGACACTTGTGCATTTTGACGCAAAGTGGCTTTTACGCTCTCAATACGATCTGGATATTCTGGCATAGAATCTAGCAACGACATAAATACATTGATCGCATCCACTGCCTTGTCAGACTGTGTACCGATATAGCCCATGAAGTATGACTCTTTTCCTGGCAATGGACCGCGTACTACGTTACCCGTTGCAGTGTATGCCATAGAGCGTTTTTCGCGAATTTCGTCCAAGACGATACCTGTAAAGCCACCAGAGAAGTAGTGGTTAAATGCCTGGAACAATACTGATTGTTCTTTGTCATATGGCTTACCATTGAAATAGAAGTAGATGGTAGCTTGTTGCACGTTGGAGTTTGCCAAGAAATATACTTGAGTATTATCATATGTTTTCTTGTCAATGATTTCTGGTGAGGTAGATGGTTGTACACCTTCTTGCAATGGCAGATTCTTGGTCAAGATATCCTTTACTTCCTCTACTGGTTTTTGTCCACAGTAGTGGATGTCCAATGCATATTTGATAGCGTCCAAGAACTCAACTTTGAGCTTTAATTCATCCATGTAATATACTTCCATGAATGGAACCACATCTATATAATCCGACTTATCGCCATATAGTATATATTGACGCAAGGCATCTGCTTGCACAGCGTCCACCTTTGACATCATAAAGCGGCTAGAGAGTTCGCTACCCTTGACAGCATCAAACTGCTTGGTGTCGAACTTAGGCATCAACATTTGGCGTTGTACCAATTGGCAAATCTCTGCTAAGTGTTCCTCGTCACCAATGATAGATACATAGAAGTAACTGCCATTTACACCATAACTACAACGACCACCCAACTCAGATAGTTGGCGACGGAAGTCTTGTGGCTCAATGTTAGGCATAATACCACCACGGTTCATCAATGAGGTTACATACTCCAACATTGGTTTTTTCTCGGTACCAATACCGAAGATTAAATCCAATGAGAAGATATTGTTCTTGGGGTTGGTAGCATAGTGCAGTTTTACATTCTCGTCAATATCAAGCACTTTCACATCATTCATGTCCATGAATGTTTGTTTCACTTCTCCTTGTGGCAATGCTTTGAACTGTTTTGCATACTCAGTTTCCTCATTGTTGATGAGATCGAGCGGTTTGATAGCTGGTTTAGAGAGTTTACTCTTTTTAGGATCACCTTCTTCAAATGCCAAAGTCATGTGGTCTGCATCGAAATATTTCTTTGCGATGCGTTGAATATCTTCTTTGGTGAGTGCTTGAACCCTCTCGTTCTCAGTAAAGATAACATTGGTAGGAATGTCATAGATAAAGCAGTTTACCAACGCATCTATTTTGGTAGAAGAATTCTCGAATGCGAGTTTATAGTCTTGTGCCCACTCTGCTTTCACGGTTTGAATCAGCCAATCAGGTATATCTCCAGTTTTCAATCGGTTGATCTCTGCCATCACAATCTTCTCGGTAGCCGTGTTAGATTCGTACATCCGTTGCGCTGCATCATAGTATGGCACAGCCTCAATCAACACGCGACCTTGATCGCGCAATGCGAACACACCTGCTCCTGCAGAAGATACGGTGCCCTCGATATCAAGTTTATCCAGCAATCCCGTTTGGGTACTATTATTGAGCAGGCGTACAACAAACTTCAAAGGCATATCGTCTTCGTCGCTCACAGTTACACCATCCCATACCCAAATCACTTGTGGATAGTAGCCCAATTTGAATTTGTGTGATGGGTTACCTGCGAACGAAGTCTTAGGATATGTGGGACGCTCTGGCAATGGAGCGCTCTTAAGGCGACCGAAAGTCTCTTCAATCATTGGCTTAGTTGCTTCTGCATCAAAGTCACCCACAATGATAAGCGCCATGTTATTAGCTACATACCATGTATTGTAGAACTCAATCAGTTTGCTGAGTCGTGGGTTTTTGAGGTGCTCTGGCAAGCCGATTACGCTACGCTCGTATGGTGAACCAGCAAACATCTTTTCCATCATGGTGCTATTGAGTTTGCGGCTGAGGTTGTCTTCGCCACGGTTGTACTCCTCGAATACGGTCTCCAATTCTGCTTGGAATGTACGGAAGACTGGGTCAATCAAACGATCAGAGAAAATAGTCAACCATTTGTACATACTAGCAGCAGGGAATGAATTGTGATAACAAGTCATATCATAACTTGTATATGCGTTAACGCCTGTTGCACCAATACCATCCAGCAATACGAAGAAGTCCTCCACGGTAGCGTATTTAGCTGCCTCAATAGACACTTCGTTGATTTTCTTAGTGAGTTCCAAACGCTTTGCCTCGTCTGTAGTTTCTGCATACTCGTCGTATAGACGAATAATTTCCTCATAGAGTGGTTTCTCTTTTTCCCAATCCAATGCACCAATTTTTTGTGTACCCTTGAAGAGCATATGCTCCAAATAGTGAGCCAAACCTGTATATTCTGCAGGTTCGTCCATAGAACCGGCGCGTACTGCCACATAGCCAGTCACATCCGGTTGATCATGATCCTCCCACAACATAACTGTCAAACCATTTGCCAGTTTGTATTCGGTCAATCCTTCGCGCGATTGCGCAAACAGCATGGTCATTGACATAACCACTGCCATGCTCAATAAAATCATTCTTTTCATATATTCTTATCTTTAAACTTTAATCTTTAAACTCTAAACTTTCGACTTTCAACTTTCAACTCTGCAACTACCACTCCAACAACACTTTTCCACATTGTCCGCTGAGCATCACATCAAAGCCCTTTTGGAAATCATCAAAGTGGAAGCGGTGGGTAATCACTGGACTCAAATCCAAACCACCAACAAGCATTTGCTCCATTTGGTACCAAGTCTCCCACATGCGGCGACCTGTAATACCCTTGATAGTCAATGCATTGAAAATGATGTCTGACCAGTTAACCTTGGTGTCGCTTGGCAAAATACCCAATTGAGCAATGTTTGCACCTTTATACATATGTGCAATCATATCGTTGAAGGCAGAAGGTGCACCAGACATCTCCAAACCCACATCAAAACCACGGATACCCAATTGTTTCATAGCGCCCTCTACGGTTTCGCCCTTAGCACCATTAACGGTAATGGTAGCACCCATCTTCTTGGCAATCTCAAGGCGTTGCTCATTCAAATCGGTTACAACGATATTCTTCGCACCTGCATAACGGCAGATACCTGCAGCCATGGTACCAATGAGTCCAGCACCTGTGATGAGCACATCCTCACCCAACAATGGGAATGCCAATGCAGTATGTGTTGCATTGCCAAATGGATCCATGATAGCAGCAAAGTCATCTGGAATCTCAGGACGGATATGCACGATATTGCTCTCTGGGATAGTCACATATTCTGCAAAAGCACCATCCTTGCCGAAGATACCTACAGAAAGACTATTCTCGCACACGTGACCCATACCACGGCGGCAGTTACGGCAGGTACCACAAACGATATGACCTTCCGCAGTCACACGGTCTCCTATCTTCACGCCACGAACACCAGGTCCTACCTCTACGGCTACACCCACGAACTCATGACCCATGATATAGGGTGGGGTGCAGTGGCTTTGTGACCACTCATCCCATTTGTACATATGGAGATCGGTTCCGCAAATAGCGGCTTTAGTAACCTTGATGAGCACATCATTTACGCCTACTTTAGGCATTGGCACTTCTTCCATCCAGAGTCCTGGCTCTGCATAACGTTTTACTAAGGCTTTCATATTGTTGTATTGTTCAAAATTGTTCAGTATTGTTCAATGTGGTTCACATTTTTCAATTTCGGCGCAAAGGTAGTGAAAAATCACGAATTATGCAAGAGTTTGTTGCATTTTATAACAACACTTCCTAATAATATGTTGCAAAAAATCTTCGGCGCGGAAAGGGTTTTGCGCCGAAGATTTGTAAATTTTGCTATAAAAAGACGCTTAAAGCAAGCGGAAGGTGTTGATTACCAACGCCTCCCGCTTGGGTGATTTTTTTGTTATTTTATTCTTCGTGCCGAAGATTGTGCCGAAGGTTTATTTGCATAATTGGACGTTTTGGAAACGTATCTAATTTCACATTTGCACAAATGATCTTTTATCACCCACCACATCATATACTCGAAGAATTGATATTCTCGTAAGAATTGTAAATCATATTATTTTCGTATTATTCGACAAGATGATGGAAATGCATCCTCTGCAATGCTATCAACACTATTTGGAATAATAATATCACGTAAACTATAACAATTTTCAAAGGCTTTAGAACAAATTTCTTTTACACTTTCAGGAAAGGTAATTGATGTTAGTAATTTACAGTTATAAAAAGCATTACTTTCTATTTTTTTTATACCATATGGAATTGAATATGCTCCCTTATAATCTTCTGGCATAAAAGCAAAGATATGTTGATTGTACACAGGCTGTGTTAATCCTCTATTTTCCAAAGCACACATTTGCATTTTTTCAACACTATTAGGAACCGTCAATGATGTGAGATCTATACATTCTGAAAATGCATAGACTGCAATTTCTCTGATGCCTTCTTTAACTTTGTATCCTCCCTGATAAGATGCGGGCATATATGCAAATATTTTATCATTAAATACAGGTTCTGTAAACATAGAACATTGATAGAATGCTCCTTCTCCTACATACTCTACGCTATTAGGTAGTTTTATTTGATTGAGATTATAATTGTCAGAAAATGCCCAAACCCCGATTCTTGTCACACCTTCGGGAATAGTTATATTGTGAAGTTGGTGGCAATCCATAAATGCATAATTACCTATAGATGTAATTGATCGGGGTATATTTACTTTATTCAAGTTTTTACAGCCAAGAAAACTTCCTGCTGGAATTTCCGAAAGCCCCTCTGGCAATCTTACAGTTTGCAATGCAGTGCAGTCCATAAAAACACTCTCACCGAACCATTGAATAGAATCATTTGGAACAATTACCTCCACGAGATTGCTACAATTCAAAAACGCACCATCTCCTATAGTTATAACACTTTGTGGTATTTTGATTGAAGATAAGTGCACACAATTCTTAAAAGCTCCACTTAGAACATAACGAATCCCTTCTAATATCTCATAATGTCCCTTAAATGTAGGAGGCATATATAAAAACGCTACTTTATTGAACAATGGTGTTGTTATTCCAGTACCTTCAAATGCTCCTTCAGAACAAACACAAGAATCAGGGAGATTAATAGTGGTCAATTTGGAACAATTGTGAAACGCATAAGAATTAATATATTCAATTCTATCAGGGAGAATGCAATTTGTCAAATTTACACAACTATCAAAGGCACAAGGTCCTATATTGTGTAATTCGCTAGGAAGAATTATTGATTTTAATTTAATGTCTTTGTAAAATGCGTATTGATTAATTTGTATTACCTTATAATCTTCATCATTATAACGAACCATTTGTGGGATTATTATATTAGTCCCCCGAGCAGTTCCTCTTCCCATAACCCATGCAACCTTCCATTTCGAATCAAATTTATATTCTAATCCTTTGGTTCCATAATAAATATCCTTTTCTGAAGCAAATATCGAATGTGTACAAATAATGCAGAAACAGAATATATTTAAAATCTTTTTCATAAAATAATCTGTCAAATCAAAGTTATTGTATAATGTCTAATGTCCATCCCTGTAATATTTTTCCATCTCTTTCTTCAATTATAGAAAGTTCTCTTGGTCCATAATTGATTTCTTCTGGTAGTCTCTCGAATTCAACAAAAAATGTACGATAATTACTATTTATTAATTTTTTTCCTTTTTTTAGTCCCCATGATTCCAAAGCTTGATACCTTTTTTCATTATATTCGATGTATAGATTTGACAAGTTCGATAACTTCCAATTCCTAAAAGTATCTTCCATCGTCGTCACATAGAAATATACTCGCGTTCTATTATTGTAAGATATAATAGCTTTGGGGAATATTATGCACTTTTTTGCTTCTTGCTGTTTATACGTGCGAATACTCATATTATTCCATTTTATGTATAACCCACGCCATTCCAGTAAATTTCTGGATATTGCAACCCTAGAATAGTCCAAGAAACAATTATAGTTAACATTCCAATCGTAATCAAAAACGTATAATGTGTTATTCGCTTGACGACACATCATTTCTGTAGATGGAACAGAAAATTTATATAACATAGCAGGAAACATCTTTTGTAAATCTTGTGATTCTCCTATTAATTCCATATTGAGTTGCCAAAATAATGACATGCCTTCAGTTGTATCTGCATTGTACAAATATAGTTCTATATGTTTGCGATATTGATTTATTGTACCTTGTTGATATCCAACAACTCCCATAGAAGGAGTATAGGTTGTTTTTATTCTATTCCCCTTAAAAGTACTTGTAGAAGATCTAATACCAGTTTGTCCCCATATAGGTTTATTATATATGCGTGGTGTGGTTTCACCAATACCATAATCTAATAGAAGCACTAAATCTGCATCGTTCACATTAGTAACATAATTGGCACCATTCAAAATAAAATAAGGTGCTGTTTGTTGAGCAAACCATTGAAATTTAGGATCGTTAGCAGAAATTGACTCGTCTGCAGGAAGGATAGTAAATGTAGTTCCTCTTAAATCGACTTCTCCATAAGATTCATAGTGTCCCTTTTCAAAGGCACCAAACATGTGTATACTCAATACACATGTCATAAACAAAATCAATAATCGTTTCATGAGTATTTATATTAATTATTTTTGCCTACTCTTTATCGGATTTTCGGCACACTCCGTTGGTTAATTTTTTGATTTATTGTTTGTTAATGTGATTTCGTGTATATACATACAAAAAGCGTGAACTTTCGTTCGCTTCAATTTGATTGTTTGAGGTTCTGGACTACCTTGTTAACTCAAATCTACGCACGGAAAACTCACGCTGGTAACGCGAGCGTGCATAAACCGTACTTGAGTTAACAAATAATTGTTTTGAAAGTGTCCAGTTTTCAAACAATCAAGTTTGGGCTTATTACGCTATATTAAAATATGTGATGCATCGCCTTTACGATGCTGGTTTACCATAGGCTAAAATGATATTGTTTTATTAGTTGTTGTAATTTAAAACTAATTGATTTTAGGAGTTACTATATCTGCATTTACAACAAATATCTCGTTGGTAGCAAAATAAGTTATTCCTGTTTGTTTCTTCAAATTAGTATAATCTATAATATCTCCAAAAATAGTGTCATTAAAAGCTGTATGTTTGCGAGGGAATGAAATGATACCTAAAATAGTTTCAGAGGATAATAATGCTCTATTTTTAAAATCTTTCACGACATTCGCAATCTGTGTGATTGCTTTTGTCTTATAATTCAAGATGTTCTTTTCATCGCAATCTTTTATTTCAAAGAATGTCACCCAATTTACATTATCAGCGATATAAAAACAACCTTCACAATGCTCTATATTGTCATGCGATGTAAAGTCTTCATACTCATAATCATCAAAGAGTCCAAACTCTACATCTAAAAGGGTTGAGTTGTGTAGCAGTACAGAATCTACAGTCTGACCATTAAAAATAGACTGTGATTGAGACACCTCAACAGAGCGTGGAGTAGCTGTTCCTTGTGAACGCCTTGTTAAGTCTGCGATGAAAATCTCCTCTGTTGAATATCTGCAAAATGTTGTCTTAGGCTGAGCGGACAATATGTTTAATCTATTAATCATAGTGAACTAACATTTGCATATACTCATTTGCTATTTTTTTATTCGCTTGATTCAAATAATTATTATTCAACAACCCATCGTTATCTTGGATTGATTGGAGTTTTCCGTCATGGATCTCGTAAATGGAAACATCTTTTACATCAATCCAACCCTTTTCAGAAGAGAAATCTTGATTAGAAACTTTATCTTTCACAAGTCCACCCATTAAGCAATTGTTAAGAGCAAATAAAATATATGGACTATGCGTAGTAATGAATAGATAATTACCATCATTTCCCCGTTTAATTTCTTCTAAAGTCCAATACAATAACGCTTCTTGTGCTTCTGGAAATAAGTTTTGTTCTGGTTCTTCTATGATAAAATCAGTTGTATATGGAGTCGTTAATTGTTTGTACATTTTTTTTCTTTTATTTTTAATCTCCATATGTAATAAATCGTTGCCAACATGTTCAATTAGTTGGCTATAAGATTTAGAAGTAGTAGAGTCTAAATGTTCGTTGTGAGTAGGTAAAGGGAATATACTTTCTATTTTGTCTGCTAGTTGCTGCAATTCTTGTTGCTTTTCATACGAAATAAACTTTTCAAAATCATTGAAATACTGATTGTTGTAATAATGCAACATAAGTACTAAAGGTGTTATTGATTGCAATCCGCTTGAAGCATCATACAATGAAATATCGTATGTTTTACCATTTGAATGAACGATTTTATCTTTATATATTTGTTCAGTACTATCGTAGTAATATTGCATATCCAAATCTAACAAATTCAATTTGTGGGACTTGTCAAATGTATTACGTGCATTAAGCCAATCAAAGGTAAAACTTTGTAGATTCGTTTTATTAGTAAGGATCAGTTTTTCTAATTCAGGCATTGCTACCAAATTACGATCAGATGGCATGTACACAATCTTCTTGCGTTTATAGATAAACTTATCTAATAACTTGATTGTTAATGTGTCTTTTGCGTAATTGATGGATATTACATCAGACTCATATCGCACAACTGTTGAATCATTAAAATAATTATGCATTTTATGATACATTTCTGCTGTAATTACAAAATCACCAGCACTAGAGAATATTTTTTCAGTCAATGTAGTTGCGACTTTTTTCTCTATCCACAAGCAGAAACTAATCATTTTAGCAATGGTACTCTTACCACTACTTTGAGGACCTATAAAGATGTTGACGCGTGTCAAATCAATATCTACAACTTGTATTGGTCCGATATTTTCTAGATGCAAATGTGCCATAATTAGGTAGTAATTATTTATTCATTCGTTAAAACATGTTGTGTTTATGTATTTCCGCCGCAAAGATACACTTTTTTTTCGAAATGTGCAAGAAAAAACGCATTTTAGGGTGATTTTTCTGGTGTGGGGTGTAAAGTGTAAGGTGTAGAGGCGAGGAATATAAGGTAACGCTTTTAGGATGTGAGTAAACTTTTTTAGGAAGGCAGTCAACTTTTTCAGGGAGCAATCTTAAGAAACAGCACTTTTTATAGACGTGGAGTTGTGTCGGAGTTCTCTCGGTGGAATAAGGCAAGGTATAAGAGAAGTGAAAGAGGGGGGCAATCTTAATAAAACGCACATTTCCTGATTCGGAGTTCTTTGGTCGTTCCTAGGTTCGTCTTTGGTTCGTCCTTGGTCTTTTACCCGAGAGAGAAAGGGAAGGTACAAGGGAAGGAAATTTTAATAATAGTACTATACAACAAGCGCATCGCTAAAAAGACGATGCGCTTGTTTATGTATGAACTATAACTGATAAGTTACTCTAGAACATTGAGGGCTTTTCCTACTTTGATAAAGGCCTCAATACCGCGATCGAGTTGCTCTGGGGTATGCGCTGCGGATAGTTGTACGCGGATACGCGCTTGACCTTGTGGCACTACAGGATAGTAGAAACCAGTCACATAGATGCCTTCTTCTTGCAATGCAGCAGCAAACTCTTGACTCAAACGAGCATCGTACAACATCACGGCGCAGATAGCAGACTCGGTAGGCTTAATGTCAAATCCTGCGGCTTTCATCTTGCTGATGAAGTACTCAGTGTTAGCATGCAAACGGTCTTGCAACTCGTTGCTACGAGTCAAAATCTCAAAGGTCTTCAATCCTGCTGCAGCAATCAATGGAGGAATAGAGTTAGAGAACAGATATGGACGACTGCGTTGGCGCAAGAGGTCAATAATCTCTTTCTTACCTGTGGTAAAACCACCAACAGAACCACCAAAAGCTTTACCCAATGTACCTGTGATAATCTCAATCTTACCCATGAGGTCGTAGCGCTCGGTCACACCATGACCTGTCTTACCTACCACACCCGCAGAGTGACTCTCATCCACCATCACAAGGGCATCGTATTTTTGCGCCAATTCATATATTTTATCCAATGGACACACATTACCGTCCATAGAGAACACACCGTCGGTAGCAATGATACGGAAACGTTGGTCTTGTGCTTTCTTCAATTGCTCCTCTAAATCTGCCATGTCGCCATTCGCATAACGATAACGCACCGCCTTGCATAGACGCACACCATCGATGATAGACGCATGGTTGAGTGCATCGGAGATGATCGCATCTTGCTCGGTCAAGAGTGGCTCAAAGAGTCCACCATTGGCGTCAAAGCAAGCTGCATAGAGGATAGTGTCCTCTGTGCCGAAGAAATCAGAGATAGCCTGCTCGAGTTGCTTGTGGGTGTCTTGTGTACCGCAGATAAAGCGCACAGAAGCCATACCATAACCACGAGCATCCATACGGTCTTTGGCTGCCTGAATCAATTCTGGGTTGTCTGCCAAACCAAGATAGTTATTGGCGCAGAAGTTGATAACATCCTTTCCTCCTGCTACTTGAATTGCAGAAGACTGTGGAGTGATAATTACTCGCTCGTTTTTGTATAATCCTGCCTCCTTGATATCGCTCAAGATTCCTTGCAGGTGTTTTTGAAAATCTGTATACATAATTTTAATCTTTAAACTCTAAACTGTAGCGCCAAGGCGCGTTCTCTAAACTACATGCGGTTTGGAACTTCAATGCCAAGGAGGGACATGGCACTCTTGATGACTTTGGCTACGGTTTGTGCCAATACAAGACGCAATGCTCGTTTTTGCTCATCTGCCTCGTTGAGGATGCTATGGTCGTGGTAGAAACTATTGAAGTCACATGCCAATGCGTATGCGTAGTTAGCTATCACCGCAGGTGAGAACTCATCACCAGCCTGACGTACAGCCGCAGGATAATCTACGAGGCGTTGGATGAGCGCAAGCTCTTTAGGCGATAAGGCGAGAGGCGATAAGGCGAGAGGCGATAAGGCGAGAGGCGAGAGGCTCTCCGCTTTGCGGAGGACACTCTGAATACGCGCGTAGGTGTATTGGATAAACGGACCTGTGTTACCATTGAAGTCAATACTCTCTTCTGGGTTGAAGAGCATATTCTTGCGTGGGTCAACCTTGAGGATAAAGTATTTCAACGCACCCAAACCTACCATGCGAGCAATCTCATTTGCCTCGTCCTCGGTGATATCAGGTAGGGTATTAACCTTATCTTTGGATATCTCTTTTGCATCTGCAATCATTTGTGCCATTAGGTCGTCTGCATCTACCACCGTTCCCTCGCGGCTTTTCATTTTACCGTTTGGCAATTCTACCATACCATAGCTGAAGTGTACCAACTCCTTGCCGAATGGGAAACCAAGACGATCTAGTAGAATACTCAACACCTTGAAGTGGTACTCTTGCTCGTTGCCAACCACATACACCATCTTGTCAATAGGGTAGTCCTCAAAGCGCAACTTCGCAGTACCAATATCTTGGGTCATATATACGGAAGTGCCGTCTGCACGGAGAAGAAGTTTCTCATCCAATCCGTTTTGTGCCAAGTCAGCCCACACACTACCATCTTCACGGCGGTAGAAATCGCCCTTAGCGAGTCCGCGCTCTACTTCGCCTTTACCCACGAGATAAGTGTCACTTTCGTAGTAGATCTTGTCAAAACCTACGCCCATTTGTTTGTATGTCTCGTCAAAACCAGCATATACCCACTCGTTCATCTTTTGCCAGAGGGCACGCACCTCAGGGTCGTTTTGCTCCCACTTGACGAGCATCGCTTGTGCCTCTTTGATAAGTGGCGCCTCTTTCTTGGCAGTCTCCTCGTCCATACCTTGCGCCATGAGTTCCTTGATTTGAGCTTTGTACTCTACATCAAAGCGCACATAATAATCGCCAATCAAGTGATCACCTTTCTTTCCGCTGTTCTCTGGTGTCTCGCCATTGCCGAATTTTTGCCAAGCGAGCATAGACTTGCAGATGTGAATACCACGGTCGTTGACGATATTGGTCTTCACGACATTCCAACCATTCGCCTCCTGAATCTTGGCAATTGAGTAGCCAAGTAGGTTGTTGCGCACGTGTCCGAGGTGCAAAGGCTTGTTGGTGTTAGGAGATGAGTACTCCACCATCATAAGTGGTTTCTCGCCTTCGCCGCGGGAGAGTTGTCCCCACTCAGTATTCTCTGCAATCGCTTGCAATTGCTCAATCCAGTAGCTTTGCGCGATGCTGAGATTCAAGAATCCTTGTACTGCGTTGAACTTCTCAACGAGTCCGCCAACAAGCTTCTCGCCCAACTCTTGTGCCACCATAGCTGGTGCCTTGCGTGCAGCCTTTACGAATGGGAACACCACAAGAGTGATGTCGCCTTCAAATTCTGCACGAGTTTTTTGTAACTGCACTTGCTCTGCAGTTATCTCGATACCATAGAGGTCTTTGACTGCCTCTTGTACCTGTGGAATAAGTATTTCTTCTAGTTTCATATGCGTATGTATAAAATATGGCGCAAAATTACAAAAAATCTTGCATATATGCAAGAGATGAGTTCTAGAAACGTGTTTTTTTGCGAAAAAAACTCCCTCGAGTTCCTTTTCGAGGGAGATGAGTTCTTTCTTGGGGCAATCTTGCCTTATTTCTATAGTGTGTTATTTATAGGTCTTGATAAACATATTGAATAAATGGCACACTCGCTTCCATATGCGATCCATAGTAGTTAAAATCGAATGTTTTTTCCTCTTTGTCAGGCATTTGTTCTTCTAGATTGATACTATTGAGCAAAGGGACAACTTCATCTTCTAAACTATGAAGGAAGTAGGCCGGCGCTTGCAAATCGTACCCCACATTGCTATTCCAAAGCAATACTTCGTATAGCATATCGGCTTGTGGACTATCCAGACTCAGCGCATCTTCGGTCATTAGTTCGCTCATGATGGTGGAACCCATCAACTGATTGATTTGTCCCACGGTGTATTCTTTGGAACCAACCCAATCTTCGTAGTTAGACAAAAGAGGGTCGAGAAAGAACTCATCTAATGTAAATCCCAAATCATATGCATCATTTAATCCCATTACAATCAGAGGAATAGCTGCTGGTATGCCCATCTCGTTGCGCTCCATACTAAAGAGGTAGGTACCCGCAGGGTCATATGGCCCCGCTCCTGCATACAACTTCCGCACACTCCAATCATTTTCTTGATGGTAGTTTTCTTCTATCATTCTCGCTACACCTAGTGCCACCGCTCCGCCTTGTGAATACCCCGTAACGACCACATCTTTAGGGTAAGAATAACCATAGTAATCTAGCAGTTCGGGCATGCAGTTTAGCAAATCCACGGCCGTTTGTGCAGCGCTACGCCAATGCAAATAGGGGTGGAGTTCATCTCGTGAAAGACCATATCCTACGTAGTCGGGCATAATGACCGCATAACCTTTCAACAGGTAAACCATCTCCATGGAGAGTCTATTACTTGGCACTTCTTCATCCGCGGTCATGGTGTAGTGATTGGCTACAATAATGCCGTTGAGTATGCGATATTTGGGAAGATATACGCGTCCAGAAACTAGCAATGAATCGCCTTGCGGCGTTTGACTCCAGTAGGCAACGGGGAAAGTCACAAAATGCTTGTGAGTGTATTGGTAGAGCTGTTTCATTACCTTATATACACTCTTGTCGGAGAAATTTTGTCTTTTTAGATTGCGTTGGGTGTTGTGCCAAATGGAGTTTTTGTTGAGCACAGAACGTGCCATATTGCCACCTAGGTCTTTGGTGGGTATTTCGGGTAGAACTGTGGTGTCCAATGGACTAAGCATGACATAATCCGTGGCGTGTACTGCCATTACGCTGCATAGCGCAAGCGTTAGAAGAAGGAGTTTTGGTTTCATAATTTTTAATTTTTAGGTTAGGTTTAATGTATATCCTTTCTTCTACAAAAACTATGCAAATCTATTCTGTATGTATTGTTTCGTTTTGAAAAAGTTTTGTTTACCTTTAGTGTACCTTTGGTATAGGATCGTACCCTGTCGTTTACGGGTTCTTAACGGGTTCATATGCTATCTTCACTATGTGATTACTATACGATTATTATACGATAACTATGTGATTCATATCCCTTGCTTATCCCTTCGGTATCCTTTCGGTATCCCTTCGGAGTGGTATCGGGGTGGTAAGGGGATGATAACGGATATGATAGGTAGGAAGTATGAGTTATAAGTAAAAGTATTTCTGCGGACTTCCTGAGAATATTTTTTCAAACATTCTCAAAAAGTACGCAGAAATCCGTTTTCAGCACCTTTCTCCCTGAAAATCAATGCACAATTCTTAATTATACAGCATGTCGGAAGTGTCGGTTTGTCGGTTTGAAACCGACAAAACCGACATTTCCGACACATGTCGTTTTCATAATTTAGGAGAGTTTAGAACTTTAATGCTAAACCGATTTGATTCTTTTGTGCTTGAAGTTCCAAAATATAAGACTGGGCAGTTTCTGCGGATTTATCGGCCTTTTTAAACTTACGCATACCACCAATCGTTAATAATGGGATTGATGCAGCAGTAGAAATACAACCAAAAGAAAGTAAAGCAGCACCTGCGGATTGTGTTGTATAATTCGATGCACGATCACTGCCTCCAACACCAATGCAAATACTACCTACCAAAATCAATCCCAATCCAGATCCTCCTGTAATTAACCCTGATAACCACAACTTCTTGCCATCTGGATCAATTGATTTCCAATCAATAGGTTGTCGTGGCTGCACTTGGCGTTGAGGTTTCTGAGTAGCATACATTACATTTTCATTTGCAGTAACAGCAGGGTCATTTACAACAACTGGTGATGTGTATTTAGGGTACTCTTTGAAATTGCCATTATCAAACAATACAGCTTGTACTTGCTCTATTGAAATAGTCTTTTCTACACCATTCTCAACATACACAATGCTTTCGCTTGTTTCACTTTGGATTGTAACATCTTCTATTCTTTCGCCATTAGTAGTCATTATGACTCCTGCGAAAGAAAACATAGGAATAAATCCTAGTAGTAATGTAATAAATTTTCTCATAACATTATTATTATTTGTTGTTAATTGGATTTTTTCTAATATATTCTAATAATTCTATAGTAAGAATGCTATCTTTTGCTTGTCTTGCTATTTCTTTTGCTTGTTTTTTAGGAGTCCCTTTTGATATTTCCGCTTGCAACACGTTTTCATATTCTGCTTTTTGAATAGATCCTATACTTAGTATTGTATTTACCAACTTTGGATCTGATAGAAACTTCATAGCAAGTGCAGGATTCTTTTGCAGTTTTTCTAGCTCTGTTTTTGCAGAATCAAGACTGATAATATATTCTCCTGAATTTGAAGCTCCAGCAAAAGTATTTTGACTAAATTCCTTATAGCGTCCATCGTCATATACGATTGCAGATACTTGCTCAATGGCAATAGATTTCTCTACATCATCTTGTATATATACAATTGCAGAATCTGTTTCACTAGTGATGGTGACATCCTCTAATCTCTCGTTGCTTGAGGTCATTATAATCCCTGCAAACGAAAACATAGGAATAAATCCTAATAGCAATAAAATAACTTTTATCATAATAAAATTCATTTTAATAATATCCTGTTCGTATTGCAGTATAAGCATGTTTAGTTGCCACTTTGTCTGCTTCTAACATATTTAGACCACTTGCTCTTGATTGTAGATATGTAGCAATATAAACCTTCCTTCCCAAAATTTTAGATTGGTTTGCAGGAGTTTGTTTGCGTCCCTTCAAATCATTGATTTGTTTTATCATTAGTTTCAAAATTTTCTGTTCGGCAGAGGACAGGAATAAATACGTATCTAGATCTATTTTATCAATATTATCGATGTCATATGCTTTTTTATCTAGATGTATTAAGGCAACATTTCCAAGATTATCTGTAACATCTTGGGAAGGTTTATTACTCTCATTGACCAATTCCTTATATGTGCCATTGTCATATAAAATTGCAGATACTTGCTCAATGGCAATAGATTTCTCTACGCCATCTTGTATATATACAATTGCAGAATCTGTTTCACTAGCAATAGTAACATCTTCTAATCTTTCGTTGCTAGAGGTCATAATGACCCCTGCAAACGAAAGCATAGAAGACATTGTAAGCATAACTACAAACAAGATCTTTTTCATGTTACTCCTCCTCTGCTACTAAACGGAAGAAAGCACTAATCTCTTTCTCTTCAATGATAGAACTTACATTGAATTTCTTGGATTGAGTATAATAACCAGTCTTTTCGCACTTGATTTCAATTTGCACATTACCTGCATTATTATATGTCAAACCTTTGATGTCAAATACTTCAGTTGCTTCATATGGAGTGGTTTGCAAATATCTGTAATTTTGATTCTTAACCTCTGGAGTAGAAGAAATTACTCGCCAAGAAATATCTGCACCTTGTGGACGAGAGTTTACATCCCAGTGAATAGTCAAATGCTCTAATGCAGTGTTGCCTTCTCCTGTCACTTGCTTGTTTGGCTCTTGTTTAGGAGAACTTGCACGGTGTAAGAAGAAAGCAATACGATCCCAATCAATATCTTTCAATGCTTCTGTGTATGCTTGATTTAGAACGCGGTTAGCAATATCTTTAGAATATGCACTACCT
>JAZSFR010000015.1:0-17389 GCA_045532335.1 Paludibacteraceae bacterium
TGCACACCTGTTACGCACCCGTGCGCCGGTCGCCATCAAAAGTAGCAAGCTACTTTCATGCTGCCCCTCGACTTGCATGTGTTAGGCCTGTCGCTAGCGTTCATCCTGAGCCAGGATCAAACTCTTCGTTGTAAAAAGAAAATTAATTTTTAGCTCAGAATAACCTTAATCTATTGTGTACTTATTAACGGGAACCGTATAATATAAATATTTCGTATTACACGTTTTTCAGTTTCCCAATTGAGTAGTTAAACTACTCTCTTGTACTACATTATTGCTTCAATCTCTCAAAGATCACTGTTGATTTCGTGTCTCATTTTTCGTTGAGCGCGAAATCGACTGCAAAGGTACTGCTTTTTTTTGGACCGACCAAATTTTTAAGCAACTTTTTTGCAAAAATTTTTCACTTTCTTTGTAAGTGACTGATTTTCAGTATTACATTTTCAAGTGTCATTCGCGTCGTTTAACCGCTCGCTTGCGTTGAGCGCGAAATCGGGTGCAAAGGTACTGCTTTTTTCTCAAACCACCAAATATTTGAGCATATTTTTTGCTATAAAACATAAGTTTCTTTATAAGTCATTGATAATCAATAGTGGCATTTTTAACAAAAGTTCTAAGCGCCCTTGCGGGCTGTTCTAAAGTTCTAAGCGCACCTGCGGTGCTGTTCTAAGGTTCTAAAAGTTCCATTATTAGAAATGCCACTATATATTATATATAAGGCACGCGCGTGCGCGCATACGTGTGCATACATATGATATAAAAAACTCCGTTACTAACTAAGTAACGGAGTTTTGTAATTATATAAAGTTGATTAACGACCTTTATACATATCTTCGTAGTATTTCTCGTACTCGCCTGAAGTGATATTGTCCATCCACCCTTGGTTATCGAGATACCAACGAACGGTCTTTTCAATACCTTCCTCAAACTGGAGAGATGGCTCCCAGCCTAGTTCTGCTTGCAATTTGCGAGAGTCAATGGCATAGCGCATATCGTGTCCTGCGCGGTCAGTCACATAGGTGATGAGGTTCATATCTTCACCTTCCTCACGCCCCAAGAGGCGATCCACGGTATTGATAACCACTTTGATAATGTCGATATTCTTCCACTCGTTGAAGCCACCAATATTATAGGTTTCAGCCACCGTGCCGTGATGGAAGATCAAGTCTATTGCGCGTGCGTGGTCCTCTACATAAAGCCAGTCGCGTACATTCTCGCCTTTGCCATAGACAGGGAGCGGTTTGCGATGGCGGATGTTATTGATAAACAATGGGATAAGTTTCTCTGGGAATTGGTATGGACCATAGTTATTGGAGCAGTTGGTCACGATGGTTGGCATGCCATAGGTGTCATGGAAAGCACGAACAAAGTGATCGCTACTAGCTTTTGAAGCCGAATATGGGCTGTGAGGATTGTACTTAGTAGTCTCTACAAAGAAGTCCTCACCATATGCCTCGTGGTGCTCAGATGATGCTTGCGTAGAGAATGGAGGAGTGATACCCTCGGGGTGGGTCATCTCTAGCGCACCATATACCTCGTCGGTTGAGATGTGGTAGAAACGCTTACCCTCGTATTTCTCAGGTTGTGCTTCCCAATAAAGTTTGGCAGCCTGCAAAAGAGAAAGAGTACCCATCACATTGGTGCGGGCAAAAGTAAATGGATCTTTGATGGAACGGTCCACATGACTCTCCGCAGCAAGGTGGATGATACCCGTTACATGCTCCTCTTGCATGAGCGCATACATGGTGTCAAAATCGCAGATATCCGCCTTGACAAAGCGGTAGTTAGGCTGATTCTCAATGTCCTTGAGGTTAGCTAAGTTACCAGCATAAGTGAGTTTATCCACATTGATAATGCGATAGTCTGGATACTTATTTACGAACAATCGTACTACGTGGCTACCAATAAATCCTGCGCCACCGGTGATGATAATAGATTTCATGTATGTTTTGTTTTAAGAGTTTTAAAAGTTTTAAGAGTTTTAAGGGTTAGAGCACAAAGCGTATTTGTTTGAAGTGGTATCGTTTTTCTTCGCCGGTTTTGAGTCGTAGGACCCATTCGCCTTGTGGGGTAATATCCACCCATTGGGCGAGAAATACTCCATCCGAAGCTTGTGTTGCTAGCTGTATGTTCGTGGGTACGACACTCACTTCGCGCTCTAGATACGGGTGCCATCCTGTGCGACGATAGAGATGACGGACATACTCCTCCTTGAGTTGCTCAGTAGAGGCGGTTTGCCATCGCTGGATAGACGAGAGAAATGTATTCAGCAGGTTCTCCACATCATACTCCTCGCCTGTTATCTGCTTCATTGACACAGGATTAGGGGCGTTGCTTAGCCACTGAGTTTGATTGACATTAACCCCTACCCCTGCTATGGTATAAGCGATATGTCTGCCAGACAAAATATTCTCGATCAATATGCCAACTAGTTTCTTATCCTGGTAGTATATATCATTGGGCCATTTGATGGTGATAGGCGAAAGGCGAGAGGCGAGAGGCGAAAGGGCGAGAGCAATTGCTTCTCGGACTGCTACCGCCACCAACATAGAGAGTCGCCATTGGTCTGCTGCACTTACATCGGGGTAACGCAAGAGGGTGGAAAAGAGGAGATTCTTTCCCTTTTCGCTCTCCCAGGAGTTGCCTGCTTGCCCACGTCCAGCCGTCTGAAAATCAGTTCGAATAGTGAACAAATGAGGCAGACTATCGTCGTAGGTTTCGCGGAGCAAACTGGAAGTGCTATGCGTTTCGTCTATAAACATCCAACAAATATTGTTCTATTACAGTTTGTATCTTGCGTGACTTGCAATTAGCACTATTGACCATCACAGCAAACACCCATACTCGTCCATCGGGAAGGAAGATATACCCCGCATAATTCTTAGTGCCTCCGATGGTGCCACTCTTGGCATACACTTTGCCATGCAGTTCGGTCCCGCGCAAAAAAGAGCATAGCGTGCCACTCTCGCCGCTACAAGGGAGAGAAGCCACAAAGACATCTTTATTTTTGGAGCCATACATATAGCGCAATAACTGCACGTACATGGATGCCGAAATAGCGTCTTGTGGCGCCAAGCCGCAGCCATCAAGAATCTTACCGCTACGAAAGCTCACTCCACGGTTCTTCCAATACTCACGCATAAAATCGCAGGAGTTGTAAATGGTACATGGGACCGAGTATTTAGCACCAAAAAGTCGGAAGAGCATCTCTGCATAGAGGTTATCCGACTCTTGATTGGTATGACGAATAATCTCAGAGAGAGGCTCACTTTGGTTGACGAACAAAGTGGTGCGAGCAGGCTCATGGATGGCCTTTTCGCTCATATAACCCGCTTCTTTGCCTACAGTTACTCCGCTGGCATTCAGTACGGTAGTGAAATCTCGAGCTAGGATTAAAGATGGATTGGGCAGATCACCCTTCACGCCAAAAGTCTGGCGATTGGAAGGCACACTGCCCACCAAGTAACGACGATTGCTATAAGGAACGCCGTGCACAAAAGCTCCGTCATAGGAGATATGAGTGCAACGGATATGGTTCTCAAACTCAATTTCAGGCACCTGCGGAGTGGTATTAAGCACCTCTGCAATACTGCCCACAGGACCACTACGGAGGACGATATTCATGGTATTATCCAAGTAAGAGAGCGCAAAGATGCCGGGCGCATAGTAGTTACCCGCATCTTCCCACAACCACGCAGGATTGAGGGCATTGGCATCAAAATAACTAGCATCGCCTATCACAGAGCCTGTGATAGAACGGATGCCTGCTTGGCGTACCTCTTTAGCCCAACGATAGAGAAAACCTTGGTAACCCACGTACCTAGAGCCGAAAGTAGGATCGCCACGACCCTCTATGTAGAGATTGCCGTGCAAGACACCATCTTGGATATAACCGGAATAAGTAATCGGAGTTTCTATGCGATAGTCCCCACCCCATAACTCTACGGCAGTAGCTGTAGTCAGGAGTTTCATAGTAGAGGCAGGCGGAATAACCGAGTTAGCTCTATAAGCCTCAATGGTATCACCCGAATGATAGTCGCAAATGAGTACACCCATATTCGCATCCTTCGTATTAGGATGCGTAGTGAGTATAGACAATACTAACAGTAATTTAAACATGTTGCAAAGGTACAACAAAAAATGCACATATGCAAGTAAAGCAAGCAATAATTTGCAATTTGATAGATTTTATCTATCACAGCTCGATTATAAATAGCGCTTAATGCAAACAAGATGATGGGTCAACGAACCATCTGGAAGATGGATACCCTGCTCATCTATCGTATCAATATGCACACAACCGGAGCAGTGGATAATCTCCGTAGGGCTTAAGAGTAGGCCCACATGGGAAATATTGGTGGCTTTAGGATCGCGGTCTGCGTGATCAAAGAAAGCCAAGTCACCTGGTTGAGCATCGGATAAGCATGGGATAAGTTCACCTTGGGTCATTTGTTCGCGAGCATTGCGGAGGAGATTGACTCCCATAGTGGCATACACCACTTGCGTAAAGCCTGAGCAGTCGATACCCATAAGGTTCTTTCCTCCCCAGAGGTAGGGGGCGTTCAATAATGTTTGTGCGGTTGCACAAACATTGTTCAGAAGTTCAGCGCGACTAAGGTCGCTGTTCAGAAGTTGAGTAGTATTGTTTACACAAGTAGGGTCGATGAGATATTGTTGACCAAGGACTTCGAAAGTGCCGTGGGAGTAGTTAGGCAGACGAGTACCGAGGGTGAGTAATAGGTCGGCACCGCCATCCATAGGGGTAGCTGCTGCCATAGGAGTGGCGACGACGGCCTCTAGGCGATGAGGCGATGAGGCGATGAGGCTAGAGGCAAGGGAAAACATCTTGAAATCTACCCATCCTTCTTGGGTGTCTAGTGTACTACGGATCTTGGTCCAGCGAGGAAGACGGTCAAGAACTTCGCATACTTCGCCAAAGAGCAATTGGGTCAATTGCTCAGCTCCTTCGGATGGATTCTCACGCACAGGAACCACTGTGGCATTGGCTATAACATATTCTACCATACCTCGTTGTTATTGGTATTGGGTGATTTGGGGTAATCGATTGTATAGTGCAAACCGCGAGATTCTTTGCGCTCTAGCGCTTGGCGGGTAATGAGATAACCCACATTGATCATATTGCGCAATTCGCAGATGTCTTTAGTTGCCTTCACACGTTTGAAGAGGTCTTCGGTCTCTTCATACAACAAGTCCAAACGCTCCCATGCACGGCGCAGACGCAAGTCGCTGCGGACAATACCCACATAAGTGGACATCACTTGACCCACCTCACGCATATCCTGCGAGATGAGGACATACTCCTCGTTGGTCATCGTTCCTTCGTCGTTCCACTCAGGTACTTGCTCGTTGAAATCGTAAGATTCTATCACACTAAGCGAGTGTTTAGCCGCAGCATCGGCATAAACTACAGCCTCGATGAGCGAGTTAGATGCTAGACGGTTGCCACCATGGAGGCCTGTGCAACTGCACTCGCCTACCGCATACAAACGGCGGATAGAGGATTGGGCATCCAAATCCACCTTGATACCGCCACACATATAGTGCGCAGAAGGGGTAACAGGGATATAGTCCTTGGTGATATCAATACCAAGGCTGAGGCACTTGGCGTAGATGTTTGGGAAATGGTGTTTGGTTTCCTCTGGATCTTTGTGCGTAACATCGAGGCAGACGTGGTCTAGACCATGGATCTTCATCTCGTTGTCAATAGCACGTGCCACAATATCGCGTGGAGCGAGAGAGAGACGAGCGTCGTACTTCTGCATGAACTCCTCGCCATTAGGCAGACGCAAGATACCGCCATAACCACGCATAGCCTCGGTGATGAGGTAAGCAGGGTGTGACTCGGCAGGGTTATACAAAGCGGTTGGGTGGAACTGTACAAACTCCATATCCTTGACTTGTCCCTTCGCGCGATAGACCATCGCAATGCCATCGCCCGTTGCCACATTAGGGTTGGTGGTCGTGGCATAGACAGCGCCTGTGCCGCCTGTTGCCATAAGGGTGATGCGGCTGAGGTAGGTGTCGATCTTGCCCGTTTCAGGGTTGAGTATATAGGCACCATAGCACTCAATATCGGGAGTACGGCGCGTAACGCGAACACCGAGGTGGTGCTGGGTGATGATCTCTACAGCAAAATGATTTTCGAGTACATCGATGTATGGATTGGAACGCACGGCAGCCATGAGTCCGCGTTGGATCTCCGCTCCTGTGTCATCCGCATGGTGAAGAATACGGAACTCAGAGTGTCCGCCTTCGCGGTGGAGGTCAAAGGTACCGTCGTCCTTCTTGTCGAAATTGACACCCCAATTGACCAATTCCTCAATCTGCTTAGGGGCTTGACGAACCACTTGCTCTACCGCAGCAGGATCGCTGAGCCAGTCACCTGCGACCATGGTGTCGTGGATGTGCTTTTCGAAGTCATCTACGAGCATGTTGGTGACACTAGCGATACCACCTTGTGCACGACTGGTGTTGGTTTCTTCAAGGGTCGTCTTGCAGCATAGCGCAATACGATACTTCTGGGTGCGAGCTACTTTGAGGGCAAAACTCATGCCCGCTACACCGCCACCGATGATGAGAAAATCATACTTTTTCATAACTACTCCTGGTTAGCTATTTTTAGTAAATATGCTTTAGCAGCCTCGTACTCGTTGGGGATGATGCCGTCGAGTATGGCGTCTTTAATTGCATTTTTGAGTTCGCCTACACGGGCACAAGGTTCGAGATGAAGCAGTTGCATAATCTCTTCGCCACGTACAGGCGGTTGGAAATTGCGGATACGGTCTTTCTCCTCCAGTTCGATCATCTTCTGCCGTACCAGTTCGTAATTCTTATGGAAGCGACGCACTTTCTCTTCGTTCTTAGAAGTGATGTCAGCATCGCAAAGCAACATCAAGTCATCGATATCATCGCCTGCCTCAAACAACAAGCGGCGGACAGCGGAATCTGTGACTGTATCTTCGATAAGGTTGATAGGGCGCATATGCAAGTCCACCATCTTGATGATGTACTGCATCTTTTCGTTCTGTGGCATCTTCATAGTCTTGAAAATGCGAGGAATCATCTTAGCGCCCAGGTAATTGTGATTGCGGAAGGTCCAACCAGCATGGTCGTCCCAAGCTTTGGATTTAGGTTTGCCTATATCGTGCAAGAGGGCAGCCCAACGAAGCCAGAGATTGTCCGATTTCATCGACAAATTGTCTAGCACCTGCAAGGTATGGAAGAACACATCTTTGTGTCCTTTGCCATCTTTGGTCTCTACCCCTTTGAGTGCAGCGAGTTCAGGGAAAATAAGTGGAAGAAGTCCGGTTTTATCGAGTAAGATCCAACCCACTGAAGGTTTGCGCGAGAGCATGATTTTATTGAGTTCCTCTACGATACGCTCTTTGGTGATGATCTTGATGCGTTCGGCATTTCGCTCGATGGATTCGAAGGTTTCTCTATCTAAGTAAAAACCGAGTTGGGTAGCAAAACGAATAGCACGCATCATACGCAACGGATCATCCGAATAGGTGATATCGGGATCAAGTGGCGTGCGGATAGTGCACTCGTTCATGTCGGCTATACCACCAAAAGGATCTAGCAATTCGCCATAGCGGTCTTGATTGAGGCAGACAGCCATAGCGTTGATGGTAAAATCGCGACGATTCTGATCGTCCTCGAGTGTACCATCCTCCACAATAGGGTTGCGCGAGTCACGCTGATAACTCTCGCGACGAGCACCTACAAACTCCAATTCGATATTCCCGCGCTTGACCTGTGCAGTACCGTAGGTCTTAAAGACGCTGAGATGCGCTTTCTTGCCAAGGCGTTTAGCCACCGCCTGAGCCAAATCGATACCACTACCCACTACTACCACATCAATGTCGGTACTGTCGCGATGCAAGAAAATATCGCGCACATATCCGCCAATGACATAGCACTCCAAGCCGAGTTTGTCGGCTTCCTCACCTACGAGGTGAAGGATAGGGAGATCTATTTTGGGATGAGAGGAGAGCATGAGAGTTCTAAAGTTTCACGCAGCAGAGCTGCTGTTTCAAAGTTTCAAGAGTTCTAAAGGTGGATTTTAGCAGAAAAAGTTTCAAGGGTTCCAGTATTGAATAATTGAAACCTTTGAAACTTTTTATCTTGAATTTTCGTTTTACCGATTAGCGAACGCGCTCGCAGTAGCTACCATCGCGAGTATCCACGCGGATAGTCTCGCCCTCGTTGCAGAAGAGAGGAACACGGATCTCAGCACCAGTCTCGAGAGTAGCTGGTTTGAGGGTGTTAGTAGCAGTATCGCCCTTGAGACCTGGCTCGGTGTATGAGATTACGAGCTCAACCTTGGTTGGCAACTCAGCGTAAAGGATAGTGTCGGTAGAAGCATCAGATACTACGTCGCAAACAAAACCCTCTTTGAGGAAGTCAACACCTGTGATGAGGTCGTGACCGATAGGCACTTGCTCAAAAGTCTCTTGGTTCATGAAGATATAATCCTCACCCTCTTTGTAGAGGTATTGGTATGGACGGCGCTCAACGCGTACATCCTCAAGTTTCTCACCGATGTTGAAGCGGCGCTCCAAAACGCGACCATCTACTACATCTTTGAACTTAACACGCATAATGGTGTTACCCTTTCCTGGCTTAACGTGCAGGAAGTCGATTACGAAATACAAACGGCCATCCATGCGGATGCAAACACCGTTCTTAACGTCTTGTGAATTGATCATAATTATAACTAGTTAAAATGTTTCAAAGTTTCAATGTTTCAGGATTTGAAAGATGGCACTACGTGCCAATCTCAAATCGGGTGCAAAGGTACAATATTTTTTTGGAATACGCAAGAAAAATGCGCACAAAGGCACATTTTTCTTAACAGCACGCCCGACGGGCTATAACTTATGTAGAATACTACTTCTTGCTCTTGAACTTGCGCTTAGCCGCACTAGTAGGTTCGCTCTTAGCGATGATCTCTTGGCACGCATCGGCAGTCAAAGTAGCCGCCTCTACCCCACGTGGGAGTTTGTAGTTGCCTTGTGGAGTTTTGATGTACGCACCATAGCGACCATTGAGCACTTGGATATCGCCAAAGACATGGATTGGTTCCTCTTGTTGCTGTTTTTGCTCCAACAACTGGATGGCTTGGTCTAGGGTCACGCTATATGGGTCCGTATTCTTAGGAAGGCTGGTGAAACTGCCATTGTAACGGATATAAGGTCCGTACTTGCCTTCGCCTATCACCACCGCCTGACCTTGGTGTTCGCCAAGTGTGAGAGGAAGCGCATTTTGGAAGAGTGACAGTGCTTGCTCTAGGGTTATGGTAAAGAGACTCATACCCTTAGGCATCGAAACAAAACGTGGTTTCTCGGTTTCGCTATTGCCCATTTGAACACATGGACCGTTCTTGCTGATACGTGCAAAAACAGGCTCGCCTGTCGCTGGATCCACACCCAACTCACGCGCAGCCATTTTGCCCGAAGGCACTTGCTGAATCAGAGGATGGAAAGTGTGGTAGAAGTTATCCACCGTTTTTACCCATTCTGCCTCACCCGCAGCAATCGCATCAAAATTCTCCTCCTCACGAGCGGTAAAATCGTAACTCAAAATAGCAGGGAACTGATCCACTAAGAAGTCATTGGTAATACGACCAAGATCAGTTGGGAGCAATCGGTTAGTCTCAGCACCCACATTCTCCGTCTTGGTTTTGTCCGCAATTTTGCCTTGTTTGAGAGTCAGTATATTGTATCCGCGAGTTGTACCCTCCACATTGCCACGCTCCACATATCCACGCGACTGAATCGTCTCAATCACAGTAGCATAGGTAGATGGACGACCGATACCAAGGTCTTTCATTTTCTCTACCAACGAACCCTCATCGTATCGCATAGGGGCTTTGGTAAAAGACTCTTGTGCGGTCGCTACAGACAGAGCGCAAGCGCCTGTTGAGAGTTGAGAGTTGAGAGTAGAAAGTTGAGCAGATAACTCATCGTCCGAACTTTGGGTATAGACACGCATAAAACCATCAAAAGTGATGACTGAGTAGTTGGCTACCCACAAGTATGGAGAGCCGCTCATCGCCACCTCTACACGAGTAGTATCGGTATGAGCATCAGACATTTGCGATGCAATGGCGCGTTTGCGAATCAAGTCATACAAACGACGTTCATCGTTATTGGCACCAGCAGATGCCACATTCATATAGGTAGGACGAATAGCCTCGTGTGCCTCTTGTGCACCCTTAGCGGTCGTTTTGTATTGGCGTGCTTTGTGATACTTATCACCAAACTCATTGATAATCTCTGATTTAGCGGTATTGATCGCTAGTGAACTGAGATTAACAGAGTCGGTACGCATATAGGTGATATGTCCTGCCTCGTAAAGCGATTGCGCTAGACGCATGGTCTTAGACACAGAGAAATGCAATTTGCGTACAGCCTCTTGTTGCAAAGATGAAGTAGTAAATGGAGGAGCAGGCGAACGATGACCCGGTTTATGTGTGACAGATGAAATGCTAAACTCCTGATTTTGGCATTGTTGCAAGAACGCCAATGCTTCTTCTTTGGTCGCAAAGCGGTGGTTTAGTTCGGTCTTAAACAAGACATCCTCTCCCGTAGCACTCTTGCCCACAAACTCAGCAGTCAAACGATAAGAAGACGAAGAGACAAACTTCTCAATCTCGCGCTCACGCTCTACTACCAATCGCACGACTACCGACTGAACACGACCTGCGCTCAAGCCAGTTGTCACCTTCTTCCAAAGCACAGGAGAAAGTTCGAATCCCACAATACGGTCCATCACGCGACGAGCTTGTTGCGCATTGACTAGATTGTAATCTATATCACGAGGATTTTGGATTGCCTCTTGAATAGCCGTCTTGGTAATCTCGTGAAAAACAATACGATGCGTCTTCTCAGGTTGCAACTCAAGCACTTGTTGCAAGTGCCATGCAATAGCCTCTCCCTCACGATCCTCATCACTTGCGAGCCAAACCTTATCGGCTTTCTTGGCTTCTGTGGCAAGCGATTGAACGAGATGCTCTTTTTGTTTATCAATCACATAATTAGGGGCATAGCCTTTTTGGAAGTCTATACCCATACTATTTTTGCCGATGGCTTCTATGTCACGAATATGTCCTTGTGAAGACAACACACGAAAGTCCTTGCCCAAAAATTTCTCAATGGTTTTAGCTTTGGCAGGGGACTCAACTATTACTAAATTCTTACTCATCTGACATTACACTAAGACATCAAAGTCATGAGAGACTTCAAGGTCGTTTGAGACTATATATATAAGGTGTAAATCGCCTATTTTGGGCGAAAACGGCGGCAAAGGTACTATATTTTTTTGAATGCTGCAAATTTATTTTTCCGTTTTTTTTGCTTACTTAAATAAGTAAAGTTTTTTATTTTTCCACTACCCCTTGCATAATTCATTTTATTTTTGTACCTTTGCAGCGGATAAAAATTTTATACTATGACTACATTTCTAATTTTAACCATTATCCTTGTTATTTTCGGCGTTGGTCTGTTGTTGGCAGAGATGTTTCTCTTGCCTGGTTTTGGTGTAGCAGGCATCTTTGGTTTACTGAGTTTGGCAGGTGCTGTGATCATTGCTTACCTCAAACTCACCGCACTATGGGCATGGGCAGGTCATGTCACTTTGGCAGCATGCGTAGTACTCTGCGCGATTGCTGTTTGGGTATTTGTCAAGAGCAAAGCTATGGACAAGATGGCACTTGACACCAAGATCGAAGGAGGCGTGGATATGCCATCACCAGGAAAACGCATGGAAGAGTTACAAAAATAATGTAGGGTGTAGGGTGTAGGGTGTAAAGGCATAGAGCATGCGGCTTTGCCGCCTATCTCCGCCTATAAACTATACACTATAAACTGTCAATCATTAACTTTAAGTTAAAATATTATGGAATTTGGAATTTTTGAAACTGTGATTATGGCGATTATTGCCATTCTCGTGATTATCTTCTTCTATTATGTACCTTTCATGCTATGGATCAATGCCGTAGTAAGCGGTGTACGTGTGTCATTGATTCAACTCTTCTTGATGCGTATCCGTAAGGTACCACCAACACGCATTGTTAACTGCCTCATCGAGGCACATAAAGCCGGACTCACCGATGTGAAGCGCGATGGACTAGAGGCTCACTTCCTAGCTGGTGGACACATAGAACGCGTGGTACATGCCCTCGTAAGTGCTAGCAAAGCAAATATGCAACTCACATTCCAAATGGCTACTGCCATTGATCTTGCTGGTCGTGATGTGTTTGAGGCTGTGCAAATGTCTGTTAACCCTCGCGTGATTGATACTCCTCCTGTTACAGCTGTGGCCAAGGACGGTATTCAGCTTATCGCTAAAGCCCGTGTGACTGTTCGTGCGAACATTCGCCAACTTGTCGGTGGTGCAGGTGAGGATACGATCTTAGCTCGTGTAGGCGAGGGTATCGTTAGTTCTATCGGTTCTTCTGACAGCCACAAGATGGTACTCGAGAACCCTGATAGCATCTCTAAGCTTGTACTCTCTAAGGGTCTTGATGCAGGCACTGCATTTGAGATTCTCAGTATTGATATTGCAGATATCGACGTAGGTAAGAACATTGGTGCGCAACTCCAAATGGACCAAGCCGAGGCGGATAAGAATATCGCTCAAGCGAAGGCAGAGGAGCGCCGTGCAATGGCTATTGCTACCGAGCAAGAGATGAAAGCCAAAGCACAAGAGGCCAAAGCTAAGGTTATTGAGGCAGAAGCACTTGTACCACAAGCTATGGCTGAAGCATTCCGCAATGGTAACCTCGGCATCATGGATTACTACCGTATGCAAAACATCCAAGCGGACACCACCATGCGCGAGGCAATCGGCAAACCAGCTGGCGAGCCAACTAAGAAGAAATGAAAGTAGCGCTGCTACAATATCCCATAGCATGGGCGGATAAGGCAACTAACCTCCGCCTGACAGAAGAGCGTATTGCGGCATTGGCTGGTCAAGCCGATGTCGCAGTACTACCAGAGATGTTTGCCACAGGTTTCTGTACCAATCATCCTGAACTGGCAGAAACGATGGACGGGGAAATCATGACAACCCTCCAACGCTTGGCAGACCAATACGAGATTGCAATCGTAGGATCGTTTATCTGCATTGGCAGTCATCGCAAAGGTCTGGCGCGAATACTACCGCCGAAACTAGTCAACCGCGGTTTTATGGTAGTGCCACATGGCGAGGTGCAGATACAAGACAAACGTCACTTGTATGCCCATGGAGGCGAGGATAAGTTCTTTGAGCAAGCTAGTGAGCGTAACACCTTTGAATATAAAGGTGTCAAGATTCAATTGCTCGTATGCTACGACTTGCGTTTCCCTGCTTGGGCACGCAACCAAAGCGGCTATGATTATGACATCCTCCTCGTAGTAGCCAATTGGCCCGACATCCGCATACAATATTGGGATACGCTCATTGCTGCACGAGCTACTGAAAATCAATGTTATATCGCAGCTGTCAATTGCGTAGGCGATGACGGTATGGGACTGCACTACAACGGTCACTCTGTGGCATACAACACCCGATTGGAGGATATGGCAGGTTTTGCGGACAACGAAGAAGGTACACGCATAGTGGAATTTGATATAGATGCCCTTCATCACTTCCGCGAAGTGTTGCCACTGTGGAAGGATACTGATAAGTTTGAAATTAATGGAATATAGTTGGAACATACGACGATTGACTGCACAGGAAGAGGCCCTTCAACAGCAGTTGCAACGCGAACTGAACATCAGTTCCGCTGCTGCTCGTATGTTGGTCGTTCGTGATATTCAATCTGCCGAAGAGGCACGTCAGTTTATTCGTCCATCACTGGACAAACTGCACGATCCATTCCTTATGAAGGATATGGACAAAGCCGTTGAGCGTTTGCACCAAGCTCTCACTCAAAATGAGAATATCCTTATTTACGGCGACTATGATGTAGATGGCACCACCGCCGTAGCGGTGATGTACCGTTTCTTATCGCCTCTTACCTCTCGCCTAGACTACTACATCCCTGATCGTTATAACGAAGGGTATGGTGTATCTACGCAAGGTATTGACTACGCAGCAGAGCAAGGTTGCACCCTAATCATCACCCTTGACTGCGGCATCAAGGCGGTAGAGAAAGTGGCATATGCCAAGAGCAAAGGTGTTGATGTCATTGTGTGCGACCACCACACACCAGGCGATGAACTGCCCGACGCCGTGGCCGTACTCAATATGAAACGCGATGACTGCCCATACCCATACAAAGACTTATCGGGTTGCGGTGTAGGTTTCAAACTCGCGCAGGCATATACCCAACAATACGGATTGCCATTTGACAATCTCGTGCCACTATTGCAACTACTAGCGATGTCCATCGCTTCGGATATAGTACCTATCACCGGCGAAAATCGCATCCTTGCGCACTACGGAATCAAACAAATCAACCAAGCACCTTTTGCTGGTATATCCGCAGTAGTAGATATTGCGGGCATAGAAGCTAAGAAACTGACCATCAACGAACTAGTATATAAACTAGGTCCTCGCATCAATGCTTGCGGACGTATGAAATCTGGTCGTGCAGCCGTAGAACTCCTACTCACTGACGATGCCACTTTCGCTCGTCAGCAAGCCGAAGAGGTCAACCAACACAATGAGGAACGCCGCGACTGTGACACCGAGACCACCAAAGAGGCATTGACAATGTTAGAAGCGGATGCTACTTATGCTCAACGCCGTTCAACCGTGGTTTATGCCCCACATTGGCACAAAGGTGTAGTAGGTATTGTGGCATCCCGATTGACAGAGACATACTACCGCCCAACTATCGTGCTCACCGCAGGCGAAGACGGCATCATCTCAGGATCGGCTCGTTCGGTGGGAGGTTTTGATATTTACGCCGCCATTGACTCATGTCTAGATCTTCTGACCAACTTCGGCGGACACAAATATGCCGCAGGATTGAGTATGCACATTGACAACCTGCCTGAGTTCCGCGAGCGCTTTGAGCACTATGTAGCGACTCATATCCGAGAGGATCAGTTGCAACCTACTCTACTCGTGGAAGCAGAACTAGAATTGGCAGATATAACACCTGCTTTCTACAATGTGATTCGTTACCTCGAACCATTTGGTCCAGGTAACCCACGCCCATTATTTGTTTCTCGCAATCTCATCAACCACCGCGACACACGCGTGGTAGGTAAGACAGGCGAACACCTTCGCCTAGATGTTACCGACCGTGCATATGCTATCACGGGTATTGCTTTCGGACGAGCAGAGATGGCCAAACACATCCAAAACGGCAACCCAGTGGATATTTGCTACGAATTAGACGAAAATACATTTAACAATAGAACCACCATCCAAATGATGGTACAAGACATTAAGCCATCCTAGATGGCAGGACGCCTCTCTGAGAGGCTATAGGACGGCTTCGCCTATAGGACGCCCCGTTGGGGCTATAGGTTATAGGCAAAGATTTAGAATAAAAAATCAACACAAAGATATGTTTAGTGAATTAGATACTAAAGGACCAAAATACCGTAAGGGTAGTATAGAAGTAGTTTGCGGAAGTATGTTCTCGGGTAAGACCGAAGAACTCATCCGTCGTATGAAACGCGCACAGTTTGCCAAACTCAAAGTAGAGATCTTCAAACCTGCGATTGATGTACGTTATAGCGAAGCAGAAGTGGTGAGTCACGACCGCAATGCCATTCAATCTACTCCAGTGGATAGCAGCCAAAACATCCTCCTCATGGCACACGATGTGGATGTAGTAGGTATTGATGAGGCACAATTCTTTGATATGGGTATTGTGGAGGTAGCTAACGAGTTGGCTCGCCGCGGCATCCGTGTGATCTGCGCCGGTTTGGATATGGACTTCAAGGGTGTACCATTTGGCCCAATGCCTGCATTGATGGCTATTGCAGATGATGTGTATAAGACCCACGCTATCTGCGTACATTGTGGCGACTTGGCATATGTCAGCCATCGTACTGTTAGCAGCGACAAACGCGTCTTGCTTGGCGAGACAGAGAGTTATGAACCTCTCTGCCGTGCTTGCTACGAGAAAGCGCTCGAAGCAGAGAAAGCTAACAGCTAATCAGCATAGGATAAGCATAGAATAAGCGAGGGATCCCTCGCTTATTTTTATCGGCGAGTTTTTGTATAATAATTTATGCTACATTTTAACCAGAAGTCCCTGCAAATTAGGCGACCACGATAGGACATCTGTGGGATTTCGGTGCTTTTGTATGTTTAGCATCGCTCGGCTAGTATTTTTCTTTGAAAGCGTTTTTATCACGACTTAACATGCTTCTATAAAAAATAAAACTCCCCTTGCACCATGTACAAGAGGAGTCGAATGACTAATTGAGTTTGTGTGTTTATTATTCAGCTACTCCCATGCATTCTTTTAAGGACTGATTTTTCACAATATTTGCTTCTTCACGTGCTTTTATTTTTGCATCTTCTTGTGTTTTTCCTTCTTTTATGCATAGGGAATATACTTCTTGAAATTTTTTATTGAATAATTTGTTTGCGTTTTTTTGGCATTCTTTATGTTGCTTCTCATCTATTATTTGTTGCTTAGATTTTGCATGTTGAGTTGCTGAAACAACGACAGACTTCTCATTTGCATCTTCTATGAGATTATCAGGTGCAATAAACTTGCTTACAAACTCTCTATATTTTCCGTTATCGTACAAGATTCCTGAAATTTGCTCGATGGCAATAGATTTCTTTACGCCATTTTGTAAATAAATAATTGTAGAATCTGTTTCGCTTTGAATACTAACATCTTCTATCCTCTCATCGCTAGTTGTCATAATGACCCCTGCAAACGAAAGCGAAGAAGATATTGTAAGCAGTAATACAAACAAGATCTTTTTCATATTACTCCTCTTCTGCTACTAAACGGAAGAAAGCACTAATCTCTTTCTCTTCAATGATAGAACTTACATTGAATTTCTTGGATTGAGTATAATAACCAGTCTTTTCGCACTTGATTTCAATTTGCACATTACCTGCATTATTATATGTCAATCCCTTGATATCAAACACTTCCGTTGTTTCGTATGGAGTGGTTTGCAAATACTTGTAGTTTTGGTTCTTAACCTCTGGAGTAGAAGAAATAACGCGCCAGAAAATGTCTGCACCTTGTGGACGAGAATTTACATCCCAGTGAATAGTCAAATGCTCTAATGCGGTATTACCTTCTCCAGTTACTTGCTTGTTTGGCTCTTGTTTAGGAGAACTTGCACGGTGTAAGAAGAAAGCAATACGATCCCAATCAATATCTTTCAATGCTTCTGTGTATGCTTGATTTAGAACGCGGTTAGCAATATCTTTAGAATATGCACTACCT